>JAVVFV010000038.1:0-2776 GCA_039889305.1 Candidatus Zestomicrobium tamdykulense | reverse complement strand
CTCAATAAAGGCTATAAGGCATCCATCATAGAAGACATAATTAATGCTTACATACGTTACAAAGTCTCACTACGAAGGCAGGGACGGAAGGAAATCCTACGTGTCGGCGGAACGAAAGCACAATCAATCTTCCAGTTCTTCACGAGGAAACGAACATCCATTGATTTCGGTTATCAAGATGAAGGCGTGGGAGAACAGGATTAAGTTTCTGGCTTCGAAACTCCCGGTGTTTATCATAAACGTCAACGGGATTTCCGGGTCAGGCAAAACCAACCTGTCATGCGTGCTCGTTGATCTCATCCGTGAGTACTACGATCTCGCCATATACATTAAGATCAGCGACATCAACGATATCGACGCATTAACGTCGTTAACGCAGAGAAGCGCAATACTGGTTCTGGAAGACTTCACTTTCCTCGCAAGTAAGCATAGCCGTACCGTTGATCAATTCCTGCGTGAGTTGATGCTAGTAAGGCATTCGTTAGGGAAAGCAGCAATAATTGTTATTTCTCACTACCTGACGTCCGTGCTACCCATTCTACGCATGTCCCACGTACGTGCACTCACATCCCTAACAAGCACGAGCGAGATAAAACAATTCAAACACTTATTCGACTTAACAGCACTGTGGGACTTCTACGCACTCTACACCGACAACCCAGCCAGTCATTTCGCCCTACTCAACATCCTAGGGAAACACTACATCATCCGGCCACCACTAAGCAAGCTCTACACAAAAACAACGAAAACAGCCAAATACGTAATCCTCTAAGAACCCTACATGAAGTCATCGAGAGACTCAAGTAATTGATCAGCTGCTTTCTGCTGCGTGTACGTCAAGAGATGCCTAATGTTCTTGTGCTGCGTGATTTTCGCAACAAGCACGGGATTAACCCCCTTCTCAATCAAGAACGTAACGAACGCGTAACGCAGTGAATGAGTATTGATGCCGTACTCACGAATACTGTAATTCTTAATCCTATGAATAAGCTTATCAACCGGGATACTCGCGAACTCATGACAAGCAAGAACCTCCTCAGGAACCACAATCAACCTCCTAGTCCCGTCCCTATGCTTAGCAACAAACACTTCCTGCCTCCTACCCCTATTACTCAAGAACTGAAGATAAGCAGCAACCGCCTCACTAATCCTCGCACCATTCCTGAGCTGAACAAGCAAAACACTATCATAACAACGCTTAATTAATTTCCTCTTAACATTCCTGATATTCCTCGAAAGCAAAGAAAACATATACTCGTAATCAACCTCCTTATCCCAACCCACCAAACACCACCAAAAGAAACAACCACAACAACATTTAAAAACGTGATGCTACGTCAACCACCGTCACACACCAACACCCACACAAAACCTCCCACACAAGATCTTAGGGCCCTAACATCACGGGGAGGGAAGAAGGGAGGTGACCCACCAAGAAACAATGTAGTGCCTTCTTCCCTCCCCAAACAACAACTCCGCAAGAAGGTTTTTAAGCTTTTCCTCGCGTGTTTTCCTTATTTATATTAATATATTATATTAATATATTAATAAGGAATATACGACTTCCCGCGAAAAAACAAAAACCACAACAACAAAAACAAGACCTGAACTTTCTGTTTCCCTCACACCCTAAATTATCTTTACGTAATCGTCCCCACACCTAAGTATCGGTAAGTAACCCGTAACATCATCATCGTCCTCAACCGAGATCACAACCTTATCACAACCCATGCTTTCCTGAAACCTCTCAACAACGAACCGCACAACATCACTAACTAAGTCAGGATCATACTTTATCACTAACCCGGTCTCAGGCAGATAATTATAGATATGAATACTGACAGTCAATGGTTCCGCATCATCATGCGCCCGCACCTCCAACCTCGAAACAGCATGCAACCTAACAAACGGCCACTTCAAACTAGAATCCACCTCACTCAACTCCACACCCCACCTCCCAACAAACCTCGATATTTCCTTCTCAGCAACCCCATTAATGCTCTGCTCAACACTTTCCTTAAGATCCACAACCCATGACTGAGTCATTTAGTGGTCACCTCAAGAAAAAAACGATTCAGGGGTTAATAAACCTTTCTCTTTAGTTCCTGCGTGGGAACACGCGTGGGTAGGGGTATTTAAGCTTTTCGGTCTGCGTGGATTCCTGCGTAAGAAAAAACGAAAAGTTTATTAACCCCCAAACAAAAGTAAAGATGGGGTGACCCAAACTGGAAACCCAAACCCCAAAAGAAAAACCAGAAGAGAAAAAACCAACACAAGTAATAAGCATCGAGTTACCGTTCAGCATTGACGGCCCTGCACGCATCGAGCAGCTTGCCGGAGTAATAAAAGACATTAACAACAATAATCACGTAGTATACGTACGCACAAACAAGAACGCAACAATACTGTTCCCTAAACACAACCTACGCTCACTAGCAGAGGAACTAACAAGACTAGCAGGCACGAAAGCAAACTTCATCTACGACATATACAACTCCACACTCCACCTCACGAACGAAGAAGAAATACTAAACAAGATAGCGCAAGCCGGACACAAAGTAGTGAAGATGAGCATCGAAGACTACAAAGACGCCGTAATCGTCCTCATCATAAAGAACAACAACAAAAAACCAAAAACACAAAACACAATAAGCAACACCATACTCCCCCCCATCCCCCGAACACTACTAGACGAGGTCGAGAATCAATGAGTAAACCCAAAAAAATAAAAAGACCACACGAATACGCAACCCGCTTCTCAGACGAAGAAATAGAA
>JAVVFV010000014.1:0-31735 GCA_039889305.1 Candidatus Zestomicrobium tamdykulense | reverse complement strand
GACACCGAATAGGGGTTCCTTAAAAGAAGCAATAGCTAAGCTTTACGGTAGGAACCCGGAACTCGTTGTTGTTAGGTATATTAGGAGTGAGTACGGAACCCATAGATCAGTCTTCAGAGCAAACATATATGAAGACCAAAAAAGACTACAGTTTTTCGAGCCTGAACACCTGATTAAGAGGGGGTAGGCTTGGCTGAGAGACACAAACTATACGAGATAGACTTGAAGGCAGGTAAGATCAAGCTCAAGAATAAGTTATGCCCTAAATGCGGTAGGGTGATGGGTTACTACAAAAACCCAGTCCCTAGATGGTATTGTGGTTATTGCCACCACGTAGAGTACGTGAAGCAGTAGTAGCGGGAAAACAAGAAAATGATTATATTAGGTATTGAGTCATCCGCACACACTCTCGGGGTCGGGATAGTTAGGGACGAACCCCCACACATCCTGGCTGACGTAAGGTTTGTTTATAAGCCTAAGACCGGCGGGATACACCCTAAGGAAGCTTCACACTACTTCTTAAGTAACGCTTCCGAAGCACTGAAGAGAGCTCTTAGTGAGGCTAGAGTAAGGATTAACGACTTAGACGGGGTCGCAGTAGCTCTGGGTCCGGGGATGGGTCCTTGCTTAAGGGTTGGAGCAACACTAGCTAGAGCTATCGCTTCATACTACAACAAACCACTAGCACCAGTGAATCACGCGCTAGCGCATATCGAGATAGGTAGGTTGTTATTTTCTTTCAGGAACCCACTAGTGGTTTACTTATCTGGTGGTAACACATTAATTGCTTCATTCTCTGAAGGTAGGTACAGGATATTTGGTGAGACTCTAGATATTTCTCTAGGTAACTTCCTAGACACCCTAGCTCGTGAGGCAGGGATCGCGCCACCGTATGTGGTTTCAGGACTACATCAGATAGACCGGTGTGCTGAGGGAGGGGGGAGGTTTGTAGAGCTCCCTTACGTTGTTAAGGGTCAGGACGTGTCTTTCTCAGGACTCCTCACAGCAGCTCTAAAACTACTCAAAAACTCTGAAGTAAGTCTTAACGACATATGTTATAGTGCTCGGGAAATCGCTTACTCAGCCATCATAGAAGTTAGTGAGAGAGCACTCGCACACACAGGTAGTAAGGAAGTATTGGTTGTTGGTGGCGTTGCTTCCAGTCCAGTCTTGAGGAGGAAGTTCGAGATCATGAGTAGTTTGAGAGGTGTTAAGTTAGGTGTCGTACCACCGCAGTACGCAGTAGATAATGGGGTGATGATAGCGTGGACAGGAATACTCCTACTGAAGCACGGTATTCGGGTTAAGCCTGAGGAAGCATTCGTTAAGCAGAGGTGGAAGCTTGACCAGGTTGACGTGCCCTGGCTCCCCTGAAGTAGTTGCTTTAGGTGCTGAAGCAGTCTTAATTAAGGCTTGTTTCGAGGGTCTCCCAGCAATATATAAGGTTAGGGTTAGGAAGTCCTACAGAGATAAGGAATTAGATTCAGTCCTCATTAGAGGGAGGAGTGAGGTTGAAGCAAAGATTATGGCTGAGTTGAGGTTAAGAGGACTTAACGTCCCGGCAATCTACTACGTAGACGTTGGTGTTGGCTTAATAGTTATGGAGTTTGTTGAGGGGGTTTTGCTGAGGGACTTAATACGTGTGGGTCCTGACGAAGCACTCAAACACCTCGAGAACTTAGGTGAGTTGGTTGCGAGGATTCATGAAGCCGGGATTGTTCACGGAGACATAACGACATCTAACGTCGTGGTTAGGGGTAGTGATGTTTACTTAATTGATTTTGGTTTAGCTAGGTATTCTAGGAGGTTAGAAGATCTAGCTACTGATCTTCACCTATTCATAAGGTCTGTTGAGAGTACTCACTACGGTCTTAAGGAAGCACTACTGAGGAATTTCGTTAGGGGGTACGCGAGGGTTCTGGGTAGGGAGTTCATGGATTCCCTACTATTAAAGGTTAGGGAGATTAGGATGCGGGGTAGGTATGTTGAGGAGAGGAGGGTGCGTAGAGGAACTTAAGATCCTCCTCGTTTCGAGGAATGAAGGCAAGATTAGGGAGTTCAGGGAGTTAGGTGTTAGGGAATGCGTTGATGTTATTCCGGTAAGTATAGATAAGGTTGAGATACAGTCTGACGACCTAACACAGATAGCTCTCTATAGTGCTGCTCAAGCATCACTCCACTTAAGGAATGAGTTATTCTTTGTTGAGGACGCAGGACTCTACATAAAACCCCTAAACGGGTTCCCAGGACCCTTCAGTAGCTACGTATACAGAACAATAGGTGTGGGCGGGGTACTGAAACTCTTATTAGGCTTTAGTGAGAGGAGTGCTTACTTTGAGTCAGTCATAGTTCTGCACCAACCTAACCAAGGCTTTAGGGTTTTTAGGGGTTTAGTGAGTGGCACGATATCTCTTGAGGCTAGAGGTTCAGGAGGCTTTGGTTTCGACCCTATATTCATTCCTGAAGGCCACGAGAAAACATTCGCTGAAATGGATATAGAAACAAAGAATTCCTTATCACATAGAGGTAAAGCGTTCAGAGCCATGGTTGATTGGCTAAGAACTGCTTATAAATCCCGAGCACGTGAGATTTAGTAGGTGCTGGAATGAGGAAGAAGAAAGAGAAGGGTAAGTCACACTCAACAAGACCCCCAACACTAGTAACTCCTAAGTGGCTCCAATACACTCCAGAAGAGGTAGAATCAATAATTATTGAGTTAGCTAAGAAAGGCTACCCACCATCAATGATTGGAGTGATTTTGAGGGATCAGTACGGAGTCCCCCTAACGAAAGCAGTCCTGAACGCTAAAATTACTGAGGTTCTGGAGAAGTACAGCTTAAACCCAGTAATACCTGAAGACCTCTACAACCTAATAAGGAAAGCAGTTAACCTGAGGAGACACTTAAGTGAGTATCCTAAAGACAAGCACTCATTAAGGGGACTCATAAGTGTTGAATCAAAAATACATAGACTAATCAAGTACTACAAGAGGGTTGGTAAGCTACCGCCAGACTGGAAATACGATCCTGAGGAAGCCAAAATACTTACTCAGAGACCACTAATCCCGTACACAGAGAGTAAGTAGTCCGTACCCTTAATCTTAATTAAGGAGTTATCGGAAATTAGTTGGGTGTATTTTTGGTTCAGGAGAGTATCTCAGACGTTGATGCTTTTCACGAATTCCTAGATAACGTTAAGAAGACTAAGGCTTTAGTCAGGATAGTAGTTTGCTTCGATGCAGAGTCACTCACGGCAGGTGGTTTATTGTTTAAAGTTCTCAGATCTATGGATGTTGATGTCGAGATACTGCCAGACTACGTACCATCAACTACGGAGTTAGGTGTTAGGGTTTTAGGTGTTAACATACCTCCCACGGAATGTGATGCGTGTGTTGTTTTTCAGTCATCGAGCGAAACTCAAGTATCGCGAGTAAAAAATAAAACGATAATCAGGTACTCCTCATTACTCTCAGAACTCATTAATCTACTGGAGGAATTCACGCCAGTTAGTAGGGAGTTGAAGTATTTAGCTGCTTCAGCAACGTACGCTAAGTACGTACCGAGGATTAAGGAACTGAAAATGAGTACGGAGGATAAGAACTTTCTGAGTACCCTAGTTAATGATGGTCTTCTAGAAGTTGCTGAAGCACCAATAACGCCGTACTTCACTACACCAACCCAAACAATAGCTATGGGGGTGGATCTTTACGTACCATCAAGCATGGTTAGGGAGAACTTAAGTGATACGCTGAAGCTTCTTCCCGACCTATATAAGGTACCTCAAGACAAGATGAAATTAAAAACTTACGTGATTAAGCATGCGTGGTTCGTGAAAGACTTAACAACCCTAGCATACTTCATCACGTGGTTGCTAGACGTCAGAGGTTTTGAGGGATTCGTAGCGTCCACCATAAACACGAACTACATGAGGAATTACTACCTACACTACGTGAGAAGCATTAAGAACATGAAGGAACACGTAGATAAGCTGATTAGCGAGAAAACAAACACCACCAAAACTAAGAACCTAGTCATTAGTGGTGATCCAAGCAACCTATCCACGACAGTCGTGAGTAAGGTGTTGTGGGGTCTCAACATACTGGATCCTACCAAAACCCAAGTAATTATTGAGTACGACAAGAAATACTACGTGAGTATGGCTTCACTCACCCAGAAAGACAGAAGAACACTCACCACGAAAAACCCTACTCACGGTGGTTACGTAATCTTGAGTGGGGCACCAGTGTAGGGTGCTACTCTTGAGGATGGTTATTAGGATTCGCTTGAGGAGTAATGACTCAAGACTTCTTGAAGCTTTCCACAAAGCAACACTACCTGATGATGCATACCCACCAAAAAACTTCACCATAACTCATGAGGTTAGGGGTGGTGAGGCAGTATTTTCAATAACTTATGAAGGTCCTACAACCCCCGAAGCTGTCAGGACAGCTACTTCAGCTTCTGAGGAAATACTTAGACTCTATAAAATATTACTAGAAATCATTACTTGATACAAACTACCCACGAAGGAATCCCTAACACCTAGTAAGTTTTATAAGCCTTAACTTAGAATAGGTATAGGTCACGAAGATGTCGAGAGCACCACCAGTAAAAGATAAGTGGAAGTTGAAGAAGTGGTTTAGGGTCTTGGCGCCGGAGTTTTTCGGTAGTGTTGAGATAGCTACGACTCCAGCTGACGACACCTCCAAGGTTTTAGGGAGGACTTTCGAGGTTTCTCTTTTTGACCTCACTGGAGACTTCAGTAAGCACCACATAATGCTTAAGTTTCAGATAGTTGATGTTGATGAGGATGTTGCGCGTACGTGGTTTAAGGGGCATGAACTAGCTAGGGATTACATGAGGTCTTTAATAAGGAGGAAGTCTAGTAAGGTAGCAGCCGTATGTGACGTAACCACTAGTGATGGTTATGTCTTGAGAATCACGGCTATCTCCCTAACCACATACAGGTGTAAGACTAGCCAGAAACACGCGATTAGGAAAGAAATGATGAGGGTATTAAGTGAGAGAGCTTCACAATTAAGTCTCGCAGAACTCGTGAAGAGCATGGTTTTCGGGACTCTGGTGGCAGAGATTTTCGAAGCTTGCAAGAAGATATACCCAATCAGAAAAGTCGAGATATATAAGTCGAAACTACTCTACACTACAACACCTGAGAAATTGGAGGAGGCAGCCGCCCCCCCAGCAAGTAGCTACGTAAGCCAGCAACCCAGCTCTTAAGTATTTCTAGACATCACGACTACTAATTAAGTTCTTGCTAAGGTTTTCACGAGCTTAGGTAGGTGCTGAAGCTTTAAATATTGAGTTCTGCTATCTTGTTAGTGGGTCTGTTATGGAGGCTTTACTCCTAGCTGCTGGTTATGGGAAGGGCTTAGAACCATTAACACACACAAAGAATAAAGTAATGATTCCCGTAATCAATAAGGCGTTGCTGGATCACCACGTAGAGAATCTTGTTAAGGCCGGGATTAACAGAATAGTTGTTGTGGTTAGTTACTTAAGAGATCAGGTAGTGGAGAGAGCACGAATACTGGCTGAGAAGTTTTCCTGTGATGTGAGAGTTGTTGATCAGGGGAAGCCTCTCGGTACGGGAGATGCTGTTAGGAAGGGTCTTGAAGAAATTAGTTCTGATTACTTCCTTGTTGTTTACGGGGATATTTACGTAGGGTATAATGATTTAGTGAAGCTAGTTAAAGCAGGTAAGAATCTCGTAGGAGCTTACGAGGTTAGTGATCCTAGGAGGTATGGCGTCTTAATAGTTAATGAGGATCTTGTTTTGAGGGACATTATCGAGAAGCCTGAGGTAGCGTACTCTAACCTAATCAACGCAGGAATCTACCTACTAAGCAGTAAGGTGAGGAAGTATCTTGATGAGCTGCAGCCAAGTCCTAGAGGTGAGTACGAGTTAACAGACGCTATCGTTAAGCTTAGTAGGGAGGAGAGTGTGCGTGTAATCAAGCTAGATTACTGGAAAGACTTAGGAAGACCGTGGAACCTACTTGAATTAAATAAAGACTTAATGTCTTCTTGGAGAGAACCAGTAATTAAGGGTAGGGTTGAGTCTGGTGTAGTAATAAAGAATGCTGTCTACATAGATGAGGGTGCTGAGATTCTTTCCGGAACCTACTTAGTAGGTCCTGCCTACATAGGGCGTGACGCGGTAGTAGGTCCTAATTCTTACATAAGACCCTACACAGTAATTCTTGAGGAAGCTAAGATAGGATTTAGTGTTGAAGTAAAAGAAAGCATTATTATGAGTAAGACCCACGCATCACACCTCACATACTTAGGTGACTCAATAATTGGTGAAGGTTGTAACTTAGGTGCTGGCACAATAACTGCTAACCTAAGATTTGATGAGAAGTCAGTAAATTATGTGGTTAAGGGGGTGAAGGAATCAACTAATAGGGTTAAGTTCGGAGCTGTTTTCGGTGATTACGTGAAGACTGGCGTGGACGTATCTATTATGCCTGGAATGAAGGTAGGTGCTTACTCCTGGATTTATCCTGGAGCCATAGTAACTCGTGATGTGCCGCCATGCAGCATCTACGTGAGTGAGGAAGATATTAGAGTGTTGAGGGATGAGTGCAGAGTAGATAAGGATTTGTGGGTTGGTTAGTTAGTCCCACATATTAGGTGTTTTAAGTATTTAATAGTGGTGAGGTGTTTTAACTGCCTCCTACCCCGCCCCTCATAGGAGTTGTGGGTAAGACTAACGTCGGTAAGTCAACGTTCTTCTCAGCAGCTACCTTAATTGATGTCAAGATAGAGAACAGACCTTTCGTAACTATAGAACCTAACGTAGGTATTGCTTACGTGAGGACTAAGTGCGTCCACACCGAGTTAGGACTAAGTAGATGTGATCCGAAGAACTCCGTGTGTTTAGATGGGTTTAGGATGATACCGGTGAAGTTAATGGATGTTGCGGGCCTAATAAGAGGCTCACACACAGGTAGGGGTTTAGGGAATAAGTTCATGGATGACTTAAGACAAGCTGATGTACTTATTCACGTAGTAGATGTTTCCGGGTCTACGAATGAGGAAGGGAGGCCAGTACCTCCCGGTACTTATGACCCGGTGGAGGAGATTCTGAGTATTGAGAGCGAGATTAATGAGTGGTTTTACGGGATACTGAGTAGGGATTGGGTTAAGTTTGCTAGAGGTCTTGATAACCTTTCTTGGGATCAGGTAATAGACGCCCTAACTAAGAGGGTTTCAGGTCTCTCGATAAGGCGTGAACACGTGGTTGCTGCTCTGAAGCTAAGTGGTCTTGAGTTAACTAAGCCTAGTTCTTGGCGTGATGAAGAATTAAGGAATTTCGTGATTAAACTACGTGAGATTGCTAAACCAACGATTATAGTAGGTAATAAAGCCGACATACCTGAAGCTCTCGACAACATCAACAACATACTTAAGACTTTGAAGAACAGGATATTCATACCTACTAGCTCTGCCTATGAGTTAGCTCTGAGAAAAGCTTCTAAAGCAGGACTAATCAAGTATCTTCCAGGAGATCAAGACTTCACCATAATTGATGTGAGTAAACTTAACCCAAAACAAAAAACTGCCTTAGAAAAAATAAGAGAATTCATGAAGAAGTTTGGAGGAACAGGTGTTCAGCAAGCACTAAATACAGCTGTTTTCAATGTTTTGAACTACATCGTGGTTTACCCTGTCGAAGACCCACACAAATTTACTGACAGCAGTGGTAACGTCCTCCCTGACGCATACCTAGTTAGGAAAGGAACTACAGCACACGAACTCGCATACCTAATCCACACAGATCTAGGTAAGGGATTCCTCCACGCTATACTAGCTAAAGAAAACAAGAGAGTTGGTGGTGCGTACGAACTACAAAACAACGACATAGTTAAGGTTGTTTCAGCCAAATAAAAACAACACACCACCAAACTAAATAACTTACAAGTAGGAACAGAAAACAACGAAGAATTACCTCTACTACCTACCAACGCTAAACCCTTCTTAGAAGAATACCTACGTGGTTGCTAATACTCATCCTCTTAGGTGTCTTGGCTATTTAGGATCTTATTATGAGGTTAGGCACTGGCTTCCTTCTCAAGACTTAATCATTATTCACGGTTTCATTGGAGGCTCCATTAGCGAGCACTACATTGACTGTCTTGTAGGTATTATTACGAGACACTACGAGTAGCGTCCTGTCCCTGCCTCTGATGATTATACCGTCCTCAAGGCGGGGCTGTACAGGTCTACCTTAATTAGCTAAAAAGTTTTTACTTAACACGCGACCTACGTGCCTGGGCTTCACCTTAACTTCTACGACATAGACGCTCTTATCACTCTCAATTAGCAAGTCTATATTGACTTCATCAAATCTAGCACTCCTAACTCTCTTCAACGTGTGCCCCCCATACACATACCTAGTAATTAAAGCTCCCGCTAAAGCGTCAGTAATTTTCTAGAGTAGAGACTCTTTCTACTAGTCTAATAACAATGCTAGTAAGTTCCTTCAGCTCATAAGTTCTTTAATGCACCTACTATGTTCTTCCAGTATCCTACTGTATTCCTGTACTGTTTTCGCGGGCTCCTTGATCCTCTTACTATGTTCTTCTAGTCTTTCGTTATGTCCCTCAATAATACTAGTTATTTTTCGATATTCTTCTCTATAGTGTCGAGTTTCTTTAGAAGCTCTAGGATATCTAGTGCTTCTGCAATAGCATGCCCGAACTCTATGTCTACCCTAAGAGCCTTATTTTGAGTTTCTCTTCATTTGCTAAGACCCTCACCATACCCGGACATTTAATCGCACGCTTTAATGAGGTGTTTGCTTCTTAGGATCTAATTATTCTCAGAGTTTAAATATTGTTTTTCAGTATTAGGTAGGTTTACAAAGTAGTAAGAACACCTGGTATTTTAGGAAATAAAAATTTCTTGATTGAAGTAAGATTATGAAAAAAGATGTGAAGCTTGCTGAGTTTGTTGGTGAGGATTTGAAGATTAATTCTGAGAGATTCTTGATTTACGGAATGAAGCTTTCTGGATACTTAATTAAAGTAGGATACTGGTTAATGTCTTTTAAACCCTTGTAACATCTATTTGGAGGAGTGGGAGTAGGATGGTGAAGTCTGTGTACGACTATATTGCTGAGGCGTGGAAGAATCTTGACTCCGGAGTTATGAAGGAGTTGATGAAAGAGCGCTACATAGAGTGGAGGAGAGCTCCTACGGTGGTTAGAGTTGATAAGCCTACGAGACTTGATAGAGCTAGAGCTATAGGTTATGAAGCTAAGCAAGGTTTTGTTGTTGCTAGGGTCAGGGTTAAGAAGGGGGGTTTAAGCAAACCCAGACCTAATTCTGGACGTAGACCTAAGAGGATGGGTGTTTACGGTTACGCACCAGAGAAACCACAACAACTAATTGCTGAGGAGAAAGCTGCTAGGAAGTTCCGTAACCTAGAAGTTCTTGGTTCTTACTGGATTGGTGATGACGGTATTTACGAGTATTTTGAGGTCATACTCGTAGATCCTAACCACCCAGCAATAATTTCGGATCCCGACATAAACTGGATAACATCACCATCACAGAAAGGTAGGGTGTTTAGAGGAAAGACTATGGCAGGAAGGAGAATGAGAGGTCTTTTAGGGAATAGAGGTGTTAGAGGAACTCATCACTGGAAGTGGAAGAAGAAAGCGAAGGAGAGGAAGTTGAGGAAGAGACACGAAGCTTCAAGAGGTGCTAGATTAATACTACCTCAAGACAAAGCTAAGGAATTAGGTCTTGAGAAGTAATCATGAGTAAGCATTACACAGTAAGTAATCTAGTTTTGAGTGTTTTCGCGCACAGTACTGAAGACTTAAGTAGGGTTAAGCAAGCAGTACTGAATGTGTTGCCTCAACAATTAAGAGAGAATGTGTTGATGGAAGAGCAGGTTGTTCACGGACATTACGGGAACCCAATAACGCTAATCACGGTGAGGTTGAAGAGTAGAGAAGATGAGGACAGCGTATTCAGGCATATCTTGTGTTCACTAAGCATTACGGATAGGTCTCTCTTCACCGCTACGTTGGGGAGGCGTGTCGGCTCAAAAAACTCCATAATTTACTTGAGACTTAGTAAGCAAGACGCTTTCTCAGGGAAGGTCATGCTGATGGACGGGGATGACGTGATTAAGGTCACAGCTACTGTGGTTGGGGTTAAGAGCTTGAGAGACCTGCACAACTACTTGAAGGAGGTGTTTGAGGAGTGCGGCTCAAGTACGTAGATACCAGCAGTAAGATACCTCACACAATGCTTAATCAGTTAGTTGAGAAAGCACGTGCTTACGCGTACTCAACTATAGTCTTGCGAGACCTGCCTAGTACTGAAACACTAAGTAACGTTAGGTTGATTCCCAGCATACTCGTAGATTCTGGGAGTAGTCTTCAGGTAGTGAAGAGCAAGTCTCTCAAGGTATTCGTGGCAAAAACACCTGAAGAACTGAAGCTGAGTAATCAGGTTTTAAAAGTTCTGAATGCTGTGGAGGTTGGGGGTAAGTTATTAACTGATAGTAGGTTTAGGAAGAGTTTCGTTAAGTTAGTTAATGTGAGGAAGCCTGTAATACTTAACGCGTCAGAGATAATAGACCTCATACTCTCAGGGAAAGAAATCTCAGGACTTCAAATACTCCTGAGTTTCTACGAGAGAGGCCGAATCACAGTAGCTTTAGGTAGTGGAGCACGCAACTTGAGTGAGGTTCACCACCCAATCACTTACTACGCACTCCTGCTAGAGTTAGGTCTTTCTGAAGCTAAAGCTTTATCAGCACTTACCACAAACCCAGCATCAATACTTAGGGAGGCTGGTTTTGATGGAGTTACTTGAAGTAGTTTTCTTCTTAATCGCTTCAGTAGCTTTAGTTCTCGCTATAGCTACCCTACACCAGTTAGTGCTTCTTAGGCGTAGGATTAAGCAAGCGCTAATAAGCATAAACTCGAGAGTCTTGAAGCAAGTCATTAAGAGTATCGAGAAACGCAGGAAGCATAATAACAGATATTTAGTAGTGAGACTAGTTACTCAGGGGAACACAAGCCTTAACGAGCTACAGAAACAACTCAACGAAGCTTTCATAGAACTTTACGGCAAGAAGAATTACTCGGAAGCCTCCCCCAAAATCCTGTACTTCAGTGAGAAAACATCGAAAGCAGTAATCAGGGTTAGGAGTCATTATAGGTGGGGCGTGCTGCTAGCTCTAGCATACCTGGAGAGGAAGAACCTACTTAATCAAGTATGTCCGGAGAGAATCACAGGAACCTACAAGAAAGCCAAGAAATACGCTGAAACCATATGAAGTAGTTGAGCTACTGAGTTAAGTTAATAAGGTCGTAACGTAATATTCAATTGATGATGTAGCCGCTCCAGACTGAGGGATGAGGATCTCGCGACGAACTGAATAATTTTTAAGGACTCTGAGCACGTACTTGTGAGTAAGGTTAATCAACAATAGTCTTCTGTAGTATTGTTTTGTAGGGTGGTTGAGATACCGGCAACGAGATATGGTGACTGGCGAAACCTCAACAAGCGTTTAGTAGTTAAGGTTCTCTCAAGAACACTATATAACGTCATTAACTACAGAGTTTCTATTGACGTCGCGTTCAAGAGAGCATGCAAGAATCTCTGCAAATTAAGCTTGGCTGAGAGGGAGTCTCTATACGTTATGGCGAGAGATTTTATTTCTGATTACGTGAAGGTGAGGTGTTTCTTAGGTGCTGGGAAAAGCTACAGTAGCTACGTTAGGGCGTGGATTGAGGGAAACATACGTGATGAGAACCTCCCTGAGTGGTGCAGATACAGCGTTAGTCACTGGTTCTACGAGAAACTCTCTAAACTTGTTGGTGAGGAGGTGCACGAGCTCTTACTATCTCTTAGTAGGAGGGTCTTATGGGCTAGAATAAACACGCTGAAAGCTTCTGAAGAGAAGGTGCTTAGATCTTTAAGTCAGGAAGGTGTTGATTACGTTGTTGATTCTAACTACCCGTACTTAATCCAGATAATCAAGAGTCCTAAACCAGTGAGACTACTCAATACCGTGAGAAACTACGAATTAATACTGCAGGATAAAGCTTCCGTAGCTGTGGTGGAAGCCTTAAACCCGCAACCAGGGGACAACATCCTTGACATGGCTTTCGCGCCGGGAATGAAGACCTCCCTAATAATGAGTTTAACAGACAATAAGGCTAAGGTAGTAGCTCTCGATATTAGTTACAAGAGGTCTTTACTAGGACGCCAACTCCTGGAGAAGTTAGGAGTTGATTTGAGTAGGGTTCAAGTAGTTGTTGGTGATTCAAGAGATATTCAGGTGAGGAGTCTTTTTGATAAGGTTCTTCTTGACGCACCATGCAGCAATAGCGGTGCAATACCTAAGGACCCAGGCCTCAAAATAACTCTAACAGAATCTAAGGTGACGTACTACTCTAACATCCAGAAAGAATTAATTTCTAAGTCCCTAAAGCTAGGCAAGACCATAGTTTACTCAACATGTTCTCTAATGCCTGAGGAAGGTGAGGAAGTAGCTAATACGGTTTCCGAGAATGTTAGATTCTACAGGCCTATCCAGTGGGCATCAGAAGGCTATAAGTCCTACGACCACCACAATGATTTTATGCGTTTATACCCACACAAACACCTCACTGAAGGCTTCTTTATATGCTACATGATAAGCAAGGATCTCTAATACGCACAAACACGTCATCCTACTTACGAGTCAAAAGAATACCATAATCGTGACTACAGTCATAAGTCTTGACTTCAGCATTGTTCTTTCGATTGATGTTATAAATGGTGTTATTGGTGGTATACGAATTATGGCTTAATGACTTACGAAATACAATTCTCTAGTTATAGATAAGATTTAGTTGGTGTGAGGACCTTAATAGAATACCTTAATACTTAGAGAATCAGAGCATCTTTTAGAAGTAGTTTAGTGTTTTCAGTGCTTAATTTTTAAGGAAATAATTCTTCTTATTACTTGGGGGTTTAAATGTCTTTGTCGATGGCTGAAGTCACGGCTCAAGTAAGGAGTATTAGAAGGAAGGTTCTTGTTTCTAAGCTTGGTTTAGACGGACATGATCGTGGTGCTAAAGTTATTGCTAGGGCTTTGAGGGATGCTGGTTTTGAGGTTGTTTATTTAGGTGTACATAAAACACCTGAAGACGTTGCTGAGGCCGCGGTGGAGGAGGATGTTACCGCAATAGGTATTTCAATACTTTCTGGTTCTCATCTGGAGCTCGTTAATGATTTGATTAAGTTGTTGAGAGAGCGCGGGATTAACGTGCCGGTCATAGTGGGTGGTGTAATACCTCCTGAGGATATTAATGAGCTTAAAAAGATAGGGGTCTTCGAGGTCCTAACTCCAGGCACGCCACTCAAGAAAGTGGCTGAGGTTTTTGAGAAAGCGTGTGAGGTGGGAGGTTCATGAAGCTGGACCACATAGGTATTGCGGTTAAGAACCTGGAGGAAGCTGTGAAGTTCTATAAGGACGTGCTAGGACTCGAGCTCGAGGGTATTGAGGAAGTACCTGAGGAGAATGTTAGGGTAGCTATGTTTAGGGTTGGTGATACGCGTATCGAGCTACTGCAAGGAACTACTCAAGAATCAGCGATAAGTAAGTTCATTGAGAAGAGAGGTGAGGGGATACACCACATAGCTTTAAGAGTTGATGACGTAGATAAGTCTGTTGAGGTCCTTAAGAGTAGGGGTGCTGTACTAGTTTACGATAAATCGAAGCTGGTTTCTGGGGGTTCTAGAAAAATAAACTTTATTCACCCGAAATCAACTAGTGGCGTTTTGCTTGAGTTGGTTGAGAGGGTGAAGCACGAATGAGTGATTTAGAGAAGCTTAGAGAAAAGTTTAATGAGTGGGTTAATGAGGTTCTCCAACCAACCATCAAGAAAGCCCCGGAAGCGAAACCTCACTTCCTTTCTGAGGAAGGTCTAGAGATTAAGAATCTCTACACCCCACTAGATACTGAGGGGGTTGGGTGGGACTACTTAAGTAGGTTAGGGTTTCCTGGAGCCTACCCCTTCACCAGAGGAGTTTACCCAACCATGTATAGAGGTCGTGCGTGGACTATAAGACAGTATGCTGGATTTGGGTCAGCTGAGGACACGAACTCCCGCTATAAGTATCTCTTAAGTATTGGTCAGACAGGACTCAGTATGGCTTTCGACCTGCCTACCCAGCTAGGCTTAGATCCAGACAACAAGTTGGCTTGGTATGAGGTTGGTAAGGTTGGTGTTTCTATGCCTTCAGTTAATGAGATGAATTTAGTGTTTCACGAGATTCCTATGGATAAGATCTCTACCTCGATGACCATAAACGCTACAGCTATTGAGATACTCTCGATGTATGTTGCTGTAGCGGAGTCTAGAGGGATTAGCAAGTCTATGCTTAGAGGAACCGTCCAGAACGACATACTTAAGGAGTACATAGCTAGAAACAACTACATATACCCACCGAAACCCTCCATGAGGTACGCGACAGACCTCATAATTTACGCGGCTAAGAACATACCTAAGTGGAACTCAATCAGTATTTCTGGCTATCATTTCGAGGAGGCTGGCGCGACTCCTGCTATGGAGATAGCGTTCACGCTGGCTGACGCTATAGAGTACGTTAATTGGGTTCTTGAGAGAGGGATGAACGTGGATGAGTTTGCTGGTCAGTTGTCTTTCTTCTTTGCTGCAAGAACCAACATATTTGAGCAGGTAGCTAAATTTAGAGCTGCTAGGAGGATGTGGGCTAAGATCATGAGGGATAGGTTTAACGCTAAAGACCCTAGATCAATGATGCTCAGGTTCCACACGCAGACAGCCGGCGTGTTACTCACTGCCCAGCAACCACTAGTTAACTTGATCAGAACTACGTTACAGGCGCTAGCAGCTGTTCTGGGTGGTACGCAATCACTACACGTTAACTCGTATGATGAGGCACTCTCACTACCTACTGAGGAGTCTGTCAAACTCTCCGTCAGGGTTCAGCAAGTACTACTCTACGAGTCAGGAGTTATTGATACTGTAGACCCTCTAGGAGGTTCTTACTACATCGAGTGGCTTACTGACCAAATAGAGGAGAAAGCGTGGAAAATAATAGACGAGATTGATAGGTTGGGAGGAATGATTAGAGCTATTGAGCTCGGCTACCCTCAGAGAGAAATAGCTAGAGCCGCGTACGAGTGGCAGCTAAGAGTTGAGAGAGGTGATGTTCCTATAATAGGTGTTAACACACTAGTGGAGGAAGAGACTCCGAGAATCAAAATACTTAGGGTAGATCCGAAAGTTAGGGAGAGAGTCATACTTAGGTTAGAACAGTTAAGAAAGGAGAGAGACTCTATGAAGGTTAGGGACTCCTTAAACGAGCTCAGAAAAGCTGCTGAGAAGGAGGACGTAAACATATTCCCGTACATCTACGAAGCAGTAAAGAATAAAGCAACGCTAGGCGAGATTTCTAAGACTTTGAGAGAAGTGTGGGGAGAGTGGAGAGCTCCAGAAGTATATTAAGTAAATACACGAAAAACCAAAACCTACTAAGTAGTTTTTCAGGAACCACCGAATACATCGTGAAATTAGATGTAGTGAGTTTTAGGGGTCACCCCAACATAAGAGCAACACACAAAACTACTTTCGAAATAACTAGAGAGACATACTTAAGTTCTAGGGGAGACTGCATAATAGGGGTTAATGCTGATAAAGGACTAGCAGACTTAAGCCAGGAACTAAAACATATCATAAGAAGTGAGAATTCAGTAATTCTTGTTTTGCTGGTTGATGAGTTAGGTGAGTATGACTTAGTTTTTGGTAGAGGGGATCCCCGCCTCGAGTTAAGTGATGAGAAAAGAATTATTGTGAGGAGATCCACGTACGTTAGTCAAAACACCCTAGCGATACTATCGAGTAAGTCGGCTGCAGACCTGAAGAGAAGCTTGATTGAGGACTTGAAGAGGGGAGTTAGCGCGAGAGCATACATAATAGGTCTTGCAGCTACTCAGAAAACGTAACATCGATGTTTTCTTGAGTACTCAGCCGGGTTCCTGTAGTGAAAGCTTATTTACTAACATATTAAGAAATTATCAGCGAGTAGGTGAGTAAGGTAATGCCTGAGTTTAAGGTAGTGGTTTCGGACCCGGAAGCTGTGAATCCAAAGCCTTTATTAGTTAAGGTAGTAGGTTCCAGTGATTTGAGTTATGGTGACGAACACAAAAACAACAGAGTCCTGACTGTGTGTAGGGTTAACCCAGAAACTAAGAAACTCATTAATTCGCCTTTAGGCATAGCTACGCTCAGGATATGGAAAAACAAAGCTAATAAGGAGAGAGTTAATTTGACTGCGAAGCTAGTTGATGATTCTTCAGTCCCGCCCGGCACCGCTGTGGTTCCTTCAGCATTCCTCTCAGAGAAGGTTGGGGTGGAGGAGACTTTAGGCGAGATTTTCAGAGCTACTTCATTCCAGGTAGCTGTGACTAGAGATAAGGCTAGCGTGTTCATCGGTAAGAAAATAGGTGATACGGTTCCCGCCACAGTTGTTGGGTTGCCGGCAGAATGGAAGTTATTAATAACTGGTGGTTCAGATAGTTCAGGCTTTCCAATGATTCACTCCCTAAAAGGTGGTGTAAAGAAAGCTCTACTGTTGTCGGAGCCGCCGGGGTTCCACCCACGAGACGAGGGTGAGAGAAGAAGGAAGTTCGTTAGAGGTAACACAATAACTGACGATATAGTACAGATAAACACTAAGTTAATCCGCTAGCATAGCCTCAACCAAAACCATAGCTTCTTTAGAAACCCTGCAATTAACCTTCTCCCTAACCCTCACAACCTTGATCAGCACATTATTCTTGAGGTACTCAGTACTGCAGAAGGTGCGGTAAGGACACTTAACCTCGCTACACTCAATCAATTTGTGAGTGAATTTAAGACCTTCTAGCGCTAACCTCTTAGGTATTACTAGCAGTATAGGTTTTTCCTCAACCTCCACAGTTACTACGTACTCGTAAAGCTTACAAGGATTCCTAATGTTAGTGACTTTAGTTACCTCATACAGGTGGTTAGGCTTGAGCTTATCTAAGCAAACAGGTCTTAACCTACACCTCAAGCATTCCTCGGAAGGCTGCCCCTGAATAAACTTAAACCCTTCCCTAGCAACCATGTGGTTAAGCAGTGTGATTATCGACATCCTTGACTCAGCACCCTCATATAATTTATGATAATACTTTTTAGTTTGTTATTGAGGGTTAAGAAGCATGAGAATAATCCTCACCTATTGTGCCAGAAGTCTTTTTTGAATCCGTACTCACCTATGAGAGGAACGAAAACACACGGTACTGAATCCTCCACGTGTAGTGTACCTCTCTTCTTCTCAATTATTTTAAGAATCTGCACGTACATATCGCCAACAGGTATTACTATCCGCCCACCCTCCTTAAGTTGAGATATGAGGGGTTTAGGTACTTCAGGTGCTGCGGCAGTAACTATTATTCTGTCGTATGGTGCTGCTTCCTCATACCCTTTACTCCCATCACCAATTATGACGGATACGTAGTCTGAGTAGCCTGTCCTCCTTAGGTTTTCTTCCGCAAACTTGGCTAGTTCTGGCACTATCTCAATAGTCCACACGTGACCTTCAGGCTTAACTATCTCAGCAATGATTGCGGCTTGATAACCGCTTCCCGTCCCAACTTCTAATACTTTATTACCTCGAGAAACTTTGAGAGCTTCAGTCATTATAGCGACCATGTGGGGAGCACTGATTGTTTGGCCGTAACCTATTGAGAGAGGGGTGTCCAGGTATGCTAGCTCCCTATACCTCAACGGAACAAACTCTTCTCTAGGAACAGATAACATAGCTTTAATAACTTCTTCACTCTTAAGGATACCCTCCTCTATTAACGACTTAACAAGCTTCTCTCTCTTGACTCTAAACACTTCATCACTACCTACAAACTCAATCATCGTAATGAATATTCCTAAAACAACTTAAATACTGGTTACTTCTTTAGTGTTTCCTGAATTCCTCACTTGTTTTATCTTGGTGTTTGGTTAGTCAATAACTTCGGTTTCTTTTGCTAGTTTCTCTGCTGCTTCGTAGGTTAGACCACTCTCACCCAGGATCGTGTACCTCTCTGCTCTTATTTTGTGAGCCATCGTTAAGGCGTTTATTACGTCAACATCTTTAACCCCTAATTCTTTGGCGGTGGTGGGTAAGCCTATCCTCCTCAAGACCTTCTTTATTTTTCGCCACTCTAACCCGTGGAGGTACGACATCAGTATGGTGCCAACCCCTACCTGCTCCCCGTGAAGTGCTGGGTAATTAGCTACGAAGTCTAGTGCGTGACTGAATAAGTGTTCGGAACCGCTCGCTGGTCTGGAACTACCTGCAATACACATAGCTACTGAGGAGCTTATGAGGCCTTCTACTATGATACGCACCCCCTCTACAGACAGCTTAGATATTAGGTCGGAAGAATTCACGACATGTTTTGCTGAGAGTAGTGCTAGTTGTGCTGAGTAATCCCCGTAATACTCACCCTTAAGTCTGTGAGCAAGTCTCCAATCCAGGACAGCAGTAAACTTAGCTATTAGGTCGCCAGCACCAGCCTTAATAACTCTGTGGGGTGCTGACGCTATTATGTTTAAGTCTGCTATAATGGCTACTGGGGGCTTAGCAGGTACTGAGGTGATCTTGCCCCCGCCCTTGAGTGAGGCGAAGGGGGATGCTATCCCGTCATGCGAGGATGTTGTGGGGACACTCATGAACGGGATTCCGGACGACGCTGAGAGGTACTTAGCAATATCTATTGGTTTCCCACCACCCAAACCTATTATTAAGTCAGGTAAGAAATTATTCAGGACTTCATGTAGTGCTTCAGTCTCACTCAGGGTAGGTCTAGAAACCTTACTCACCTCATAAGTCACGTTACTTGAGGACATCATCTCCTCGACGGTACTCCCTACCAAGCCCCAGACGTTAGGTCCCGTAATTATGAAGACTTTCTTACCTAGTCTGAGCTCCTGAATAACTTTGGGGATTTGCCACAGAACATTCATCCCCACAATTATTTTCTTAGGTAGGTCTATAACATGAGGTTCTCTCTTCAAGTACTCACACCTAAAGTTAAACTTATTACTACTGTAAAATATATTTTTATGAGGTAAGGTCTAATCTACTTAAAAAGATTACGACTAAGGAGTTTAGGTGATGGTGTGTGAGTGTTTTACACGGAACGACAACAGTTGGTTTGAGGTTGAGGGATTCCGTAGTGGTGGCTGCGGATAAGAGAGCTAGTCAGGGATACTTCATAGCTCACAAGAGGGTGAGGAAGATCATCAAGATAGATGACCACATAGTGATGTCTATAGCTGGGTTAGTAGCTGACGCACAAATACTTGCTTCACAACTCCAGTATCTAGCTAGGAGATACAAGTATGAGGAGGGGGTTCAAGTACCTGTCAGAACATTAGTTTCGTATTTAGGACTTCTACTCAACACGTATAAGTACTTCCCCTTCGAGGTGCAGCTAATAATAGGTGGTTACGACACCGAGCCAAGACTATACGCTGTTCAGTGGTTTGGTGACTACACGGAAGAAAACTACGCAGTAACTGGTTCCGGTAGTCCGGTAGCTATAGGCTTGATAGAAAGTAGGTACTCACCAGACCTTAGCGTTGATGAAGCTATTAAGTTAGCGTTAGAAGCTATTAGAGCGTCAACCAGGAGAGACGTGTTTAGTGGTGAGGGCGTAGATGTTGCTGTGGTGAGGAAGGGTTCCGTCGAGATAAGTACTCATAGTTTGTGGTAGGGGGTTATGAGTGACTTCAGTTGATAAGGTCAGACTGAAGATTCTAGAAGAGATATATAAGAACATACCTCCTGAGGCTGGTTTAACTAAGATAGAGTTTGAAGGACCTGAGATAGCCATATACTTGAAAGACGTGAAGAGTGTTTTAGAGAAAGAAGAACTAATTAAGTCGATAGCTAAAATCATAAAAAAGAGGGTAGTTGTTAGGGTTGATGAGTCTTCACGTGTGGACGTAGATAAAGCTCTAGAAAAAATACTTGACGCAGTACCGCCAGACCTAGGCTTAACTAAGGAAGACGTGACTTTCGACGAGGTTTTGGGTGAGGTAGTAATCAAGACTACTAATCCGACAGTCTTCTTCAAAGATAAGCGCCAATTATACAATAAGATATTCATGAAGACTGGGTGGAGACCACGCATACTTAGGAAACCCCCACTAAGGTCTTTGATTCTGGAATCTACGATGAAGTACTTGATATCTCAGTCAGATATTAGGAGGAGAATATTCAGGAGTGTTGGTGAGAGGATACATAGAGACACCCTATTTAAAGACCCATACATCAGGTTAACTGCTTTAGGAGGTTTTCAGGAAGTAGGGCGTTCCTCAATACTTCTTGAGACGCAGGAGTCTAAGATCTTGCTAGACTTCGGCTACAACCCCTCCGCACCAACACTTAAGCAGTCAATGCCTAGGCTAGACGCGATTAACGTACCGTTAGAAGATATAGACGCAGTTATAGTTACTCACGCACACCTCGATCATTGTGGTTTAGTACCGCTACTCTTCAAGTTTGGTTATGAGGGGGCTGTGTACGCGACTGAAGCTACTAGAGACTTAATGACTCTGCTTCAGCTGGATTTACTAGATATCTCGAGGCGTGAGGGCAAGCCCCTTCCCTTCGACTTGCAGGACGTTCATAAAGCACTACTACACACAATAACTCTGAAGTATGGTGAGGTCACGGATATAGCTCCTGACGTGAGACTCACTTTCTATCGTGCGGGCCACATACTAGGTTCAGCTATCGCACACCTCCACATTGGTGTCGGTCTACATAACGTGGTGTATACTAGTGATTTCAAGTATGGGAAGACTAGACTACTTGATGAAGCACACACAGAGTTCCCAAGAGTTGATACTCTCCTGATGGAGTCTACTTACGGGAACGCTACACAACTACCTAGAGAAGAAGCAGAAGCGAAATTTATTGATGTGATTAATAGAACTCTTCAGAGGAAGGGTAAGGTACTCATACCTACCCTGGCTGTAGGTAGGGCTCAGGAAGTCCTAGCTGTTCTGGCGGCAGCCATGGATGAAGGCAAAATCCCTGAAGCACCCGTGTATGTAGAGGGCATGATAAATGAGGTAACAGCTATCCACACAGCTTACCCAGACCTACTCTCAAGCGATATACGTAACTTAATAAATGAGGGTAGGAATCCATTCCTACATAAGAACTTCAAGGTTGTGGAGACTGGTAAAGCGAGAGTAGAAATAGTTGATTCAGACGAACCAGCCATAATATTAGCTACGTCAGGCATGTTGACAGGAGGTCCCGCAGTAGAGTACTTCAAGATCATGGCTTCAGACCCTAAGAACACCATACTATTCGTTAATTATCAGGCTGAGGGTACTTTAGGACGTAAGGTTAAGGACGGTGTCAAGAACGTCAACCTAGTCACGGAGAACAAGATAGAAACCATAACTATTAACATGGAGGTTGAAGCTATAGAGGGGTTCTCAGGACACTCAGACCAGAATCAACTACTTACTTACTTAGAAAACCTAACTCCTAAACCAAAGAAAATAATACTGAATCACGGCGAACCAGAAGCTACTAACAAGCTTTACAGCCTCATAGAGGAACGTAAAAAGAAGAACAGGTCTTTTCTACCAGCTACTACGGAGGTCTACAAACCTAGAGTGCTTGACTCACTAGCACTAGTTGTTTAAGTCGACCCGAATTTAATAGTTTTTGGTTTATTCATAACTAGGTGGTTTGAGACGTATGTAGAATATAAAGGAAAATACTACCGCGTACTCCACCCGAGACCCACAATAGTGTTAGGTACTTTATGCAGCAATAATAGAATCAACTTCATGCCTGCAAGCTGGAACACACCTCTCAGTGAGGAACCTCCTACGGTTGGGGTCGTAGTGGATAGAGAGACCTACACTAACGAATGTTTAGAGAGTTTAGGTGAAGCAACGATTAACGTGCCTAGCGATACACAACTACAACTAGTCTACAACATAGGCTCCGTGACCGGCAGAGACGTAGATAAGGTTAGTAAGTTCTCTCTCGAGCTAGTACCAAGCACTCTCATTAAGCCGCCTGGACTGAAGGGATCAGTAGCGATACTAGAAAGTAGGGTGTATGAGAAGATCCCGATAGGTGAGGTAAACTTCTACGTATTCGAGGTACTCCTAACTAAGGTCTTGGAAGGAGTAGCTGATGAGTGGAGTATAGATTTCAGCAAAACAAACATACTACTACACGGAGCTGGTAGAGTATTTCATAGAGTTGCTCCAACTAAGATCTTCGCTAAGAAGAACCCAAGTCACGATTAAGTATACTGGTGGACCGGCCGGGATTTGAACCCGGGACCTCTCGGATGCCAACCGAGCGCTCTTCCAGGCTGAGCTACCGGCCCATTAATAGAACTATTTAATCCTTTTAAATTTTTTATCCTAAGCTACGGAACCATGGAGTTTCTTCTCTGATTCTTGAACTTAGCTAGCAAGTATTTTGTATCTGGTTTCCAGGTATTTCGTGTTGATTCCTAGATCTAGGTATTTCATCCATGGCGGGTCTTTCCATCCTTCCTTAATATATCGTAGTTCGTCTATTCTTAACTCCTTAATCAGTTTTTTAAGGTTCCCTAGAGTTATTCCCCTAATACCGAGTTCCACCACTAGATCTGAGATTTTCGTGTCCCCAAGCCCTATCAGTGCTTGAGCGAAGGATCAGTCTGTACTGTATGTCTCGACCTCCACATACTTACTCCTCAACTCTTTCTGGAATAAGTATAGGTTGTTTTCTTTCTGCTTAACGTATTGTGGGGGGAGGTACTGGAAAGGAGTCCACGGCTTCGGAATTAATAAATTAATACTTAGTCTGAGGAAGTTGGGCGGTATCTTGACCCCAGCATTAAGAATTCCTTGAATCAGCTTCTTAGTAGCACGTAAACTAGACTCCACATATTCTTTAGGGAAACCAGTCATCAGGTATAACTTAACGTGCTTGAATCCCGCCATAACTGAATAAACTAGTAAGTCTTGGAGAGTCTCAGTATCGAAGCACTTACCAATAGAACACGAGATTTCAGGAACAAGGATCTCGGGAGCTATGGTTAGGGTTTTCTGACCTCCGCGCGTGATTAGTTCTATACGTTTCGTATCCAGGTAATCAGGTCTTAAAGAAGGCACACTAAACTCAATATCTTCAGACACTAACTTCTCAAGTAATACTTCAGTGTATGGTACGTCGAAGAACGATAATGAGTAGAAAATCACTCTCTTTGTTGGGGATACTTCAAGACCCTTCGATATTATTTCCTTAACTTTGTTTAAGGACCTATACCTGAAAGGCGCTGATACGTGACTCTCTAAACAGAAAGCACAAAACCTCCTGCAACCTCTGGAAATCTCTATCCTGAGTCCATGACCGTATGCAGGTTCCTCATCTAACGGGTGGTGCTGCATGACAGGAAAGAAAACTCTATCTAGATCCTCAACTACTGCTTTTCGTTTCAAGCCTTCAGGAGGGAAAGTCAGTATGTTTTCTTCTTCTCTCATCTTACTCAGCGGGTCTGAATACCCCATTAAATCAATCAACTTATCTAGTATGGGTTCCGCCTCACCTACTACTACAGCGTCAGCTATCTTAGATAATGGGAGTGGGTTTGAGGTAGGTGATAAACCACCTACTATAATCACTGGCTTACTTCCAGCTTCTCTCGGAAGTAACCCTAACCCAGCTAAGATCCTAGCAACGTATGGGTAATCAAGCTCGAAAGAAGCTGAGATTAAGAAAACATCAAGATTTTTAGGACTTAAGCAAGCATCAAGTGCTTCAAGAGTATCTTCCTCGTAATTATACACATACCTCAACGCTAAGACTCCCTCAAGACTATTAAGGTAGTAGTAAACTAACTGCATGAAGAGAGAACTCACAGCAGCTGCGTAAGGCATAGGAACTAAGACACCTACCTTCACGTCCGACGGACGCCCCTTCTTCAATACCTTTCCTACTTCCCTTCTAGGCCTGCAAACAAACCTTACTGATGAAGAAAAAACTAAAGTTTCTGTTCGGGAAACCACGACATCATCTCCAAGTCTTATTCCTCACTTGAAGCTTAAGTAGGTTACGGTACCAGCTAAACCAAGAAAGTATTTTCTGGGAGACGTAACTTAACCATAACATATAAACGTAAACAGAGTAACTAAAGTAGTTTCGCCTAAGCCTGAGTGGAACAACCTACCTAAACTTCTCTTTCTTAAGAGAGTGTGCTTATGATCATGTAGAGTGCGTTCCGACTAGCTCTTCTTAGCTAGCAACTCTAAGCACTTCTTCCATATTTTGTCGCCTGCGTAATGTGTGTTTTTTATTGCTTTTCCTTTACGTATACTCATTACTTCATCGCAACTCATTAGGGCTTTACCTACGCAGAGTGGTGTTTCTTTTGTTGGGTTCCAGACAGCTACTAAGGCTTCTTTCTGGAAGCCTGAACACTCTATTATTCCTGGTGACATTACGTCAGCTCCGTTTAGTATGTGCTTGACTGCCCCCTCATCAACTACTGCATACTGGGTACTCTCAATCCCAGCCATCTTAATCAGAACTAATGTCGGTATTTTTAGGTCTTCACCTACCTGCACAAACGCTGGCAACTCATTAAGGATTACTAAGCTTACTTCCTGCTTATCCACATCCTCTAACTCTAGAATAAAGCCTGACTCCAGCTCTCCTAACACAGCACCGAGCTTAGGGAACTGTGAGGTTAGGTATTCCCTAAACCTCTTAAGTTCTTTCTTTCTTAAAGGATACCCGCCCATCCTCCTAACCCGAACACTACATTAATGCCTAAAATATTTAAAGCTCACACTATAATAGTTTTAGTAGTTAACGCGAAATCAGGTGTTTAGGATGAGTGATGCGGCTCAACGATTACTGAGTGAGAATCTCGGTAAAACCATACTTGTTAAGTTACGTGGTAATAAAGTACTGAGAGGAGTCTTAAGAAGTTTTGATCAGCACCTAAACATAGTTCTCGAGGATACTGAGGAAATACTGGAGAGCGAGTCAAGAAAGCTAGGAGTAGTAGTGATTAGGGGAGAAAACATAATATTCATGTCACCAGTATAAGCAGGTGATTTAAGATGAAAGGAACTCCCTCTATGGGTAAGAGGAGCAAAGGAAAAACACACATAAGGTGTAGGAGGTGCGGGAGGCACTCCTACAACGTGGCTAAGGGTTACTGCGCTGCGTGCGGTTTCGGTGCTTCCAAACGTATAAGGAGGTATTCTTGGGCAAAAAAGAAAGTCAATAGAGTAAGGATTAGTTGACCCTCACGCAAGAAGTAGAGTTCTCAGTCATGAAGTACTTATATTTCGGGAAATAGAGTAATAGTGTTGGGTCCTGATATAGAGAGGTGTGTGTTGTGGGATGGGCCTCAAGAAAATAGTCTTGGACGTGCTTAAACCTATAAGAGAACCAACCCTGATTACGCTAGCTAAGAATCTTTCCAGGGTTAGTGGGGTTAGGGAGATCTCCATAACTGTTAGTGAGATGGACGTAGAGACTGTTACCCTAGTAATCACTATTAACGGTAACGACATAGATTTCGAGGAAGTAGAGAGTACTTTAAGAGAGTTAGGTGTTGCTCTCCACAGCGTAGATGAGGTGGTTTTCGAGTCTGAAGTTGCTGAGGAGTCTGAGGGAGTGGAGGAAGGGTAATAGATAGTAGTAATTTCACGTGATGCTGAGATATGGATTCCTCACTTATCCTCTTGATCGCGGCTAGTCAGTGGATCGCCTTACTCCTGACTAGGTACGGGGTCCCGAGTATTCCTGTTTACGTGATACTAGGAGCTCTCTACGCTAACTTCTTAAGTACTGATCAAGCAAGCACTCCACTACTAAGCGTAGCTCTACTCTTCTTGTTTTTTTATGCGGGGATCAATGTTGATTTAGATTCTGTTAGGAGGAGGTTAAGGGACGTGCTGGTCTTAACATCCCTCAACGTCTCGTTAACTGTTGTTTTTGTGTCTTTACTGCTTATGAGCTTGAATACGGACTTACTAGCTTCTTTAGTTGTTGGTGTAGCACTAGCTAATACCGCAACAGAGATCGCTGTAGTAGTGCTTCAGGAGTCCGGTATTGATTTACTTGCTGTGCGGAACTTGATCGTGGCTGCTTCCTTCATTGATGACTTACTGTTGGTGTTTCTGGTTGCGTTGATTCAAAGCGCTGTTTTTAGAGCATCATTTAGTGTGAGTTTTGGTGCTGTTTTACTTAATATTGTTTTTCTCGGGGTACCCTTCATCATATCGTACGTTCTCTTCAAACCTGTGAGTAGGATGTCTTGGAGTGAGTTCGTGGTCTTTACTTCAGCGCTAGCTTTTACTTTAAGTCTCCTACCTCGCTGGTTAGGTGTTTCTGAGTGTTTGGGTGCTTACGTGGCTGGGTTGACTCTAAGTGTTCTTAGAATGAGGAGAGACCCAACACTAACTTACTCAACGAAGCTTTCCAGACTACTAGATTACTTAACCACCTACATGAAGTTCCTCATATATCCTCTCTTCTTCGTCGTCTTAGGAACCTTATCAAGTATTACCTCATTTATTGAGGTTTCCACGCTATTATTGCTGATTACGGCGTTTTTAGGTAAGTTTCTCGGCTTCATTATCTATACTCGCGTGTTTAGTAAACTCAGTGTTGGTGAGTCTTTTTTTGGGGGTCTAGTAATGAATTCTAGAGGGTCTATTGAGTCAGCACTCACTCTGACTGCCTACCTTAACGGGTTACTAGATACGGGTCTTTTTCAGAGTACTATAGCTGTCGTGGTATTATCTTCCATAATAATACCTTTCATGATTAGGGTGATAATTATTAAGAGACTTATTTATTAGTTGTGTTTATTAACTCGTATTAGTCACTGTTTGAGGGACCACTACTTCCTATGGAGTGAGTAGAGTTGAGCAGCAACACTAGAGACATAGTTACGGAGACTCTGATTAAGTCGGAGAAGACTGTTTTTATGAATAGAGAGGTTCTTAGGTCTGATTACGTGCCTGAGTACTTACCGCATAGGGAGGAGCAAATAAGGAAGTTAACTGAGGTGCTCTCACCGCTACTGAAGGGTGAGAGACCTAGTAACGTGTTTATTTACGGCTTGACAGGAACTGGCAAAACCGCAGTAGTTAAGTACGTTCTAAAGAAGATTAGTGATTACGCTAAGAAAGTAGGTAATGATAAGTTCGTACCGGTCTACATAAACTGCAGACACGAGAGCACTACCTACAGAGTATTATCAACTCTTGTTGAGTCTTTAGGCGGTAAAGTCCCCTTCACAGGGCTTTCTACGGCTGAGGTTTTCCGTAGGTTGAAGATCAAGATAAGTTCTGCTGGTAAGATAGTAGTTATAGTTCTTGATGAGGTAGACGCGTTAGTTAAGAGAGTTGGTGATGAAATTCTTTATAGACTAACCAGGATTAACGAAGAGCTTGAGAAAGGGAAGGTTTCAGTTATAGGGATAACTAATGATGTTCGCTTCAGAGATAACTTAGACCCTAGAGTTAGGTCTAGCTTAAGTGAGGAAGAAATTCTTTTCCCTCCATACGACGCAATACAGCTCTCAGACATACTGAGAGATAGGGCTTCGAAAGCATTCAAGCAAGGAGTTATTAGTGAGGGGGTAATCGAGTACTGTGCATCGATAGCGGCTAAGGAACACGGCGACGCTAGAAGAGCTCTCGACTTACTAAGGATAGCTGGCGAGGTAGCGGAGAGGTTAGGTGAAGACAGAGTAAAGATAGAACACGTGAAGATAGCTAGAGAGGAGCTAGAAAACGACATGGTCTCGGCAGTAGTGCAGACTTTACCGCAACACAGTAAGCTAGTCTTACTAGCTACTGCTATATCTGGAGGTAAACTCAGCAGTACTGGAGACCTCTACATGAAGTATCGTGAGATAGCTAGGTCGTTAGGGCTTGAACCAGTAACGCAACGTAGAGTCTCAGACATAGTTAGTGAGCTGGAGATGGCTGGCTTGGTCACAGCTAAGGTAGTTAATAGAGGAAGGTACGGGAAAACTAAAGAGATAGAACTGGCTGTAGACCGCAACATAATACTCAAGTCACTTAAAGAAGACGCGAAGATGTTGAGTAAGTAGGTCATTAGTTGATTAAGCGATGACTAACCCACTAACCATCGGAATAGATGATGGTTACTTCACACAGGAATTCAAGGAGTTAAGGCTTAAGACACTCCTAGTAGGTGTTTTATGTGCGGGTAAGAAACCCCAAAACATTAAGATGACTACTATAGTTGTGGATGGCTCGGACGGCACGTCTAAAGCCCTCGAAATTATTGAGGAGTTGAGGAGAGGACTCACTTCCAACATAAACGCTATTTTCTTGGATGGGGTTACGGTAGCGGGCTTCAACTTCATAGACCCGGAAGAAATTAATGTCAAGACAGGAATCCCTGTCGTAGTACTCTTCAAGACTAAGCTAAAACTAGAGAGAATTAGGACGGCTTTGATGAAGCACTTTAGTGATTGGAGAGATAGGTATGAAGTCATAGAACGTAATTACGAGAGAGCTCAGGAAGTAGTAACACGTAAGAAGAACCTAAGAATTTCTTCTTACGGGCTTGAATTAAGCGAGCTTTCTAAGCTGATATCGTCTCTCCAACACGTCTCGGCGGTGCCGGAGCCTCTGAGACTAGCAGACTTGATAGCTTCAGAATTAACTAAGCATACGTGCCTCCTCAGTATTTTAAGGTAGCTGCTTCTCTAGTTCTAGACAAACCCTTATATTTCTTTAACTCTTTACTGTATGGTGTATAGGGTATTGGGTCTTCTGTCTCTGGAGGAGTTGCGTCGAATTCTTTTCGGGGAAGTTCTAGAAGGACTCCCAACATTCTGTCTTGAGAGGTGGCAGAGCCTACACGAAACCACTGCTAAGGTGTTGTTGAGTGATAGCGGTGTTCACCCACTAACATTCTCTGAATTGCTTGATTATGGCTTGAGTCTAGACCAATTATCTATGGTTGAGTTAGGGTACGGATGGACTAAGGGTTCCCCAAAACTCAGAGAGATAATTTCTGAGATTTATGGTGGGGTTATTAAGCCTGAGAACGTTATCGTGACTAACGGTTCTGCTGAAGCCAACCTAATAACTGTGGCTAGTGTAGTGAGAGCAGGTGACTTAGTATTGGTTGATATTCCGAACTACATGCAGGTGCCCGGACTCCTCAGGTGGTTAGGAGCCCGCACTATGTTCTTGAGGAGGAGCCCGCCAGACTGGGATTTCCCACTAGATGAAGCAATTAATTTAATGAGGAAGTACAAGCCTAAGGCTTTGTTCGTGAATGACCCTAATAACCCGTCAGGTACCTACATGAGGAGGAAAGAATTAGAAGAGCTTTCTCAGGAAGCAGAGAAAACAAACACCCTACTAGTTTTTGATGAAGTTTACTGGGGTTCTGAGTTATACGAGCCTAGGCCAAGTATTCTCGAAATCTCCACGCCTGAACTGGCCGTATCAGTATCAGGGCTTTCTAAGGTTTATGGGTTGCCTGGCTTGCGGATTGGGTGGGTATCAGGTTCCGAGAAATTAATTAGTAGGTTGTGGAGCTTGAAAGACTACACTACCATAGCTCCCTCAGTCCTGAGTGACTATATAGCTTCAATAATACTTGAGCTGAAGAACGTTGAGAAGCTTAGGGAGAGAACTAAAAATATCGTGAGAAGTAATTTAGAAATTCTTAGGAGGTTCCACACCAGGTTTAGTAACCTCTTTGAGGTGGTTTGGCCAAGTGCTGGAGCTTACTTCCTAGCCAAGATTCCGTGGAGTAATAACACTCTAGAGATCGCTTACAAGCTTTTCAGTGAGTATAGTGTGTTGGTGAATCCAGGCGAATGTTTCGACATACGTGGATATTTAAGAGTAGGTCTGGGGCAGCACTCCTCAGTATTTGATGAGAGTCTGCAATACTTAATTAATAGTTTAGTGAAGGTGCGCGGAGAACCCCCAGCAATCTAGAGAGGTGATTTTTCCTTGTGGATCTACTTAGTAGTTTCATTGATAGGATTCGGTGCTGGGGTATTGGGTTCTATGTTCGGTCTTGGGGGTGGCTTCCTGATGGTGCCTTTCCTAAATATTATCGGGGTTGATATGAGGGTGGCTGTAGGGACTTCTGCAAGCGCTATATTCTTCAACATGCTTTCCTCAACGCTAGCGTACTCCAGATACAAGTATGTGGTGTATAGGGCCGGCGCTCTATTGTCGGTGAGTGCTGTAGTTACGGCTTATTTCGGTGCTCAACTTACTAAGGTGTTAGATCCAGACCTGCTTAGAGCTGTTTTTGGGTTTGTCTTAGTCTTGGTAGGTTTAAGGATGATGGTTGCTAGCAGTAATGATAGGATTACTGAGAAGAACGCTGTGAGGTGGGGCATGAAGAACTACGTCTTGCTGGTGTTGGGGGGTTGCTTAGCAGGTTTTGTGGCCGGGCTTCTCGGTGTTGGTGGTGGTGTGGTGAACGTGCCTCTCCTAACGTTTCTAGGTTTCTTAATACATTATGCTGTAGCAACTTCTTCTATGGCTATCACGATAACTTCAGTTACTTCAGCACTAACTCACTATACTTTAGGGAACATAGATCTTGGTTTGCTGGTTTCCTTAACACCCTCACTCATTGTTGGTGCGCAGATAGGTGCTTTAACAGCTAAGAAAACTAAATCAGTAACTCTGAGGAGGGGTTTCGCCGTAGTTTTGTGGTTTGTTGCTGCGAGGATGATACTTAAGAGTCTCGGCTTAAACATACCTTAGTTTCTGAGGTTTCTGACCAATGGTTACAGAGATAGTAATTATGTCTGGGTTGATAATTCTCGCGTTATTTATTAATTATCTTTATAGTAGTAGGGAGTCTTACGAGTCTCTAATTAGTTTCTTGACTGACGTGGTTTACTGGGTATTAATACCTTTAACGTTCTTCAAGACTTTCGGCGAGAGAGGACTGAATATCTCGGATTTATGGATTTTAATGTCTTTCCTGTTTTTCATGAGTGTAGTTTATGTTTTCGTGTATAAGCTGCATAGTTTTAGTGAGTATGGTGTTAGGGAAGCAGTATTCTTAACTTCCGTATTCCCTAATTCTGTCTTCTTAGGGTTTCCTATCAGCATGGCTTTCTTTGGTACTCTAGAAGTAGCTTCTATTTTCGGCTTCTTTACGGTCACGCTGAACGTGGTGGTTCCTGACTTCATGAGTTCTGAGAAGCCTGCTTTAAGTAAGCTTCTGAAGCACCCAGTAACTATAGGTTTCTTTAGTGGTCTTGCTCTACACTACGTTTTTGCTGATTACGTTGCTATAGTGACTGATACTCTCTTCTGGGCAGGCCCTCTCACGAGTTACTCATCTGCGCTAATACTAGGTTTAAGACTTCCTGTAAGGTTTAGCGTCTTCAAGAAGTACTTAAGAGAAGCAGTCTTTGTTGGTTTGTTTAGGTTCGTGTTAAGCCCGCTAGTAGGTCTGTTATCAGTCTTTGTTTTCGGGATTCCTTGGTTCAAAGGACTTCAGCTAATCTTAGTCTACTCAATGCCTCCAGCACTAATAAACATAATAATGTCTCAAAAACATGGATGGAAACCCGAATTAGTTTCAGCAGTAACAGCAGTACTAACTCTA
>JAVVFV010000013.1:0-33128 GCA_039889305.1 Candidatus Zestomicrobium tamdykulense | reverse complement strand
GTTACTGATATTCTCGGCAGGTAATGAAGCATTCGTTACTAGCACATACTCTGAAAAACTCTCCTAAAATAATTAGTTCTTTCAGCAATGCAGGACTTACTGAAACTCCCACATACTCATGACTCTTTTCAATTACTCTTAAGCTAAGGTCTGTAAGATTCTTTAACTCTATCACGTCACCTACTATAATAACTTATGCTTGCAACGTAGTCTTACGCAAGACTGCGATGACTAAACTGTTTCTATTAGTAAGCAGTGATGAGTTAGTGTTCTCGCTAATAATTATGGCTTTGTTGCTCGAATACTCCAACAACCTTCCTGAGTAAGCCTTAATGAATCAATAGAGAGTAAGAGATAAGAAAGAAATAAGTGTTGGTAGTAACACAGCTAACAAAACAATTATGACTAGCCTCCTCCTAAGAAGAGAAAGTAGCAAGACCGTGAGCCCGTAACCCAGCTTCATTACCTCATCCTCACTCAATATCTCCGTACCCTACGAACTACTCACTGACTCTCAGCAATAATTAGGGTTAGCACCACCACACAAACCTCATCGTTAGTTCATTAAATAAAACACTTCTCCACATTCTTAAACCAAGCTATTCATGCTCAGGAGCTCCTCGCAAGAGATTCCCACACAATTACGATTAATGACTAAATAAAACTTGGTGAGATGTATAGGATCAGCAGTATATGTGTTCTTAAGGTAAGTCAACATACGGGGATTTAGAGTGTTTTATGACTTTATACGTATGGTTATCGGTGATTCAGTAAATCATGAGGTGATTGAGTCAAACCATCTTAACGAAAACCTAGGATTGAGTTAAGACTTCTCTTCAGATTCTCCTGTACTCGTTATTCTCTTCTTAGTAGTTTCGCTCTCCAGCTTCTTTAGTTCTGCTTCTATCTCCTTCTCTATTTCTTCTATGGGTTTTGGCGGGGGTGTCGTAGCTAGTGTATACCCGATCCACGCTAGAATACCGAAAACACCTGCTACAGCTATAAATCCTGTGAGCTGTAGTACTAGTAATGCGTATTCAGTTAAGAAAACTAACCACCCATAAACAACTATCACGACCGCAGAAACTATGAGAAGTAAATACCCTATTACCTGATCCCTACTCAATTGATCACCCTAAACATAATATGAAGGTGCAATAATAAACGAAATATAAAGTTAGGTACTCTCGATTCCGCCTGTCAGGAAGGGAAGTTCGTGAAAACCCTCAATAAATTCGGGAGGGTTTTTGAAGCTGATGAATCTCAAGAACTACGTAAGTCTATCAAAACTACGTAGTTCAGAATCCATTAGTAGGTTACGAGAAAACAGAATAACGCGTCAAATCAACATACTGGAGAAGAACGTAAGAACTTAAACAAAACTACATTAACCTGACTGCAGAACTGGTTTCAGTGAAGTATGCTTTCATCACACATTCAGATCCCGGATTCTTCATCCTTAACCAACATGTTAGGTTTAGTCTTCAATAAGATTTACTGTAAAAAGCTTATTAAGTTGTATTTTCGTAGAGCTTAATAAGCTAAGTAACGAGGTTTTCATAGGTTTACTTTTTATCTTCATTACGTACGGTGAATTTCTTTGTTGTTCTCTTCATAATAAACTCAAACAAATATATTTTCCTTCAGAAGTACGCGTGAATAAGTTTTTAAACTTTTAGTGATAACTTCAAGCGGTGATGAGGAGAGTGCGGAGGAGTGTTTTCTTAAGTATTTCTATCTTCTTAGTTGCGCTTATAGTTGTTGGTTTTATTGCTTATCACTATGTTTGGGGTCCCCCCGCGATTAAGCAGAAGGTAGTTGTTTACGCTTACAACGATAGGATTACAGGCATAGACCCAAGTATTGAGGATGATACAGGACTCGTTATTATAGGTTTGGTTTACGAGCAACTACTACGCTATAATCCTGTTACCAGGGAGTTAGAACCTGTTTTGGCTGTTGCGTGGGATAGTAATGAGGATGGTACGGAGTGGGTTTTCCGTCTCAGAGAGGATGTAGTATTTCATGACGGCACACCACTCAACGCTACCGCAGTCAAGCTAAGTATTGAGAGAGCTAGGGATGTGTATATGGAGACTGGTAGAGGTGCTGGCTACATATGGGAAGCAGTAGAAGATGTTGAGGTGCTGGATGAGTATACGGTTAAGATAGTGCTTGAGTACCCGCAGAGACTAGATCTTTTAGTAGCTGCTGCTTACGCAGCATACATCTTCTCACCCAAGGCTCTCTCATCTAGTGGTGCGTCATCCTATCTAGACAGGAAGCTTGAGGATTGGTTTAATAGAGGTAATGATGCTGGTACCGGGCCCTACACCATAGAGTACTACAAACCAGACTCGGAAGTAAGGCTTAGGAAGTTTGATAAGTGGTGGGGCTGGTCCATAATAAACAATACTCAAGCACCTGACTACGTCATCATAAAGGTACTGCCGGACCCGCAATCACAGTATAACGGCTTAATTTCTGGTGAGATAGACATAGCTTCCAGCGTGCCGAGAGACTACGTCAGCATACTACTTAGTAGGGGCTTTAAGACATATAACCTGACAACATACCATAACTACCTAATGTTCTTTAACGTGAGAAGATACCCAACAAACATAACTGAGTTTAGGAAAGCAATAGCGTGCGCGCTCGACTTAGACGAGGCTGTGAGGCTAGCTATGAAGGGGTTTGCTGTGAAGGGGAGTGGTATAGTACCACACGGGTTCCCAGGATTTACTGAGGGATTGTATCACCAGTGTGGGTTGAGTGAAGCTCTCCAGTATCTTAGTGAGTCAGGTGTTCAAACACCGGTAAGGATAGAAATCCTGTATCAGGTAGATTACGAAGAAACAAGAATATTTGCTGAGGCTCTACAGTCTAGACTGAGAGACCTTAACATAGAGTTGGTTCTTAATCCGCAGCCGTGGTCACAACTTAAGGAGATAGCTAAGGGTGTGTGGGAGAACCCTGAGAATACTCCACACTTAATAGTAGCTGATTGGTGGCCTACGATGCCCTCACCATATGATTACCTTTACGTGATGTTTCACAGTGACTCAAAGGAATGGAATTACGCGGGTTATGAGAACAAGGAGTTTGAGGACTTAATAGATCGGGCGTGGGAGTTAGAGGGAATTAACTATTCTGAAGCGTTGAGTCTGTATAGGAGGGCGCAAGAAATAATCTTCAATGACGTAGCAGGAATTAATTTATGGGATGAAGTAAGACCATTCATATATAGTGTTAGGGTTGAGTTACCTCCTGAGTGCATGAACCCACTATACATGTACGTGATATACTTCCAGTACGTGAGAGTGAAAGTATAGGTTGCCTCTAAGCCTAAACTACCTAACAAAGAGGATTATCTGGATCTTCCTAGTAGTAGTTGGTGTAGTGATTTTCTCCTACGTAGCAATAATCGCGTCTCCCGGAGACCCGGCAGTTAAGTGGGCGGGCAATCCTAGAGGACCTAATGCTTCATTAGCTATAGAACTAGCTCGTAAGGAGTTAGGGCTAGATAAACCACCATTAATTCAGGTGTTGAAGTTCATGACAGATGTCTTCACAGGCAACATAGGACTGAGTATAGCTTATAAGATCCCTGTTTTTGAGGTCATACTGAGGCGTTTAGTAGCTACGCTGGAACTCCTCTTCGTAACTTACTTAATAGCTATACCTTTAGGTGTTTTCCTAGGTATTGAGTCAGCACTTCATAGGGGTAGTAAGCTAGATACCCTACTACAGTCTTTAGGTACTGTGTTAGCTAACACACCAACCTTCTGGGTTGGTGCGTGGTTATTCTTATCTCTAATACTTCTGGGTGCGTACCCGTACGGTAGAGTAGATCCGAAACTAGCTACTGCGACAGGTTTCTACCCCATAACAGGTTTCTACTTAATCGATAGCTTGATTGAAGGCAACATACTAGTCTTCACGAACGTCTTAAGCAAGATCATCCCGCCAGCCATAGCTATAGCTATCTACCCGATAGGGGTTTTAGTCAGGCTTACGAGAGCCTTAGTATCTGACACCCTGCTTGAGGACTACATAAGAGCTTCCGTAGCCTGGGGTGTTAGTAAGTCCGTAATCATATGGAGATACACTCTCAAAGCAATAACACCAGGCTTAGTACAGGTTATTGGTTTAGCTTTCGCGTACAGCTTAATAGACGCTATGGCAGTTGAGTACGTTGTTTTCGGGAGGGAAGGGTTAGGTAGCTTACTAATAGACTCACTAAACTATAGTGACTTCAGACTAGCTATAGGTTTAGTCATCGTGGTTGCTGTGTTCTACCTACTAGTTAATACCTTAACAGACATCATACAAGCATTGATAGATCCTAAGGTGAGGTTGTAGGGTTGGGTACGGTACTCAGCAATCTCGTGAAGTCGCTTAAGTCTTCTGGCTTAAGTCTCTATCAAGACTTAATGAAGAGTACTAGAAGGTACCTCAGAAGAGCTAGGTTCAAGGTAGGTCTCACAATAACTTTGATTGTGTTTATTCTGGCGTTAATAGGTCCTTGGATAGTGCCTTACCCTGATGAAGGTTCTGGATACGTCCCTCCTGAAGCATCTCAACGAGAGAAGAAACCCCCGAGCCTTACGTTCTTCTTCGGTACCGACACGAGGGGGCGAGACTTATTCTCTAGAGTTATCATGGGTGTTAGATCAGCCGTAATACAGATAATCACTGTGATCACGCTAAGCCTAATAATAGGTCTTGTTGCGGGTATTTTAGCAGCTTATTTTAAAGGTTTTGCAGAAACCATCATCAACTACTTGATTGAGTTATTCATTAGTATTCCTGCAGTCATAATAGCTCTAGTCTTAAGACTAGCTTTAGGTCCTGGATTACTCACCGTGATAGCTAGCCTAGTAATTACTTGGTGGTCTTGGTACGCGCGAGTCACCTACGTTTACTCTAGAAGTGTTATGGAGATGGATTACGTCACGTTAGCTAGGCTTAGCGGCTTAAACCCATTCAAAATCATGACTAGACACGTAATGAGGAACGTCTTAACACCTGTCTTAGTTCAAGCAGTAACTGATATGGGTAGCGTTCTCCTGGAAGCAAGCACTATAAACTTCCTTGGTTTGGGCTTACCGCTAAACTCTCCTGAGTGGGGAGTAATAATGTATGAGGGCTTAAGTGTTCTTGAGATCGCTCCATGGGTGAGTGCTTTCCCAGGCATCTTCCTCCTCATAACAGCACTAGGCTTTAGCTTAGTTGGTGATACTCTTCGTGAGGAGATAGACCCGAGACTAAGGAGGAGGTGGAGGTTGTGGTTCTAGCTGTTAGAGCTAGGGATCTCAGAGTAGGTTACATGGACGAAGAAGATAATATTCTCTGGGCTGTTAAAGGGATTTCCTTCGATGTGAGTCAGGGTGAGGTGTTTTGCTTAGTTGGTGAGAGTGGGTGTGGTAAATCAACAATAGGTAATACCATAATAGGGATACTACCTCCCTACGCAGTAACTGATGGGGAACTATACGTTTTCGATAAGCTCGTGGTTAAAGGAAACCAGAGAAACTACTCAGGAATTAGGGGAAGGATTGTTTCTTACGTACCGCAAAACCCTGGCACCAGCTTAAATCCCTACCAAACAATCGGGACGCAACTCTACTACGTACTGAATAGTGTGTATGGGTGGGATAAGAAGAAATCTCTCGATATAGCTAGGAAGTACTTATCACTTGTTGAGTTAGACCCGGAAGACACTATTGATCGCTACCCGCACGAACTTAGTGGCGGGATGCAGCAGCGAGCAGCTATAGCTATCGCCCTCTCAACAGGTGCTAAGATGATCGTGGCTGACGAACCTACCTCAGCTCTAGATGCTCACTTAAGACTACAGTTAATTAAGCTTTTGATGAGACTTAAGGAGTCTGAGTCGTTAACTCTAGTCCTAATAACGCATGATCTCGTGGCGGCAGGGAAGATATGCGATACTGTAGCAGTGGTTTATGCGGGCAAGATTCTTGAGATGTGTTCAGGGAGTAACGTAATAGTTGAGCCGCTACACCCGTACACGCAGATGCTGGCAGACGCAGTACCACTCTTAGGGTTTAAGAGACGCCTCAAATCAATATCTGGCGAACCACCAAAACCTAACGAGGAAATGCCTGGTTGTGTTTTCGCGCCTAGATGCCCCCTAGTTTTCGGGAAGTGTGTTGAGCCACCACCATACGTCAGAGTATATGATGGGGAAGTAGCTTGTTGGAGGTACGTTAGTGGTGTCAAGCAATAACGTGATAGTCTCACTCAGGGATGTTGTTGCGGGTTACCTAACTACAGGTAAGGGGTGGAAATCTCTAACCAAGCATGTTAACGTGGTACTGAAGAACATAAACCTGAAAGTATATGATGGGGAGAGAATAGCCATAATAGGTGAGAGTGGTTCAGGGAAAACAACACTACTTAAGGTGATTCTAGGATTACTTAAGCCCGTGAGCGGGAGGGTTGAGGTTCTGGGTAAGGAGATCTACAAGTTCTCGTGGAGTGGACGTGTAAGTATACTTAAGCAGATAGGTTACGTGCCTCAAGACCCATACAAAGCTTTAAACCCTAAGCTACGTGTTAAGACTATAATAAGTGAACCTTTAGAGTCTATGAATATCGAGCCTGAAGAAATTGAGGAGAGGGTTCGAGAAGCTACTAGAATGGTTCAATTAAGTGATAATATCCTGGATAAGTACCCTAGCGAACTTAGTGGGGGGATGATGCAGAGAGTACTGATAGCACGCTCCATAATACACGACCCAGAAATCCTACTACTTGATGAACCTACGTCAGCACTTGACGTCTCTATTCAAGCACAAATCATAGAATTAATTAATAACATACATAAGCGGCTAGAACTAGCTATCCTCACAGTAACACACGACTTAGGTGTTGCTCAATACTTGAGTGATCGTGCAGTAATACTGTATAGGGGGAACATAGTTGAGGAGGGCTACATAGATGAAATAATCACGAAACCTAAACACGAGTACACGAACCTACTAATAGCTAGCTATAAGGCAAGTATTTGATGGTGGTGTAACCTAAGCATTATATTTCCTTAGTTAGTGAGTAATCCTAGTGGTACGCTATGCTTACTAGAGTCAGGAACGCGGTAATGCCTCTCCTACAACGCTTAGGTCTCTTCCTCTGGAGTCTTAGAATAACTCCAAACATACTAACATTAAGTGGTTTAGTACTGAGTTTCTTAGCACCTGTCTTCGCTTTCTTAGGGATTGCTTCAGCAGTCTTAATATTGATGATTCTGAGTCTTGCTTGCGACATGCTTGACGGTGCTGTAGCTAGGGTAGCTGGTCTCACAACACCTAAAGGAGCTCTCCTAGACTCACTGAGTGATAGGGTTGAGGAATTAATGTTTGTCTTGAGTTTAGGTATTATGATGGTTGAGTGGGTCGTGCTAATACTGTTCCTCGGTACCTCATTCCTTATAAGTTACTTAAGAGCTATAGCATCACAACACAAAATCAATCTAGAAGGTGTTGGTTTTATGGAGAGAGGTGAGAGAGGGTTACTACTAGTTTTCTCAACAGCCTTACTACTACTTGGTATGAGGAACTATACGGAGTTATTAATAGTTGCTGGCACGCTACTAAACACAGTAACAGTGATTCAGCGTTTCACGAAATTAATCAACTCACTATAAAACTCAAACTCCTTCCAAGGCTCCAACACCTGAACACACTAAACTATTTATTTATTGTTGTTAGTATTTATTGGTGAATAAAGCTGGCTAAGATTAAGAAGCTCGTACTAGTTACAGATAAAGATCACGCACTACATAAGCATTTCAGCGGGATAGCTGAGAAGATATCTAAAGAACTTAACATATCTCTCGAGTATAAGTGGAGTGACTACGTCTACGTGTCGCAGTACGGTGACTCAGACGAGTTAGGCATTACTTGGTTACCTCAATTATTCGCGGAATTAGATGATGGAACAATAATTAAGGTATTGACACAACCTAACTTGAGTGAGGCGGGCTACCTCGACGAGGAGAGAGACTATAAAGCTTCCTTAGAAGTACTGAAGAACTATTTAGGTTAGTAGGGGTAATTACTTGAGCGTGAAAACAGTAATAGCTAGGATAAGTGAAGGGAAAATCAAGACACTAGACATAATAGAAACTGAAAGTGTTGGGGAAGCTATCAAGAAGGTAGTCACGGACATACTGAAAGAATGGGATCCTGAAAAACACGACTTAATAATAACTAGACATGAATCAAGCGAGATAAGTGAGTCTTCTAAGGAGTCTGTACCTATCTACGTACTAAGTCCTTCGAGTGAGTGGGTTGGTGAAGAACTTATAGAGAAAGAAATAATAACTGTGTTTCCCTACATTAGTGAAGAACTAACAAACGAGATTCTGCGAGTACTCAGTGATTACAGTAAGTCAAGATAATTAACGCGTAAAAACACTATATTACCGTGAGTCATTATTTACTTGAATTAAATGATGAGTGGTGTCCTGCCTGAGTAATGATTGAAGGACCACAAGCTGATTAACACTTATTTCTCGTAAATTCCTAAACCCGTAACTACATTATCTCGTGAGGATCAAGAATCACTGTCTCCATGTGTTGTGTTGATGTGTTCAAGAAAGTCTGCAAAACCTCTTAAGTCTTCCTCAGCTTGAGGTATGTCTTCCTTGACTATTCTCTTCATAGCTCCACTAGAAATTATTGAGAGTGCTTTCGTTATGACGTCTCTTCTCCTACCTCTACTCTCGGGCTTCCCCAACAACTGAGTAACTATGTTTTTCTCAACCAGTATCTCGGTAATCGGGCACACATCAACACATACCCCGCAACCCAAGCATTTTGAGGAGTCTACGTAGGGCTTCCTATCAACTATCTTGATAGCGTTTCTGGGGCACCAACTAACGCAGCTTAAGCAACCAACGCATTTGAGCCACCTAACACCGAGTTTTATAGCAGTAACTACGTCCTCGAACGCGTTACTTGATACTGCTTTCACGATGCCGTCCGAGCTTATTCGTAGTATACCATTAATTGACTTAATCTCTAGTGATTCGCTGGATAACGAGTACCTATACCCGAGAATCCTCCACTGACTCAAGAAAGAATTCAGCGGTAACTCAGGAGTGATCTTGACAGAGACTTCCTCACTATCTCGTCTCTCCAGCAGTACTGCTTCAAATCCTGACCTCCTAACGAATTCCGAGATCCATGAAGTAGTTGTGATGCCGGCCCACTTCTCGATTCTCCTCCTCCCTTGAGCTTCAGGGTTGTGCCATCTCCATAAGTGTTTCGTTACGTAGTACTCACCCAGTCCACGCTCAGCAGACCACCTCCTCAGGAATTCTTCCCACCTACACCACAATCCCGGATACTTCTTTCTTATTTCGTGGTATTCTGCGATGTTGGCTGCTGGACATAAGTAACAACCAAGTCTCTCAAAACCTTCGAAGTAGAGTGGGTTGACGGGTAGTTTATTAACGTGTATGTATGACCACACACTTATCTGGTCCCACTCCTGTATAGGAGACATAGACAGTACTCCAGGCAACCATCTATTCCTCCACACACTACCTGAGAGAGACCTATCAATAGACTCGAAAGCTCTCTGTCCAACAACAGATAAGACACCTCCCTGAAAACTACTCTTGTACGCTCTAGCTATGGGGACTAACTTCACTACTTTACAGCACCACCTGTAGTCTTTTGCTGGGGGACCGAATACTTCTACAGCTTCCCAGAACTTACTACCTGCGTCCGCATTAATTAGTTCCAAACCGTAAATCTCACTAACTTCCTTAACATTCTTGAGTGTTTCAGGGAGTTCCAGACCTGTATCGTTGAATAGCATCGTAGGTTCTATACCAGCCCTAAGAACTAGGTGGAGAGCTACTAATGAATCCTTACCTCCAGAATAAGAAACAACAACTGGTAACTTAGTCTTACTATGCATCATAGCAACATTCTTCACCCCTTTCGAGATTCTTGTCCTGATCCAGAAATCATTACTTCTTATTAAGTCATCGATTGTGGTTTTCTTTTTTATAGGTTCTTCTGGCTCCCCCCTAAATAAGGTCTGAACCCTAAACCTACCTTTCCTAGCTACTGCTAGAGCTACTGGGTAGCCAGATCTATCTACTACGACTGCTTGCTCACCCTCCACACCCCCCTCACCAACAGGTTCTAGAGGTTTTGGTTTATCCATGACGAACTTCTTAACTAATCCTTCATTAAGTGCTAGTACCAAGCTATACTTACTTAACCTCCACCTCCAACACATTAAGTCTGGGTCGAAGTGGATTCTCCCTACAACAACACCACCAACTATTACTTCCCTCATATCATCCACGTGGGGGACCTTATTCAGGAAGAATAAACCTGACTCTAGATCTAGGAGCTTAACTAACTTAGTAGTACCGAACTCGTTAGTGATTCCTTCCTTAATCATTCTTAGGTCTCCAGGGAAGCCGGGCCTGACGTCTCCGGGTTCCCCAATACGTAGTTCTTTCCCAGTAGCTCCGCACCTACTACAGGTTTGTTCTCTGATGGGGACGTTACAGTTACTACACCAATATAACTTAAGCTTCACTCCCCACTTCCTCACTAAGCGTCACCCTACCTATTTATCCAACCCAACTACAACACTTAAGTGATTAGTTGGTGTCGGGACTTATAGAATTCGATGCTTTTGTTCTTAATCCACTCTAGTAGAGCGTCTACACCAACCCCTGTAAGAGCACTTATCTTATACACCTCATTGTTATGGACTTTCTTGATTAGCCTCAAAACTTCTGTTAGTTTATCTTCCGAGGTCTCGTCTATCTTGTTTATTGCTACTAGGATTGGCTTATCACTAAACATTACTTTAATCATCTGGAGTAAGTCTATTTGTTGTTCTATCGTGTAGTAGCTGGAGGGTCTTGGATCAATCAAGTATATTACTACGTCGGCAAGAAACTTAATAGCTACTAAGGCTCTCTTTTCTATCTCGTTGAGTTCCGAGATAGGCCTATCAAGTATTCCGGGAGTATCGAATACCTGCACCCTCATGTGATCTACCTGGAGATGACCAGAAATAATGTTTTTTGTTGTGAATGGGAAGGGAGATACTTCAGGTTTTGATGTTGAGATTCTCCCGACTAGTGTTGACTTACCTACTTGAGGCATCCCGGAAACAACTACCTTGAGGTTGGTGAAGTCTATGCAGGGGAGCTTCCTCAACTCATTAACGGCTACTTCAAGCTTCTTCAAGTCTTTATTGAGTTTCCTAACAATAGATAATGACCTACCAATAAATTCTCTTAAGTCTTTCTTTGCTTCCTCACTAGTTAGTGCGAGCTTTACTCGAATCCTGTAGTATCTCCACAACTTCCTTACGATCTTCTTGAATCCTCTTAACCTAAGATAGGTTGACTTGTAATCAGTTATTCCTGAAATAGCTAGGAGTTCGGCGTAGAAAGAACTCAAGGTGTTTGGGTCTGGTAATGCGTTCAGGATCTCAAAAACCTTATTGAGTGTTTCGTAAGTTTTATCAAGCCTAACTAAATACCTCACTACGTCTTTCTTCTTCACCTTCTTAGCTAAGGTGATGGGTTCCGAATATATTTTCATTAGTGCTTCCCTAACCTCAGCGTAGTTCCACACCCTAACACTCCTTAAAGAATTACTTAAGCATTCCTCCTCCACAAAACCTCACCCGACTTCCTAATCTCAACTATCCTGTGGAGAGGTATGATAGTATCTCCTAAGACTACTCTATCCTTCATCAACTTAGTAATCTCGCTAAGCCTGATTTCTTTTATTGAGTTGCTGGCTTTCCTATCTAAGACTACCATGACGTAGTTTCCCAGCTCCTTAGTAGGTACGGTATGAATTATTTTCTTAATTAACTCGTAGTTCTCTAGTCTCTTAATCGCGCGCACCTCACACCATAAACATCTACTTACTATACGTGGTATTAAACCTTTATATTGAGTGTTTAACTCAATTAATTAGGTGTTTGTATGGCGTACGAGAGGATAGGGACTGGCGCTACGGCAGTCGGAATTAAGACTAAGGATGGTGTTGTGTTGGCTGCTGAGAAGAGAGTGTCTTACGGCGGGTTCGTCATGAGTAGGGGTGGTAGGAAGGTATTCGCTATTAAAGATAGGTTTGGCTTAGCTTTTGCTGGTTTATTTTCCGATATCCAAACACTGAATAGAGCCATGAACGTGTTAATACATTCTTACGAGCTAGAGAATAATAGACCTATGAGTGTTCACTCAGCAGCTAGGTTACTGTCAGTCATCCTATACCAGAATAAGTGGTTACCATACATATCTGAAGTGATTTTCGGAGGTATTGATGAGACAGGCACGCACCTGTACGTCATGGATATGTTGGGATCACTAATAGAAGATGTTTACGCGGCTATAGGTTCTGGGGCTCCGATAGCTATAGGTATTATAGAGTCTAAGTATAGGGAAGACATCTCCTTAGAAGAAGCTACGCAAATAGCTATAGAGGCTGTCTCCGCAGCTATAAAGAGAGACGCTCTATCTGGGGACGGCGTAGACATCGTAGTGATTAAGCCTAGAGGAGTAACTGAGAAGTTCGTGAGTTTAGCGACATGAGGAATAAGTACTTATGCTGTTCTTCGATCAGTACAGAGCTTCAGCACTACAGAAAAAGCTTTCCGAATTAGTTGATACTGAGTACGAACCAACCAAAATAGATTTAGTGGTTGGGTTAGATTTATCTTACGTTGGTGATGTAGGGATAGCTATAGCTACACTACATAAGTACCCAGACATGAGTTTAGTTAAGTATGCTGTAGCTTCAGACGAAGTACACGTCCCATACATACCTGGACTACTAGCTTTCAGGGAAGCACCACTAATGTTTGCTGCTTACGAATTACTAGACGTTAATCCAGACTTAATCCTGGTTAACGGGCACGGAATAACACACCCCAGGTCTTTCGGCATAGCATCACACGTTGGTGTAGTTCTCGACAAACCTACCGTAGGTATTGCTAGGAAGATTCTTTCAGGTAGGGAAGTAGTAATTAATGGGGAGAGATACCTAGAAAATAACGGTGTATTAGGAGCTTACGTAGTTGTGAGGGGCGTGACTAAGACTTACTTAAGTATAGGTCATAAGGTTAGTCTAAGATTCATAGTTAGGATCTCGCCGAAGTTATTCAAGAATCACGAACTACCGGAACCAATATATACCGCAGATAGAATTTCTAAGCAGGTGAGGAGTAAGATTGCACATAGTGCTTGAGGGTAAGGTAGTCACTGGCTTCGGGGTTGGAGCTAAGTATGTTTCTATGCCGCCATACAACATAATCCTGACTGAATTAATAGATGAGGAACCATACCCAGGAACACTCAACATAGAAATAAACAAAACCTACGAGGAACTAATTAAGGAATGCACTCCCTCATCAATAAGAAGCTTAATAGTTGGAGGAGTTGAGAGAGGAGGCTTCTACTACTGGTTCGGCAAAATACCTGAAATCCCTAACGAGTGGGTGTTAGTGATTAGACCATACCTAAGCAAACACAAACCAAACATCATAGAAATAATCTCAGGACACAACCTAAGAGAAAAACTCTCTTTAGAGGACGGGAAACCAATAAACATGAAAATATACTGCGCAGACTTCATACCACTCTAACGTGAGGATGACGTACTTAGTCATTGGCGTAGCCGCTAGGTATAGTAAGCACGCGTATATTTATTTCGTGGCTATACTAGTCCATGTAGTGTTAGGAGTTCGTTAGGTATAGAGCAACATGACTGAATAACTTCTAGTCTGAATTTATTTATTGTGTTTTTGAGGGGGTTGACTATCCTGTCTATGATGCCTAACTCACATAACTCGTTATCTAGCGTGTACTTAGTTATTGTTGGCCTCATACATCCTAGAGCTATCTCGCCATTGAATTTCTGTCTTGCGTAGTTAATTAGCTTTATTACTTCCTGATTGCTCGGGATTCTAGCTGGATACATGCCTGCTCCTCTCGTGGGCGTGATTATTAAGAACACTATTATTTCTGGAGATCCATCAATAGATGCTTCAATAGTCTCAAATTCCTTAACGATGTTCCCGTTATTCGCGCCTACGAGTATGTGTGGGATTATGTGTGGCGGTCCGTACGTCTTTAGTTCCTCATACGTTTTCAGGAAGTCCTCACTACTCTTGCTAGGTAGATGCATTATGTTTTTAATCACGTAATCATCCATAACTAGCTCGTAATCCACGACATCAACCTTAGCTTCTCTTAACTTCATAGCTAAGGATTTATTGATGAGTCCCGTATGAATACTGATTATCATGCCGAAATCATTCTTGATTTCCTTAATTGTGTTTATGTAGGGCTCTATAGGTAGGTATCCTTCCTTATTAAAGCCACCACTAATTAGTATTCCCTTAGCTCCTTCCGTGTGTAGGTGTTTAGCTAGGTCGTATAATTGCTTAGGAGTGATAGCTTGCTCCATACCTCTTAAGTAGTACCCTCTACAGTAGTTACACATTAGTGAGCATTGGGTACCAGTAATACTTACACTAACGAACTTACGGCCAGGTATGAATGCCCTAATACGTCTCAACTCATCCACGCTCATTAAGTAGTTGCTTCAACTCACTAACTAGTGAGTCCTTACTCCTAAGTAGGAATTCTTTTGAAGGGTAGTTGTAGTAAGGTCCTCTCACACTCTCGTTGTAGAAGGGTCTGTTACAGCTGGGGCAGCCGTAAGTTAAGAACGCTTCAAAGAACTTATCAATACTGCTCAAGATGTTGTTGATTAAGTCCTTACTCAGGATTAGTTTGTTGCCCTCCACCCTGACGTAATCATCTACGTTGAGTCCTGAATCCATGAGATACCTGAGAATCTGCATCTTTCTATAACCTACTAAGTCGGGTTTTCTCCAATTACTGCTTGGGGTTCCCCTCACTGGTGTGAAGGAAAACAAAGATATGTTGACTCCTAAACTCTTAAAGAACTTCATTGATTTGAAGAACTCTACGTCGTTCTCACCTAACCCGTATATCAGGTGAACATACACGTTGTTGGGGCCGAAAACATCTATTGAGTTACTCAGGAATCTGAGGTAGTGTTCCCAGCTGTAGGGTTTTCTCACGAGTCTGAATACTTCTGGTGTTGAGGCGTCGAAACCTATCCCTAACTTATCAACACCAAGGTCTCTCAATCTCCGTAGGTCTTCTTTACTGATTGGTGTTGTAGAAACGCTGACGGGTTTCTCGATTCCTTCATTCCTCAAGGAACTCACTATCTTGAGTACGTCGTCTAGGAAACGTTTCTTAATTACTGTCTGGATACATATCCTCCCTACCGTGGGGTTTGTCTTGATTTTACTGAGTAGTGCTTCAAGCTCTACTTCAGGCCATGGAACCCGAGATACTAAGTCTTTGTTAGACATGCTTAACCTGCTTTGAGGACAGAAAACACACTCACCCATACACCCGTTCTCGGAGTGTAGGAGTAGGTAAGCAGTCGTGGGTTTCTCTATCACGCTTACATCAACCAACCCTAGGAGTGCTAGGGTGCCTAGAGACGCTCTAACCCTCACTTCACGTAACCGTGAAGTAAGAACTACGGAAACTAAATATAAATCAGTTCGTAATTCTTTATGTGGGTATTACTAGTGTGGAGGTTAATCATAGACGAAAACAACGTTTACAGGAATATGGCTATTGATGAAGCACTCTTAATACTTAAGGATAGAGGCCTAATCCCTAATACTATTAGGTTATATGTTTTCAACCCAAGTGCTGTTACTGTTGGGTATTTCCAGAGAATTGATGATGCTGTAAACCTGGAATTCCTTAAGAAAAACAACATAGGTTTTACTAGGAGGATTAGTGGTGGGGGTTCAGTATATCATGATGCTAAAGGCGAGATTACTTACTCTGTCGTAGCTTCCATACCTGATATCTCACACAATATTCTTGAGAGTTACCGAATCATATGTGGTGGTATTGTCTACGCTGTAAGTGAGTTCGGACTTAAAGCTGATTTCGTGCCCGTGAATGATGTCGTGATAAACGGTAGGAAAGTATCTGGGAGTGCTCAATCGAGGAGGAGGTCAGCTCTACTACAGCACGGCACATTAATGTACGCAACAGACCTAAACACGTTAGCGAATACTTTGAAAGCACCTAAGGAGAAGTTAAGAGAACATAAGGTTTCTTCAATTCTTGAGAGAGTCACCACCATATCTAGAGAATTAGGTAGGGTAGTCACTAAAGACGAAGCCATTAACGCACTAATTAAGGGATTTAGCAAAGCACTAAACACGAACTTCGTTAGAGGCTGGTACACGAACGAAGAACTTAAACTAGCTGACGAACTAGTAAGTAAGTACATGAGTCACGAATGGATTTTCCAGAGGTGATGTAATTGATCACGTGCAGCACAACCAAAAGATTAAGTGGTGGGAAAACAATCAAGGTAGATCTAGAAGTAACTAATGAAATAATAAAAAACATAGTGATTAGTGGTGATTTCTTCCTCTACCCAGAAGAATACATACACATAATAGAATCAGAACTAAGAGAAAAGAAAGTATCGGAAGTTCATAAAATCTTAAACAAATTCAAGAATTCAGTCGAGATAGTATCTGCATCCATAGAAGAATTTGCTGAAGCCATAATAGAAACCTACAGAACCTGCATATCAGGATGATTTGTTGAGGAGCTGATTAGGGGTCTGAGGATTAGAGATTCTTTGCAGCTTCCTCTACTAGTGGGTCTAGAAACTTGTTCTGTTCGTTTATTATTGTGTGTTTTCTGAGCGTGTGGAGAATATCGTGAAGAACTCTATCACTTATAGCTCTCCCCTCCAAATCTTCTAGTTTTCTTTTGAGTCTCCCCCAATCTCTTAAGTCTTGAGCTAAGAGCTTTAATACGGTCCTATACCTCTCTCTACCTACTCTGTACTTCAGGAAGTCTTCGAGTTCCTGCTTAGCAAGCTCTACGGCTTCCCTCCAAATTAATTCAAGGTTTTTGTTCTGCATTATTTTTGCGTATCCGTAGTACGTGAGCCACCCAATAATCCCGTCTAACTTATCAACCACCTCCTCAATTTCTCTTAACTCTACCTTACGTCCTGCTTCCTCAAACCCCTTAATCAAGTAATTTATTGATTCCTCTTTTGTGAGTCTTCTAGTCTTGACTTCCAGGTATGCCCTACCATATAGGGGGGTTCTAGGATCTCCGAAGAATCTGTAAAGAACCCCCATCTCAGAACCTGAAATCACGAATGAGAGATTTCTTAAGTAGTCGTAAGCGTGTGCGATAGTGTTTTGGAGGATAACTGATGCGTGACCTAAAGCTTTTTGAAGTTCATCAAAAACCACAATTATTTTCGTATCGTGTTCAATACCAACTTCGTTTAGAGCTGTGAAGACTTCACTCAGTAGAGGTTTTTCAGAACCCCAAGAAAACTCAATAGTGAATCCTGATACGGAAACTCCTCTAATAAACTTAAGGAACCTTAGTAGAGTTCTGTATAGTTTCTCACTCCTTGAAATCCTGGAAAGAAATTCAGAAAACCCTGCAGAGATGAGCTGATATAATTCCTTCCTAGACCTCATTATAGTTCTTAAATCAAAAAACACGTATGGAAAACCAGACTCATTAAGAGCTGTAAGAATTAGTGAGGTTTTCCCAGTCCTCCTCAATCCAGTAACAACAATGAGTGGTTCTCCAAGATACTTCTTAAGTGTATTAAGTTCATTCTCGAAATCGTAGAGATCCTTTACACGAGTTTTCGGTCGAGGATCAAAAAGCAACTTTCACACCGAAATATACTTTCGCACCGAAATAAATAAATCTTATCTTTAGGCTAGGAAATAATGATTTACTAGTCTTGTTTATCAGTATTAATGTGATCGTAGTGTAATGCTTTTTAACTTTATTACGTTATATATATTGTGAGTTAGCATGCCCATAGCTATAGTTCTCATAAATACTGAGATAGGGTCTGAAGCTGATGTACTAAACGCTTTAGCTAATATTGAGGGTGTTAAGGAGATCTATGAAGTTTACGGCATGTATGACGTTGTAGTCAAGATTGAAGCACCAACGCATGAAGCATTAAGAGACCTAATAATAAATAAGATCAGGAAAATACCTCAAGTACGTGGAACAACAACAATGATAGTAGTAGAACAAAGGATAGTTTCTTAAGAACAAATTACTTTGTTTTTGCTTCCTCCACAAAGTTTTAGTACTACAGTTTACCACGCTACCCAGAAATACTTAAGCATTTAAACCTAACTAGTAGAAAACCAACACCATACTACATCATCTCTAATACCAGAATTTCCCACAAAACATTTTAGTTTACCAATTAACATAAAATGAAGTGGTTATATCAGGTCATAGCCCACACATAATGCCGCAATCCTCAATTCATTCTTTACTGATACTGATTTGTGCGTGGTTTTCACGTGTTCTTTATTTCTAATTACTACTCCTACGCATAACAGGAGTTTTGTGGGGAGGGTTTCTCACGCGTAGTTACTCCTAATGATGTTTTTATTTGTTGTTGGTTTTGTGTTTTTGGTGTGTTTGTGGTGGTTGGTAAGATTCTCATGATTGTTGGTTCGGAGTTTGAGGATATTGAGGTTTTGTATCCTTATTATAGGCTTGTTGAGGAGGGTTTTGATGTTGTTGTTGCGGCGCCTGTTGAGGGTAGGGTTGAGGGTAAGCATGGTTATGTTGTGAGTGCTGTAGCTATGAGTAGAGTGGATCCTGGAGAGTTTGTAGCTTTAGTGATTCCTGGAGGTAAGGGTCCTGAGAGAGTTAGGGTTTCTGCGAGGGAGGAAGCAGTTAGGATTGTGAAGCACTTTATGGATTCAGGAAAACCTATCGCGGCTATATGTCACGGACCACAACTACTAATATCTGCGGGAGTTGTTAAAGGCTTGAGAATAACTAGCTACGTAGGGATTGCTGACGATATCAAGGCATCAGGTGGTGAATGGGTTGATCAACCAGTAGTCGTAGATAAAAACGTAGTTACTGCAAGAATACCGCAGGACTTACCGCACTGGATGAGGGAATTCATCAAACTGATTAAGTCTCGCTAAAAACTTAAGAAGAAAAGTTATGAAGTTTGAGACTTAGTGTGAAGATTTCGGGACATATTCTGCAGCTTACTGGATCTATTGATGGTTGTAGTTTGTAGTGGAACCAGCATAGGTATTTTTACTCATGACTTGTATGGTTATTTTGAGTAGTCTTATTTCTATTGTTTGGAGGTCTAGGTCTTGTTTGCTTAAGTCTTTCGCTAGTTTAATGAGTTCTTCGTTTATGTCTGTGTAGGTAGCTATCTCTATTGCTGCACCTCTTTCACCTCTTAAGTATCTTGAGACTGATGATGGTGTTATTTTGAGTTCTCTGGCAATCTCTACTTCACTCATTCTTAGTTCTTTATTCATTATTTCTGTTAGTCTTCTTTTGAGTGATGGGATTAAGTACCTGTAACCTAACTCGAAGACGGAAGACATTTAGAGCACCATTATTTTCTTCATGACTGCTTCAGGATTCGTAACTACTTCGGTGAGGTCTTCAACAATTTCTAGAGTACCTAGATATTCTTCTTTCTTGTCTTTAATAGCTGCTATGATGACTTTAATTATTCTGTTTCCCTGCCTAGTCCAGTATTCCTTAAATTCCTCACCTTTCTTCAGCCTCTCAACATTTACTTTAACCATGCCTTCAAGTCTTGGTGGGTGGCAGAAAAGTAGTCTACGCCCTAATATAGTCTTGATCCTTACAAACCCTTTAGAGAATTTACTCTCAGTAAAGAATTTCACCCTATCGTTTTTGTCTGCGTAAGTTAGTTCTAGAGGTAATGATTCGAGAATAGCTTCTAATTCTTTCGTATCTGCCTCAAGCTTCTTTAGAGCTAACTCTCTAAACTCTGGAGGTAGTGCTTCAGCTTACTCTTTAGTTATTTCAGGTATTATTTCGTAAGGCATTACAGGAGCCGCACTAGGTTTCCACTCCTTAGTTACTGGTACTAAGTAACCTATCTCACTCATAGCTGCCTACTCACCCTCAGTAAGGAGAACCCACGTAGCAGGAAGTAATATCTTGTTTTCCCTGAAAACCAACTCACTAATCTCTCTAGATAGTTCTAGAGCTTTTATTAACTACCTCAACTACTAATTCCCTCCTACTACGGACTTCTTCAACCAACTTCCTAAGCTCCCTCACCTTCTGAATAACCTGGTCTTCACGTCCCCACAAAACTCTTGGTACAGCGATTATTCCTCTCCTCCCCAGATACGAGAGAACCAACATCTGTATTTTCCTGTTTCTTAAATTCTCCACAACCTCACCTAACTGATTAAGAACCCTAACGAAGTCCTCGCTAGTGATTCTTGAGAGAACACCAGCGTAAACCCTTAACACCTCATTCCACTTAAGAATTAACTTATTCTCTTTGAGTAGGAGGTCTATCAGATATCCTTCAGGAACTCCTCTTAATTCTCTAGAAGCTAGGTACTCTCTAAAGAGTTGGACGTGTAGGTCGCAAAGCTTAAGAATATCACTCATATTCAAGCCTTCCTTAATTAATTGCTGTTCTATGAATACTATCTTCGTAAGGAGCTACACGCTTAAGAACCTCACTAAACTCCTTAACTTAGTTCTTCAGGCTTAACACCTTCATGAATCTTCTTAAGCAAACCCTTAACAAGCTCTATTTTTCTTTCTCAATGAATGTTTTCAGAACTTACAAGTTTTCGCTTAAGTCGTGAGTAGCTCGTAAATCACTTCAACCAAGCACTTAAGACGAAGAAACTCTAGCAACTAATACATTGATTTCTTGCTGTGGTTAGTTCCCGACGTTATGTAGGGAATACTAGGTTGTTGCGGTTGCTTAGCCTCCGAATGCTCTGTCTCCCGCATCACCTAAGCCAGGAACTATGTAGCCTTTTTCGTTTATTTGTGGGTCTATAGCGGCTGTATATATTGTTATGTTTAGACCTAGGTCTTCACTAACTCTCCGTATCCTATCTATCGCTACTGGTGTCGTGATTGCTGATGCTACTATGTAGCGTTTTCCTTTCCCGCGCTTACTAAGAATCTTAAGTACTGTCTCTATGGTTGAGCCCGTAGCAACCATTGGATCAACTATGATGATTATGTCTTCAGGACTTATGCTCGGTAACCTAACATACTCTACGTCGATATCGAAACTCATGTCTTCCTTCATACCTTTCTCCTCCACTCTCCTCGCTGATATTATTCCTTGCCTAGCTTTAGGGAATATCTTGATGAGGCCTTCAGTCATTGGCCACGCAGCCCTCAAAACCGTAACTATGAGAACCTTATCCAGATCCTTAATCCTCACCCCATCAGCGAAAACCCCGAGAGGAGTCTTGACAGTAACCCTCTCTAACTCAAAATCCCTTATTATCTCGAAACCAAGAGCCCTACCTAACCTAACCAAAGACTTACGAAACTCTATCTGCCCAGTACTCTCATCCCTCAACTCCGTTAAAACCGCCTGAATATAAGGATGACTTAAAACCTTAACATCCATACCACACCACCAACTCTTCAATATATTCTTCGTTGATATAACTTATAGACTTGTAATTCATTCTTGCTTGATACGGAACTAACACGCTAGACAACATACTGGAGAATTACCTGTCCTAAAGTAAGCTAAGATTTAGAGTTTTGAATAGCAAGATTGCTAGCAGGGTTTTCGCGTCAACATGTTTTGACTTAATTAAGGTTTTGATTGCTTCCTCAACACTTAACTCGATCGTTCTTATGAGTTCACCTGGCTCTGGTGAAGCTCCCACATACTTTAGTTTTCTAGCTAGGAATATATGGAGTATCTCGTCACTGTAGCCAGGCGCTGTATAGACTGACGCTACCTTAATCAACTTATCAGCATCATATCCTGCCTCCTCCCTCAATTCCCTCCTCGCAGCACTAACTAAGTCCTCACCTTCTTCAATCCTCCCAGCAGGGATTTCTAAAACCCAGTCATTAACAGGTACTCTAAACTGACTCAACAACACTACATTACCGTTATCCTTGATCGGGAGAACAGCTACTGCTTCACCAAACCTAACCACATCTCTCAAAACTACCCTACCTCCCTCTAAGTAAGTTTTCTGAATTAACGTAACCCTCTTACCATTACAGAGAACAGACTCACTAACGAATGTTAAATCTCCGTAACCCATAGACACACCTAAGACATACACAACACTAGAAACATAAAAATAAACAAACACATGTAAACATCTACACCGTGATTGGGATGTCTAGAACGCTAGTATGAGTGATTCGAGCACTTGATTATGAGTTCGTGAATCTTTTGAATACATTACTTATTTCTTGCTTCAACATTAGATTAAGTTTCTATGTTAGTCTTAAGTTATTTGTTGAAAGAATATTTATTTCGGTTGTGCATAATACTCATACGGATTAACTAACTTAATTAATTATGATAAGCTAATTCAGACTTTAAAACATGCTAAAACTCTGTAATTGAGGTGATATGTTTTGGGTTCTGAATCAGTAGACAGAGAATATACTCTCACACCAGTTCCTCTAGCGGCTAGGTTATCGTTGGTTGCAACAACTATGTTGTGGGCTAGCTTAACACTTGATCCGTCAGCCCCTTACCTTGCTTCCTGGTGGGGTTCTGTATTCTCCTTCACTACCTTCGTAGCTGGTGTTTTGCTGGCAAACCTCGTCTTGAGCGTTTTCTCTTCGCTTTCTGGCTATATGGCGTCGAGGGAGGGTTTGACGTACGCGTTAACTGCTGAGAAGGTTTATGGTTCGGTAGGGGTAGTAGTACCTTCTATTTGGGCCGGTATCGTATGTGTTGGATGGTTAGCGTTCTCGATAGGTGTTGTTGTTGAGGGTTTTACCTACATTCTAGGATTACCTGACTTCTTCTACTACGTTCTAGCAGTCATCCTAACTCTCTTATTCTCTGTCACAGCCTACGTAGGTGTGAGAGCTATAGTTAGACTAGCTTACGTTGGTGTTCCTCTCCTCGTGATATTAATAATTTCCGGGACAGCATTAAGTGTGAGTAAGTGGGGGATGCCGAGTATTGGAGCGCTCGACATAGCTACCTTACCACTAATTTTTGGGTTTGTTTTAGGAACATTCGTTAATGGTTCTATAGTTCTCTCATTCGATTACTAGAGATTTTGTAAGACACCCCTAGACTCAGTACTTACTGCTTTCATTAATTTCCTCGGTTTCTGGAGCTTCATCATCATACTCACAGGAATTCCCGCGGCGGCTGTTATTGGGATGGAGCTTTATAGTGCTTACGGAGCACTCGGACTCTCCATACTCGCTCTGATAACTTTATTTATTTTGGCATGGACTTCAGCAGATAATCAGCTTTACTCAGCTTCTCTATCCTGGACTCTAGGACTTAAATCTCTCGGCAGAATCACTGAGAGGAGGAGGGTTCTTATAGCTGCAACTATACTAACCATAATACTAGCTCTCATCAAGCTACATACCTTCGCGATTCAGTGGCTCTCACTACTAACATCTATCTCATTACCAGCCGGTATAGTTTTGTGGACTGAGTACTATATTAAGTCAAGAATGAAACTAGGTGAAGGTATTAAAGGCTGGAACATACGTGCATTCATCTCATGGGTCCTTGGAAGCATAGTCATTTACTACCTCTACGTTACAGAAGGACTATGGTATGGTCTACTTGCGGGCTTCCTAACAACACTCATAATCTACACCATACTACGTAAGCGTTAAGACACAACACCAAACACAAACCATCAACAAGAACCTCTCTTTAAATCAATAGAACCACCAACAAACTCCATAAACTACTAACTAATAAGTCCCCACAAACAAACTACCAACCAACATCAAACCTAACATTAGGAGTAACTACGCGTGAAACCCCTTCCCGACAAAACTCCTCAAGTAATTTAAATAATCATGCGTGGGAAATAATAATTAGGAAAGAAACAACACACGAAACCCACGCACAACAACGAAAGAAGAAAACGTCATCAGACTCCACACAGGTATTGATGCTTTCCTACCCCTCAACATAAGAGCTACCACAAGATACAGTAATGACGAATAAACCAACAGCTAACCGATAATCCATCAACCTAAACACCCCCGAAACACCGCAACCACCACATGAAAATAATAGGAAAAATATGAAGTATTACTTATGATCACCCAAAATCATGAAGAAATAAAGAACGAATCAGGAAGTAGTCTCCAGCAAGGATTCCTAGTTCTGCACTCAAGCAACCCAACAATTACTTGATAAGTCCTAGATTACTTCTTCCACGATCACATCTTTCGCTAGAGGGATCTTGTGAATGAGTTTCACCCTAATCATTCCTTCCGCGTATCCTGAGATGTGTGGGTAGGTAGTTACTCCAGCTGAACTCGCTATTTCAGCTAGATTAATTAGGTTTAGATGTGTTATGATTATCTTTCTTTCTTGTAAGCTCTCTACCTCCTTCACTACTTCCTCACCAGGTTTCTGGAGCTCAAGAATAGAATTACATACTTCTTTCGTGACACATAATTTCACCGCAGCACTCCCCACTCTACTCTTTCCTTCAGGTGCCGTAGTAATCGTGTAGACTCCTTTCTTCTTATCATAAATTACTCTCCACTGAGTAGGGGTGCTAACCACCCATGAAGCTTTAACAACATACCTACCGTTCCTCAAGAATAACTCAGACTTAATACCTTCCTCACCCACGATAGACTTACTGAATTCCGGAACTCTTGACGGATCTAAACACAAAATAACAACACCACTAAACTCGTGTGAAACGATCTTAACAGCAGGAGCTACTAAATACCCAACACCCTTCTTCTCAACTCCTAAGAAATACTTATTACTACATAAATCACTATACTTAATCTTATCAACCAAACCACTACTACTAACAGAAAACTCAGTATTGACTTTGTAATGAGGGTGGCGACCACTAGAATAATACCCGTGAGCTCTCAGAATACCGAACTCAACTTCCAGAGGCTTAGCTAGTGTGAGGCCGTCATCAAGGAACTGAATTAATTCCTTAACTCGCGAGACTTTCTCAGAATCACGTGCGTGCTGTATTAAGTATATTGAGGAAAGCATGAGAACTATTAGTAGGGCAATTACCCACCCAATCAATTAAGTCCCTCAAGTAAAGTGTTTTTGTGGTTTAAATGTTTTTCTTTATTTATAGATCGTGATTTATTCTTTCTTCATCCCACTTAGTGGGATGGACCAGAAGTCTCTGTTCTCGGGTGTTTTCGGTGTAGTTAATACGTACTTAACTTTACTTAAGTGAAGTTAACCTCTCCCCTTATTCTATTTTGAGAGTTCTTCATGTATAGAATGATGAGTAAAGAAACAGTATAACAAGAACCAAAAGACCTAAATCACTAACCCCAGAAACCCCTCATTCAAATACCTAATAAAGTGAACGAACAAGTACATCAACTAATCAACGAATCAATACACCAAACCACCTAGTTCTTGTTAATCTATTTTGTTGTTTTGTGTTGTTTTATTTTTATATATGGAGAATTAAGGATTCTCTGCTTGGAGAAGTAATAATTCTTTGTTTGGAGAACCACACGTAGTGTTACTTCATGAGTTTAGTTTTTCATTTCCCTACATTACGAATTGATCTCCCTCAGTAATTCACTTATCTCTAAACACGAATAAACACAACTCAAAAGAATGAAAACACAAGCTTAGAGTATTTATTTCGAATAAAACGTTTTGGTTTGTAACTATATTGGTAGTCCAGTCAGTATAGCTACTAGCGTCGGTGCTGCTACGAGAGTCATGAAGAGTACTCCTAGCGAGACTCCTAATCTCCATAACGCTCCTGAAACCAGACTCACCACAAGCGTTCCGAAAACACCTGCTAGTCTTGCGTCGTAGTAAGACAACATTATGACTATCGCTATGAAGAGCCCGTAGAGAGCTTCAGCAGGAACCCTCCTAAAAACAACTAACGTTATTTTTCTCGAGTACTTCACGAGTATTGGGTAAGCTACCAGGAAAGCTATAGCTGATGCCGCTATTACTGATAAAGCTATGGTTACGTAGTCGTAGTTCGCGACTATGTAGTCTCTAGCACTCATACCTAGACTCTCTAGTTTCTGGAAGAACGGCATGGCTGGACCCGCAGCCATAGGACCTGTCGGCTGCCCTATAACTAACAAAGGTATTAAGGTACCACCTACGTACGTAGCGTTCTTTATCGCGTCCCTCACAGTGTAAGCGAGTACCGATCCCCTAACCTTGTCTTTCTTACTCTCTCTGATTAAGTCTCCTATAAGTATCGTCAGACCCACAGGAGACATAACTGTCGCGAGAACTGAAGTCACGGCTGACCAGACAGTACTTTGAGCTGCTTCCTCCCTACTCAGTATTCTGAGTGGGTTAAGCGGTATTTTACCTACCCTAGCTAGCTTAACCTCCTTAAACCCCCTCCTCTCATAGTTTTTCTTGAACTCCCTATGAAGCATCGACAAAAGCTCAAACATCATAGGACCTATAGTTATCCCGAGAAAGAAACTTATGAAGACAGGTTTGCCGTAAACCGCTCTAAGACCCTGAATACCTAGCGCGAAGGAAGGTATAGATAGTAGTGCTAACCACTTATTCTTGGAAGTCAACGCAAGTACTAGTAACCCAGCAAGAAGTATCCAGAACCACCTAGCAACCTTAACGTTAGGCAGTATCTCGTCAGTCGTTCTAAGCCAATCACCTAAAGGCATAAGATAGTAAGAAATTGTTAAGGTAGTTACTAAAGCAACGAACTGCCCAACAACACTCGCCGCAATACCTTTCCTTAATATCGTGTCAGCTAAGCCATTCTCCTTAGCTATTAGTGCGTCAGGAACTTGAGGTACCGCCATCACACCACCAGGTATTCCTGCCAGCGCTACAGGTATGCTATCAGCCATCTTGAAAGCCGCTATGCTCGCAATAAACCAAACTAAAGCTAGTAGTGGGTCTACCCCAACAAGCAGCAACGTAAGTAGTACAGGAGCCATAGTAGCAGTCTCATCAGTTCCTGGAAGTATCCCTATGAATATGTAGAGTAGTGTAGAAAGCACTGAGAGAACCAGTATGAGTAGTACTGAGAAAGGATCCACGAACTACACCTCCTTCACAACACGCTTAACCCTAGCAACGAAGATCCCTATAACGAACCCTACCGAAGCTCCTATAGCACCGAACGTTATCATGAGTCCCGCAGGAGGTAACCCAACACCACTAGCAATGTAAGACGCTACAGAGTAGAATACGAGAGCCAGAATCGTCGATATTGTTACAGTAATGCCTAACTCCCTCAGCGAAATGTACTCACCGTAGAGCTCATAATAAGTCTCATTATCTTCACTCAAAGTAATTACACCATTAATAACTAGTTAGAGCTGACTTTATAAATGTTAGTCAGTAGTCTAAGTACTGTTTAGTCAGTATTTGAGGTGATGTGTGAGGGCAGTACTCCTGATTATTAGTCTCAAGTTCTCGGCTCTATAACTACGAGCGCGTATTCCTTCAAACTTTTTAATCTGGTCTCCACGTAGTTTCTCTTCATGGAGGTCTCTAGGTCCTGACCAGATATTGCTTCGTAAGCTCTGTATGTTTTTTGCGGGTCACTTACTCGAGCTCTTACCACTATGTCGTGGATCGGTATTACTGTTCTTGGTGGGTGCACACTGTATGGTGGTATGAATGTTGGTAGTGCTTGCTTGCTAGGTCCTGTGGGTGCCGTAAGTATTCTCTGATTGTACGTGTGGTTCACTATATGTGTTATTATTCTGTCACCTTTCCTGTAGTATTCTGTCTGTAGGGTTTCAGGACCTTCAACAATTACTGGTGATTTACTCACGTGCTTCATGAGCGGTCTTAGTATTAGTTCTGCGTAGTCTGGATGCCCTATCCTGCTGTAGTGTGCTCCAATCCTACCAGTGTAGTAGAGTGCTAAGCCCGACCCCAAATGCGTTAAGACTATCCCAGCAGTGTTTTCTAGGTTTGAGTCTGGTGGTGGTGTGCTTCTCCCTAACGTGTACTCGTAGCCGTAAGGCGCTTTAGTAGTCTTCACTAGAGACAAGACCTTAGCATTAGTCGGTCTCACCCTAACTAAGTCTCCCAACTCTTTCTCCGTCCTCTCAACCCTGAACCTCAAGCTCTGATCACCAAGTATCACTGATCTCGGGAGTCCACTCCAGTAGTCCTCGTAAATGGTCGGCGTAACATCTAGTTGTAGGTAAATATAGCCTGTGTTTAGGAATCCCTCAAACGTGATACCCAAATACTTCTCAAGAGCTAGCGCGTGCCTGTACGTGTAGTCAGGTCTCATAATACCGAATTCCCCCGTAGCAAGTAACACCCCACCATCCTCCACGTAATTCCTCAGTAGTTCCTCCTCCTCATCCCCCAAAACAGCAGTAGTCGGTGCTACGAGAACCTCATAATCCTTAACTTTCTTTAAGTTCTTCATCGTTATGAATTCTGTTGGTAGGTTCCTAGACATCAGTATCTGTGTTAGTCCTTCCAACTCCGCCAAATATATTGCTGGCTTCCTCCAGAAGTACTTGTCGTGTGTTTCACTATCGAATAATATCGCTGCGTACTTAACTGGCTCCACACTAGTGATTAAGTCCTCAACACGTTCTATTTCTTCGTAAACCTCAGCAAGGTAGTTGAGTGCTCTAGGATCCTCGAAGAACTGGCTCGAGAATATCGTTGCTATTGGGTACCCCCCAGCAGCTACTATAGACCTAATACCTTGTTTTACTGCTAGCTCTGTTACTGACTGCACCGTCCTGAATATGTAGAAGAGGTTCCTACTAACTAGGACTACTTTCTCGCTATTCACGAGTGCTCTAGAAAGTTTCGTTGCTATGACTATGTACGTATAGTCTATTATGTCGAACTCGCTCGCTTCAGCGAAGACACCGTCAAACAATTCTCTCGCTTTCTCCACTATTATGTTTCCTCTCCCAGCCCACCCGACCGGGTGACTATTATAGAGGAAGAGAGCGTCTGGTTTTGTTTTCTTTACTGCTTCTCTGATTTTCTTCATTGATTCTATGGTTACTTTATGTCTCCACTCCCACGCAAGCCTGAAAGCCGGGTCTTCCTCATCCTCCACCTCAGGTAATTCAGCGTTGTTTTCTTCCTTGAATCTCGTTCTGCAGTACCTGCAGTAACACGCTTTCGGCGGGTCTGGGAAGTACCTGAAGCTATCTAGGAGCACACCATCAGGACCTACAACCCTCGCAGCTTCCTCAGCTTCCGGGATCAAGTACTCTTCTAGTGCTGGACTATTCAAGCATATCTGGGGCCAGTGAGGATCTGAGACTTTCTCAGTCGTTGGTAGGTGTTCCAGAACTATTACCTCACCATCCTTATTTCTCTGCGCGTATTCCGGGTGCTTCCTGTAGACATACCTATTAGCTGTGTGATCAACCATAATGATTAGTCTTAACCTCTTCTCCCTAGTTAGTTCCCTCAACTTCCTCAAGTCTAGCGCGGCGTTAGGGTGCTTAGGATATATTTTACTACCATCGTAGAAAACCCTACCCCAAGGATCCCTAGCAAAAACAACTAACGTGTTCGCGTGTGTTCTCAAAGCTACATCAACCAGGGTTTCAGCACTCACTTTGTCTGCGTAGAAGCCGTAAGGATCCTCAATATTGAACTGTATTGCTCTCAGGAACGATTTCCCCACTACTTACAGCCCCCAACAGAAGATCTCCTAGATACAGAGTTTAAATAAAACTCGTAGGTTCATGAATCAATACACTAACTAATACACCGAGTACGGAACCCAAACAAAGCAGTATTTGCGTTATTTGACTTAACACTTCTTCGGTTTCTTCTTTTCTTCTTTCTTCTCCTTCTTCTCTTCTTTCTTACTCATAGAGATTACCCCCACTATATTAATAATAAGCTCCTAAATAAATTTTTTATTTATAGCTCACATTAAATTAGCAGGGGTAGATATCTTGAGTAAAGCTGGTTTAAAAGGCTACGTAAAAACCAACATATTTTTGACCATATACGACGATAATTTCATTAGGGACTTAATTAAGGAGCTAGAAAAAAAGAATTACAAGATTCTGGAGTTCGGTAAGAGTGAAGTAGTTGATTACTTCTACTACGTATCAGTCGAGGGGGACGCGAAAGAAATTAAGGAACTGATTAAGGATAAGGTACCTTGGTATAGGGTAGAAGTACTTGAATTTACTTAGGTGAAGCTCAAGCAACACGCTAATCAACCCCAGCTCTTCTAGGCCTACTTAAGCAGGTATCGAGAAACACCTTACGTAGTTCCCACTATAAGATTTTTAAGAATTAAGATAACTAGTAGAGTTGATGAAGAACGGACCACGGACTGAGAAATGATGTGATCACGCATCACTGATTCGCGGTATCGAGAACACGTCTTTAAATGTTTATTTCTTATATTTCTCGGGGTGGTGATCTGTAAACTCTTTCCGCATAATCGTTAGAGTTGATAGTAAGGGCCGTATTACTCTCCCCCTCTACATTAGGAGGGAATTAGGTATTGAGGAATACTCCTCAGTCGAGTTAACAGTAGATCAAGCAAGAAGAGAATTAATTATAAGACCTATAACACCTTCAGGCGAGTACTTAATGAATCTCGAGGTAGAGCTTGAGAATCCCGACAAAGTAAGTGAATTAGTTAACTTAATAATTGAGGGTGGCGGTGAACTAAAAATAATTAAATGCATACCAAACCCTAATAAGTGCTTAGTCTCCGTGAGCGTGATTGATTTAAGAGCTGGGGAAAACCTCGTAGAAACTTTGTCGAGTAAGGGGTTCTTAGTCAAGGTTACGGAAGGTTGAAGAAAATGATTAAGGTGGTAGTAGGCTGCTGCGGCTTCCCAACATCAAGAAAGGAGTACTACGTGAGCTTCGAAGCAGTAGAATTACAAGACACCTTCTACAACCCACCAAACCCGGAAAAACTAAGGAAGTTACGTGAGGAAGCACCAGAAAATTTCAGGTTTTCTATGAAGGCCTGGCAAGTAATAACACACCCTCCTGATTCCCCCACGTGGCGTAAATCCAGGTTCAAGCTCCCTAACGAAGTAAAGAGTAATTACGGCTACCTAAAACCAACAAAAGAAAATCTTGAAGCGTGGGAACTAGTAAGGAAATCTGCTAAGGTCTTGAGAGCCTCATACGTAATACTTCAAGCACCACCTTCATTCAACTACAGCCCAGAAAACCTATCAAACCTCAAGACATTCCTAGACTTAATACGAGAGAAAGAATTCAGAATAGGCATAGAACTAAGAGGTGATTGGCTCAACCACCAAGAAGAACTAAGAAAAATTCTTGAAGATTACGAAACAGTAACTCACGTTACTGACCCATTCAAGTGGTTCCCACCAATAACGAGGTTCACCAGCTACTACTTCAGACTACACGGTATAGGACCTCGTGAAGTAAACTACAGATACAAGTACTCCGCAGAAGACCTAAGAAAACTCAAGAACTTACTAAGAAGCCTGGAGGGAGCTCTCGAAGCTTACGTAATGTTCAATAATGTCTATATGAGGGAAGACGCACTATACTTCAAAGAATTACTCCAGAAAGATTAAGTACTAGAGAAGCAAGTACTGACTCATGCCTCATAGTCAATCTTTTTAAGCTTACTAATACTTCTTTTTAGGCGAGACATGATGGCTCAAGTGAGCGAGTTTAAGAGCAGAGGTCCCGTGATAGTAGAGGCAGCTACCCCACCAATCTGTAGTAGTTGCGGCAAGCTAATATCCCCGAACGAGAAAGCCACTAAGTTTGTGTGTCCTAACTGCGGCGTAGTAGTTATTTGGAGATGTAGTAAGTGTAGGGAACTCTCAAACCCGTACAAATGCCCTAACTGCTGGTTTGAGGGTCCGTGAGGGGTGTGGGGGTTTGGGTAAGGTCATAGTCTCGTTACGCGTGAATCCCGAGAGTGATGAGGTAGATCTAGATAAGTTAATAACTGATATTAAGTCTAAGCTACCAACATATTACGAGATCCTGAAGCACGAGAAAGAATACGTGGCTTTCGGTCTCCACGCTTTAAGACTCTACATCGCTATGCCTGAAGACTTTGAAGGAGGTACTGACGAACTAGAAAGAAGCCTCACTGAAGTAAGCGGGGTCTCATCAATAGACATAGACTTCGTAACGAGAACAGACGCTTTATAGCCTCTAACTAACCACCACATCATTACTTGAGAGTTTTAGGCTCACGTGACTGAGGAATCAAATAATTAATCACGACTTAATAATACGGAGTTAACACATATTATAAGCATCGTAAAGTATAGTGTTGTGAGGGTGGATGATGTATAGTAGGAGTAAGGAAGTCGTAGTGAGGGTTGCTGAAGCCGAAAAGAATGATGCTTTCAGAGGTAAGGTCAGAGTTCCTTCAAGGATTCTGAGTTCTATAGGTGCTGAGGAAGGCGACGCCATAGAAATAATAGGGAGGAGGAGTACCGTAGCTATAGCGTGGCCAGCACTACCGGAAGATGATGAGAAAGACATTGTGAGGATGGACGGCATAATAAGAAAGAATGCTGGGGTAAGTATAGGTGATAGGGTCATTATTAGGCGGGTTGAGGTCAAGCCAGCCTCATCTGTTAAGCTAGCTTTAACAGATTCTTCCAGCCAGATAAGTGGTGGGGAATCAACACTCAAGATGATTAAGAGGAGACTACTCAGCTACGCAGTCGTTGAAGGTGACTTAGTACCGTTCCAGCTCCTAGGTTCAGTCATATTCTTGCAGGTCATATCCACCAGGCCTGCAGGCCCCGTACTAATTGATGAATCAACCAGGTTAGTTCTGATAAACAAGCCCGCACAGACTCTGAGAATGATGCGTATCACGTACGAGGACGTCGGCGGCATGAAGGAAGTAGTAGAGAGAGTTAGAGAACTGATTGAATTACCTCTTAAACACCCTGAACTCTTCAGGAAGTTAGGTATTGAGCCTCCTAAGGGTGTCTTGCTTTACGGTCCTCCAGGTGTTGGGAAGACATTACTAGCTAAAGCAGTAGCTACGGAAGCTGACGC
>JAVVFV010000037.1:0-3159 GCA_039889305.1 Candidatus Zestomicrobium tamdykulense | reverse complement strand
ATCACATCATCGCTCGCGTTAGCTCCTCCATAAGTTAGGTTTAATAGCCTATTAGGATAGAAAGCATAACCTTTCAGAGTTACTAAAGCACCTCCAGGACCCTTAGTAGGAGTTATTTCTAAAACAGGTAAGACCTCAACTTCTTGAGCGCTGACAGCTACGGGAGTAGTAAGGCCGTCGAATATCTTTATGTATTTATACTCAGCAGTTATGTTAAAAGGTATTGGTCCTATAACTACTTTGTAGTCGGTACCATCAATGGTAATAGTTCCTATGTAGAAGTCAGCTACGCCTCCTTTCAGGAGAGGATTATTTACGGTAACCTTCTTTAAAGGCCCATCTAAGTCACTCACGAGGAAGTCTCTAGCGTAGCACTTATCGTCAGGACTTAGTTGTGCTTTGCCGTCTTTACTCATGTATAGGTCAAACTGAGCTCCTGAGAATGTGACTAGGTTTTCGGTGCCTATTGCGAAGACTATGGCTAGATAAGCGGGCTGCGTTATTTCGGTGCCGTCAATCTTAACGACTTCGTCGGAGCCTGCTTTAATCGATACATTTCTTTTGGCGATACTGATATAAGTTGGATCAGTCTTACTATCTACTATAGCTAGTTTTGGTTGGCCTACTGCAGCTTGGGTGGGGATTGATGTTAGGAGTCCTAGAATTAGTATTGACATGATGAGTAGAGCACTTACTTTATATGTTTTGTTTTTGTTCATTTTTAAAGTCACCACAATAAGTACTTTGTTCGGTAAAGTATTTAAGCCTAACGACTACATGAGTTAAGTGTTTTTAGGTTTTGTATACAGGTTTCTTAAGTCGTGAATTCGAGGAGTATTAAGCCTTTCACATGTTCTATTTTTTTGATGTGGTGTCCTAGACCAGTTACTACTCCTTCTATGAATTTAGCTAGGAATTCTGTTGATTTTGCTGTACGTGTTGATGAGACGCACCTAAGCTTAATTATGTTTTCTTCTTGCTTGAGTTCTGCTTCGTTTAGATCCCACATGACTGTTTCTAGGAAGTTCTTTAGTTTGTGGAGTGGGTTTTCGAATCTTTCTCTTAGGTATTTCCCGTATAGGACCCCGTTCTCAAACCACTTCTTAAGTAGTTCTTCATGGGATCTGCAGGAGCTTTCTGTTAAGCATTCGAAGACTTCTTGTGGTGTGAAGATTCCTCCAAGTACTCTCAACGATACGATAGCTTCAAGAATTTCTGCTGCTTCCTCAATACTGTATCCTAGGTCTTCAAGCTTGATAGCTTGCTCCAGAGATTCTTCTACGAATCTGCTTATGAAGGTTCCTTTCTTTCTTGAGATCCTGAGTATTTCTTCTACTAGGTTTTCTGACACGTATACGAGCTTTTTTTCTTTACCCATGCGTGCTGGCCTCCCCCATAACAGCTTCTAGCTTGATGAAGCCTCTAGATGTTTCCTTACTAATTATTTTATAACCAAAGACTTTAAGTACTCCTTCTAGGAATGCTGTTAGGAAGACGCTGTAGGATTCGGGAGCTTTAGGATTTGCTAACCTCACGTATAGTTCCTTACTACTTTTCTTTATAGTTAGTTCTAGAGCTTCCCAAGTAAGTAACTTGAAACTACTAAGAAACGCTTCAACAGGATCTCTGAAATCGCTGGTGGTGTAGTGTTTCGCAAGCCATATTCCTGCTTCAAACCAGTTCTTAATAGCTTGATTACCAGCATTCTTATATGTTAGTTCCATCATCTCGTATAGTAAGTTCTCCAACACTAACACATAACCGATCTTTTTAGCAGTTTCTAGGAGAGACTCGTCCTCAACAACTCTTCTTAAATCTATCCCGGAATCCTCAGCCTTAAGAACTATCTCGAAAATCTCGTTGACGAGACTATAGAGACTGCAACCTTTTTTCTTCGCTACCTCACTAAGCCTGTCTACAAGATCTTTCCTAGCGAAGAGAGCTTTCCTCTCAATTTCGCTCTTAATCAAAACTAACCACCAAAACTAAATACTAATAATTACTAGAACAACTCCTTTAATACTTTTCTTTTTTGTTTTTCTTGATTTTTAATCGGGTTTGAGGGTGTGTTTTTTCCATAGTGGTGGGTATTTTCCTCTACTCATTATTACTCTTTCTGTTTTTGCGAATATTCCTTTTTTTGTTTGTAGTACTTCTTCTGTGTGCATTTGTGCTTTCCCTATGGCTACTAGTTCTCCTTTTAGTGAGAATATAGCTACTGTGTCTCCTTTTCTTATTTTTTCGTGTATTAGTGAGATTCCTGGTATTGTTAGGTCTGCTCCGTAAGTGATTGCGCTGACTGCTATATCGTTTATTATTACTTTGGGTAGGTGTGCTACTATGTATTCGCCAGGTTTTATTGTTTTTCTTAGTGGTTCTGGGTTTTTCTTTTCGCGCCATATGTAGGTGTATTCTGATAATTCGTGCATTCTTATTAGGTCTGTTTCTTTGAATGGTCCTGTTCTGGTTCTTCTTAGTTCACGCATGTGTGCTCCGACACCTAAGATATCACCTATGTCGTGTATTAGTTTTCGTATGTATGTTCCGTGTTCGCAACTTACTTTAATTAGTGCGTAGGGGTGTTCGTATTCTAGAACCTCAATATCTAGTACTTCCCTAATCCTTAGTGTTCTTTTTACTGAAGACCTTACGGGTGGTTTCTGGTAGATCTTACCCTTAAACATTTCTACAGTTTCTTTCAGCACCTCAATATCTACTTCCTTATGCAGCTGCATAACAGCAACATACTCCTTACTAGACTCCATCAAAAACCTAACAAGCTTAACAGCATCACCTAAAGCAACAGGAAGTACGCCAGTCACTCTCGGATATCCCCGCCCCCACCAAATCAGGTCAGGGGCTCTAGGGTACCACCATGCCCAGCCCTACTAACACCAAGAAGCTCCTTAACCCAAGCAACAACCTCATGACTCGTAGGACCAGGAGGCTTATCCAAATTAACAACACCAAACCCCAACAACTCCTCTAAAGACCTACCCTCAGGAAACACACCAAACCTACCATCACTAAGAAACTCCCTAACCAAAACAAAAGACCTCACAACACCACCAAACACATCCAACCTCCTAACAAACTCAACACCCTCCACCAAACACCCCCAAATAACTATCGCTCCCGACTTTTAGTTCTTTGTTATTT
>JAVVFV010000001.1:0-153148 GCA_039889305.1 Candidatus Zestomicrobium tamdykulense | reverse complement strand
ACAACCGGTTATGCTTAGCCCGGAATAACTGCCGTTACGCCAGAAGGTTTGTATTTGTGGATAGAGAGATTTACTGGAGGTTTAAGATCTTAGGAGAAGTGGATCTAAGAGATAAGGTTACGATTAATGAAGTTTATGGTTGGTGGTTCTGCGTAATTAACGTAATAACTCCTAATGGAGAGCTTACGAATATTTTTGTGCCTCCCAATTATACAGACATCTTAATTAGTTCTCAGTATTTTTCGGGGAGTAAAGTTTTTGATGCTTACGTGCTTGATACTAATGCTTAGTGGGAGGAATCTTTCCTAGACGGGACATATAGGGTCGTAGTTTGGTTGAAAGGACCCTACGAAAATAAATCAGTGCTTTTTGATAAGAGCTTCGTTTATAGGATAGACTACACAATATATCCATAACTCCGACCGTGTGATCATCCTGGAACGAAAGTCTGAATATAGTTATCGCTAACGTCGGGGATGTACCGTTAGTCCTACAGGGGATTAGTATTGTGTGGTTGGGAATCGGGTCCGCAGTAGGTAGTGTAGATATCTCTAGGGAAATAATTATGCCTGGGGGTCGAAGGAAATAGTAGCACATGCTCATATTCTCGAAAAACTTTAAAGCATACTTTAAAGGAAAACCATTACTTTAGACTTCATATTCAGCTTCGTAGGAGCACGTCAACAGTATGTGGAAACCCTTAAACGTGAGTTTCCATACAGAATAGAATTCTTTTTAATCATAATTAATCACGTATAAGAGAAAAGGAGTTGTGGATCCAACTGAATTATTTCTTCAAGACTACTTTAAATCCCTTTAGTTTTTGTTTATTATGGTGTACGTAATGATACTCTCAGATTTTGATTTGATTTGGTATCTTAAGTCGGGTAGGCTGGTAATTGAGCCTTACGATGAAGAGATAGTTAGAGAGAATGGAATAGATCTAAGAATTGGTGGTGAGGTAGCTAAGCTGAAAACATCGAGTAGGGTTTTCGATACTAAGAATATTACTGATGAGCAGATAAGTGAGTTTTATGAGGTCTTGAGTGGGGAGGAATTCGTAATCTACCCGAATGAGAGGGTTCTCCTAACAACACTGGAGTACATAAGACTACCTAACGACATAATGGGTTTTGTTGAGCTTAGGTCTTCCTTCGCTAGACTAGGATTATCAATACCCCCGACAATAATAGATGCAGGTTTTGAAGGAAATGTAACCTTAGAAGTCCACGGATCTGTTTTCCCTATCAAGTTGTATAAGGGTCAGAGATTTGCGCACGTGATATTCTCGAAGACTCTTAATCCTGTTTCAAGACCTTACCGAGGTAAGTATCAAGGCCAGAAAGGAGTCACGCTACCTAAGTTTTAATTATGAACTACGAGCAGGCAGGGTGAGTAGGTAGCGGATGGGCACCATAACTAACGAGTTCGTGATTGTAGTGAAAAAAGATTTAGTAAGGTTTCTCAGACTAGTTAAGGAACTTAAAGGTGACATAACGTATTCTGACACAACATCGAATTTTGTTAGGTTAAGGTTTCGAGGAACGCCCTGTAATAACGAATTCATTAATAATATGGTTAAGTTTCTAAAAGAATCAAGAGACTTAATTACTTCGTGTAGGTGTTTAAGCACGTACGTTAATAGGTTACGTATCTTAGGAGATACTAGTAGAGGGTTAGCCGTAGTTAAGTCTTGCGCTACCGGATGCGTTACTATAGGTAATAAGATCTTGTGTGAGAGACATACAGAAAATATTAACTTACTGCTTGAGACTCTGATCACGCCTTACAGCCTTAAAATAAGGGCATACCTAGTTAGTGCTGGGAGTTACTCCTTAGCTTCAAGTAGTTTGAGGCAAGTCATCTCATGTGACGATAACTTAATAAGAAAGTTGTTAAGTATAATGTGTGAACTAGAGAAATGCTTGAGTGGTGTCTGAATGAAGTTTCTTAAGTCATGGTTTGGGAAGGCTTTCACTTATGGCTTCTTTTTCGGAGTATTTCTGGGGATACTCTCCTACATACTGAGAATCGTCGTACCGCAAGCTAGTATGTTCTCGGACTACATACTAGTCATTACGTACTTCATGTGTTACCCAATATACGTAGCAATACATAAGGTTTTGTTGGGGTTAGGTAGACCTAAAGGAGTTTCTATAGTTTATTCAGTTTCCTTCATAATGTGGATAGCTACTTATGAAATCATAATGCGTTATTTAGTTAGCTAGAAGAGCAAGTATGTAGGAAACTAAATTAAGTCAACATAGCTTAAGCAGATGGAGGTTAAGAGAAAATGATGAGAGGGGTCGTCTTTGATCTGGATGGCACGCTAGTTGATACAGTAGATCTACACGTAATGACCTGGGTTGAGGCGTGTCGTGAGTTAGGTGTAGAGGTGAGTGAGACCTACGTTAGAGAATTAGTAGGTCTCTCAGCCGAAGATATCGCTAGGAAATTAGTAAGTGATTACAATAAGGCGTTAAGACTAGCTAGATTAAAGAGGAAAATTTACTTAGCTAGAGTTAACGAAGTAAAGCTTTTTCCTGAAGTTCCTGAAGTTTTGGAGGAACTTAAGTATGTCTATAGATTAAGATTAGCAGTAGCTTCCTCAACTAACGTAGAAACCATAGTTGCAGTACTCAAAACAAAGAATATCATAAACTTCTTTGACTCATTCGTAGGTAGTGATGTAGTTAATAAAGGTAAGCCAGAACCAGACATGTTTATAGAAGCACTCAACAGAATCGGCGTAAGACCACAAGAATCCATTGTCGTTGGTGATACCGAATACGACATCATACCTGCTAACCTGATGGGGGCTGTCTCAGTACTTGTGTGCAGAAGTGAGTGCAGGAGCTTAACTACTAAACCACGACACATCATTAAGGACTTGAGGGGGTTAAGAGATCTTCTTGAAGAGTACAGATAAACATGGTATTAAAAATATTACGTCGTAACAACACTAAATCTCTTCACACATGTTCTGCAAAAGATATGGTAATTCAGGTATGAGTGTTTTAGTTTCTTCAATCATTAACCTAACTAACTCTCGTAATTCCCATTGCGCATGAGGTGATAGTCTTAAGCAGGCTATATGTATGAGTTCTCTTAAATTGACAGTCATTAATAGTCTTGTCGTAACGGCTTGAGGTACTATGTATCTAGCGTCCTCGTAAGGCACGCCAGCATTAATCATTTTATCGTAGAGCTTGTAAGCTTCCCCCACAAGTCTCCTAAACTCTTCCTCAAATCCCGCATTAATTACGGAAGTTGGAATGACGTAATCTCTTTCAACTACTGAGTATCTTTGGCTTTCCTGAGTATATGAAGCTATTCTATGCCTAACCAACTGATGAGAAGCTACTCTGGAAATCCCCTCAATAAGGAAAGTAAAAACTACGTGTTCTAGAACTGAGGGATACTTAAAAGATTCCATGACATGCTTTTCCACGTTCTCTTCTTTATATTCTTTTAGGTAGTATTCAGCGTCTTTCAACCCTAGCTTGCCAGCTGAAGTCTTTACTGCTAACACTATGAGTCTTCTCAGATCTTCTAAGTGTCCTCCAGTCCACGCAACCAACTTAACACGCAAAGATCATCACCGCGGCTTCACAACATCTCGCCCACAATTAATTAAGTATTCCTTCATGAAGTCTCTGATTACTACGTCCCCGCCAGGCCTTACCTCCTTAAAAGTTTTCGCACTAAACCGGAATACTCTGACTTTCTCGTTGAGCCAGCAATCAGGACTTAACCCAGCCTTAAAACATGTTTCAGCTAAGAATGTCTCGTTATCCCAGCAGTACTCTACAGGAACTTCCGGAAGTAATAAACCACTATAGAAGCCGTGCTCCATCATTAAGCCGTCTCTCCCAATCAAAAACTCACCTGGTCTCTTCCTAGGATCTCTTGAAATCTCTATCATCTTAGAAAGCACAGAAACCTCGAAAATCACTTCTTTTAATTCTTTAGGTTCTAAAGGTAGGAATCTAGGGTCTTCCGTAGCAGCAGCTATAGCTGCGTGAATCACGTTCAGTGCCAGAGGCTCAACAGGTTTTATGTAGCCTATACATCCTCTCAACTCTCGTGCTTCAGCCCCACTAATCTTAAGTAAAGTTACGAATGAAGCCCCCAGACCCCTTAATTTTTGTGGTGTGTTTTCAGGTAACTCAATAACTACGCCTCTCGTAACGTAATTCTCGACAGCTCTTCTAGCTAGCTTTACTAGAAAAGTTCCTTCTTCTGGTGTTAGGTCTTCTGGGTCAACATATGAGCTACACATATACTCAACCTAATTCTAATTAGTTAAAGCTTATTAATTAAGTCATTTGCTTTCTCGAGTATCAGGTTTATTGTTTTCCAGTGATTGCCTTGCCAGTAAATCTTCCCGCATTTCCCGCATCTCCAGAATTCCTCGTACTTAGTAACTACGTTATTCCCTAATAGGGAGAGTGCTTCAGCCCTACTTATCTTCATTAATAACGTGTTGCATTCAGGGCACCTAGTTTTTGAAGGATTGAAAGAAAGCTCTATACCTGTCTTAGTAGCCACGTACGCAAGCATCTCTGCAATATCGTCATACGTGATTAAAACAACGCTTAAGTCTTTTGCTCTAGCTCTCCTGAAAAGTGACTCGTCTCTGGTAAGGAGAATTCTCTCTTCTTCCTCCGCAATACGCAAGAGCCTCCAGTCCTCAAAAGAACTAGAGTATAGGGTATCATAACCAAGTAGTCTCAACCAGCGTGCCAGATTCCCCAGCATAGTGTCCGCAACGAACTTCATGATAGCCACATACGCATTATATCCTACAAAGCATTTAAAACTAACCTGATCAGGAACTTCTAAGCTTGAATATATCTGTTCTGGAACCTATTACCTGACCAGGCAAATTCTTGTTGAATCTAGCTATAACTATTCTGTTCTTGCTGTTTCCGTGAACCTTAATTATCCTACCGTGATAAGTGTTTCCGTGATTGTCTTTCACTAATACCTTAGCACCAACTAAATTGTGTGGGTTTTTAAGTATTGTTGAAAGAATCTTTATGAACACCTGATTAGGATTCTGCTCCCTATTACCAAATCTATAACCTAGTATCACGCCAGTCCCTAACAACATCTTAATTTTCGAAGACACCCTTAATCCCCCGTAATTACCTAATTCAGGCAGTCTTAAAAGATTTCAATATTATTTCGTCGGATTAACGACTTAAGGAAGCAAGAAAAATTAGTGAAATAAATCATTCGTGCGGTCAGGGGGCTCCTAAGTCCTCACCATTCAGAGTCCGCCACACTCTTCATCCCAAGAATTTATAGGAATAGTTAAATTTTCGTTTCTTCTATCTTCTTTAACTGCTTCTTATACATCTCTAGTATTTCTTTGGTAGTTGTGGCATCCCTCGATGTCTTGTCTGAGCGCCACCTAATAAATCTAGGGAATCTTATTGAGATACCAGCACCTTTCTTTATTAAGTCTTTACAGCACGTGTGTGCTGGGGACAGTGTGAGTTCAGCTCCTATTATCTCGGCTACGTAATGAGGAATTATCCACACATCCGGAATCATTTCTGAGTCAACGTTGGCTGGTTTGTAGTTAACTACGTAAGGCTTAAGCATTTCAGTCATTTCTTCAAGGTCTTTATCCGTGAATCCTGTGCCGACCTTACAGACACTCTTGAAAGTATCTGTGTCTTCGTCGTAAGCTCCCATGAGTAGAGCTCCGAACCTGCCGCTCCTCTTACCTCTCCCAGCGAAGGCACCTATAACTACTAAATCCACCGTATCAATCATTTCACTCTTGTAGTCGCGCTTGTACTTAACCCATAACCAACCTCTAGCACCAGCCTGATATATTGAGTCATTATGTATTGCTTTAACCATAACTCCCTCAGCACCGTCCTCAATAGCTTTAAGGAAGAAACTCTCGAGTTCCTGAGGATTATCAGTGATTATGTTATGAGCTATTCTGAAGTTGTCTGTTTCTTTAATTATTTTCTTGAGGACCTCCCTCCTGTATGGTAGTGGCTTATCTAGGAGATCTTCACCTTCATTATACATCACATCAAACAAGAAAACACTTACTGGAATTTCCTTAACAGCTTCGAGGATTTCGTGTTTTCTCTTCCTATGCATTAATTCCTGGAAAGGCGTGAGAAATCCTGTCTCCGGATCTACCGCAACTATCTCCCCCTCAACTATTGCCTCATTACTAAGTATGTTTGACTTAGCTAGCTCTACTACGTCCGGGTATTGGTGAGTGATGTTCTCCAAGTTCCTCGAGAATATCTTAACCATATCTCCTTTCTTGTGTATCTGTCCTCTCTCGCCGTCATACTTATACTCTATTATAGCCTTACCGCCAACCTGCCTCAGTATTTCCTTAGGATCGCTCTCCCTGTTAGCTAGCATGGGTTTTATGGGTGTCCCTACCTCAGGTTTTATGTTCTCTATAGCTTTTATCCCTTGCTCAGCCAGCATCTTAGCTATTAATCCTAAGTCGCCAGCCCTAACATAGTATGCTTTCTCTATCGGTTTCTCATATCTCTCGTCACCGCCGAATACTATAGCTAAGGCATCAATAACAGTCATGTCTTGAATTCCTGTTCTCATGTCTCCTGTTATGAACCTAGCTATGTATCTGGCTTCAAGTGGTGAAGCTTCCTTAAATAAACCAACCAACAAATTTATTTTGAGTGTCCTACTACCCTCGCCAGTAGCTAGAGCTACCTTAGAGAAAATGTCATATACCTTCTCCATGCTTAAGGTGCCTGAGCTTGCGCCTTTACCCATGAACTTAGTTAAGTCTCTCGTTGTTGCTTTCTCGCTCTTCTTTATATCTTCGATCACTAATCCCGGGTCTCCCAGTCCCCTAAACTTCTGCTCAATCACAGCTTCTCTAATTCCTGTTGCTTTAGATACTATCTTGACTAACAACTCCTCATCAACCCCTATCTCAGGCATCCCCATCCACTCAGGCCATATCCTGCCTAGTATGAAGTAAATAACCTTGTCAATGACTTCCTTAGGAGTAGACCTAAGGAGGTTAGCAAGTAGGGTAGTCTTCATGTTTCTAGACGATGTTTTCTCTATTTTGTCTAGAGCTTCAACAACTAACCTAAACTCCGTTACTTCACACCCAAATCACAATACTTATCAAGACTTAAATAAATCGCTATACAAACAAGTACTCTGGATTTAATAATCCCAATACATACTTATTGATTGATGATGAGAACCCGGCAAGAAGGTATTGATGCCTTCTCAGTGTTACGCTGAGTATGCAAGAATTATGTGGAGCTCTTCTCTCGGAGACTAGACCAAACGTATGAGATTGCTGCTTCAATCTCTCTATATACTAGGTTACTTATTCGGCCCTTAATTTCTATATCGTAAACATAACCTCTCTTCTCATTTATTCTGTAAGTCTCAACAATTCCCTTCTCTTTTTGTTCTTCAAGAATCCTTACGAGAAATGATGTTATGAGTGGGTGGTTAGCTGGCAGAGCCTCAGTAAGTATTACTCTAAGACCCTCCTGCGAAATTATGACGTTAGCTACGACGCTACCCCCAACAGCTATGACGTCAACTCTTGACGCCTGGAGTACTGATGCCTCAACACTTCTTTCTCCCTCAAGAATCTTCAGTAACTCCTCAAGATACTGGAGCTCACTCCTTAGTTCTTCTATCTTCTTCCTCACGTAATTCTTTAGTTCCTCATTACCAGGTTTAGAAGCCTCACTCAATAGGACTCACCTTATAAAGTCTAGGAGGGTTTTCCTACGTTCTTTTGTTTTTACCTCACTCTCCGTTAGTTCCCTGTATTTCGCAGCTATAAGCTTAAAATCTTCTTCAAGAGCTTTCTTCGGTGCTGGATTATAAAGAGCTGCTGCCGGGTGATACGTCGGTATAACTAGAGTTTCTCTCCCGAATAAAGTAATCTCGTACACGTTACCTCTCATTCTAGAGACTCCGTACCAGCTAGCCTCGCCTAAAATCTCGATAACGTATCTGCCTGCGTGATTACCTAAAGTAACTATAATGCTTGGCTGAATTAATTGAATTATCGAGTTTGTGAAGTATGAGCAACTAAGTATCTCGTCTTCTAGGGGATCCCTATTCTCAGGAGGCCTGCACTTCACAACGTTAGTTATGAATACGTCCTCCCTCCTTAAGTTGATGCTCTGTAGGAGCTCACTAAGAAGTTTCCCGGCAGCACCAACAAATGGTCTGCCAGCTTCATCCTCACTTCTCCCAGGAGCTTCACCAATAAACATGATTTTAGCGTTGAGGGACCCCTCCCCAGGAACAGCTTTAGTTCTATTTTCTGCTAGCCTACACTTCCTGCAATTAGAAATCTCTAAAACTAACTCAGACCACACAGCATTCTTATCCAAGTAGTTACCCCCTACACTGAATCAGTTAACGCAATATTTTTATTAAACTTTACTGTACGTTCCTCACTAAGAAATACTCCCAACCACTCATTCTTGATAATTAGTTGCTTCATGAGCTAAATTTTTTATTAGTTTAAGTTATAGAGACTGTGGGGAGTAGTTTGGGTGGAGGTAAGAAAAAGAAAACCATAACTGCTGCTGAGAAAGCTCAGAAAAAAGAAGAAGTTAAGGAGGTTAAGAAGCCTGAGAAGAAAGAGAAATCTACATCTACAGGACTCACCGAAATAGATGAGTCTCTCCTAAACAAAGCATTATCTACTATAAAGTTGTCTGACGTCGTGACCACGCATCAGTTAGCTACAGCCCTAGGTATTAGAATGTCACTCGCTAGGAAACTCATAAAGGAACTGAGTACGAGGAAAGAAATAAAAATAGTTGATAAGTTCAGATCCTTATACATAGTCAAGAAGCTTTCCTAACTCATTACTTAAGAAGTGCTTGAGTAGGCAGTGTCTTCTTAAGAATAAGTAAGTTGAGCTGACTCAGCTAGTAAGCACAAACAATGCTTTCAAGAATATTAATTTTAGAAACAAGTAAATTAATGTGAGGATGTAGGGTAATGATGATTACTTCAATTAAGTGTTTGTGGGGGGGTAGCTAATGGAGGAATTACTTAAGGCTACCAAAGGTCTTGAGAGCGTGATGGCTGACATACTTAGGGTTCTTTATGTCTGTATGGGTTCATTATGGTTAAGTGAGTTAATGAGTGAGTATAGAGTGTTTGTTGAAGCTCTGGGTGATATGCCAGCCTCAGAAGATGAAGTGAAGAGAGCTATTAATAGGCTAAGTGAGATTGGGTTAGTTAGTGTTAGGGAAGGGATAAGAGCTACTATGTCTCAAGAAGGTGAGAGAACGTATTTAGTCTCACTAAAGTTGAGTAGTCAGCAACTCACACTATTAAGAAATGATTCCAGAGTATCTAAGTACAGAGACTTATGGACATACTACCTCAAGACCACGTGAAAAGATCACCACGACTAACTAGGGTAGCGTGCTTTAAACTAATAGAGGGAATTAGCTAATGAAGAGAGTAACCATAGAATTTAGTAATGGTAGTGCGGATGTGCTGGAATGGTACGACGAACTTAGTAGTAGTTATGAGGAACTCTACGGTGAAGAGCAATCACGCAAGTATACTCGAGTTTTTAAGGAATTATTGCTGAGAAACCACCTAACGCGTGAGAACCAAGTAATTCTTGACTTAGGTTGCGGAGCAGGCGGCTTAATCAGGTTCCTACACAACGAATTTCCTAGTACTGCATCTTCCTACTACGTAGGTCTAGACTTAAGCCCTTCAATGTGTTTCCTGAGTAGGAAGCAAATAAATCAGGCGGGATTATTAGGAGATGTGATAGCAGGAGATATTTTCAGACCACCATTCAGAGATAGAGCAGCAAACACTATTCTCTCAATTACAGTACTAACCTGCAGAGATTCCTTAAGAGAAGTGATCCTTAGCTTAAAGAACCTACTGAGAAGTAACGGCTTACTTTATTATACTGTCCTCTGTTCTGAATCTCACAAAATTCCAGTAGATATTTTTGATTTATGTGAAGCTATTACTCAACTGAGTCAGAGGGAAATATTATGTGTTACTAAGTCATAATTATTTGTTTTTAGCTTAGCTTAAGGAGGTTCGAGGATGAGTTCAGGGTACGCAAGAATTAAGAAAGCCTTGAGTTCTCTTGATGTCGCAGTAATAGTTAAGGAATTAAACGAACTAATCATTAATTCCAGAATAGATAACGTTTTTCGATTGAGTGATAACTCACTACTTCTTAAACTAGTTCTTAAAGAAGGAAAACATACGCATCTCATTATTGAGGAGGGTAGTAGAGTATCCTTAACCACACATCCGGGTGTGGGTGAGGTATCAGGAAGGATCCCGCTCTTCAGGCGTTACTTGAGGGAAGGAATTATTTCAGGTATTACCCAACACATGTTTGAGAGGATAGTGATATTTGAGATTAAAGGACCTGAGAATCTCAGACTTATAGCTGAGTTATTACCGCGCGGCATAGTAGCTTTAGTTAATTCGGAAGGTAGAGTATTAGTGAGTACTAAGGATCTTAGCACTAAAGACAGGAATGTGAGACCGGGACAGCCTTACGTCTTTCCCCCGATTCTCCCGGATGTAAGAAGGATTAGTAGAGAAGAGTTTATTAATTTACTGCGTAAGGAAGGGGAAGTAGGTAAAGCTTTGATTAAAGTTTTAGGGGTGCCTCCAGAAATCATTAATGAAGTACTGGATGAGTCGTTTAGAAAAGCTTCTCCCTCCTCGTTAAGTGAGGATGAATTAATACGTATCCATGACTTAATCAAGACTTTTATTGAGGAAGTCATTAAGAAGCCTGAACCTGTTATTGTTGTATGTGATGGTAATTACGTTTCGTTCCACCCCTTCCAGCCAAGAAAACTTGAAAGCACTTGTAAAACAAGTGCTTTCAGCCTCTTTAATGAGGCTGTTGATGAGTTCTTCCAAACTCTTAAGAGTAAGGTCGTGGAGTCTACTGAAGAAGTTAAGGAGAGAGATAAGACTAGCTTTATGTTAAGTAAAGCTAGAGAAGACTATAATGCAATGCTTAAGACTCGGGAAGACTTAGCTGAATTGATTAAGCTGATTCAGGAAAACTACGAATTTTTAGAGAATATTTGGGGTTGCGTATTAAGTAAGGTCAAGAGCAGTGGGTGGGAATCAACAGTTTTGTGCAGTATCACGAAATACGATAAAGCCTCAGGAACTTACGAGGTAGTTCTTCACGGCAGAACACTTAGTTTCAGTATACTTAAAGACTTCAAGTCACAGTATTTTGATTTAGTAAGAAAGCTGAGGAGTCTGGAAGATAAGATTAGGAGAACTGAGGAAGTTCTTAAAAACCTTGAGGAAAGATTACGCGCAATAGATTCCTCCATTAAAGAGAAATCACGAAGAGTTCCTGTGTCAAGGTCTTTCCAGTGGTACCACACATACTACTGGATAATTACGAGGAATGGTTTTCTCGCTATAGGTGGTAGGGATGCGGGACAAAATGAAAAAATTGTGAGGAAGTTCATGAGAGATAAAGACATATTTATGCATGCTGACCTGCATGGTGCTCCAGTATTTCTAGTGTTTACTGAAGGGCGTGAGGTGCTGGAAGAAGACTTAAGTGACGTAGCTGTTTTAGCAGCTTCTTATAGTAAAGCTTGGAAAGAAGGATTACCAGCGGTAGATGTTTTCTGGGTGTACGGTTCACAAGTAAGTGTTGCAGCACCGACGGGTCAGTACTTACCTAGGGGGTCCTTCATGGTGTACGAAAAGAAGAATTATATCAAGAACGTTAAGCTAAAGATCTCAGTAGGTATTCAAATTCGTGATAATAAGTACTACGAATTAGTTTCTGGGCCTCCAGAACTCCTGAAGAATAGATGTCAAGTATTGATGACTTTAGAGCCTGGTGAGACGAAGCCTGAGACCATAGCGAATGAATTTATTGAGTTACTACAGAAAACCAAGTACTTAGTAAAAGACCTCAGAATAGATGACGTTATTAAGTACATACCTGGACCCTCAAGAATCACTGAGAGGATTATAGTTTGATTAGAGTTACGCCAACACTTACTGGCTGGTGCAAATAAAAATATATTACTTTGCAATACGTATATTTATTTGGTGTGAGTTTGAAAGTTAGATCATTTACTCAAGTTAATTACCCTAAAATATCTTCTGATACCTCACTCACACAAGCTAGAGCAATTATGCGTGACTTAAGTCTTAGGTTGCTTCCGGTAATTAAGGAGGGTGATTTTCTTGAAGGTATTCTGCGTAGAGAGCACGTATTAAGCATATCTTCCACTAAGTCTGACATTATAGTCTCGCAAGTCATGGAGAATCCTCCTGTCGTTTTTAAGGTGGGGGAAGACGCACACAGAGCTTTCGAGATTATGCTCGAGTTTGATGAGTGGTATGTGCCCGTGATTAACGAGAATACTGGAAAATACGTAGGTATTCTATCAGTTGATTCTTTCTTGCGTATGATGCTCGCGAAAAGCGTTAAAGCACATGAGAAGCAAATCTCCGAAATAATGACTACTAAGGTTGAGTATGTTGTTCCGGAAGACTACGTTAGCAGGGTTTGGAGAAAAATGATAACTTTTAAGTATGCTGGCTTCCCCGTAGTTAGGGAGAAGGATTTAGTGGTGGTTGGCATAATAACGCAGCACGACCTACTTAAGAAGGGTTATACCAGGATAGAGCTAGAGTCCGAGTCAGGACCTAAGTTAGGTCCTCGAGTCAAGGAAGCCATGACTACTCCAGCAGTAACCTTAAAACCCTATAATAAGGTTCGTGACGCTCTCAACTTAATGGTTAGGAACGACTTTGGTAGGATACCGATAGTTAATGATTCTAACGTTCTTGTAGGTATAATAGATAGGAGTGATTTATGTAGGTGTTATTTAGGAGGTGATAAATCTGGTTAAAACATACACGCCTCGTAGATTACGTGAAAAGAACAGGTGGCTGAGAAGTGATGGTAAGCCAAACTTTAAAGACAGACTATATTCTAGAGAACCTGAGTTAAGTCCTCTGATAAAGAAGGATGTACCACCAATCAACACGTTAGCTACCGTACTCAGGGTTTGCGAGCTCATGAGTTCTCATAATACGCGCTTGATAGCTGTTACATCAGGTAAGGTAGGAATAATCGGGGTTGTTACAGCGATGGATATAGTAGATTATCTTGGTGGTGGGTCTAAGCACGGCTTAGTGAGTGTCTCAGGTTTTGAAACCATACACGAAGTTCTTAACTTAAATATAGGGAAGATAATGAATGAGAATCCTGTTTTCATCGATATTAATACGCCTCTCTATAGAGTGCTTGAGTTAATGGTTAACTACGGTCTTGGTGCTATCCCCGTAACTAAGGAAGATTCTTATGTTGGGGTGCTGACAGAGCTTGAGATAATGAAGTATCTCTCAGTTAAGTATGTTGGGGTGCCTGTACATAAGGTCATGACTAAAGAAGTTTTCTCAATTAATTCTGGCGCTTCCTTAGAGGAAGCTATGTGGATGATGATATCGTTGGGGGTTAGGAGGCTGCCCGTCATAGATGATGACCAGCTCAAGGGCATGTTGACTTGGAAGAACATCATAGATTTAGTAGGTACACACAAGATTTATGAAATACTCAGATACGGCTTATTAAGAGAATTTAAGTCTTTAAGAGTTTCTGACGTAATGAGTACGAATGTTGATGTAGTGAGTCCTTACACGGATTTAGGTGAGGTTGCTTCTATGATATCTAAAACAGCTACTTCATCACTCTTAGTAGTGGAGGGAGGTGTTGTAGTAGGCATAATAACTGAGAGAGATGTTATTTATGGGTTGGTGGTGAGTTAGGTGCCTCCCAGAGTAACCTCATATATGAGTTCTCCAGTCATAACAGCTAAGAAAAACGATAACTTAGCTCACATCAGAAATCTAATGATTAGGCACAAGATAGGTAAGGTAGTCATAACAGAAGAGGATGGGGAGACTATATACGGGATAATAAGCAAGAGCGATTTTGTGAGGATTCTCTACAACCGCAAGAAATACATAAAGCCTCTTGAGATGTTATTCGCTTACGAAATCGCTACTACGCCTGTCCTGGCTGTTAGAGATAATAGAACTATTAAGGCTGTAGCACAAATAATGATTAAAAGAAACATAGGCTCTCTCCTAGTTCTAGATAAGGACCAGAAGCTAATAGGTATAGTGACTAAAGCAGACTTAGTGAGAGCGTATGCTGAGAAATACCACGGAATATACAAGGTAAGCGATTTCATGAACAGAAATCCACCGACAGTCTCATTATCTCACTCCATATTCTACGTCATAGATCTGATGAGTGAGAGCGGTGTTGGTAAAGTAGTTGTAGTTGAGAAAGGAAAACCTGTCGGTGTAATAACTAAGTCTGATGTTATGTTCTTAAATATTGAGGGGTTGCTAAGCGTTAGTAGGGTTAAGTTCGTTAAGAAACGAGGTATTAGTGGCCGAGGGTTTGAAAGCGTTGTACGTATATACTCACTCCCTATAGCTAGTGATGTGATGACTCCTAACCCCATCACAGTTAAGCCTACAGAAGATCTCGCGATAGCTGCTGACGTAATGACCAAAAACAGAATAGGTACTTTACCAGTAGTTGATGACGAGGACAATCTAGTAGGCCTACTAAGTAAGCAAGACATACTGAACGCTTTACGGCAGGTGTGATTATGGACTTCCTCATTCTGGTTAGTGAGGTTGCTTCCAAGGATTTTCTTAAGGTAAGCAAGAATGAGTCCCTAATAAACTTAATAAAAGAAATGCGCAAGAAAAATACTGACAGAGCTCTTATTTATCGTGATGAGACTCCTGAAGGCATAGTAACTAAGAAAGACATAATAACTAAGGTTGCTATGAGTAGAACTAGAAGATATCCGGTATCAGCGCTTCATGTTTCTTCAGTAATGAGTTACCCTTTAATAACTATAAAGAAAGATGTGCCTCTCTTTAAAGCTGCTAGAACGATGATTGATAAGAACATAAGTAGTCTTCCAGTAAAAAATGGGGAAACCATCATCGCATTATTGACTAAGTGGGATATTGCTGAAGCATTAATTAAGTCACCCGCGCCGATTTCTCAAATCATGACGCGTGACGTAATAACTATAAGAGACACAGACTCCATCCTCACCGCCAGGAAACTAATGATTGAAGAAGGATTCTCTTCACTACCTGTCCTAAATAGTGAGGGCAGGTTAGTAGGTATCGTGACGCTGGACGAGATAGTTGATACGTTGGTTAATTTGATGGAGTTCGTGAGTAACTCAGGCTCCAAGAGCTCACTGAAAAACATAACGGTAAGGGACTGTATGAGGCCTGTAATACCTGTCCTCACTACAGAAGACGCTCTCGGGACTGCAGCGGCTTTAATGCTTGAGAAGAAAGTGAGAGCGGTTCTGCTGGTAGATTCTGAAAGAACTCTGCGAGGAATAGTTACCTTAACTGATCTAACGCGTTATGTCGCCAGCACGTATACGTGAGTAGCTACAGTGAATCATTGTGTCAAGACACAATCTGCTCTTAGCAAGACCTACGAAGAACTAGAATAGGAAAACAGAACCCAGGATCACATCTCTATCCTTAATAATCTCTATCCCAGCACTAGTACCGATAACGTCAGCTCCAAACATTATTAAGTTGAGTGCCTCAATAGTGTTTCTCACCCCTCCGGACGCTTTAATCTTAAGTTCGTCACCGACAATCTTCTTTATTATCAACACATCCCTCACACTAACCCCTCTAGGCCCGAAGCCTGTGTTAGTCTTTACAAAATCTGGTTTGTTGGTTAAGAGTATCTTACATATCCTCACTAACTCATCATCAGATAAAACACTTGTTTCTACTATTATCTTGATACCTAACCCAATCTCTCTAGCGCTTCTAACTAGTTTTTCTATCTCGTTACTGACTTCTGAGTAGTTGCCTGACTTAACATGAATTAAGTTAATTACCACGTCTACTTCTTTCCCGCCATTTCTCCCAATATATTCTATTTCTTTAATTTTGGTTTCTGTTGGGTGGTAGCCGTAGGGGAAGCCCACAACCCCCGCAACAGGGGTTTTCACTATCGGTGCTATTTCTTTAACCATGATTGAGGGTACTACTATTGATCTGAAAGAAAATTTGTCAGATTTCTCGGCAAAGTCCATGTAGTCTTTTAGTCCTTTATCATACTTAAGCATTGTCTGGTCTATTCTAGTATTCAGTGTTTTGAGGATTTCCAGTATTTTCTCTTTCGAGAAATCAAGCAAGCCAATCACCAACCTCGATCTTGCTTGGTATGTATGTGTCGGCTAAGAATCTTAATCCTTTGCTAGTTAATGCCTCGATCTCGAGTTTCGAGAGTTTCTCCAGGAATATATCGATCTCTACTTTCCAGCGCGGAGTTTGGAACCACTTATAATTCATTAGTTCTTTAGCTCTCTTGATATCCATTTCCTTAGCTTTAATTATGTAGTTCTTTCTCTCACTTTCTGAAAGATACGGCTTCTTGCCTAGCTTGGGTGATCCGTAAACATCAGACATCATAACACCTAAGAACCTAGCTTTAGGGGTGGCTAAGCGTTCGCTCTCGTACGACAAGGTTATTGATCCAACCCTGAAGACACTGTATATGTAGAACCCGTAGGGGTCGCTATTGTGGTACACTATCCCAAACCCACCTACAAACGAATTATTTCCAGGCACCGCGAAATCGTAGACGTAGCCCTCATACATCTCCTCCTCAACAGACTCTACCCTTACTAGCACTGCATCACCTCCTTGGATAATATAGTGTGTTAGCCCCCCATCCAGTAACTCAACTAATTCCTTCTTGAGTGTCTTGCTCGTAGGTAGGTCGTGAGCTTGTTCAGTAAGTGATTCATGACCGAGGAGGTACTCACGCACGTCAGGCAGTAACTGACAGGAGTCTTCACTAATCCTTATGACGTAGCCGGTCCTGCTCTGCGTTAATACTGGTTCAACACCAAGGAATTGAAGTAGTAGGAAAATCTGACGCGCTAGTACAGGATTCTCGGTCGAGTAAATCAAGTCTCCACGCTCATCTAGGTGCCCGCCCCTATCCATGAGGCCCTTCAGGTAAGCTAAGATCGTGTTTCTTGGTGAGTTGATTATTATGCTTGGAACACGCTTATTATCAGCAGTACCTAACAACCCTAATTCTTCAAGAACCGTACGCAGGATCCTCGAATTAATAACCACACCTACTTGATTCTTTTTCTTGTTAACGCTGATCCTCACACGAACACCGAATTTCTTCTTCAAAACCTCACTAACTTTCTCAGCTATTTCTCGCTCCTCATCATTGAAACGTAGAACCACATACTTACTACCTTGCTCGCTACCCCCAGCAGTGCAAACACCCATAACCCACGCTAAATCCTCATCTAGCTCTATCTTGTTTGGAATAAGTCTTGAGTTAGGGAGCTTAATAAATTCTGCTTTACGTAACTCTTCATTAGTAGCTTCCTTCACTCTAATTTCACGACTATTTATGACTAGTTTGAGAATACTAAGTAGTTTATCGGTGTTTTTCCTTAGTAGTTCTGCCGTAAATAGTACTGATTTATTCCCTGCAGCTGGGAGGGGTAGGTGTTTAGCAACAACTACGTAATCACCTGGTCTTATGTCTTTAGCGGGAATAACCTCTACTCTCCCGTTCCTGAGAACGAAGAGTGAGTGAGCTCTCGTGACTCTAACTACTCCGCGGCTACTAGTCCTTATCTTCAGTATTGGTTCTTTTATTTTGTGTCTGTATATGTAGCCTACAGAAGACCAAGTAATCCTTCCTGACACAGTATCCCATGAAAGTACCTCTAAAGGAGCTTCGACTCTCTCTTTTTCTAAGTTGGTGAAGTAATTCTTTGTTAACTCCTCAACAAGACCTATCTTGACTTCTCCACTCATCAATTCTCTTACTACAACTACCTCATCAGCCGGGATACTATCAGTTAGTATGTATACTGGGAGCTTCAGCTCCTCGTTCAGTCTCTTCACGAATCTTCTGGTTGCTCTGTCTGGTTGTCCTGCGCTAGTAACGAGTAGTGCTTTATTGGTTTTCCAGTATCCTACCCTATGTAATTGCTGGAAGACAGCGTCTTTCTCTATGACTAGCACATACTCAACATCGTAATCAAGGAATTCTATCAGGTCTGGTGTTGGTTCTATGGAGTATGCTCCATGACCCATCTTACTTAAGTCTATTACGTCATCACCTGACTTGATCCTCATATTACCTACTACCTTACCCTTCTCTTTACTCAGGATTAGCATGTCCTCTCTGAGCATATCAATGAATACTTCCAGATCACGTATTACTGAGTCAGATTCTTTCTGCTCGTCCCACGTGTTCTCTTCTTTTATTTTCCGTGTGACTAAATCACGATACTTTATGGTGTGTTTACCTCTATAATAGAGATCTCTTATAGTAGGGTACTCGTTATTCTTTAGAGACTCGTAAATTATGCTTGCCATCAGGAGGGTTTGCATGAATTTCTTTGATTCATTAACGTTAAGGAAACTCCTCTTAAGAACATCATCACCTAATTTTAGGAGTTCGTTGATTTCATCATATATTGTGTTGGTTAGTGTTCTCTTCCTTATGACTAGGGTTGGGGTTCTGCCGTTCATTAAGTCCTCAACGAGCTCACTAAACTTATTCCTAAGAATCTCTAGTGCTTTACTTCTAGCACTTAAGTCTTTAGATGTTAGGTGGGTTTCGTGACTCACGACTAACCCACCTCAACCACTATGTCTTTAAGTGTCTTGATTTTGAGCATGGTGAGCTTCTTATTTAGTAGCTGCAGTAATTCTTTCTCTAGGTCTTCCTGACTGAATTTACCTTCTGAGAGCGTGTGGAGTGAACGCGCTATATCAGGTATGTACTTAGCTATAGTTACTGCTTTCTCAGCCTCCTCGTATTCTTTAGCTTTCCATGCTAGATAAGACTTAAGCTTCCTAGCTACCTCCTTAACAGCCAACTCTATCTCTTTCTCTACTTCAGGTACGTCAGCTACGGCTTCCTTACCAACACCTTTGTAAGGAACTTTAGTACTGCATATGTGGATCAGTACTGCTAACTGAGCTGGCAACACAACACCATACCTATTCCACTCGATAGTGTCTACTACCTTACGCATCACGTCAGCTGACTCATCATAAAGAAGTGGTATCTTATTAGCATATCTAAGTAGTAAAGGCTTATCGACTGAGGGTATCTTACCACCGTAAGCTATCCCTGCTTCAACCACGAACGCGTGACCTTCATAGACGCTGGCTTTCCTGGTTATGGCTGCCGCGTACTCAGGTTTTAGGGTTTCTCTTAACCCCAACACAATCAAATTCTCACCTAAGAAAGAAAGATGCTTACCTGAAGGAGCCTTAATCTTGAATGTTTTGATGCTCCTCATTAATTCTGTTATGTCATTTAATGTTAGCTCGGAGGGTTTGAGGTCGGGCTTGAGTTTAGCATTTTCTAATATTTTGAGAGCTGTTAATTCACCAATATGTTGGAATTCCTTAACAAGAAATTCTAGGAGTGTTTTAGTGTTCGTGTCTGCAAGCATCCTCTTAAGTAACTCAACGTCTACGCCGTAAGGATGTGGCTTAACTTCATGTGGAGGTACGGGCATTTCTTCGGTAGATCTCCTAAACATTACTATATTTCCTTCAGGGTCTTCGAAGAATATGTTGGCATAAGGAGCGATTATAGCGGTTCTTTTTAGGTAATCGTATATTTTCTGTTTAGATCTCTGCCAATCACCTATTAAGTAGGTCTTTACTACGGTTCCGTGCCACTCATTATTCTTGTCCATTATCGAGAACTCGTGAATAATTGGTGTATTACTCGCTATATCTATGCTGACCTTAAAGTAGTAGATCTTTTTTGATAGTATTTGTGAGGTGATTACTTCTGCTGGTCTGCCAGTAGTTATTTGCCCGTAAAGTATAGCCATCTTAGCTCCTAAACCAAACATCCCACGAGACTGCCTGAGCACGTATTTAGAACTATATAGTAGTTGACCAAAAGCTCTAGGAACGTGCTGCGGAGGTAATCCAATACCGTTATCCTCCACCTGAACACTATAGAGAATACCCTCATATCCTTCAGAATCCTCCACACTATTAGTTGATATTTTCAACCCTTCACTACTCTCAAACTTAATAATGACCTTAATATCGGGTAATATGTGGTGCGTATCTGTAGCGTCTAACGCATTCTCAACTAACTCCCTAACAGTCTGGTAGAGAGCTCTAGCAGGATTACTAAACCCAGCTATCTCTCTATTCCGGTAAAAAAACTCAGACGGTGAGAGCGCTCTAAACTTCTCTACACTCTCTACTTCACTCATTTTCCCCACTCTAAAACTCATAATGAGAATAACTTAAAAGGAATACGTCTACAAGTTTAGCCTAGTTAGACTACATTGTACTACAAGAGCATCAACCTCAGGCAACCTAGAAAGAACTCTCGCAGCCTTAATCCTCAGAAACCCCCTACACTTCTCTGACTTCTTCTTAGAGATAGTCCTAGGCATACACAGAGTTATCCACGGGATCATTCTAAATAACATCATAACACTCCTATACGGCTTGAGCGAAGCTTGCTCAAACGCTTAGCAACAAGATAAGTAACTACATCTCGCTATATCCTTAGGACTCATGTAATGTTCCCTAAAGGGTAGTTTATGATAGATACACTCCTTAATCTCGGCACACTCTTATATCAAGGACTACTTGATAGTATCTAGGCCCAACGCTCCTAACTACTCTCCCGTACAAGAACTCATAATGCACGTTGTGTTTTCTGAGTTCCTCACTAAATATCTTCATCCCATTAAGTAAAGCTTCATCCTTCTTTTCAGCACTCACGAAATCGTAAGCGTGAATCACACCGCAATCTTTTAATGCTAGGATAGCGTTTGGTAGGTAGATGCGTGAATACTCAGGTAGAGGCATTAATATTCTGTCAGCCATGCCTGCAAACTCCTTCACTACCTGTGAGGCATCTCCTAACCTAGCCTCAACGATGTCCTCAACACTGTTTAACGCGATATTCTCACGCATCAGCTCGTAAGCTCGAGGATTGATATCTATAGATATGATCTTTTTTGGTTTTGCTTTCTTGGCTATTATGATGGAGAAGAGACCAGCTCCAGCAAACATATTTATTATGAATTCCCCCGGTTTTACTAGATCAGCTATCCTCTTATGTTCGTAATTAAGAGTTGGTGAAACGTACACGGAATTTATGTCTACCCTGAAAACACACCCGTGTTCTCGGTATGTAGTTGTGCTTCTATTCTCTCCAGCCAGAAAAACGTGTTCTCTGACCCTGTACTGAGTCTTTACTGAGGTTACTGCTAGCCAGACTGACTTAACGTAAGGTAACCTCTTAATAATTTCCTCACCTAAAGGTACGAAAGCCTCAACAGGGAGTTCTGGAGGCTTCCTAATTACTGCTATATCACCTATTATTTCTATCCTACCCCATACTCTCTTAGCGTTCTCCTCACCTAAGACCTCCTTAGCTATTTTCCTCAACAGCTTACCTCTACTCATTCTAATCACAGTAAGATAGCTTGAAACACTCATGATTTAATTTTAAATGCTCTAATAAAAACAATAATATTGGTGGTACTTATGCCTACTATGAGGACTGGGTTAGTTATTGCAGGAGGGTATGCTACTAAGATTAGGAGGGTAGTCTTTGCTCAACTAGCTGAAGATATTAAAGAGAAAAGAATAGATAGCAAGATGGTAGCTTTCCACGTAGCTCAGCTCAACAGGTTCTTGTTCACTGTGTTGGTTGATAGACTCAAGGTAGATAAAAGAGATGCTGTAAGGATAAGTATTGATTACGAAGTAAGTGGCGACAAAATAATATGGAAATTCGATACGTTGAGAGTAGAAGTCTTTAGGAGAGTGTCTGACGAGGAAGTGAGTTCTGTTCTGTCTGTTCTGGTACCTGAAGCCGAGAGAATAATGGCCGCGCCAGTAGAGTATACTGTAGAGTTTGTTGGTGAGACTAGTGACGGGGACAAAATATACGCTCTGAAAGTTGCGGGAGGTGAGGGAGGGATCCTCGAGCTTATCCCGGTAAATGAAGAGTTCCTATATGTTAAGGTTGGTGTCTTGCTGGTGCCCGAACCTACTAAGGTAGAGAAAGTTAAGATAGCACTTGAGGGCAGATCATATGAGGAAGCTCTGAAAGCTTCAATCAATGACTTACTAAACAGAGGCAAGCCCGTAACACCTAATGAAGCAGACTCAATAATAAGTTACGTGAGAAGCAGACTAGGTGAGGTAAGACCAGAAGTAAGAATAGAGTATGAGTAATTCAGTTACCAAGGAAAAACGTAAGGCTCAAAAACTTTTTTTAATGCCATAAATGCTTCACCGGGCGTTAGAACAGGTTTTTCATAATCATGGAAATCTTCTATAGGTAATCTAGGGCAGGAAGTAATAACTATTGCGTCAATCACACTTGAGTCAATATTAATTAATAGATCTCTCGTAAGATAAGAGGTCACTGCCACGTAATACTTACCTTCAGAACTAGTTATGAGTTTCGTAAGCTCACTAACTATCCACGGTCTGTACTGCCCTCCACTACCTTCAATTATTAACCATGACTTAGCGTCTAAAGACTTCATTACCTTAGCAAGTCTAGACTTAAGAACCCTAATAATATAGTTGCTTAAGAAGTTGTAAGTGTTTCCGTAAGGATCTAGTGAGATTACTTCCTTACTACCACTAAGTCTTAAACCAACACCCAACGCGTGGAACCTCCCACCAGCAACTACTAGGAAAGCATCAGCTAGGTCTCTCATCAAATCTAGGCTGGAGAACCAACACCCAAGCACTACCTCAGCCTCACTATTAATTACCTTAAATCCGTTACTGCGGAGTAAGCTAATGATTTCTTTAGTTAGGTCTACGTGTTGAGCAGTCGTGTATACAGCTAGCTTCATGTAGCCGCGTTCTCTTAAATCTTTAATTAATGAATCTAAGACTTCTTGACTAGGTTTAGTTTTTGATTGTAGATCAACATAGACTATTTTCTCTGATGGTGTCCTGTAAGGATATTTCCTATGTCCTAGATGAATTACTAAGTCATATCTCTCAATAACTCCTAGGTCTATGAGGCATGAACCGAAAGAAGGACTTGCATCTATATGGATCTTTACCTCAGCTAATGTCTTCTTCAGATAATCTACTAGTTCATAAGACTTATTCTTGAAGCCTTCAGGAACTTGAAGCAGTACTTTAGAAGGTTTTCTCTCCTTAACTACTCTGGAAAGCTCGCTTAAATCAATATAGTAGTAATCGAGGAAAGATTCCTTACTAGGTAAGCTCATTTCTAAGCTTCCGTTGAGTTGCTGGAGGCTACCGGACTAGAAGGTTTTAATTCTCTTATCTGCAGTATTGTTCTAATACCTATCTTACCTCTGAAGCGTCTTAAAGCTTCCTTGGCTTGAGGTAGGTTCTTAGCAGAGATTCTGATTTCCGCTATCACACTCCCATAAAAGACTCTAGCACCAACACCTATAGGTTTGCCGAACGCCTTACGCATGCCGTCCTGAAGCCTGTCAGCTCCTGCGAAAGCCATCATCTTGTTCTCCCTAAGAACGTGGTGAGGATATTGCCTAACCATGAAGAAGTACTTATCTTCACCAACATACTTACTCAAGTATTTGTGAGTCATGACCCTAGCTGCTTCAAGCCCGTTATGCCTCACTACAGCGTTCTCTAGAGAAATCAACTCAATTATTAAATCGTAATTTCCGTGTGGGTTACCCATAACAAACTTACTTATTTTTGGCTGTGGTATACCGTCTATGTACTCCTTCCTAGTGTAGGGTGGTTTATGCATGTCTTTGTAGCATCTAGCAGGTCTTAGCGGCACTCTCTATCACCTAAAGATTACTGGGTTGAAGGTTTTTAAGTATGTGGTTTTTTCGACCTAAGCCGAAAGACTATCTTTTTTAATATCCTGTATAGAGCCCCACACTCAGGATTTCTAGGATTAGCTCTAAACAAAATATTCTTAAGTGCTCTAATCCCTTTCTCATCATCGAGTAGCAGACTTAATTCCTCCAATTCTTTCCTCAAAGCTTTTAATACGTCCTCATTACACTCATTAGCCTCGTAAGACTCACTCACTGAAGCTCTGAGAACCTCGTACATGTATATAGCTACCGCGTGCGATAAGTTAAGTACGTTGTAGTCGGTCCCAGTATCTAGTGTTGACACTAAATCACACTTACTTAGTTCTTCTCTTTTGAGACCTACGCTCTCCCTACCAAAAACTAGAGCTACCCTACCTGCTTTAGGAAGAACGTAACTTAAGAGGTAGGGAGGTAGTGACTGCCTCAACACATCAGACTCTAAATCAGCTATTGAGGTAGTGCATATAGATAACTTCACGTTAGAGAGGCACTCCTCAATACTAGACTTAACAACCACACTACTCAGTAACTCAGCACCTCTAGCAGCAAACTCCTTAATTTCAGGATCACTCAAATCAAACTGAGGATTAACTACACATATATCATCAATACCAAAATTCCTGGCAAGCCTCAATATGAAGCCTAGGTTAATCCTCCCTTCAGGACCAACTATAACTAACCTAATACTAGGTTTGCCCAACACACTACCCATAAAAACACGTGTTTAACACTTAAAACTTAAAGCTACTAAACCACAAGAAATCTTGTTTGAAATAACGTGTCTAGACAATGCTCGTGTCAATAAACCTAATTTAGTAGGATGCTTTTATAGTAGTCTCATCGCCTGGCTTAAGCACTATGAGTTCTGTCATGACACCGAATTCTATTAAGTAGCGTCTAAACTCTTCTGGAGTACCTTTAAGTATTGGGAAAGTACCGTAATGCATCGGAATAACGTACTTGGGTTTTATGAGGCTAGTGGCGTATGCGGCTTCTCTAGGCCCCATAGTGAAGTGTCCTCCTATCGGCAGGAGTGCTACTAAAGGCTTATATAGTTCACCAATAAGCTTCATTTCGTAGGTCAGTCCCGTATCGCCCGCATGATATACTGCATTTCCTAACTTACTTATTACGACTCCTACTGGTGATCCCTTACCACTAGAGTGGAGTGCTGGGGTCAGCACTAACTCGAACCCATCACCCAAGTCTATAGGACCTCCTATGTTACCGCCAATAGTTCTTTGTTCATTACCTAGCTCTTCAGCTATGTACGATGCTAATTCATATATAGCTACCGCCTTAGAATTGGGGCAGTTCTTCATTATTTCTAGAGTATTGCCTATGTGGTCCCCGTGATCATGCGTTATCACCACGTAATCACCACATATCTGATTCAACCTTTTCTCAGGAGATAATGGATTCAGTATCCACGGATCTATCAGAAAGACCTTATTGAACATCTCTATCTTGAAAGCTGCGTGACCAAACCACTTAATCTTTATATCGTACATTTAACTCACCAATGATATATATCAGTTACTCAAAAATATCTTTGTTATGATGTGTGCTTCCAGAATCAAACGACTTAATAATTTTACGTTTACTCTAATATGTAGGAGGGTGGCAGGCACGAGTAATAATGAGTCTATAGAAGCTTACATAAGAGCTGGTGAAATAGCTTACAAAGTCAAGAAGTCTGCCGCCTCAATAGTTAAGCCCTCAACTAAATTATTCGATATAGCGGAGAAAATTGAGGAAACAATAAGGTTTTTTGGTGGTGAGCCTGCTTTCCCAGTCAATATCTCAGTTAATGAGATAGCTGCTCACGATACTCCCTACGTCGGGGATACACGAGTACTTACTGAAGACTCGCTAGTTAAGATTGATATAGGTGTTCACGTAAACGGGTTCATTGCTGACACAGCAATCACTATAACTTTTTCGGATAAAGCGATTAAGCTTGTGGAAGCTACTGAGGAAGCACTACATAAAGCCTTAGCTTCCGTGAGTTCCGGAACACCAATAAACGCTGTTGGAAGGATCGTAGAAGCTGTTGCTAGAAAATACGGGTTTAACGTGATTAAGAATCTTACTGGGCACTCCCTAGATAGGTACTTAATACATGCTGGTGAGGTAATCCCTAACCACTTCACTAGGCTGGCTCTAGGCAGACTATCTAGTGGTAAGGCGTACGCTATAGAACCTTTCCTGACTCTAGGTAGGGGGTACGTAGAGGAAGTCAAATCATCCACATACATATACGCATTAAACACAAACTTCAAGCACTACAAACAAGTCACGGAAGAAGAAACATCGCTGATTAAATTCGTGTATGATAGATTTAAGTCTCTCCCAATATGTGAGAGATGGCTAGTGAGAGAATTCAATGATTTAAGCAAATTAAGAACATTGCTTCAGAATCTAGTGAGAAAGTCCGTACTCACGGCATACCCAATCTTAAGAGAAGTTAGTGGTGGTCTCGTAGCTCAGTTCGAGGAGACAGTCTTAATAAGCGGTAACAAAACCATAATAACGACTAATCCAGAACTAAATAAGTAAGTGTGTTTGCTCAACGTACTTCATTCTGCGTTGATTACGACGTGTCTCAAACATAAAAATATAAATGCTTTAAGACCTAGTAAGTTGGGTGTGAGGATCAGATGGATGGAGTTCAGGACTGGACCTCTATGTTAATAGCTATTCTAATATTATCCTCGTTTATACTCAACTTCACAGACATACCTCAGAAAATACAATTTACTAGATATTCTTCTGTTGTGAGAAGGAAGCTTATGGAGTTAATTGAGTTTGAGGAAGAAGGCAGAAGAAAATCAATAAAGTATCTGAAGGACATGAACCTGAATAATCCGAAGACACTTATAGATAACTACGTAGATAATTTCTTCATGATATTTCCTGTTGAGAGGGAACCTATCGATATAATAAAGAGGATGAAACACTTACTAAGAACACGTGATGAGTCTATTAAGAGGTATGTCTTAGATCAAGTTCCTAACGTCTCTGAGGTCGATAGACAGAAGATCGAGGTGCTTCTAGAGCTTAACTCTATTCTTACCTACATAAATAAGGTAGTTAAGCATTACTACAACCTTGGTGTTAAGTTTAATGATTGGATCCTGATGATGCAGCTAGCTCTCCAGATAAACCAGATAGTCAGGTTAGCTAAAGCATATAAAGACGCTATAGACTCCTTCGGTGTAGGCGCACCTATAGGTGATGGAGCTGGTCCTCTAGCGGCGAGAATGCTTCTGAACAGTGTCTCAGCAACCTCAGAGATAACTCCTGAGACCATCATGTACGAAACATCTTTTGAGGGTAGGAAACTCTACGTAATAAAAGCTAAGGGTCCTGGACCGACCGTTGGATGGCCTGGCGAAGCACTAGAAAAACTCGTTGAGAGTTTTGAGTGCAAGATCTCCAGAATAATAACTATTGACGCTGCCTTAAAGCTCGAAAGCGAAAAAAGTGGTGAGGTAGCGTACGGCGTCGGCGCTGCTATAGGAGATTTAGGACCTGAGAAGATAGCTATGGAAAGAATAGCTTCTAAGTGTTCAGTACCGCTAGACGCGGTAATAGTTAAGATGAGTAATGAAGAAGCTATAAACACGATGACTAAGCAAATCTATGAGGGTGTAGTGAGAGCAGCTGACGTAGTTAAGAACATAATACTTAGTAAGACTAAAGAAGGAGAAACTGTTATAGTCGTAGGCGTAGGTAATACACTCGGTATAGAATGAGGTGATGTCGATGTTGTTAGGACTAGACCCACTCTACATACTTCTCATAGCTATAGTAGTTTTTCTAGCATCATACTTGCTGGTATCGTACCTTAAAGAATCCTTAGTACAAAAGAAGGAGGAGAAAGGCAAACTACTCACTACAAAGAAGTGTCTTAGCTGTAACTACGTATTAAACAGACCATACGAGAAAGAAGACTACGTAGGTAAGAAAGAAGGGAAATGTCCTAAATGTAATGGGAACATGATAATTACTGCGATATATCTTGAACCTCTATCACAACCTCAGTCAATCACTTCCTCATAGCTGTGAAGATTCCTTATTAATTGAGCATTTATTAATTATGTAGTCACGCACTATATGGTAGATCTCTCCAGAAACCTCATCACACTTAATTCCTCTAACATGAAATGATATTGCCTTGGTAACTCCTTCTACAGTAGAGCATTCAATACGTACTGAGAAATCTCTTATTCGTAACCAGTCAGACCAACAAACCTCAACACTACCCACCTGAAAACACTCTCTTTTAGGGAAGCAATACGGTAAAGCAGGTAAATCACCTATTAAGTCCGCCATACCATTCTCATTACATACAGAAACTAACTTAATGAATTCCCCTACTACGTACTCCGTTATTTTAGTCATTCATACCACCACCAAACATAAGCTGACTCAGGACTGAAAAAACCTTAGTGGTTCGAAATATAAGGGATTTATTTCAAGATTTATTAATACTTAAGCAGGAACACCTCTTAGATGATGAAGGTTGAAAGCGATGAAGTAATGATTTAAGGCTGGGGGCTGATTTGTTTTTCAATTCTTGAGGGGATCATGTCGTTACTCCCGATGCCTGCTGAATCCACCCCGGAAGTAGCAGTGTTATCTGTGAGTGGATGGGTAAGGAGAAAATCCCTAGATATTTATTAAAGCAAACATCTAGGGACAAACAGCTGATTCGAACCCCGAAATTTTTCGCGCGCATGTTTTCTAGTCTTTAACTCTATTTTAGAGTTTAAGGGAATTTTCTTTGGGTGTGTTTGTGGGTAAGGCTATAGTAATCTCTGGAACCCCAGGTGTTGGTAAGACTCTGGTTGCGACCATGCTTGCGTCCAGGCTAGGTCTCAACTACTTAAACCTATCTGATCTAGTAGTGAGAGAATCTCTATATGTTGGTGTGGACGAGATTAGAGGTTCTTTCGTAATAGATGAGGAACGCTTAGTAAAGAGACTTACTGAGTTACTGAGTAGGAGTGAGTCAGATGTCGTGGTGGATAGTCATTACGGTGAAATAATTCCTGAAGAACTAGTTAGGATTATTTTCGTGCTTAGATTAAATCCAGCAATACTATACGAAAGATTAGTTTCAAGAGGATGGGGTGAAGAGAAGGTGAAAGAGAACGTGGAAGCCGAGATCTTGGGTGTATGCACTTACAACGCGTTAAGCGAGCACTCAGCATCTAAGGTGTGCGAGGTAGACGTGACTGGCAAGGAAGTAGAGAAAGTAGTTAAAGAACTCCTAGACATACTTAACAACGTTAAAAAATGTGAGGTATGGGTTGACTGGCTTTCCCAAGAACTACCGCAAGACTTCATCACCAAGCTTCTCGGCACTTCTACTAATAGCTAGAACCAGTGCCATCAAGACCATTTTTAAGGATTTTCTAAGTAATATTTGTTGGTGCTTTGAGTGGAATTAAGTGAGGGTTTGTTACGTGACGAATGCACTGTGGCGAGTATTCGTAAGTCATTAATACCTGGAGTTGCGATACTTTCTCTAGACTGCCAAAAAAGTAAGGTTGAGCTAGATTTGCTTAAGGAGCTACTAGTTGTTTCTGAGGGTGGGAAAACAGAGTATACGTTAAGTAGAGAAAAACCCGAATATGATGAGAAAAAAGATTTTGTTGCTTGGGGTTACGTAGTAGGTAAGAAAAACATAGAGTCAACCCCGCCAAAACAGAAATTAATCGTATCGTTGTGGGGCTACATAGTAATGATAGAATCTAGTGAGAACATAAACAACTACTTCAACGTGATGGATAAGGTCTACTTTAAGCTAAAACATTCTTGAAAACCCTAACCACAAGTAATTATATCCTTACCCGTAATCCGGAATTACGTATTTAGTGCCAGAACATATAATGAGAAAAACCAAACCAACTAATTCTTGAGTAATTAACAGGTTTCACAACTTACTTGTTATTTTTATTCTATCTAGTTTAGGTTTTGAGAATAGTTTACCACATCCAGGACACTTAATACCTATCTTACTGAAGAGTTCATCCGGTGTTGGTACACCAAAACTATCTTGTCCTACAGACCTAAACGTAAAGAGAATCTTGCCACAGGAGCCGCATCTGTATGTGACTGGCATAAGAGTCCCTATTAGACACTATATAGTTTAAGCAAATAACTATACTCATACTAAATACAGGTAAGTATTACTTACAATAAAATAGCACTTCAATAATACCTAAAACTAGAAATTCAGGAAATACTAAAGTATTACTTCTTATTTACTCGTAGCTAGTATTTTATTTAATAAACTCTTCACGGGTTTCTGATAATTGGTGTATGGTAAACAGTACTTCACTTAAGCTGAAGGTGTTCCTTAAGCATGACTTACTTATTAGGGATTAAGTAAAGCTTCATGTATTTCTCTGCTACGTAAGTGTTTTTGAATGTTTTCCTAGCTTCATTTAGTAGGGTCTCAGTATTCTTGTATCTAGGCGATACATGGTAGAGTATAAGCATCTCAGCACCGCATTTTAGAGCAGTTTCTGACGCCTGAGTTGCTGTTGAGTGTGCGTATTCACGAGCTTTATCACTCATATCACTACTGAAAGTAGAATCGTGTACTAGGACTTTCACGTTACTACACATCTTAACAACGTTGTCTGAAGGTATAGTGTCTGACACGTAGCAGATACTAATAGCTTCAGAAACATCTACCCGGTACGCCAGAGTAGGTATTGAGTGCTTGACCCAGAAAGCCCTAATCTTGAAAGGTCCTTCAACGATAGTCTTACAGAAATTAGTGCTCACGATACTCACTCTATTTCCTAAATCATGTGCCAACTCTTTAAGGGGTTCTACGAGATCCTCACGACCCTCACATACATCGCCATCACTAATCTCGTTAACTACTAGTTTGTATTCCGGGTAGAAATAGAGATACTCAAAGGATTTAATAAGGTAAGTTCCTAGTCCAGCAGGACCAATAATTAAGATTGGTGTTGTGATGCCTGCTAAAGACCTTGACTGAAGAAGAGGTATTAAGCCTAAAACATGATCACCATGCATGTGAGTTATTAGGACTATGTTTATAGAAGCAATACTTTTGCCAACTTCTAGGAGCCTGTGTTGAGTTCCTTCACCGACGTCCAAGAGTATGTTCTTACCACCATAACTAATCAAGACAGACGGCATATCGTCGCTACCAGGATAAGGACCCCTAGAACCTAGGAACGTAACTATAACAGGATTCACTTCTTCCTCACCACAAATATGTCTCTAGTTAAAGACCCGTGAACCCAGTTAGGAACTCTCTCAACGATAGTGAATCCAGCATCAGTAATCATTTCCTCGAGAGGTATATCTATCCTTTGAGCAAAAACCAAATATCCTTCACTCCTCAACACTCTGTAACTCTCGCTTAAGAAGCACTTCATCAAGTTAATTAATTCCGTACCAGCAGGTCTACTCATACGCCCGTACGGAGGGTCAGTAGCTATAGCATCAACCCTATCTAACGGGATATAGCAAGAATCACCACTCACTACCTCAGGAACGCACCCATAGTGAATCAAGTTCTTGACAGCACCCTCACTCAGTACGGGATTAATTTCTACACCAACATACCTCAAGCCCATAAAGCATGCTTCTAGTAGGAAACCCCCAGCACCACAGAAAGAATCCAAGATAACGTGCCTTTCTCTTACACTAGCTCTACTCAAGTTCACAAAAACCCTAGCCATGTATGGAGTCATAGTACCTGGCGCGTAGAAAGGTCTCTCCGAAGGCTCACGTGCCCTATAAGACTTCAGATCTCTCTCATACGTTCTAAGACCAATCACAACACATCCCTCCGTAACTATGATGTCTAACCTCCTAGTTCCTCCCCTACATAAACTCCCTGATAACTCATTCACGGTACTTAAGACGTCCTCATAACTTATTTGAGTTCCATATTGCTTTACTCTCCTGAAATTAACGTAGTCATAACCTCCGTATAAACATACGTCAGAATCCCTAAGAATCTTCTTGATGCCCTGCACCCCCTCAGTAACCTCGGAAACACCTAGTAAAACACCTGCGTACTTACTTAAAACAGCCCTACTCAGTAGGGCTTCCAGAGGTTCAGCACTCTTAATTATAGCAACTTGATCTAGTTGTGCTATGAATCTATACTTCACTTTCTCAGCATCCATCACTGCTCTCAACTCAAGGAATGGTAATTCTCTATGTTCACCGGAGAGATAAACGTAGTAGAGCATTTTACCTCTAGAGTTTCATTAGCGAGAAAGTTTATTAAGTATATCCTTAGATACTAGTAAGTGTCTCACCTGATTAGATTCTTCCTAACTTGTTCTACTACCTCGCTAGTCACGTCAAGATACTCTATTAAGTCACTCGTTAAACGATACTTAACGGTATTCAATACCGCAACCTTATTAACACCTGAGACTCTCAGCTTATTTGGTGAATCAGCTATGAAGAGACCGTGAGACGCTAAGACATAGATTCTGTGAGTACCCTTCTTTGTCAAGTACTTAGCTATGCTAGCTATTGTGCCACCCGTACTTATTATGTCGTCAATTATTACTGCATTAACTCCTCTCATGTCTAAATCCTCAGGTAATTCATGCGTGATTTCTCCAGTAATCCTATCTCTGAGTTTTTTGATTACCACGTATTCTTTTTTAAGATACTCAGCCACTAACTTGACTCTCCTTGACGCACCTATGTCCGGTGCTATGAGTATGTAGGGTTCTTCAACGTTGTTCTTCACGTACTGCCCGAAAGTCTTAATAGGTAGTATGTTGGTCACTAAATCATTAAATTCTTCTAGGAGCTTCTCGCTATGGAAATCTACAACGAAGAGTTTCTTAAGCCCTACGTACCTCATCATCTTAAGAATTACTCTACCACTAACTACTTCCCAACTTAGGAATTCCTTGTCCTGCCTGCCGTAAGCTAGGTACGGTACTATCGCGTATATTTTGTTGATGCCCTTAGAAGAAAGTAACTCTACAGAGAAGAACAACTCAAGCAGAGAACGATTCTGGTCAGGATATGATGTAAGTACAAGCATTACCTCATCATCAGAAACCTCAGGAAACCTTAGGTATGACTCACCGTCTGGGAAGACCTTATGAGTAACCTCAAAATAACTGGATCCGAGAAGGTAAGCAAGTTCACGTCCTAAACCAGGGTCTGAAGGAAGTGAAAGCACTAGCATTCAGCCAACCCCAAATACATATCAAGAGAAACAAGCTCTAAAAGCTTTTCAGTTTATCTTAACCCTTATTAGATATGAAACATGTCTAACGATGAGTAGGTGATTTTACATTGAGGAAACCTGATCTGAGCAAGCCATGGGTTAGGACAGCTAAATACTGGAAGAGATTAAATAAAAATAAAGTGGTTTGCAATCTATGCTATAAGAAATGCCCCATAAGTGATGGTGGTTATGGTGCTTGCGGCGTTAGGTACAATTCCGGCGGAACTCTCTACACCTTAGTTTACGGTCTTCTCACAGCAGCTAATCTAGACCCAATAGAAAAGAAACCCCTAACTCATTTCCACCCCGGATCACTAGTTTTCTCCATATCTACTGCGGGCTGTAACTTCATGTGTATGTTTTGTCAGAACTGGACCTTAAGTCAATCCAGAAGAGACGGTATTTTCGGGGACTTCATGTCGCCTGAAGACGTAGTTAAGGAAGCTGTTAGGGAAGGTGCTGACGGCATTAGCTACACCTATAACGAACCAACAATTTTCTATGAGTTCATGATTGACGTAGCCTCACTAGCTAGGAAAGAGAAACTCTTCAATACTATGGTGACTAACGGATACATCACTACCGAAGCTTCAGAAGAACTCACGAAGTTTCTTGATGCTGCTACAGTAGATTTTAAGGCTAGTGCTAACAAAGAATTCTACAGAAAATTCATGGGTGTCCCTGACCCCGAACCAATCTACGAAACAATCAACTACTTAAGGAGGAAAGGAGTCTTCTTAGAAGTAACTAACCTCATAGTGCCTAAGTACGGTGATAGTATTGAAGATCTTAAGAAACTAGTTAAGAGACTTATAGAGGTCGTGGGTGATGATGTGCCGTTTCACTTGCTTAGGTTCTATCCTCACTACAAAATGAGTTACTTACCAGAAACACCAGTTAAAACTCTTGAGAAGCTTGCTGAGGTAGCTAGGAGTGAGGGTTTAAAGTACGTTTACGTAGGCAACGTTCCCGGACACCCACTAGAGAACACGTATTGTCCTAATTGTGGGGAACTCCTGATACGTAGGTACGGCTTCTACGTAACGGAGTGGAGATTAAAAGACTCTAATAAGTGTCCTAAGTGTGGTTACGTGATAAACGTAGTTGGTGTTTTGAAACGTAGGAGTATTCCATGGTTTTAAGCCCAGCAAAACTATTTAGATCAATTTTGAAACTCAAGTAGGGAGGTGTAGTCATGTATTTCGTTATTGTTGCTGGACCTGCAGGTTCAGGTAAATCAACGTTTGTTTCAGCGCTGGCTCAGTGGATGGAACTTAACGGCTTAAATGCTGTTAAGGTTAACTTAGATCCAGCTTCTGAAGTCTTACCTTACGTTCCTGACGTAGATGTTAGGAATTATGTCACGACACGTGATTTCATGGTTAAGTATGGTTTAGGCCCTAACGGCGCGTTAGTGTTGAGTGTTGATTACCTGATTAATTACGTTAATGATTTAAAGAAGGAGATAGATGAGTTAGGAGGTAATTACGTGATTATTGATCTTCCGGGACAGCTAGAGATAGTTGCTTTCAGGAGGTTAGGACCTATTGTTTTGAGAGAACTTGTTAAGAATAATAGGTCTGTTACTGCCTTCATTCTGGACTCTCACATGGCTTCTAACCCGCACTCTAGCTACTCAGCTCTCTTACTAGCTCTCTCAACTATGTATAGGTTAGGTCTACCGCTAGTTCTGATACTTAATAAGGTAGACCTAATAACGAGTCTGCAGAAGTTTAGAGACCTAGATAGTTTGAGTAGTAGGCTCTACATCCTACGCTTACTAAGTGAGGACTACAGCTGTATTTCCGCCAGTAATGATGCTTTCTTCATAAGTCTTGAGGTTGGTGAAAACCTATGCAGCATATTCAAGGAAGTTTTCAAGGAAGTAATCTTAGTGTCTTCTAAGGAGATGTGGGGTATTGAGGATGCTTACGCATCACTTCAGAGAGTTTTGATAGGTGGTGAGGATTTCGCGACTGAAGAGTATAGTGAAGGACCACCACATACTGATTAACTAAATGATTACTTGCTTCAGTAATTTAGTAAGCATGTTTTCCAGCCATCACCATAGCTTTTAAATTCAAGTTGTAGTCTAATATCTGGGGTTAATTCAATGAGTAGTGTGAGAGAATACGTGGAGGAGGTAATTAGTAAGGCTAGGAATGAAGGCAGAACTAAGTTATTAGAACATGAAGCCTACGACGTTTTAATAAAGTACGGTATTCCTGCACCGAAGTTCGGACTAGCTACCTCCACCGAAGAAGCAGTCAGACTTTCTGAGGAGATAGGGTATCCTGTTGTGCTGAAGATTGTTAGTCCTGATATAGTTCATAAATCAGATGTAGGTGGTGTTAAACTCAACCTAAACTCGAGCGAGGAAGTTCGCAGAAGTTTTGATGAGATATTACGTAGTGTGAGAACTAAAGTTCCTGAAGCCAAGATCACCGGTATTTTAGTCCAGGAGATGATTCCTCAGAGTCTTGAAGTCATAGTAGGAGCTACTAGAGACCCTACTTTCGGTCCTGTACTCTTGTTCGGTCTTGGCGGTATATTCGTGGAGGTTCTGAAAGACGTGAGTTTCAGGATAACTCCCTTAAGCAGATATGACGCTGAAACAATGCTTACAGAAATTAAAGCAGCTAAAATACTAGACGGCTACAGAGGAACACCACCGAGAGATAAGGAAGCTATAATAGACATAATATTGAAGCTAGCTAAATTCATGGAGGAACATGAGTCAGTTACGGACGTAGATCTCAACCCAGTAATGGTTTTCGAGGTAGGTAAGGGAGCTAAGGTAGCAGACGCCAGAATACTGATAAGGTAATCTTAATTGAGTAACGTAGAAGAATTAATTAAGAAGATAGATGAATTAAGAGAAGAAATAAAGACTCTCAAGAATCAGAGATTCGACTTAATAAATAGAATTGAGGAATTAAGAGAAGAAAGAAACAAACTCAAGGAAGAACTAACCAACATCAGAAATAAGCTGGAGAATATTTGGGAACTGAAAAACAAACTCAAGGAAGACAGAAATAAACTAATTTCTCAGAGAAGAGAGATTCTAAGTAGGCTGAGAGACTTAAGAAACAAGTTAGTCAGTATTAGAGAGAATATAAATAATTTTAAGAACGGCACACCATACTCAACTACTAGAATTAAGCAAGAGATAGAGAGACTTGAGTGGAGAATAATAACTGAGTCACTACCTATAGAGGTAGAGAGCAAGATTGTTAGAGAGATAGCTAGGTTAGAAGAGGAGTTAGAGAAAGTTATTGAAGGTAGGAAATTAATGGAGGAATATAAGGAAGTAAGAGCAGAGCATCAAAGCCTGAGAATAATATTGGAAGACCTTAATAAGAGAATAAATGAAATAACGGAAAAGATAGTAGCGTTGAGAGATAAAGAACACAAGCTTAAAGAAGAGCGTGATTCCTTAAAAGGAAGGCTTGAGGAGTTATCAAGGGAATTAACAGATATAAGACTCAAGATAGACCAGCTAAGCACGTCTATCAATTCTAAGGTTGAGGAACTACGAGCTCTTCAAGAAGAACTAAAGACTCTTAAGACTAGCCTAGCGAAAAATAAGGAGAGAGAAATCCTGAGTAAGAAGAAAGAAGAAGTAGAGAAGAAGATGCAAGAAACCAAGAGACTAACACTGGAAGACCTGAAAATATATTATGGGGAGGTAGAGGAAGACCTTTAAAGTACCCACATATTAACTTTTAAGGATAAACCTAACAATAAAAACTAGGTGTGATTGGATGGTTAAGGCATCACGCGGATACAGACACAGAACAAGAAAGCTGTTGAAGAAGAATGTTAGAGAGCGGGGTTCAGTACCTCCTTTAAGTACTGTCTTGAGGGAGTATAAGGAGGGCGATAAGGTATGTATAGTGCCTAACCCCGCAATACAGGAAGCCTTACCGCATAGGAGGTACGTAGGTAAGGTTGGTGTTGTGGTGGGTAAGAGAGGGAGAGCTTACGTAGTTGAGATCTACCTGGGTGATAAGAAAAAAACTTTAATAACGTATCCCGAACATTTAAGACCTGCTAGTGCGTGAGATAAATGAAGATAGTATCTTCCCGGAATATCTCTTACGCTGAAATGTTGAAAACTATTGAAAACTTAGTTGAGAGAGGAGTAGAACTTGAGAGTATAGAGCTCCGCGTTCTAGACTACCTCCGCAGATTCAATAAGTGTAAGCAGGGTGATGAGTTAGTTAAGGAGCTTGAGAAACAAGGCTTCAGCGAAATAACGGCTGTTATGATAGCCAACATATTCCCGAAAGACATAGAAACCCTTAAAATTCTTTTGAATTTCGAGAATAAGAGTTACGATGAAGAATTTCTTGGTGAAGTACTCAAGATAATTAATGAATACTGCAGTAAGTAGAATTCTTAAGGAGGTATTACTTGTGGGGTCTAGAGTACCGACTAGCGGGGATAAGAGAGTCTCCCGTGAGGATTTCGCCGTAGTTCTAGATTTTATGCCAGGTGGTAATCCGTTAGATCAGCATCATCCGTCACATAAGAACAAACCTCTCGCTCAAGCACTAGGAACCACTTACTTCACCTTACTAGAATTCCATCCTAAGCCAGGTGTTACTGTTGCTCAGGGCGAGAAAGTATGTGTTAGTTTTCGATTCCGTGAGTTGAGAGATAAGGTCGGGTATGTATGGGGTGAACCAATACGTTACGAAGACTTAACAGCTGTAGCTAAGTCTTACCTCCCTGAAGCAATCAGGACCGTAGTAGTGGATCTGGAGAAAGTGTTCGTGACTTTCTTCAATATTGCCGCACCAGTAACCATAAAGTTACATTCGCTAGAACTAATACCTGGTATCGGTAAGAAGACTATGTGGGCAATTCTTGAAGAAAGGAAGAAACCTTTCGAATCTTTTCGTGATATCCAAACTAGGGTCAAGGTATTAGATCCTGCAGGTTTAGTGTCTGAGAGGATTTTGAAGGAGGTTAGGGGTGAGGAAAAAATATATTTATTTCTTGAGCCTCCTCCAGGGATTAAGGACGCTATCGTTCTCGGATACTTACACAGGATATATTCCATGCTAGGTTACGAATAATTAAACGAAGAATTCCTCAGACCTGCGCGGGCAAATCACCTCTCATACCTTTCGAGCTTCATCATCTTTTTGCTGTCTAGATTTTCACGATCAAGTAGTTACTAAGGATCTTCAGTAATTCAGTAACTCATGAATTTATAAATTTTGTTTAGGTTTGAGCATCATTAAAGTATAGTTAGGTTCGTTTTATGTGACCCTATATGGGTGATTACTTGGTTGAGTAAGTGAGAACTAATCCACTAATTACGTATTTAAAGGACTTAAGATTCTTATGTCATATGGAGGATGCTTTAGCTTGAGTAGGTTTGTTATCGGTATTACTGGGGGTAGTGGGATTATTTATGGGTTAAGGCTTGTGGAGGTTTTAAGTTCTTCTGGTCACGAGGTCCACGTGATCTTGAGTGAGGAAGCTAAGTTAGTATCTGCTGATGAATGCCTTAGTGAGGACAAGCTAGTTGGTTTGCTGAGGAAGATTGCGTCGAGTGTGTATGGCGAGCATGATTTTACCGCGCCCATAGCTTCCTCATCCTACCTAGTTGACGGGACCATAGTGATTCCTTGTACTCTTAAGACACTAGGCGAGATAGCTAACTCAATACAATCAACATTAATCAGTAGAGCTGCTCTTAACTCCCTTAGGTTGAGACGTCCGCTAGTGCTCGTAGTACGTGAAACCCCCTTATCGACACTAGATATAATCAATATGCTCAAAATATCCTTAAGTGGCGGTGTAGTAATGCCTGCTTCACCAGCTTTCTACATAAAACCACAATCTATCCAAGACTTAGTAGACTTCATTGTTGGTAAGGTTCTTGATGTACTAGGCTTAGAGAATAATCTCTACAAAAGATGGGAAGGACTTAAATCTACTCAAGGAACAAGTCTTTGCGCCCGCTTTTACGAGCTAATAGATTCTTGAGTTTCTCATCTATTTTTGCTTCATCTAACTCTTTAATAAATTCCTTCTCGCCTTCCCTAAACTTAACTGCGAACGCACACTTGCCGTCAGGCAGTAAAGCTTTCCTTTCGCAATAAGCGAATTGGCACCTATACCCTAAGCATGTATCGCCTATCCATCTACACATAGCTACCTTCTGTACGTGACCTTTAACAACTCTATTCACTATTACTAACGCGTTCTTAGAACACCTGAAAAAAGGGCATAAAGTATTGCATTTATCACCTAAAGGCAGGGGTTTCAGCTCCTCCTTCATGAGCTTCCGTTCCTCGTAAGTTTTTTCAGGTGTTTCTGGTTTCTTAACCCAACTACGTCTTTCATCATGAGGTACTCGATGTTTGTCTGGGTAACTCAACAGACTCACCAGCTATTCTTACTAACCCTATATAATCTAGGGTTTAAACCATTTTAAAGCTACATAGGTAATGAGTCCTGATTGATGAGTTATAGCTAGTATTAAGTCTTTCTTCACGCTGTGTGAGAGCCTGCCCCAACTAATCAGGTCTCCTGGCTCTATTAGTTGCCCGTACTTAAGCACCTTCACTAGGTATGGAGCGTGTTCTAACCCAGGTCTTTTCTTATAGAGAGCGAAGTCAGTCCCATACTTGAGTGCTGACCTGATGGTGAAGCCAAAATCTTTGAATTCTCTATAGCTCTTATATAATTCATCAAACTCGGGTAGATGACTACTACATATAATTCTAAATTCCTCAAGACTTAATTCCTTGCCGTTTCTTAAGATTTTGAGTATCCCCTTCTCCGCGAGATAGTAAGCTTCTATAAGTGATAATTCCAGAGGTCTGTTGGCTTCTTCCTCCGTTCCTTTAGGTTTCCTCACACCAACAGGCTTCCCAATAAAACTAACATCAAAAATACATTTAGCTAAATCAACATCAAATACTATTGCTTTAGATCCTATTAAGTAAGCATACCCACTACCACAACTCTTAAGCTTCTTATCTATGGAGTGAGATGAGTCTGAGATCAGACCCCACCTTCTTAAGTATGTCGGCAGTATCTTCGAGCTTGTCTGTCAGCTCTTTAAATAGGAGTAGTGCTCCTACATCGCTGGAGTAGCACTTTATTATTTCTAATCCTAACTCTCTATAGATCTCGTCGACGTTATTCTCTAGGGTGGTTTCCTTCTGATAGAGTTCTTTAACAGCCTTAGAGTTTCTTAGCTTGTTTAACATGTCTATAGTGATAGACATCATCTCCATGATTCTCCTAATCATGGAGTCTAAGTATATGTACATATTATCAGACATCTTCTCAAACCCCTTAGTAACTAGGAGTAGGGCTCTGTTCGCGACTGCTTCCCCATGCTCAGCCAACCTAATAATGTTCTGCACAATACCGACGTATAAGTTCTCCATAGATAGAGCAGGCGAGACCCTGACAACGTACTCAAACAAATTTGTAGCTCCTTCTTCTATCTCATCTTTTATTAGGCGTATCCTACCATATATTTTCTCAACACCTGCTTTGTTTAAGTCATCTAATTCCTTGAGAAGACTCTGGAGTTCTTTGTAGAGATCTGTAGATCTCCTAACCAGAGTTATTAACTGTTCTGATATAGCTGACTCCGCTATACTTTCTCTCTCACTACGCTCACGAATCTCATCAAGTCTTATACTCTCCTCAGCCAAGCTCCCACCAGCTACATCACTACTTAATAATTCAATAGACCAGAATAAATACCTTTAAGCAGTAGGCAGCGTCTTCAGGACCCTCAAAGCCGTATTACTTAAGTCTTTAATTTTCGTTAACTCACTATCTATGAAGTCAGCCTCCTCACGCATACCGTTATTGAGTAAGTATGTTCTGAGGTCTGTTAGTATGTCTTCCTCGTCATTTACGGACACCATTATTACGAAGGTAATCAGGGTCTTCATATGATCTAGGAACTCCCTACGTATGTTAGGAGACTCACACAACTCAATACTCTTCTTCAAGTTACTCCTAGTCTTACTAACCTTAATTATGTAGTTTTTTACTACTTCATATGAGGTTCTACCATTAAGAAAATCCTCTGTTAAGCTCCTTAATTTAACTAGCTCCTTATTTCTCTTTAATGTGTAATCTTCTAGCTTCCTAAATATGATTGAGTCCTCCATTAAGCAGACCTCACGGTAGTCATAGAATTATCGGAAATCCCATTCCTCCTCATGAATTCCTCATTAGCCCAGACCTCATTCTCAGGAACATCCTCAGAAACAAAAACGTTTAACACAAACCTCCTACCAGAAACAGATAACTGAATCTTCTCCTTAACACCTAACTCACTAGCTAACTTACTAGAAACATAAACCGCACTCTCAGGAACATCTTCTTTTAACCTAACCCTTACCCTCCTCTCAGCAACCCTCCTCACACCCCTCCCAAGCACCTCACTAGCCGGAGGCACCACAGCCACTAACTGCTTAATATCCCTCTTTTGAGAGGGTTGAGGACTACTACCTTCACTACTCAGCACACACCACCACAGAAATTAATAACTAACAAACACATATAAATACAGACCACACAAATAAACCTAAAACACCCTAATAGTGACTAGATCATCAATCTAAGTTTAGACGGAGATTTGCGTCTTTCAATCCATTCTTGTTTGATACGTGTTTGAGGTTATTGTGAGAGGTTAGTAGGGATGGATTGTGTTAGGATAGCGTGGTTAGGATCCATTTTATGACTTCATCTGATTTAATTCTTATTTGTTCTTTCGTGTCTCTGAATCTTATGGTTACCGTGTTATCTTCGATTGATTGGTAATCTACTGTGACTGCGTAAGGAACTCCGATTTCGTCTATTCTTGCATATCTTCTTCCTATGCTGCCGTCTTCGTCGTAGATGGCTGTGAGGCCTGCTTTGATAGCGTCGTTGTAAATTTTCCTGGCGAGGGTTTTTATTTGTTCTTCTTTAGGTATTAGGGGGAAGACAGCTAGTTTGTATGGCGCGAGTTTTGGTGGTAGTTTAAGGACTATCCTACCACCCTCCTCACTATAAGCTTTATCTAGAACTACTAATAGTAGTCTTTCAGCACCGAAAGAAGGCTCAACTACGTGGGGTATGAACCTACGGCCCCTCACAACCTCCTTGACTTCCTCAATACGTAGCACTCCTGAAGGTATTCTGAAACCCTCAATAATAGCTTCCCCTTCCTTAAGGATTTTCTCAACTTCATCGACCCTTAAGTTCTTTAGTGCATGAATTATTTTTGGTGTGTTAGTTCCGAATAATTCATTCAGGAGTTCCTGATTAATAACTACTTTCTTAGTAATGATCTCTTCAGGCTTCTTGAGCTCCTTATAAACAGTCATATCCACACCTGAGAACCTCATATGTCTTGAGAGGTCGTAGTCCGTTCTGTACGCATGCCCAGATATCTCGACCCAACCCCACCTAGATATAGAAACTAGTTGATCAAACGTTTGCTTAGAGTAGTGAGCTCTCTCCTCAGGAAGCTTCTCCTCAAACAATATCTCATCATCACTTAACCCGAGCTCCCTAGCGAAGGCTTGAGCTACTGACATCCAGTAAGCAAGCCACTTATTCATTATTATGCCCTCATCAACAGCTTCCTCAGGCTTCACCTTAATAACCTCATCTAACCCCTTACTCCTAGCATCAGCTGTTAATATCTTTAGCTTCCCAGGAAACCTACTAAAATCGGGTTCTCCAGGTTCTTCCGGGTCGAAAAAGAACTCAACCTCCATTATAGTGAATTCTCTCAACCTAACCATTCCCTGCCTAGGCGATATCTCGTTCCTCGCTACCCTACCTACTTGAGCTATACCTAGCGGGAGTGAGTACCTCATGGCTGTGAAGACTCTCTTGAAAGACATGAACATTCCTTGAGCTGCTTCAGGTCTTAAGTAAGCTACATCATGCCTGTAAGGACCTACGTTAGTCTGGAATAATAGATTGAAAGTCCTCACATCTTCTAACTCACCACCACATGAAGGACACTTAACCCCCCTACCCTTAATAATCGAGGTTAGTTCCTCAGGACGTGAGCCTTCAGTCTTAATCCCTAAAACTTCCTCCAAAAGATGATCAGCTCTGTAAATCTTGCCGCACTTACTGCAGGTGACTATAGGGTCTGTGAAACTCTCTAAATGTCCTGAAGCCCTAAAAACTACTTCAGGAGCTATCACTGGGGTCTCTATAAGAACAACCATGTCTTGGTGCTTAAGAACAAAGTAATCAAGCCAGAGCTTCTTTATGTTTTCCTTCAAGAGAGCTCCTAAAGGACCCAAATCATAGAATCCTGCCAAACCACCGTAAATCTCATAAGACGGCCAGAAAAAACCTCTACGTGCTGCTAGATCAACTATCTTCTCGTACCTGTCACTACTGCTCATGCTCACCCAACACCCACAGAAATAGAAAGAACAATACTATATTAAATCTTAACGCTATTTAAGTAGTGTGACGTGACATGCTTGAACTATACGTGGTTAACAACCCATACGTGTTCCTAGGTGTTAACGGAGATAGAAGAAGAAATCCTCTTAGCCTAGTAGGTATTCCGTTCGACTCAACCAATAGTTTCAGGGGTGGTTCAAGATTCGCACCCATGCATATACGACTCGCTTCCCACTCCCTAGAAACATACTCATTCAGGAGCGGACTATCGCTAGAAGAGAACCCCCCAGTAGATGAGGGAGACATAGCGGTAGTACACGGCAGTGCTGAAGCAACGCTACGTAACGTTTCAGTTGTTGCTGAGGAATTATTCAAGAGTAGGAAGGCTGGATTCATAGGAGGTGATCACATAATCACTTACGGGATCGTTGAGGGACTCATTAAAACACTGAGAAAAACACCGTGCGTCTTAGTCCTTGACGCACACCTAGACTTTAGACCAGATTATCTAGGCTTTAAGTATAGTCACGCTTGCGTGACTAGGAGATTAAGTGAGTTGATTGGAGCTAGGAATATGATGGTTTTAGGCTTCAGAGCAGTTGATGTTGGTGAGTTAAGAGAAGCTAAAGAAGCTGGTTTAAAAATGATTAACTCGTACGAACTCCACAAAATGACTTTAAGAGAAACACTCAATAAAGTAAGAGATTTCTTAAGCACGTGTAGCCACACATACATATCCTTAGATACGGACGTTATTGATCCTGCGTACGCGCCAGGCGTAGCTACACCAGAACCTGAAGGTCTTCAACCAACGTTAGTGATTGACTTAATAACAGACGTGATAGACGAGAAAATCGCTGGTTTTGATTTAGTGGAGGTAAATCCCCTGGTGGACGTAGGAAATACTACCTCGTTCTTAGCTGCTAAAATACTTATAGAGATCTCTGCAAGATTCCTCAACATCCTTAGAACCCAGAAATAAATCACATCACCTAACTCGCTTCGTATACTCAGTAATTGGAATGAGATTAAAGATAGGTTGTAAAAACTTAAAAACGATTCTCATAAATTACACTTATGAGGCGTAATATGATGGGTTTTGCGTTCTTCAGGGTGCTTACGTATACGCACTGTAATTCTCGAGACCTAGCTAACAATGAGTGGTTAAGATCCTCGAGCTTAAGAGGATGAGTGAGGTGTGTTCTTAATGATCTTCGGTTTTAACGGGAGGTTGGTAGACGTAGACCTAACTAGAGAGGAGATAAGAATTATTGAGTTAAGGAAAGATTGGTGTAGGCTCTATGTTGGGGGTGCTGGCTACGCTACCAGACTTCTCTACGACTTAGTGAGTAAGGAGACTGAGCCTTTATCACCAGATAATGTTCTTGTAGTGATGACAGGACCTTTCGTTGATACATTTCCTATAAGTCCTAAGACAGCCTTCGTTACTAAATCTCCTCTTACAGGATATTTAGGTAAGTCTATGGTTGGTGGTTCTTTCGGTGCTATGCTTAAGAGAGCTGGGTTTGATGGGTTAGTCTTGAGGGGGGCTTCAGAAAAACCAGTGTATTTAGCTTTAATTGAGGGACAAGCCGAGATTAGGGACGCCTCAAACTTGTGGGGTAAAGACGTTCTGGAGACGTCTAAGATAATTAAGAATGAGTTAAATAATCAGAAGGTTAAGGTAGCTGCGATAGGTCCTGCTGGAGAAAACCTAGTTAGGATAGCTGCTGTGGTAACTGATGAGAGGAGAGCTGCTGGGAGGACTGGCGTAGGAGCGGTTATGGGTTCGAAGAAACTGAAAGCCATAGTTGCCTACGGTACCAGGAGGGTTCATGTCTACGATAGAGTCAAGCTAATTAACTTGATGAGGGAGCACTTAGCAGCACCCCTGAATTCTCCTAGAGGGATTGGGCTGAGATCATACGGAACTTCGGGAGGGTTGATTAGCTATGCTCTGGACGGTAACGTACCGATAAAGAACTGGACTAAAGGAGTTTTCGATAAGACAGACAACATAACAGGACAGACACTACAGAAAGTTTATAAGTCGAGGAGTGTTGCTTGCGGTAGTGAGGTAGCTTGCTCTATTCAGTGCCATAAGGAACTTCAAGTAGGTAAGGCTGGATGGGATGAGTGGGAGAAGTGTCCCGAGTTCGAGACTCTGGCACTCACAGGAACCAACTTAATGATAAGTGATGGCGAAACTCTCGTAGCAATAAACAGGCTGTGTGATAGGCTCGGGTTAGATACAATATCTGCCGGAGGAGTCATAGCTTGGGTTATGGAAGCATATGAGAAAGAATTTATTGATGCTGAGGATTTGGGCTTCGAGCTTAGGTGGGGTGATGGAGCAGCGGTTCTTAAGTTACTAGAAATGATTGCGTATAGGAAGGGCTTTGGAGATGTGCTAGCTGAGGGTGTAAAGAGAGCCTCAAAGAAGATAGGTCCAGAAACTGAGGAGTTCGCCATACATGTTAAGGGTCTTGAGTTACCTGCTCACCACCCAAGAAGATTCCATACTATAGGGTTAGCTTATGCTACATCAAATATTGGTGCAAGCCATCTTCAAGGCATGACTATGTTGGTTGAGAGAGGGTTACTACTACCTGAGTACGGGGTTGCTGAAATACCTAGAGATGTTGAGTCTAAAGTAAGGGTTACCGTGATTCATCAGAATCTGTGTGCTTTCCTAGACTCAGCAGGTCTATGTAAGTTCGGTGTTTTCGGTATTGTGGACTTCAATAAGATAGCGGAAGAATACACAGCTATAACAGGCATCAAAACAACTAAAGAAGACATACTAGTGACTGGTGAGAAGATATGGTACCTTGAGAGACTCCTAAACCTGAAGCTAGGTCTTAAAGTAGAGGAAGACACACTACCTAAGAGATTCGTAGAAGAACCTCTTGATGAAGGACCTATTAAAGGAGTTACTTGCCCAATAAACCAGCTACTAGAACTCTTCTACCGCTACAGAAGCTTAGATCCACGGAACGGTTACCCAAGTAGGGATAAGATAGTTAAGCTAGGATTAGATGTAGTGCTTGATTGAGGTAGGTTGCTTGGCGACAATTAAGGTAAAGATATACCCAGATTTCGAGAACGTAGTGACCGTAGAAGTAAGTACTACGGTAGTTAAGGATGTTCTAGAATTACTTAAAGATACACTAAATCTTCGAGGTCAGTACGCTTTAGTGAAAAACGATAGGATACTAAGTAGTGAAGAAAATGTAAGTAATGGTGACGAAATATTGTTGATCCCGGTAGTAGAGGGTGGTTAGGCAGGTATGATGAAGGAGGTAGCAAACACTAGTGAGGGCTTGGTTCCTCATGTTTTATTATTTCCCGTGTAGTAAGAGTTTTGGTGCTCTACATGAGTAAGCCAGCTCTAGAGATTATTGAGGAGGTTTTGGTTGAGGGTGGTAAGAGGTATAGGATCAGGTTAGTCAACACTAACATCACCTTCAACGTCTCAGCAAACAATCCTGAAGAAGCTGTTAGAAAGGCTGCTGAGTTGGTTGTGAAGCTTGGACTCACATCTCTTAAGAAAGGAGAGTAACGATCGCCCTAACTAAGCCCGTAATAGAGCTTAAGGGAGAAGTTGATACTCAAATAAACGAGATACCCAAAGTCTTATCTGGGAGCTATCCAGGAAGTTATGCTTACACCGTCCTCGCCTGTTAAGCTTATTTTTAGTGGTAGTGATGGCCCTAATTCTAGGGTTGCTACGTCAAATATTGTTAGGATAGGTATTATGGTTTTTAGTAGGTCTATGTCGTAGGTGCTTGATACAGCTCCCGATACGTTTGAGGTTAGTTCAAGTAGGTGTTTGCCTCTCTCAAGAGATGTCCGGTACTCCCTACCCTCACTTAAGGAAGTAAACTCTACTACGTCCTTAAAGCACCTTATAGTTAGTTCCTCACCAATCAGTTTAGCCTCCTTTATTATTCTTTGAAGTATTGATGTCTCAACTCTAATCACCACAGGCAACTCTATCTGTATAGGATCTACAGGACCTTCTAATGCCGCAACTCTTATCTCATAACTCCTCTCAACCCCTGACTTACTATTCACTAGCTTAGCCCTAACACTACCGCTCCCCTCATCATAATTCAGCTGTATAGAGTCATTCTTACCAACCTTCTTAAGAACCTTACTAATCTCATCTCTCTCTAAAGTCAAATCATTAACTCCACTTACGCTAAACTCTGTAAAAGAACTTCCAGGAATACTCAACTCAACCAAAACACTCTTATCAGGACTTAAACCCCTTATAAGGAAACCATCCTCAGAAACTCGTAACGGTACATCACTAAGAGGCTTAGTAGAACTCAACACATACTTCCTAAAAAGAAGACCCTCTGAATACCTAACACTAAACATATATACCACCCAAAGACACTCAAACCCATATATAATAAATTAGAACCAAATTAAAAACACAACCACAAAAAAGTGAAGAATTAATTAAATGAACTAGCGTCAGGTGAAATAAGTGTGAGGCACGAAAGATTTATTAGGTTTGTTTTGTGTTTTTTGTGGTTAGGGGCCCGTCGTCTAGCCTGGTTAGGACGCCGCCCTGACGCGGCGGAGGTCCGGGGTTCGAGTCCCCGCGGGCCCACCTTATGTGAGGTTTATTAATTATTGTTTAGTTATTGTTGTGAGGACCTCCGTAATGAGTTGTGGGTCTATTAGTTTATTAGGACGTGATAGTTGTTGTGGGTTTTCTTATGATTAAGTCTTTTCTTAGGTTTGTTGAAGGTCGTGAGAGGATTGATTTCTTTAAGCTTTTCTACCCTTCTTTTCTTTTACCGCTAGTCTCGATATCTGGTGATGGTTTTGAGGTAGTTAAGGAGTATGGTTATTGTAGAGGGACTAAATTAGTTATTAAGGATAATAAGCTTTATGCTTTAAGTGATTTGAGTGAGTGTCTTCAGTACTCGCAGTACTTAAGTGGTTCGTGGTTTGACGCAAGAAATTACTTGAGTAGCGTGTCTGAGGGGTTCAGGAATGTGGTGGAGAGGTTGCTGACATTATATGGTGACTTAGGAATCCCTACATCACCACTGGACGAGCTAGAACTCTTCACCACAATAATACTCTCACGTAACACAGACTACCACAGAAACACTGTAGGCTGGGTTAAGAAACTCCTTAAGGTTTTCCCCTCCATCGACTCACTAATTAACGCTGAGCCGGAGTTCCTAACAGCTGAAATCAGTAGTAGTTATCAGGTGCGTGAGTTACCAAGGATTCTGGACTGTTACTTAAGGTTGAAAGACTACTTAAGAGGATCGTCAGAAAACTCACGAGTTCTTCTAAGATGTTCTGGCGTGGGTCCTAAGACTCTGTACGCTTACATACTCTTCATAAAACTAGATTCCAGGTACGCCCCAATAGATACCAACCTATTAAGCCTCCTCAGCAGACTAAGGAATTTAAGGAAAACAATCAGCAAACTAAGACTACCAGTCAAGGAGTACTGCCTCAAGCACTCCTGTGATTCATGCCTGAAGAACAACACATGCATTGAAGCATTCCTGAAGAATGAGTTAGGACCTATGAATGGATGGTTCCAAACCATGGCCTTCCTACACAACAAGACTTACTGCATCAGCAAGAAATGCGTTGTGTGCCCGCTATCTAAGGAATGCCTGTCCACGTGAGCACTAGAGTCAACGCAAGAACTTAATAACATGCTTAACAGATTATGTAGAGGGTTGAGCAAATGAGTAGCGACCTAACGTACTGCGAGATGTGTGGCAAACCCATAAAGAAGAGAGAAGCTAGGGTAGTTTACGTGGAGGGGAGTAGACTAGTTCTGTGTTTTTCTTGCTACACTAAAGTCTCTAAGAAGGCTGTAAGTGTTGAGCTAAGAGAAATCACACAAAAACCAACACATTCAAGTAAGCCCGCACCAACCACTCAAGCAACGAGCAAAACACCCCAGAAGATTAGTAAGGTAGTAGACGAGTACGAGGTAGTTCCAGATTACCACGAGAGAGTGAAGAAAGCTAGGGAGAAGTTAGGGTGGACGCAGAAAGTACTTGCTAATGCTGTTAAGGAGAGCGAGAACGTTATTAAGAGGATAGAGGCCGGACGCCTAGTCCCCTCAATAGAACTAGCACGTAAGCTAGAGAACGTACTCAAAATACAGTTACTAGAACCAGTAGTTGACACAAGTGTCAGTACTACGAAAACCTTAAGTAAGGGCAGTACAGGCCTCACAATAGGTGACGTAATGGTTCTGAGGAAGGAGGAGAAGGAGTAACTGATGAGTAAGAAATCAATACTGGTAGCTAGGGAAAACGACTTAAGTGAAGCAATATCCTTAGCCGACACAATACGTTTAAACATAGTTAAGAAGCTCGTACTAAGAAATAATTACAGACCAGACAGGAACTACTTCCTTAACTTAAGACTCCTAAACGAGGTCAAGAATCTCCTCAACACACTCAACTCAAATAAAGTAATCATAAACTCAATCTACATCTATGAAGTTCTGCATCCACGTCAAGTAGTTAACTTAATAAAAGAACTGAAGCTAGAGGTTAGAGATAAGATACTAATGGTTCTCGAAATATTTGCTGATCACGCAGGTTCTAAGGAAGCTAAGCTACAGATAGAGATGGCTGAGATAACTTACCAGTTACCTATTGTAAAGGAATGGATACGGAAAGCTAAGCTTGGCGAGCTCCCAGGCTTCATGGGTCCCGGAGAATATGCTACCGAAACATACTACAACCACATGAAGAGAAAACTCATCAGAATAAGGAAAAACTTAAATGAGTTAAGAACTAGGAGAAGAAAAGAAAGAGAACTTAGAGTTTCTAAAGGATTCCCCCACGTAGCTATTTCAGGATATGCTAATGCCGGGAAAACAACCCTGTTTAATTCCCTAACTAAGTTAAACAAACCTACAGGTCCTGAGATGTTCACAACTATTTCTCCTAAAGCAGCACTAGCATGGATTGATTGCTCTGAAGTAGTGTTTGTTGATACTGTAGGATTCATAAGAGACCTACCCCCCGAAGTCATAGAAGCTTTTTATGCTACGTTAGAAGAAGTCTCACTCTCAGACTTAGCAGTCTTAGTCCTAGATTCTTCTGAGCCACCAAGAATTATTGAGTCGAAACTGAGGACGTCTCTAAATATACTATCTAAGATAGGGTACTTCGGAAAACCTCTCGTCATAGCTCTAAACAAGATCGACTTAAGCAATGATCTAGAAAACATAGAAAACCTAGTTAAACAATACATGACTTCCAACTACTTATGGAGCTGGCGCTTAGTTAAGGTTTCTGCATTGAGAGGTGAGGGCTTAAGTGAACTCAAGAAGACTTTATGTGAGCTTCTCTCACCAAGAATTAGCGAGACTTCGAAAACAAGCATTCATAAACATAATTAGATACTTACTGAAGTATATTCTTGGGGTGGCTCTTGCTCAACAATAAAACTAAGGTTTGTGTCCTGAGGATAGGACATAGACCAGAGAGAGATAAGAGAGTGACCACGCACGTAGCACTTACCGCAAGAGCTTTCGGTGCATCATGTTTCGTGTTGGGTGATATAGAAGATCAAAGTGTTTCTGAAAGCATAAGGAAAGTTTGTGAAAGGTGGGGTTGTGAGGACTTCAAGTATCTTTCAGGTGTTTCCAGCGTCGAGTTTATTAGGGAGTGGAAGAGTCTTGGTGGTTCCGTAATACACCTAACAATGTACGGCTTACACATAGATAACGTAATTGATTCCATTAAATCTCTATCTAGAGATATGTTAGTAGTAGTTGGTGCTTCTAAAGTTCCGAGAATCTTCTATGAGTTAGCAGACTTCAACGTAGCGATAGGTCATCAACCACACTCGGAAGTTGCTGCATTAGCGATTTTCTTAGACAGGCTTTTTGAGGGCAAGGAACTTCATCTTATTTTCTCTGATGCGAAATACTATATAGAGCCGTCAGTAAAGGGGAAGAAGGTGGTTAGAGTTGGGTAAGCACAAGAAGCTAGACGAGTTATCTAAATTTATTGAGGAGTACGTAGGAGATGCTGGCAGAGCAGTCTTTGAGGTCTTAATTAAGCGTAATAAAGAACTAACAGACTCAGAAATCGTTTCAGAAACAGGTATTAACGAGCAGGAGGTTAGGAGAGCTTTATACGAACTACACTCACTAGGTATTGTTGCTTACAAGAAAAAGCAAAGTCCTGAGGATGGGAGGTTTACTTATACGTGGTTCATAGACGGTGGTAGACTCAACCAAGTCCTCCTACAGAGGAAAAAAGAAGTCTTAAGTAAGCTTAAAGCTAGGTTGAACTTTGAGTCCAGCAATACTTTCTATGTGTGCGATGTTGATGGCGTTAGATTAACTTTTGATGAAGCTTTCGAGAACGATTTTAAGTGCCCTAAATGTGGAGCTGATTTAACACCTGAAGACAACTCATTAACTAAAGAATTCCTAAAGAAAATGATTGCTAAGCTTGAAGAGGAAATATCTAATGAAGAGAAAGAACTCACTAGTTGATTTATTTGCTGGTGGAGGAGGCTTCAGCAGAGGATTCCATGATGCTGGTTTCGAACCTATTCTAGCGGTAGAGTTTGATGAAGCCTCAACCAAAACATACATATCTAACTTCCCTAAATCACTAATCATATCGGAAGACATACGCAGTCTTGAGTGCTGGAAACTACGTAACCTCCTAAACCGTGAGAAGATAGACGTAGTGATAGGTTCCCCACCTTGCGAACCCTTCACAGGCTCTAACCCTAACAGAATGAAAAACCCTCTAGATAGGCTGTATAAAGACGAGACAGGCAGGCTAGTCCTGGAATTCATAAGAATCCTCGAATGTTTAGAGCCTAACTACTTCGTTATGGAGAATGTCCCCGCAATACTAGATGGGGACCTAAGTTCAGCGCTTAAGGAGGAATTCGGTAGAGCAGGATATAATGTATACTTTAATCTCCTCAAAGCAGAAGATTACGGGACTCCGTCAAGAAGACTCAGGGTTTTCGTGTCTAATGTTTGTATAGACCCACCTAAGTCAAGTAAGTTAGTCACTGTGCTGGAGGCAATCTCGGACCTCCCAGAACCTTCGGCAGAGCCTCAAGTACCTAATCATGAACCACCACCAAGCCTCAGTAAGTCTAAACTGAAGAAAGCAATTAGACTTAAGTGGGGTGACTCAGCAGTTAGGTATGAAGGTGCTGAAGGACGTTCCTTACCAAACCTTATTAGGCTGCACCCATACAAGGTTGCGCCGACGGTATTAGGTTCCTCAAGATTCATACATCCTTTCGAGAATAGATTACTCACTGTTAGGGAACAAGCCAGACTAATGGGGTTTCCTGACAATCACGTGTTCCTGGGGGGTAGAGACCAGCAATATAATCAGGTTGGTGAGGCTGTCCCGCCACCACTAGCTAAAGCAATAGCTCTTGAACTACTTAAGCGTTTATGATGCTTAAGACCTCCTCACCAATTATTTTTAAGCCTACATATGAAATAGTTGAGGTAAGAGAGGACTCTAGCTCCTTAACAAAGAGCCTGTATTGTTGAGTGAGTTGGTGAGTAAAGGTGTTGAATCAAGACCCTATAAATATTGGGGAGTCACAAACTCTAGTTCCACACAAGAATAACTTAGAACTAATCGTTGTAGTGAGTAATGTTTCATCTCCGCAAAGACTCATTGATTTTGCTAAGCTAGTTTACGGGTTAAGCAACCTAAGAAGTAGTCTAGTCTTCACGAGAGTTTCCGGCATGGCTGCTCAGTCAGGAGTACCTGAAGTGAGTAAGTACTTATACAGATTAGGTAAACCATTACTTATCCTACCATCACCTAACGACGTAATTGATTTGTTAAAACCTGATAAAGTTCTAGTCATAGCTAAGACAGAGATTTCTAGAGATATTGAGGAAGTAGTTAATGACTTGAAAGGACGGGTAGTTTTGCTCATCAATGGTAGCGATACACCCCCACCTAAAACAGAACTTAGTTTAGGAGAGCACGTGATGGTGAGAGAACTAGATCCTTCTTCACCTCCTCAAGCAGTGCTTGCCGTAATACTCTACGTTATTACGAAAAACAGGCTGTGAAAACATTATAAGCTAGATTAATATTTAATATTCTGGAGCCGGGTCGTCTAGTGGCCAAGGATGCGGGGCTTTGGACCTGATGGGAGGAACCCCCGTGACCGGGGTTCGAATCCCCGCCCGGCTACCACGTAATCTCCTTAATCATTTAAAGCTCCACTACATCTTATAATACTTTGGGATATTCGTGAAGTGTCGGATCTCTAGTCCTGAAGCACTTACACCTAAAGGAATTAAATTTGTCTTTACATGCGATCACGAACCTAAGGATGTCTTCTTTATTGAGGAACTACATAAACATGCATCCCTAATTAAGGACTCCTTAAGCAACACACTAAATTTAAGAGATCTCAAGATTGTGTTTAGTGAGAACGAAGTTATAGGTTCGGACTACATACTATACTCATACAAGGTTTTCTGTAGGAAGGATTACGTAGGTACGTGTAGGTTCGTAACCTATAATAACAAGTTAATTAAGTCTCTATGCACTATTAGTGAGGGTGTAGGTTTTGGGCGGGCTTAACTCATTACCTCCTGGACAGAAAGCCATACCTAATTTCATAATCTACAGGATTCTCGGCCAGCCTGAAGTAAATCTTGATTCTTGGAGACTAAGAATAGGAGGCTACGTGAGTAATCTTTTAACATACACCTACAATGATTTGCTTGAAATAGTTGATACATCCTACGTTTCAGACTTCCACTGCGTTACTGGGTGGTCTGTGAGGAATGTTATTTGGGAGGGTGTTTCACTACGTAAACTCGCTGTAAAGGCACAACCATCAAGAGATGTTGAGTGGGTTTATGTGAAGAGCCTAGATAAGTACACGACAGTAATACCGTATGAAGATTTTCTCAATGAGAAAAGTCTTCTCGTGTTAAGAATTAACGGAAAACCCTTAAGTCTTGAGCAAGGCTTCCCAGCAAGAATCTTCATACCACACTTATATGGCTGGAAGAGTGCTAAGTGGGTAACTGAGATAATCTTTACTAAAGAGTATAGAGACGGGTATTGGGAAGCTTTAGGATATCATCACAGAGGAAATGTTTGGAAAGAAGAAAGATTTAAGTAATTAATTTCTTCATGCATAAACAATAGGACTCTCCACTAATATTTCGCTTAAGTTAGGTAATACTCACAAATTTATTAAGAATCAAATAAACGCGGTTAACTTATCATGATACTTAATTAGGTAATCAATCTTTATTAACCCCAAAACAATAAATATGGTAGTGAATCCAAAATGAAGAGTTTAGGCGAGCTAATATATAGTCAGGAAAGAGCACCTGGTGAAGCAATAACAAAAGTCGAGACACACACTCCGAAAATAGAAGCACCAGCTACCGTGAAACCTAACGAAGCTTTCGAGGTTAAGATTTTCGTAGGACCTCACCCCAACACTGTAGAACACTCTATCAGGAGAATAGAACTCTATTTCTATGAGGAGGGTAGGTCCTTCAACCCAATAAGACTAACAACCGTAGAGTTAGAACCTGTGTATAGTGAACCAGAAGTAAAGTTCAAGATAAAGCTGAAGAAGAGTGGAGTCATATACGCTGTAGAGTACTGCAACATACATGGCTTGTGGGAAGCTAGGAAAGAAATTAAGGTTGAGTAACTCGATTTCTTAACTCAAGAACCTTTAAGAAATTAATTTCATGATGTAATAACAGCAAGAAAGCCTTTTTAGGTCTTTTTCACCAGTTATTTCGCTAGGAGCCTGCTAATATGCACTCATAAAAACACTTAAGCAAATCCTTCATTTTCTAAAGACCTAACTACATCGTAACTCAATGACTTAAGAAGCCTCTAAAGAAGCCAGGATTTCCCTGCTCACATTACTTAATTTCTGGAGATCCGCTTCTGTGAGTAAGCTATTAACCGATAACTCACTAGAAAGTTTGAATTTAGATTTTGTGAGTATGTTTCTTATTTCTCTTGATGCTGCGTCGTTCCAGCCGTAAGTAGTTATTATGTAGAGTGGTTTCTCTATATTAGATTTAGTTAGTAGTAATTCTAGCACGTACCTGGTTATAGGGAACACAGAGTTATCGTATGTTGAGGTTACTAAGACAACCACCTTAGCATCAATCACTTCTCCAAGAAAATCTGAGATGTTATCCCTGTAATTTGACGTGAACTTAAATACCTCAACACGTATGTCGTCTCCCTTAATCATTTCTAGGAGCTTCTTAACTATCTCCTCGTTATAGCCGTACATAGACGTATACAAAATAACTAACTTCTTGTTTTCTGACCTACCCTCAGCCCACGACTGATAAAGCTTAAGAACCTCGTTAATAGTGTTAGCTCCAAGTAACGCAGCACCGTGCGAAGGAGCTATCAATTCTAGCTTTAGATTAAGTGTAGTGAGCTTGCTTAACGCTTTAATGACATTGTCTCTGTAATGACCTATTACGTTGACGAAGTATTTCCTCATAAATCTAACGTACTGTGTCTTCAAATAAGTTAAATCACTTATTACGTAGGGAGGTATTGAGTAAGCACCGAAAGCGTCGCAAGTCATTAGAGCTTTGAGTTCCTCAATATAAGTAAAAATAGTTTCCGGCCAATGTAGCCAGGGAGCGTGAAGGAACTTCAGCACGGTATCACTAAGTCTTAATTCATCACCATCTTTTACGGGCCTGAATTTAACGTCTATACCTAAAAGAGACTTTATGAGCTTGGCTGTGAGGGGATTCCCTAAAACCTCAGCTCTGAACTCACTCAACGTGCTCAGAGCTTTTAGGGAGCTGCTGTGATCAGGCTCCATATGCTGAATAACAACATACCTAATATCTCTCAAATCAACTACTTTCTTAAGAGCATCAATATATTCTTCAGAGAAGCCGTGCTTCACAGTATCAAATAAGACAAACCCCTCCTTAGTTCTAAGAACGTATGAGTTATACGTAATACCCTCAGGTATTTCCCAAAGAGACTCAAAATATCTTATGTCTCTATCGAGAATTCTTAAAACAACTAAATCTTTCAGAAGCTCTCTCACTTCAACTCGCTCCAATATGGGATCCCTACGATATAATCATGAGGGTTCTTAAAAACTTAGGGTTAAAAAATTGTTCTGTGTTCAGAAAAACTATGAATTACTTACGAGTCTCTGCTACCCTTTTCAGGAAGGCTCTTGCTACAGATGCGTCCTCCGCAGGTACTTCCTTATAGCAGAACCACCAGTCAAAGCACGTGTACTTCCTTAACCTCTCAGGTATTTCCTCCATTGTTGATGGGGGTGGTATTATTGCTTTCTCACCAATCAACTCGTTGTTAGGCCAGTTAGCAGGTATAGCTACGCCATGTTCTTCGTGCACCTGCAGAGCTTTCAGTATTCTGAGTATCTCATCAATGTTTCTGCCTAGCTCTAGAGGATAATACAGGATAATTCTTATGATGCCTTCAGGATCCACAATGAATACAGCCCTAACAGTCGCTGTAGTAGACTCAGCATGAAGCAAACCAAGTTTCTCAGCAACCTGCCCTCTAGGATCAGCTATTATAGGGAACGGAATCTCATAACCTAATTTCTCTTTTATCCACTCAACCCACTTAATATGGCTGTAGTTGCTGTCTATGCTGAGTCCTATAAGCTCCGTATTCAGCTTCTTAAAGTCTTCATGTCTCATAGCGAAAGCAACAAACTCGGTTGTGCATACTGGAGTGAAATCTGCTGGGTGACTGAAGAGAACAAACCACTTACCTTTATAGTCATCTGGCAATACTTTCTTGCCGTAATTAGTAACTACCTCTAGTTTAGGGAACGGCTCACCAATTAACGGTATTAAACCTGGCATTTTTGTTTCACCAAATTATATTTATACTTGAGGTATTTAAACTTTACTGTTAAATAAATTAACAAAAAGTATTTAATTCACGAATAGATTAAGACAATACGTCGTAAAGTAGGTAGTGACGTATCTCTCACTATACTTAATAAGCTTAATAAGAATAAACTACTCAACACGACTTAGTTAAGGCTCTACCGTGTAGTATATCCTCTTTCTTTTCTTGCCTCTATTCTCTGTTTTCAGGAGAACAAACTTACCTATCTCTATAGTGTTTTTAACGTGAGGTCCGCCATCAGCTTGTATGTCAACACCGGGTATTTCTACTATCCTTAAAGTCTCTATGTTTGGTGGCATTCTAGCGGCTAACTTAACTATGCCAGGTATTTTCATGGCTTCCTCTCTGTTAAGCCAGTAGATTTTTACTTCTATTCCCTTTTTTATGATTTCGTTAACTTCCTCCGCAGCTCTACTGAAAATTTCTTTCTCATCACCCTGTACGTCGTAGTCTTCTTTTGCTTTATCTGGTTCTACACTACCTCCAGTAACTAGGGAGCCGTATTTTGAGTACATGACTGCGGAAAGTATATGTGCTGCGGTGTGCAATCTCATTAATCTGTATCTCCTTTCCCAATTCAGCTCGCCAATAACTGAGGAACCAGGCTTCAAACCCCCAGTGCTGTCAAGCACATGTATAACCTCACCGGAACTCTTATCTATTATTACGTCCCTAACCTCATACTTCTTCTCACCAAAGTATAACCAACCAGTATCGTTAGCTACGCCTCCAGACAGGGGGTGAAAAGCCGTCTTATCTAGAATCACACCATCTCTCGTCAACTCAACCACAACAGCTTCAAACCTTCTTAAGTAGCTGTCTCTCTGAAACAATAACTCAGTAACCGTTTTTAACCACCAAATACTATGTAAGTAAACAATTTAAATAACTGATTTCAGCACACTATCTAGACCAGCGGAAAGAGGTTAGGTTATTTATAATATGCCGTATACGAAGTTTATTCTCCGGGATAGTGTGTTGACGTTAGAAGATACTTACGCTAGAATAAAGTCCTACATAGACATGGTTGAGAAGACCTTGAAGACTTTAAGAGTATTAAACGAGAGTAAGGAAGTGAGTGAGGTAATAAAACTAGCGTCACTCTACTTAAGTGATGCAAAGTATTACTTCAGTATTGGTGATTACGTTACGTCATTATCTTGCATAGCTTATAGTGAGGGATTACTAGATGCCTTAAGACTTACGGGCAACATCGAGTTCGAGTGGGTGAGGGAAAAACCTAAGAAAGTCCTCGTAGGAGGAACTTTCGATCTGCTGCATCCAGGGCACATACATTACGTGAGGGAAGCACATAAGAGAGGGTTAGTGTATGCCGTAGTAGCTAGAGACTCAGTAGTGAGGAAAATAAAAGGAAGAGAACCAGTATTCGATGAAAAATCAAGACTCACACTAGTTTCTTCTCTTAAGTACGTTTACGAGGCAATATTAGGTGATGAAGAGGACTTCATGAAACCAGTAATTAAAGTAAAGCCAGACATAATACTGTTAGGTCCTGACCAACCCATAGACGAAAATACCCTCACAAAAAACAGCGAGAAGCTAGGCCTAAACATAACTGTAGAAAGACTGAAGGAGAGGGTAGGAGGACATCTAATGTCAACTACAGACATAGTAAAAGAGATTCTCCGTAAATACTGCATAAACCAGTACAACAAATAAAAGAGGAAATAGAATACGAGGTTATTCTTACCTCTTCCTGAGACCTGTTCTCCTAGCAGCTATATGACCTACCTTCCTACCTGGCGGTGCGTTCCTAGATACCGTAGATGGGTGTGATTTCCTCTGATGATGACCACCACCGAATTTGTGACTGACAGCATTCATCGCTACGCCCCTGACCCTAGGCCATTTATGAGCTTTCACCTTCCACTTATGGTAAGCAGTACCAGCCTTAAGTAAGGGCTTCTCAGGTCTCCCAGCACCTGCCGGAACACCTATAGTTGCTCTAGCAGTACTCAAAATACTTTTCTGTCTTTTGCTGGGTAGAAGAACTATGGTGTATCTCTCAGACTTGCCGAGAACTATAGCGTAGCTACCTGACTGCCTAGCTAACTTACCACCATCACCAGGTCTTAATTCTATGTTGTAGATTTTAGTGCCTTCAGGTATCTTACCTAACGGGAGGGTGCATCCTAGGTTTGCTGGTGCTTCAGGACCTATGAAGACCTCCTGACCCACGTACATGCCCTCAGACGCTGGTATGTAGTACTCGCTACCATTCTCTAGCACTACCCTGGCTAGAGGAACCCACCTGCCCGAATCATGAATCAATTCAGCAACAACTCCTCTGTATGTGGCGTCGGTTGGTGGAGGGTATCTAGCGTCAGCAACCCTAACGTGTGAGGGACTCCTAAAGTTTTGTCCGCCGCGTCCAGCCCTCTGCTGAAGTGTTTTCTTACCCACTTAACATCACCCACCTAAATAAGACCTAACCTAGTCGCTATCTCACTAGCCTTATACTCTGGCTTAAGCTTGACGTAAGCTTTCTTCTCACCCTTCATAGTTATCAGGGTATTCACTTTCTCAACCTTAACACCGAAGAGTTTCTCTACAGCCTCCCTAATTTCGCCTTTAGTAGCTCTCAAATCAACTATGAAGACTAAGGTATTGTTTTTCTCTATCAGTGAGAGGGTCTTCTCAGTAGCTAAAGACCTCTTAATTATTGATGCAAGATCCTTCAAAGACTCACCACCTCAAACCTCTTCCTAAGCACTTCTAGAGCTGTCTTAGTATATATTGTTAGCCTGCCCGGAACACCTCCAGGAGCTAAGTGTATTACACTCAACATACTAGCAGGAACTACATCAACTCCTGGTAAGTTTCTAAAAGCTTTATAAGCATCGAGCTTCTCATTATGCACCACAATCAAGAGAGACTTAGGATTCACGTATTTCCTACCTCTCATCTTCCCCTTACCAGCTCTAATCCTAATCTTATCACGTGCTCTCTCAATATCCGCGAAAACACCCAGGTTCCTAAGAAGACTTCTTGCGTCACTAGTCCTAACAACACTTAGTGCTTGATCATCAACTATTATAGGTAAGACCTTCTTCTCGAATAAATGACCCCTCAACCTAACTAGGTCAGGACATCCGGTAGCAGCTATAGCTGAAGCAATAGCCCTGACTTTCTCTCTCTGATTGATCCTCTCCCTAATAACTTTCTCAACTCTAGGTGGGTGAGCTAGCCTACCACCCCTAGTCATAGGAGCTAAGACAGCACGACCATTATCGAGCCTAGGCACCCTAGCTACACTATGCCCTATACCCCAAGACTCACCAACTCTTCTTTTGCCAGCTAAGAGATCCCTCCCCTTAGGCTGCAATCCAGCGGTGAAGGAAGCTAAGAAAGCCCTCTTAATTAAGTCTTTCCTCACAGGAAAAGAAAAAACTCTTGGGAGGACTACATCCCCTACTACATTACCGCTAGCATCATACACCGGAACCTTCCTCTCAACGATCTTCTCACTCACAAGTAGCTTCTCAGACATCATCAACACCCTTAACTCAGATCTTACTCTCGAGACTTATATAAATGATTTTAGGAGCCTTATCTGGTGTCCAGCTGGGAGGTCTAATAGGCCACCTAAGAATTAAGGGTCTCTTAGGAGTTCCCTGAACAGAACCTGCAAGTACTACGTAATCAGTCATTACCCGGCCGTAGTGTGGGAAGCTACTCACTGGAGTTATTTTACTGCCGTCATCACCTATCATTAGTATCCTCTTATTATATTCAGTCCTTCTGTGGAACCCCATCTGACCTGGTTGAGGAACCGGACTTATAGCTCCGAACGCAGGACTCCTGGCACCAATCCTTCTATGACCCTTCCTATGCTTATGCCACTTAGGTAGTTCCCTAACACCAAACCTCTTAATCACTCCTTGAAAGCCCTTTCCTTTAGTAACCCCAATAACGTCTATGAACTGCCCTGCACTAAAAATATCGGAAACTCTTAAAGGCTTGCTAAGAATTCCTATAGCGTACTCTACCTGAGTCTTTAAGTCCCCACCACCCAACTTAACCTCAATTACGTCAGGGACTTTCTTACTAAGACCGCCGGTCAGCTTAGGTTGTGAAGCCATTATGAGAGAAACCCTAGCAATATTGTCTTTCACCTCCTCGAGCTTCTTAAGAGTCTCCTCAAGAGCTCCTGTAGCTACGGAGAGTGTCTTAATCCTCCTATGAATCTCTAACTCCTCAGGAGGTCTGGTCCAGACCTCGGTTAAAGTCTTTAAACCCGCTACAGTAGCTTCATAAAACCTAGCAGCAAGAGGTATCATCGGAGGTGTCTCAATAACAGTTACTGGAACGAAAATCTCCTGCCCGTAAGTTGGTCTTCCTGGATGATCATCAACTAATATTACGTGAGTCATCCCAACCTTATAACCTAAGAAAGCAAGCGGTCTAGGGCTTCCTAACGATACCTCAGGCCACGTCCTTACAGACGGTACGAACTCGGCAGCTCTCTTTCTAGGCCTAACACCTAGAGAGCCTCTTCTCGGAGCACTCCACTTCCTCCTAGCCATCAGTTACACCCAACCCTTCTATGATCCTAAATGTTTTGGTGATAAATGCTTAAATACTTTTTACTACAGTAACTCGCAACCAAAACCCATATCTTGAAGCTGAGTGTGTTTACTTACTAGCATCCCAGTATTTCCTAGTCCTCACGTAGTTTCTCTCAAGCTCATAAAGTGATAAGTAAAACTCCTCCTCACTATTAGAACTCAGAGCTTTCACAGCGTTATGAGGACCTACACCTCTAGCAGCTAACGCAATCACAGCTTTCTTACCAAAACTTAACACAAGCCTAGCAGAAGCTACTAACTCCTCATACTTCCTCTTCTCTTCTTCAGTAACTAGAAACTCGTACTTAGCACCATACTTAATGACCTTCCTCACTAAACTGCTTAAATCTTCACTACCGAAATATACCCCAATCACGGAGTAACCACACTTACTGCAACTCACTCTTTCCGGCAAGTTCTTGACTACGTCGCACCAGCTATTACCACACTTGAGACAGTAGAGTTTCACTTCTTTTTCTAACAACCTCTTCTTAAGTAATTCAATTACTACGCTCCTAGGAAGCTTCTCTACTTCTACCCTACCATACCCTCCAGCAACTTTAAGTCCTTCCAAAGCTATTGGGGACAACTCACTAACTACTACTATCTTCTTAGTTAAGTAACCAGACTTAGTCCACCTAAAGAAATTCTCAAGAACTTCTAAATCAATGTAACGAGTTAAGATCTCGTTAAGTACCTCCTTACTGACGATTTCGTGACCCATGTATCTATTAACTAGTGTTCTAACAACTTGGGGTGGTGTGTCCTCAGGCATAATACCAAGCCTTACGAGAACCCTCCTAGCCACGTACTCAGCCAAAGTTGACTTAAGTAAAGACTCTCTCAGGTAATTAATTATTCCCTCGTCTCCTAAATCACTTAATAATCTCTCTAAGAGGGTTGACGTGAGAGACTCACTAACACTGCCCGGGATAAGCACGTAGATTCTGTAGGGGTCAGACTTTATTACTGGCTTTACACCTAGTGCTCTACTTAAGTAGTAAGACACTACATGAGCAAGACCTAAATTACCTCGACTACCTAAACAAGAATGAATAACTACGAGGACATTATCACCTCGACTGACCTCAATAAGTACTTCTTTCTCAGTTGGTAGGGGATAACCCCTACTTACGTGATCTCTCAACACCGTACGTAAGTAACCTAGAACATCAGTGTTATTTGTGAATCCTAAGTAATTACTCACATTACTTCCTGAAATCACCATACGTCTGAGAGCACAGACTTCTCTAGCTACCTTAAAATCAACAGGTATGTTCTCCCCAGACCAAGTAGGGATTAACTCTTCCTCACTACTACTCAACTCAACGAATATCTTTTTGGTCTCATCATCCACGTTAATGACTCTCCAGACCCTGCCCGACAAAACCATGTTGGAGTTTTCGTTAACAGATAATGCTACAAACTCCTCATCCAGCCCTCCTATGTGACTACCTGTCACAATATCTATAACGTCATACTGTGAAGACTCAACAATCATAGTTGTTTTTAGGTAGTAAATCCTGCCCTTATTAGTCGTGACGTAAGTGTTGTTGGGTTGTTTCCTCAGGTACTTTAGATTTATTAGTAAGTCTATGACTTTCTGGAGATCTTCTTCTGATAGTTCTGCGTACGGATAACTCCTCCTAAGAATCTTGAGTGCTTCGTCAGGAGTAAAGCCTCCCTCAAGACCTAAGCCAACCAGTAAGTGAGATAAGACGTCAAGAGATCCTTTAAATATGTTTGGTTTTTCTAGGTTGTAACTTGAGGTTCTTCTAGCAATAACGAGCGATTCTACCACGTCATCTAAGTTATTATTAGTTACTATGTAACCTACAGCTTTCAACCACAACTTATGTGATGACCTACCAACCCTCTGAAGCAGCTTCACGGCCTGCCTGGGGGACGACACCTGAATAACTGCGTCTACGTAACCTACATCGATCCCTAACTCTAAAGTAGAAGTAGAAACAACAGCTTTTAGTAATCCTTCCTTAAGCTCCTTCTCTACCCTCTCCCTAACCTTCTTTGATAGTGAGCCGTGATGTACCTCAACCGAGAACCCGCGCTTACTAAGCATGGTTCCTAGCCACTCAGCCTCGTCTCTAGTATTAGTGAATATTATGAGGTTCCTGAATCTCGATAGTAATTCTGAAACCTTATCAACTACAGCGTTTCTTGATTCACTACCTACCGGAAAACCAGGTTGCACCGTAACTACCTTAATCTCAGACTCTCTAGACATAGGTATTGACACATCAATCACTAACCTACCAGGAGCTAAAACACTCTTTATTTTGTTTAGGTCGCCTATGCTGGCTGATAAAGCTACACGCTGATATCTCCCTGCAATCCTCTCAAGTCTTTCTAAATCAACTAGTAAGTGGGTTCCTCTCTTACTGTTAATTAGTTCGTGAAACTCATCTATCACTACCCACTTAACATTCTTTAAGTAATTCCTCAAGTCTTTGTTCACTATGACATAAGCTAAAGTCTCAGGAGTAGTTATTAAGATATGAGGTGGTGAGAGACTCATAAGTCTCCTAGCAGTGCTTGGTGTGTCACCATGCCTAACAGCTACTTTAAACCCCAGCATCTCACCTAAGCTACCTAGTCTACGCAACATATCCCTATTGAGAGCTCTTAAGGGTGTTACGTAAATAACCGTTATAGGAGAGACCTCACTCCTCCTCTCACACATCATGCTAAGTATTGGCAACATAGCTGCCTCAGTTTTACCACTACCTGTTGGCGCTACAATGAGTACGTGATATCCAGACAAAACAGCAGGAATAGCTTTTTCCTGGATAGGAGTCAACTCAGATAAACCTACTTTCCTAGCTACCTCAGCAACCTCCATATTCAGCAGACTTACCACGTTCTCCCGCATCTTACTCACTAACACCCAAAATATTTTTTAAACATAACTCCTTTGATAAGTCGAGAAGAATAAGTATCAATCTTTATAAATACCCACAAGTATCTCTTCTAAGGTGTTAGAATGTCAGAAGAGGAGAAAAGAACAGAAGAGGAAGAAGAAACAGAAGAAGAAAGCTTCGAGAAAATGATTAACCTAGAAACTACTGAGGAAGAGGTTAGTTGGGGTGCTGAGGAAGTTGAAGTACCGAAAATCTCGTTTAGCATAAACTCTCTAGAAACTATGATAAGTATTGAAGAACTACTCCTAAAAGCACTTAATAATCCTGACGCGGTAGATGAGGTAGTAAATAATATAAAGAAGCTAAGAGAAAACTTCCTGTCAAAACAGAAGAAAAAAGAACAGAAAACAAAAACCTCCAGAAAGAGTAAGAAATGAGTCTACACTTCCTAACTCACTAATCTGAGTATATATTCTGGATTCACTCTTTTATCAAACACGATAGTAACTATTTTCTGATTATTCTCTACTCTTAACCTAATCTTATCTACGATAACTCTCCCTAACAACAAGTCTCTCTCGTTTTTGCGTGGTGTTATATATTCCTTGAATTTCCTTCTTAGAGAACTATAGTGCGCGTCAAAATTTTTCAGTATTCTTAAGGTATCTTCAATATCTTCAGTTAAACCTAACTCTTCAGCTATCTTCTCCAAAATAGAGTAAACATCTGTGAGAACCCCCTCAATCATTACATACCCTAACTCCCTAAATACTTTAACTCCTAAACCACACCACCTAATCTAAACCTAGCTAAAAATTAATTTATCTCTACATGAACAGACTCAAACTTATGCTTAAAACTCTTAAGAAACCTAAAATACTGATCTAAGTTAATGATATTATAGGTTGTAGCATTATTTCTGCTACAAGTTGAAGTAGGTTCACTACCAAGATATCAGATATAAGACCGCCTAAACCACCTAACATTAAGAGAATTACTAAATAATAGGTTGAGGAGTGCTTAAGTCCTTCAATAGTTATAGTTAGAGCAACAGTATTCATAGAAGTAATAGCTACTATCACTGACAGAATTAAATTTAGAAGATCTCTGGGAGTGGATAGAAAGGTATTATCGTTTGTATCTGATGCAGTACTAAAGCAAAGATCCTCATTAAAGATTTGATGAAAGTTATCAATAGTTGGTTAGGTACATCGCGTAGGTCGAGGTCTCAAAAGTTTATGTATTTAATACCTACGTAATCTTAGCCTATCTATCATTAAGGAAACTTCAGAGAGACTGAGTCTGCTTTAGAAGTATCTGTTTGTCCCTAAATTTTGTTTTATGATTACGTCTAGGGATCTCCACCTTGCCTATAATGTTTTCTACTATGGGTTCATGGGTGGCTATTGAGCCTAACAGCATGAGGTCCCATCTAAGATTAACGAATCATCCTCTGGCCTGCTTAGAGTAGAACTCCCATCGCTAGCCAGAGTCATTAAACTAACTCATTACTAGAAACATGCACCAAAACTTAAATACTTTAATCAATCACATAAAAAGAAAACAGTATCCTATAGCGTAAGCGTACTTGAAAGGCGAGAAATTATGTGTAACCATGTCTCTTAATGGTGGTAGTTCTCTATAGATTAACTTGAAAATGAGTGATAAAGCTCTAACTACTTCAGCGCCTAGACCTTTAATTAACAGCAACTCCTGCAGGTTCTTAGATCTTAACTCATACGCTTTACTCAGTTTTTCGGGATTTTCTTTTAATTCATTCTTTACTGATACGCTACTCATTACTCTTATCAAAATATTGTTTAGAAACTTAAATAAAGCTTACCAGAACAGTAACTCACTTCTTCTTAACTCTGAGTATTGCTCCCTCAACACTTACTACAACTACTTCACTACCCTTAGCTATTTCCTCGTCCGAGACTGCTTTCCAGTACTCACCCTCAACGATTACGAAGCCTGGTTTCCCAGGACTTAAGTCATCAATCGCTTTACCCACTTTACCAGTAGGTAGGAACTCATAAGGCTTCTTCCTTCTAGCTTTTATAACTTTAAACATTAGTATGCCGAAAAATCCTCCCAGTATCACTGAGGTACTTACTACGAACGCTCTTAAAGCGTTTAAGTATTCTTCAGAAGGAACTAAACCACTAGGTAAGTAAGTAGGTAGGAGAGCGAAACCAAAAGCTAGAAGGATAATTCCACTTATCCCTACTATTCCGAAGCCCGGCAAAACGAATAATTCTATAGCTAGTAGTGTACTACCCAAGATTATCAAGAATAGTGAGACGAGATTGGGATTAAGACCGCTACCGATTAACCCGAGAAGCAAGAAAAGAAGAGTGAGTGGAAGTACTGTTACTCTACCACTCAATAAAGCGAATATGGTTCCTAATAATCCTATCGTGAGTAACACATTAAGTACTGTAGGGTTCTCGAGCAGTGATAAAAGACGTGACCTGACACTACAAGCATAAAACTCTAAACCCGACTTATCAATTTCTAGCCTAACTACCTTACCCGATACAGTGATCTCACCACCATGTATAATTCTTAGTAAGGTTGGGAGATCCTGGGCTATCAGATCCGCAACACCGTAAGAAACAGCCTTCTCAGCATTCACGGTAGTAGCTCTGACTACAAAATCTCTCACGAGAGTCTCATTCCTTCCTCTAAGCCTCGCGTAATTCAGAGCTTTCTCAACAACAGGATTTATTATTTTGGACTCATTAATGAATTGAAGCTCTCCCGTAACAGGGTTTATTATTACTGGCTGCATAGCTCCGATAATAGCTGAAGGATGTAGTGCTATTATACTAGCAGGAAGTATTATCATGGTTCCGGCACTTAAAGCCTTACCACCACTAACGTAAGCTATCGTAGGTATTCTCGAGTTACTTACAGCATCTCCGATAACGTAAGCAGCGTTTAAGTAACCCCCGTAACTATCGACTAAGTATATAAGTGCCTTACCTTCACTCTCAGCCTTACTTAAAGCGTCTAAGAAGCACTCCTTAACCCCACTATCTATCACGTCCCACGGAGGACTTATCTCAACAACTACTGCTCTAGTTATTACTCCAGATGCTTGAAGACTTAAGGAGTTAGATGTCCCTACTGAATGTAGTGAGGTCGTAAGTACTAATAAGGTCAGAATAACTATTTGAGTAAAAACATAAAAAAATTTATTTTTGGTTATTAACACCTCTTAATTCACCGTTCTTCTCTTTCTTTAAGTGCTTTATACATCGCTATAGTCTTTCCAATATCCGAAGCTCCAGTCTCTGTAACTACTACTAATGCTTTCTCTCTAGCTATCTCTATCATGGTTTGGAATTCTCTTAAGCGGAGTGCCGTAGGGTGTTTCTCGTACATGGAAGCAGCCTCAATAAGTATTGCGGAAGCTTGCCTCTCACCTTCTGCTTCTATTATTCTGGCTCTTCTCCATCTTTCGGCTTCAGCTTGTTTTGCCATAGCTCTCATGAGTTCTTCAGGCAATTCTACAGACTTAAGTGTTACTGCTGTTACTTTAATACCCCAAGACATGGCTGTCTCATCTATTATTTCTTGTATCTTCTTATTTAGTTCATCTCTCTTCTGTAAGAGGTCATCTAGGTCTACCTGACCTATCACGTCCCTCAAAACTGTCTGACCCAACATCATTATTGAGTAGTGGTAGTTACTGACTTTAGTTATCGCAGCTATCGGATCAATTGCTCTGTAGTATATTACTGCGTCAACCTTAACACTTACGTTGTCTCTAGTTATTATCTCTTGCTTAGGGACGTCAACAGTCACTACTCTCAAGTCGACCTTCGTTAAGTTATCCACGAAAGGTACGATTAGTATGAGTCCAGGACCCTTAGCTCCTACAAGTCTCCCTAACCTGAAGAGTACTGCTCTCTCGTACTCTCTAATAATTTTTATGCTAGCGTTCAGCAGAGGTATAACTATTATTAAAACTACAAGTATTAACACAATCTCAGTTAAACTTATAGGCATTAACTCTACACCTCAATTACTTAATTCGTTATGAAGTATTTAAGTTAGTATTTATGGATTTAAATTAAGGTGGTTGGAGTAGTTAAGAGCAAGTCTAGAGGTTATAGAGCCGAGAGAGAGTTAGTTCACACTTTATGGAGGTTAGGATTCGCGGTAATGCGAGCCCCTGCTAGCGGTGCTAGAATAAAGAAAGCAGAGTATCCTGACGTAGTAGCTATAATGAAAGGTAGAATCGCGGTCTTCGAGGTTAAGTCTAGAGCTAGACCGTCAGGACTTTATATAGAGTCAGAACAAATTAAGAAACTAATAGACTTTGCTGAGAGAGCTGGCGGGATACCCTACATAGCAATTAAGATACCACACAAAGAATGGAAATTCATTAAAGTCACGAAAGAAGGAATTAAGGAAAGCAAAACATATAAGGTAAGTAAAGAAGACATAGAGAAAGCACCAGGGATCGGTGGCGTGCTAGCAGACCTAGGACTCATGAAAACCTTAACTAACTACATCAGAGAAGCAGACACGTAAAAAACTTGAAAACACTAAGAGACTTTATAACTAACCACCGTGGAGAGGCGGTAACACGTCTATTACGTCTCCATCTCTTATTAAGGCCTTATCACCACCTAAAAACATAATGTGTCTTCCGTTAACTAACATATTAATTCCTCTCACCTCAACCCTCTCCTCACTAACCTTAACGAAGTCCTCTAAAGCTGGGTACTCTTTTAGGATCTCTTTAATTAAGTCAAGGAATAAGACTTCACTAGACCTCATACTAAGCTCTAACCTCTCCTTAACAAGTTCTCTAAGCACCCCATAAAAACGCACTACTACAACCATGAAATCTCCCAAACTTAATTTTTGAGTTATATTAAAACGAATTTAAAGTATTTTCCTTAAATAATATCAAGCAATCCTAATCTATCTAGAGTTTCTTTGAGTGGAACCCCGTTAGAGTCCCATCCTCTCCTACTGTAGTAAGTATCAAGCATTTTCTCGAAGTCTTCTTTAGTTATTACCCATCCAGTATCTTCCCTGGGATTATGGAATCTTGGCGGTAATGAATCATCTTTCCTCCTGACTCCTTCTCTAACATTGAATAGTCTTGATAAGTTGTAGATCCTCTCACCTAACCTGAGGAAGCTTTCTTCATCATAGCTGAATCCAAGAGTGTTGAGCATCTTTATGTAGATCCTGATCATCTCATCCGGTGGCTTCACAGAATTCCCTGGTATATTATCGCACGCAATTAAAGACCATAAAGCTGCGTTCCTGTCTTGAAGGTACTTAGTTAAGTTAACGAGGTCTTCTAGAGTTAGCTTAGATGTTAACTCTGCAGCAACAGTCCACGCTCTCAGGTGATCCCCACCTCTATCAGCTGTCGCGTAAGCAAGCGCCATACCCACAACTCCTCTTGGATCGTACGCAGGTATCTCTAACTTCTTAATATGTATAGCGTATTCTTCGGCGTTAAGCATCTTAGATGCTCTAGCCAAGCCTTCAGCAAGTATGTTTCCTAGGTCTTTCCTGTACGCTATGTCATGTATTAGCTTCAAGTAGCCTTCTAAATCACCCCAAGAAATCTTGTAGTCTTTTAAGAGTCCCCGCTCAGTTAACTCCATAAGGAAAGCAGCTATATTGCCGGTAGTTATCGTGTCCATCCCTAAAGCATTCAATGTGGTGTTTATTTGCGCTAATGCCTTACGGCTAACTATCATTAAGTTAGAACCATTCATAGCTACTGTCTCGTACTCTATCCTCTCAGTTAAAGATCCATTCTCTACTACGGTAGTTCCACACCTGAGAGGGCATGTAGGACATGTTATCCTGTTGACCGTTATTCTGCCCCACGCATCATCAGCCAACTCTTCCCACTTCTCATGCGATCCTGCCTGGAAGTTCTTAACAGGAAGTATCCTCGCCTCAGCAGAGACCCTGAATACCGGTAAGTTACCTCCAACACCTATTCCTGGAACCACGTCCTCCTGCAGTATCTTTAAGTATCTGTTAATCAAGTCTTTCTGTAAATTCTTATCTACGCCCTTAGCTAACTCATCAGGTTTTAACCAACCCTTCAGCACTATAGCTTTCAAGTTTTTAGAACCCATAACAGCACCGAGTCCTCCGCGCCCGGCCACTCCAGGTCTAGTAGCAGGATTCTTCTTCATATCTATTAAGATATTAGCAAACCTTACCAAGTTTTCTCCAGCTGGACCTATCGTAAGTACTGAATATTCCCTGAAGATTTCACCAACCTCATAGGTAGTCTTACCTCTAAGAGATTCACATTCAATAAGTTTTCTCTCCTCCTTAGTTATCTTCAAACACTTCATCTTATCACTCTTACCTTCAATGACAATCCCTACGTAACCAGCTCTCCTCAACTCGATAGAGAAAGAACCGCCAGCATTGCTATCACAATATAAACCTGTTAATGGGGATTTAGAAACTACGATAGTTCTAGTAAATGTAGGGTAAATGAACGCTAAAGGACCTCCGAATACATAAAGCTTGTTCTCGGGTGAGAAAGGATCAATACCTGGCTTAATCTCCCTATACATTAAGTATGTAGCTAAGCCCTTACCACCAACAAACTTCTCAACAATAGAATCAGGTAGTTCTTCTTCCTCGATCTTATCATTAGATAAGTCAACACGCAATATAGTTTGTCCTAGGTAAATCATAGGAGTTACACACCACATAGTTCTACGATTGAAAAGTATTTTAATACAACCAATAATTTACAGAAAACAATGTTCAAAAATTATTGTCAGTAACACATGAATAAATAAAAACATTTTATAAATTACTAACGCGTTCTTTTTATTGTGATGCTATACTTTCATGTGAAGTTACTGATTTAATTGTTTTGGTCATTGTTCTAAGGAAATTATGAGTAAAGTTAAATAATGTTTCAATTTAACTTTATACAAGGGTGTTCACTACTATGACTCATTATAGCGAGTCAAGCACCCAATCTGATGTGAATGCTATACCAGCTGGTTTAATGCGTTGGGAATACTTACTCATCGTTTATCTAGTATTTGCTAGTTTCTTGGTTTGGTACGTGAGCGAGAATCTACTTGTTTGGAAACCTGAAGAAAGTATGTGGGGTTTACCGAAACCTATCGCTGGTGCTTTAATGATATCCATAACCTGGATCGTTCTAAACATCGTACTCTTCGTTACGTATTATGTAGTAATTACCAAGAGAGTTAAGAGCATAGGTTCCGGGGAGGTGATGACGAGAGTATGATAAATATATCTCTTTGGTCATTAGTTGTGTTATTAATCCTCGTAGTATTCTTTGGCTTCACACTAATAGCAGGCTACGTAGGAGCTAAGAGAACCAAGAAAGGTCTTCACGAATTCTACGTAGCAGGAGGAACGTTATCAGCCATAACGGTGATGTTCACTTACATGGCTACATACATGGAGGCGTGGGAGTTTGTAGGGATGCCTACAGTCATAATTAGTGAGGGATTTGAGTGGTGGGTTATCGAGATGATATTTTACTTAAGTTTCGTTGGTCTCTTCTACATGGTCAGTTTAAGAATCTATAGGGTAGGTAAGTTACACAAGTATGTAACACCAACAGACTTGATAGTTCATAGAGTTGGGGGTTTTGAAAGATTACTAAGGATACTCATAGCTTTAATGATACTTTATGCAACAATAATCTATATAGGCATGATATACATACCGGCAGCAGGAGTACTAGCCGCCGCAACAGGAGGTGAGATATCTTACCATACGTTTCTAGCTCTCTACATTATTTTCATAATTATCTACATAAGTGCTGGTGGTATGAGAGCTGTAGCTTACGCGGATGTTATAGCTGGGGTAACATTCATAGTTGCTTTCTTAGCTATGGTTTATGCAGCGTTTGTTTTCTGGGGAGGTTTTGATAAGTTAGCTTGGGCTGCATATACTTCAGACATAGCTCAAGACATATTTCAGAAGACTCAACCTTTCCAATATTTCTGGACTATGCTTATATTCTACGGGATTTCATAGCTCTTCATACCACACTTGGTGGTTAGGTTCTTTGCAGCGAAAGACTACAAAGGCGTTATAGTTGGTGGTGTAGGTTCTAACGCAGGATTCTTCTTAGGTGCTTTCGTGTCTCCCCTATTATTAGGGCTTAGCTTAGCTGCTTACTACGGTGCTAATCTGCCTGAAGTAGAGGTTGTAGAAGGATATGTTCCTATGTTGTTTATGGAGCTCTTTGGTAAAGGACCTTTATTAGTACTACTTCTTTTAGGACTCATAGCTATAACTAGATCTACTATTGATTCTATGCTACTCCTAGTATCATCAATAGTTGATGTAGACCTGATAGAGAAAGGGTTAGGCATTAAGGTGCCTGAACGTACTAGAAGACTAGTAACTATTTTAATTATAATAAGTGTTGCACTACTTAGTGTCTTAGTAGCTTTAGCTCCTGAAGCACCGATGGTCATAATAGGTTTTGAGTTATGCTGGCCTGCTTACTCAGTAATTGCTTGGCCAACAATATTAATGCTATTCTGGCGTAGAGCTAATAAGTACGGGGGATTAGCGAGCTACTTAACAGGATTCGTATCACTCTTACTATTCACCTACGTTATATGGCCTGAAGCCCCACATAACCCATTCGGTTTATGGGAAGGAACACTACCCACCATAATAGCTTTAGCAACGTTAATCATAGTATCATTAATAACACCACCACCCCCTAAAGAATTCGTAGAAGAATATTATGGCTTAAAGAAATAGTTTTTATCTAAAATAAATTAAGTCTAAACTACAATATGTCCAATTTAAATGAAACTCAAATTTATTTCCTGATCATACGTGAATTCTATTGGTGTTAATCTATTGTCCGGGTTAAGAACTTTGACAGAAACTTACAGAGAATTGTATTCCAGGAAAACAACCAAGTCTAGAGAGTTATGGCTTAAATTAGCAAGCCTTACGCCTTACGGTGTTCACAGTAATTGGAGGATTTTCGACCCCCACCCTATAATAGTTTCTAAAGCACGTGGCTCCAGGATTTGGGATGTTGACGGTAACGAGTATATAGATTTCAACATGGGTTTCGGTGCTCTGGTGGTTGGTCATGCTAACCCTGTTTTAATTGAGAAAGTAAAACAGAAGCTTGATGACGGCACTGTATATGGTCACGAAACAGAACTCAGCTATAAATTGAGTGAAGTCTTGACACGTAGGTACGGCTATGATATGGTCAGGTTCTCAAACACGGGTGCTGAAGCAACACTATTAGCTATAAGGCTTGCCAGAGCAGTTACTGGTAGATCAAAACTATTAAAGTTTGAAGGTCATTATCACGGCTCCCACGAACTCCTGATGGTTGGAGTCAAGCCAGACTTAAGACATGCAGGACACCCTAAGAAACCAAGATCCGTACCAACAGGATACCCATACAACGTCGTTCCTAGAGAGTTAGCAGAGAACGTTATTGTTGCTCCATGGAACGACACTGAAGCAACAGAAAATATAATGAGGATTCATGGAAACGAGATAGCAGCCATAATTTTAGAACCTGTAGCTATGAATATGGGTGTTGTTCCAGGAAAGAAAGATTTCGTAGCTTTCTTAAGGAAGTTAGCAGATGAATATAATTCCTTGTTAATATTCGACGAAGTTAAGACCTCAGGTATGTGGTATAGAGGAGCTAAGGACTACTTCGGTGTTAAAGCAGATATAATCACTGTGGCTAAAGCTATTGGTGGAGGGTTCCCGTTCTCCGCAGTATTAACTAGGAGAGATATATTGGAGTTGGTGGGACCGCGTAAAGTACCTCATGGTGGGACTTTCAACGCTAACCCATTATCTGTTTATGCGTCCTACGTAACACTAACTGAGCTCCTGACAGAATCTAACTTAACCTATACACACAAGTTGAGTGAGGAGTTAGCTAAAGGCTATAGAGACCTCATACAAGATAAGGGATTAGACGCACACGTAGTTCAAATAGCTAATAAAGGCACAATATACTTTGCTAAAGAAGAAATAAATACTTGGAGAGACTTCGTAACTAAGGTTAACTGGGGTCTTTGGTACGTGTGGACTTTAGGTATGGTAATGAACGGCATAATACCTCAACCAATGGCTGTAGATGAGCAATGGACCATATCAATAATGCATACGAAGGAGGATCTACAAAAAACCTTAGAAACAGCTAATAAGATATTAAGCGAGATTAAAGGCAAGCTAGTAGAATCGATGATCATAGAGGAAGCAATCTAACACTCTAGGTCTTCTCATTTTCTTACTAAACCAAAAACTCATAATTTCTATTTGAGACGAACTTCTACAGACATAGTGTGATGTTCTTTATTCTTCACCACAATATAGACTTCAAGGATATCGTAATACTTATCTGTTATTACTTCCACAGGATACTTACCTAAACCCAGTACTTTCACGTTGCTAGACCTATAGACGATTTCCTTATCAGGAAGTCCTAACACCTTAAAGTCAATAATGATATCTTCTTTACATGAATTAATGATTTCTAGTGGTATGTGTTCTTGGTCCACCGTATCAAGCCATGGAGTCCCTCTCAAAACCTGAATACATTCGTGACTCATAATTTCCCTCTAGGATGTTTAATTTAAAACTATTAAAGCATTCTTATGAAGTACTTAGTTTCTTGTCCATTATTTGGACTATATGTTTAGTTTAAAATCTTCTTTGACTACTTTAGCTATAACCATAGTATTAGATCTTTCAATAAATTGAGAGTTGATTAAGGACTCAAGAAACTCCATGTATTTTTCTTTGCATGGAAACTTACCTATAACTACGAAATCAGTCTCTCCTAGTACGTAGTAGACAGCCTGGATGTAGGGGTTCCTACTGAGGAATTTCCCTATCTCATCATGGTATTTAGGTCCATACTTACCTCTAATCAATACAACTACTAAGTACTCAAAACCTAACTTCTCGCTGTCTAAAATAGCGTTGTATCCTTTAATCACGTTAAGTTCCTCTAACTTCCTTATCCTATAGTAGACTGTTGACTTAGGAAGACCTAACTTACTAGCGATCTCTCTAATACGTGTTTTCGGAGACCCCTGAATATAGCGTAATATACTTAAATCAACCTCATCTAACTTCATATTCTTGCTTTGATAACTCATGTATTGATCCCATACTAATAATTTATCTTACAAATTAAAAAATGTCCAGTATCTCTATTAGTTATCCTGAAAACTCAAGAAATAGCGTTAACTACTCGTAACACTAAAAATATTCATGCCATAAAACCATGTGCGTATCTTTACGAAACACACTGTATCAGCACAACTCACGACTCCAGAAATATCTCAACGAAAAAACATAAGACATTAAAACAAGAGCAAATCCAAAACAACAAAGAAATAGCTATAGGAATTACGCACCTTCTGTTTACATAATTCTATAAGTGAGTACCATTGAACTGAGTCCTCATCTATCTAAAACATCGAAATAACGTGTTTTGGATTAAATCTAACATAAGCATAGTATTTTTTAGTGAATGTTTTAATTTTCATATGATTTTAAATATTAGTGTTCAAGAACTGATTTTTCCGGTGGTAGTCCTGACAGCAGATCCTTACCTAGACTTACGTAGTAAATACGTTATGAGGGGTGTTACCATATATCATCCTGTAACTATTGAGAGAGGTGAGAACGCATTACTATATGATGTTAATGGTAAGAATTACTTAGACTTTACTTGCGGTATAGGTGTGACTTCCTTGGGACACGCTAATCCAGAATTAATTAAGGTTGCTGAGGAGCAGTTAAGAAAATTATGGCATATTTGTTTCATGGTTGCTAATTATAGGCCCTACGTAGAGCTTGCTGAGAAGCTAGCTAAGATAGCTCCTGGGAATTCTGAGAAGCAGGTACTACTACAGAATAGTGGTTCTGAAGCTACTGAGAACGCTATAAAGATAGCTAGGCAAGTAACTGGTAAAGCAGTAATAGTCTCTTACGAGAACTCGTTCCATGGTAGGGGTACTTACGGGTTCGCGTTAGCAACTACTGGTAAATATAAGCCTTACAAGGTTGGGTTAGAACCTATAATGCCGGGAGTTGAATTCGTTCCCTACCCCTACTGTTACAGGTGCCCATTCAAGCACGAATACCCGCAATGCGGTCTAGCATGCCTAGACTATATTAGGAAGTGGTTCATACATGCTAGAATACCTCCTGAAAGAATAGCAGCATTCATTATGGAGATGATTCAGGGAGAGGGGGGATTCGTTGTGCCTCCAACAGACTACGTAAAAGAACTCAAGAAATTCCTTGAGGAGAACGGGATACTACTAATAGATGATGAAGTACAGTCAGGTTGGGCAAGAACAGGGAAGATGTGGGCAATAGAACACTTCGGTATTGAGCCAGACATAATGATAACTGCTAAAGCTATAGCGAACGGCTTACCTCTCTCAGCCATCATCGGCAAGAAGGAAATCATGGAGAAAACATATCCTGGAAGTTTTGGAGGTACTTACGGCGGTAACCCAGTATCCTGCGCTGTAGCACTTAAAGTAATAGAAATAATACAGAGAGATAAGCTAGCTGAGAGAGCCGAGAAGTTAGGTCAAGTAATGAGAAAAAGACTTGAAGAAATGCGTGAAAAATATGAGCTCATAGGAGATGTGAGAGGTTTAGGAGTAATGCTAGCTATAGAATTAGTTAAGGATCGCAAAACTAAGGAACCAGCTACAGAGGAAGCCTTAAAAATTATTAATAAAGCTAGAGAGAAAGGATTACTACTCCTACGTGCAGGCCTCTACCTAAACGTAGTAAGGCTTCACCCACCCCTAACAATCGAGGAAGAACTACTACATAAAGGACTAGACATCCTGGAAGACTCCCTAAAAGAAGTTGAGGAGGAAGTAAAACAGAAATGAGTCTCTTACAACCCCCTAAAACAAATTATGGTAGGATGAAGTTATTCGTAAACGGTAAGTGGGTGGAATCAACCACAGATAAGTATGTGCCTATATACGATCCCGGGAAAGGCGAAGTCATAGCTGAGATGCCTCTAGCTACTAAAGAAGAGGTTGACGCAGCTATTGAGGCAGCATACGAAGCATTCAAATCTTGGAGTAGGATGCCTGTCCCTGACAGACTTCAATACATCTTCAGAATGAAGTATTTGATGGAAGAGAATAAGGAAACGCTTGCACGAGTAAATACACAAAACCACGGTAAAGTTATTAGAGAATCACGTGGTGACCTGAGGAGGAGTATAGAGAATGTTGAGGCAGCTATCTCTGTAGCCTACTCTCTAGCTAAGGGTGAGTACCAGCAGGAAATCGCGAGAGGAATTGACGAGGTACTCATTAGAGAACCTATAGGAGTCTTCACCATAGTAAGCCCTTACAACTTCCCCATAATGATACCTTTCTGGTTCATACCATACGCCCTCGCCTTAGGAGATACTTTAGTAGTTAAAGCTAGCAGTACCACCCCACTACCACTCATGGTAACTGTTGAAGTATTAGCTGAAGCACTCCCGCCAGGAGTTCTTAACGTAGTATACACAGATCATGAAGTTGGGGAATACATGGTAACTCATCCTAAGGTTGAGGGTACTGCGTTCGTAGGGACTAGCTCCGCAGCGTTAAGACTTTACGAATTATCAGCAAAACACAGTAAGAGGTTCTTAGGTGGTGGTAGTGCTTCAAACTATGCTGTAGTGATGCCAGACGCGGATCTCGAAAGAACAGTACATAATCTTAGAGACTCTAAATTCGGTAATACTGGTCAGAGATGCCTAGCTATACAGAATATAGTGATAGTAGGTGATGATAACTTCTACAATAAATTCAAGAATGCTTTCGTAGAGCTCGCTAAGAAGATTAAGATAGGTTACGGACTTGATGAAACCTCAGAGATGGGTCCCGTAGCTAGCAAGAAATATAGAGAAAACATAATTAAGTGGATTGAGACAGGCTTGAGTGAGGGAGCTAAGCTAGTCTTGGATGGGAGAGAATATAAGAATCTGGAATACCCAAACGGCTTCTACTTAGGTCCTACGATACTTGAAGGAGTAACACCAGACATGAAGATCGCTCGTGAGGAGATTTTCGGTCCAGTAGCTAACTTGCTGAGAGCTGAGAGTCTCGATGAAGCAATTGAGTGGGTGAATAATAACAAATATCATCATTCAGCAGCTATATTTACTAGGAGTGGTAAGTGGGCTAGAGAATTCGTTCACGGGGTTTACGTCGGTAACGTAGGAGTTAATATAGGGATAGCCGCACCAGTAGGGTGGTTCCCCTTCGGAGGCAGGAGATTAGCAGGTCTTGGTAGTCATCACCCACAGATAGACGTAGTAGACTTCTTCACAGACAGGAAGATAGTCATAACAAGATGGTGGTAAATCTAAATCTTGTTCTGTCAAACTCAATATTTTTGTTTGTTGTTCAGAATCCCGCTTAATTCTCTTTTAAGTGTGTAAGTAGTAATACCTCATCGGTGATTATGTGTTCAACAAGATTGTTGAGCCTGAGGAAGCTTTACGTATAGTGAAAGACAACTCAATCGTCGCGGTCTCAGGTTTTAACATGATTGCTACTCCAGCATACTTAATAAGTAAGCTTTACGAGGTATACTCAACTTACGGTCACCCGAGAAACCTATTTATTATTGCTGAGACGTGTCCGGGAACTCCCGGCAAGGGCTTAGATCTCGTTGGGAAGAAAATAATTGAGAATAAAGATTATGATTTCCTAAAAGGAGTCTTGATACCTTTCTATGGTTGGATCCCCAACATAGCTAGACTTGTAGAAGAGAATATAATAGAGGGATATAATTGGCCTATAGGCATCGTCTCTCACTGGTTCAGAGAAGTAGCTGCTGGTAGACCTGGAGTTCTTACTAAGGTGGGTCTAGGCACGATGTTTGATCCCAGATATGGTGGCGGGTTAGTGAATAACTTAGCTGAAGAGAGAAAGACTTGCAGAGTAGATCTAGTTATTTTAGGTGATGAGGAATACCTGCTATATATGTGTCCTAAACCTAACGTCGCGCTAATACGTGGTACTACAGCTGATGAAATAGGTAACATATCTATGGAGCACGAAGGTGCGTTACTTAACGTTCTCGCGATAGCTCAGTCAGCTAAAGCATGTCCTGAGAAAGGAATAACTATAGCTCAAGTCAAGAGAGTAACTAGAGCTGGCTTTATAGGTCCTAGAAACGTATACGTACCGGCTCCACTAGTAGATTACGTGGTAGTAGCTCCTGAGTTGCTAGAGTTTCATGGGCAAACAGATACCATTCTGTACGATCCAACAATATCTGGTGAGATAATACCATCCCAAAAATTCTTAAAGTCTTCTACTTTACGGTTAGGTGTTAGGAAAATCATAGCTAGGAGAGTAACATTAGAACTAGCTTCTCTAGTAGTTTCTTTAGGGAGACCAATACTAGTTAATCTAGGTATAGGAATACCTGCTGATGTAGCTTCAGTCATTAACGAAGAAAACATAGACGAGTTTATATACATGACAGTTGAGTCAGGTCCTTTCGGAGGGGTAGCCCTAACGGGCGCGGACTTCGGAGCATCTAGAGGGTACTTCGCAGTAGTGTCTATGGCAGACATGTTCACTAATTATGAGGGTGGGATAATTGATGCTGCGTCGCTAGGATTCATGCAGGTAGATGAATTAGGTAACGTGAATCCGGCTTTCCTCCCCGGCAGGATGCCTGGTGCTGGCGGGTTTCCAGTCATAGCGTTCGGAACTCCTCACTTATACTTTGCTGGTGAGTTCACTGCTGGTGAAAGAAAAATAGAAGTTTCGGGGAATTCGTTAAAGATAACCAAAGACGGTAGCGTAAGTAAATTCGTTAAGAGAGTTTATAAAGTAGTGTATAGCGGTAGTTACGGCATTAAGAAAAAACAGAAAGTTTTCTTCATAACAGAGAGAGCAGTGTTTGAACTAGGAGAAAGAGGATTAGAACTGATTGAGGTTGCTCCTGAAATAGATATAGAGAAAGACATACTCGCTAAGATGGAGTTCAAACCTAGGATACCTAGTAATATTAAGTACATGAGTAAAGATCTATTTAGTGAAAAACCATTGAACTTAAGAAGTTTAGTGCTTGAAGCTCTGAGAAGATAAAGCAAACAAATAAATTCTAGGTATTAGGCCAAGCACGCACAACAGAAAACCCTACAATTATTATCAGTGGGTTCTTCTACAATGAGTGATCTGCTAGCGGAGTAGAAATTCCCCATTACGTGAAAGAACTCAATTAATAAGTTTGTTGCTCCTTAATCTCAGGAATTAATCTTAGGTAGTTGTTTCTGCTGTAGGATGGATTGCTTATTCCTAAAGCAGTGAGTAGTTCGCAAGCCATGCAGTAATTTCTTCCATAGGCTGTGGGTTCGCCGCATATAGCACATCTCGGTAGTTCAGGGTAGTTCATGTAATGACTTACGTACTTAGTCAATATTGAGTCTATCCTTTCTATCAAGTTGAGTAGTGTACCAGGTTTTTCTTTCTCAAGCTTATACAGATACTCTCTAATCTTAGCTCTGAGTGAGGGGAAATATCTGAGGTAGGGACAGTCTGTTGTCTGGAATTCATAACCTATTAAATGCGCGTAGATAGCTACTTCCTCCTCATATATTTTTCTTAATGGTTTCACTTTACGTACGAAGAGCTTACTAAGTATAGGACCATTTGGTAGTATCTGGATAAGCCTGAAGAGATCACCTCTAAGAATATTCATGATGATTGTCTGTACCTCGTCATCAAGGTTGTGGGCTGTTAAGACTTTAGTGAATCCTAAGTCTCTAGCTATTTCATTGATTGCTTTCCTCCTCAACACACCACAGAAAGTGCAAGGACTTATCTTAACGTTTTTACTGAATCCTAAGTTAACTAACTCTGTCAGGCTGTAGCCAACATATTTTTTCAGACTTAAGACTATGACATCAACCCCATTCGCGTTAGCTAACCTTCTAACTTTCTCGACGTCCTCCAGCCTATTATAACCTTCTATCCCCTCAACAATAGTTACTACACCTATCTTAGAGGGGTCATGTAATCTGAGAATTATGTCTAAGAGCACATAACTATCTTTACCACCCGACGCTGCAATCATTAATCGATCACTACTTAAAAACATATGGAACCTTTCAATTTCTTTCTTAACTCTAGATATTACGTCGCTTATGAAGCACTCTCTACATAAAGCTCTCCCAGTATGCTTCTGCATTACCACAGCATCACGTAAACCACACACAACACACTTCATTAGAGAGTACCGACCTCAGGTAGTGTTACGAGTTATTAAGTTCTTCTCTAATAACTCACTCAAGCTACGTAAGATAGGAATGTCAAGCCTCGAACATAAGGCTACATCCTTATCTTTCCTAAGTCCTACATACAGTGCGGCTCTCAACCCAACACTTACAGGACTTAAAACGTCGTTAATGCAGGAGTCACCTACGTGAAGTATTTCTTGAGGTTTCAAACCTAGCTTCCTCATCAGATATTTATATATCCTAGGATTTGGTTTATTATAGCCTAAGCTAGAAGAAGATACCACCACATCAAAATAGTTAGCAAGTCTAAGATTCTCCAACATAGCTCTAACACCCTCCTCAGAGAAAGACGTATTACTAACTATCGCTATCTTCAAACCTAACTCCCTAATCTTAGGAATCACCTCATAAACCTCCCTATTAACTTTAGGTATGAAGTCTCTAGTAGATATAACATAGTTATGTGATAATCTCTCAAGTTCTTCACGACTTAACTTAATCCCTAAAGCCAGCGTCATTAAATTAACTAGCGATTTAGCACTCAGATACTCTCTCGCAAACTTTAGAGACTTATAAACGTCCATAACATCCTCTAAAGATACTTCCTTAAACTTGCTGAGACTTTCGTAGAGTGCTTTAACACGCATGAGCGTGTATATTCTCTCATCTATTTCTTCCTCATAAATCAAAGTAAACCATAAATCGAAAGAAACAGCTCTCACGTCCTTACTCACCTAACTCAACACGTAAAACCCACTTATATAAACAATACTCTTGGATCTTCAGTAATAACTTATTTAAATAGGATCGTACTGATTTATTAGTGAATTAATTAGAAGGATTTGGGGAGTGCTGAGAGAGGTTGAAGATTCCGCTAGACATACTGTGTGTGAAGACTGGGGTGCTATGTCCTAGATGTCAATCCATAGTTAGGAGTGGTTCTGTGAGAGAGTATGAAGTAGACGTAATGAGAGAGCTGCTTGACTTAGAAGAACTTACTGATTTCAAGTTTCTGAAAGACATGGAATATGTGCGTAGCGTGATGAGTGAAGGAGCTTTAGTAATCATACTGCAGGACACGAAGAACAACACACCAGACCCTAGATCACTAAACAAGCTAAACTGGACACTAAGTGAAAGACTAAAGATCAGAACCAGAATAATAACTAACACAAAAGACCCGAAAGAAGTTGTAAAGCAACTAGTTTTCCCCGCTCGAATAACTAGCGTCAACACTATATGGTTGCCTGACGGCACGGTTGAGTACGTGGTTAGAGTACCTAGATTCGAGTTAAGAAACCTCCCATTCAAGAGAAGAGAAATAATAGAGGATCTCTTAACCCAAATAACAGGTAACGTTGTTAAGATAAGAGCTGACTAACTAAAGACTTAAGCTTTTCATTGTTTGTATTAGCTTCCTCACTAATTGTTCTCTTGAATTATTTGGTTGTATTTCTTGCTTAACACCGTAGAGGGCGCGTCACTTGCTGGAAAGTTGTGTTAATGCTTTTAAGTCTTACTTAATAATCTATTAAGGTGTCAAGATGCCAGTAACAGATCCTGAAGCTATGAAGATTGTTGAGGCAAGAGTACTTAATAAGCTTGTCTGTCGGAGATGTGGCGCGCTAAATCCTCCGGGAGCCACTAAATGCAGGAGATGTAAGAGTAAGTCTTTAAGACCTAAGAAAAAGAAAATAGGTGTTAGAAAGTAGTTTGATCGATGCTTAAGAGAAACACTGATAAATTAAATCTTTATGTTCGCTGTGCTGAGTCTTCGTATAATAAGTTTTCGTTCATCTACGTCAAATAAGTTCAGTCTCTCACTTAATATTTTGAGATCAACTTTTAAGACTTTGCTTTTAATGAGGTCACTAATATAGCTTAACGTTTCCATATCTTGTTCTCTACCGGCTCTTGCTTTAAGTATTATGTAGTCCTCAATTTTGAGTACCTTCGCTTTAAATCCTTCAATCTCTAGAGTTTCAGCTTCACTCAACATTTCTGAAGGTATGTAGAAGTCGTGTATGTTCTCGTATAACTCAACCAACACAACGCACTCACTACTTAAAGCACACTCAAGACTAGGAGTACCCCACTCAGTACTACCTACCTGACACCCGATCCCTTCAGCTACCTCAAAAACAACATCCTCATTAAAGACAGGAGAAATTGTTGTAGTAAACAAATCTACATCATCCTCCAACTCTCTCGCTCCTAACCTCAGAGTATATACGGTACTACCGATAATCACTCCTCTAATACCTTCAGCATCAAGTTTCCTTAAGACATCAGCTAAGCAACTAATACTGTAAGGCAATACATACACCCCACATACATCAGTTAAGAATACGTTACATGTCCTTAAATACTGCTATTTTACTTATGCATGAGAGAAGACTTTACTATCACACATCAACATATTACCGTCAAAATTTAAATTCCTAGTAAACATTACTTAATTAGCCGGGGTGGCCGAGCGGTCTAAGGCGGCGGGCTGCAGTGGTTTAGTAGTCGATACCCGTTATCTCGCGGGTTCGAATCCCGCCCCCGGCTCCACAAACTTCAGCATAATTACTTTAATCTAAGATTTAACGAAACTTTTAGAAATATCTTAAATAACACATCGTTTTATTGATATGCTTAAAAAATAGATTCTTAATTAGTTCTATTTTCCTATGGACTAGCTTGTGCACCAGCTCTCTTTTCATCCCACGTTGGTATAGGGTAGACTGGTTGTGAGACAGTGATTTCCGGAGGCCATATAGTTACGAATTTGCCTCCCTGCCACTGAGATAGTATCTCTTCGTGAGCTACCTGCTTTCCTGTAGCAGGGTCTATTTAGTAAGGTCCGTAGAACGTAACTAGCTTCATAGTATTTAGCGCGTTCCTAACAGCGTCTTGGTTAAGACTTTGTGCTTTCTCTATAGCTCTAGCTAAGACTAGTATCGCTGCAGCACCAGCATGTTCTGAAGGGAACTGGCCAGGCTCAGCTACCTGACGATATAGTTCAATTTTCTACGACACTCCTGATCGCGTTTCCAGACTTAGTCTTGAATAGGAAGATGTAGAGTACCACTACTACCGCAGTACTAACTATGCCGCCAATCACTCGCGTCAAAGGATACTCATAACCAAATATGTTAATACTTTCTAAACCCAACGTAAATCCTCTCGGTGAAGCACCCCAAGTAAACTTAGCTACCTCCTGCAGGAAAATCCCGAAAGCAAACATTATAACTAGCGATACGAGTTCAGGACCGCCAAGCACGCGTGATATAGTATTAACCCTACAAAGAATCCTACAACAAAAGCGAGGAGAGCTGAGATTAGGGGAGAGAGCCCCATTAACGCAAATCCCTAATAACTAATGTAAGCACCAATCATTACTAAACTACCGTGACCACTGTTAAGAATCCTTAAAATCCCGAAAGTAAAACTAAGACCAATCGTAGCTAGCCCATAAAAAGTCCCTAACACAATTCCAGTAATAGTTGAGAATATTACATACTCAGCTGTTACCAACATATCACCACATACAAGAAAAACTAGAATCCCTCCCTTATAAAATATCCCACGCTATACATAATAATTCAGTCAAAAACATGAGTTTCGAGAAATACGAAACTATGCGCGGTATACTGTAAAAAATTTATAACGTTGTTACCGATAGTATGTGGGGAATAAGTTGCTTATCAGATATCCATTTAAATTCGAGACATACGGAGCTGTCAGGCTATATGATGTCACTAGGACAGTCTCTCTTTACGGTGTTGATTTCGAGAAAAGATTTGGTGCGTTTAGCTTGACTTCCGAGAACCTAATTAGAATTGCTGAATCAACTGCCATGGTTATTCCTGTTAAGGATGAGGATCCTTTAGTATTAGAAGGAGTTCTTCGCGCAGTCCCTCTACACTCGCCCCTCATCGTAGTCTCTAACTCTTCAACCAAGCCTCTCGATGTTTATTCTAATGAGGTTGACGTAGCTAGGAATATTTACCAACTATCAGGAAGGTCTGTCATAGTGATACATCAGAAAGACCCACTTATAGCGGAATTACTTAAGAATGAGGTTCCTGATTTAATAGATGAGTCTGAAGGACTAGTTAGGGACGGTAAGGGTGAAGGCCTCTTAATAGGTACTTTAGTTGCTGAGAGCATTAATTCTAGGTACGTTGGTTACATAGACAGCGATATCTACATCCCAGGTGCCGTACTTGAGTATTCACTGGTTTATTACACAGCCCTAGCTATGAGTAAATCACCCTATAAGATGGTACGTATTTCGTGGGGGTTTAAAGGCTGGTACGGGGAGGAATTCCTCCTAAGAAGATGGGGACGCGTATCCGGCATAGTAAGTGGAGTACTAAATAGCGTTCTCTCGAAAGGAAGGAAATTTGAAACAGACATAATAAAGACTAGCAATAGTGGTGAGCACGCCATGAGTATGGAGCTAGCAAAAATACTTAGTTTTGCTTCAAGATACGCTGTAGAAACTTACGAGTTAGTACACTTACTCGAAACCTGCTATATCGGTTTGAGAGAGGGTTTATGTAAAGCTTTACCAAACACTATAGACATACTACAGGTAGAGTCAAGGAACCCACATCTTCATATGCAGAAGGGAGAACTACACGTTCTAGAGATGCTGGTAGAAAGCCTAGGAGCTATATATCATTCTAGGCTTGCAGACCAGCACCTAAAGAACTCAATACTTAAGATACTGAAGGAATTCTCGTATGAGGAGGAGCCGCCCAAACCCAGAACTTATGAGTACCCCCAAATAAACACTAAGAAATTCCTTGATGAACTATTATCAAGAAGTGAGTTTTCAGTTGCCCACGGATTTTAGGCTTAGTGGTAAGGCAATAATACTTACCGACATAGACGACACTATGCTACCCTTAACTCAAGAAAGTTCTCTGGAAGAGTTAAGAAGTTTCTTAAGTAAGCTAAGAATCCTGGGAATTGAGGTTATCCCAGTAACCTTTAAGACACATATAGAAATCGAGGAATTAATGAGAAGACTAAACCACGATTTTCTGGCATACGTTATTGAGGGAGGTTGCGCCATATACGCTGTTAGTGGTTTCCTGAAGAGTGGCTCTAGATACTTAACCAAAGATTATGAAGTGCTAGAATTATGTAATTCTATAAGTCTTTATGAAGAGTTACTAACTCTCGTAGAGAAAAACCCTGATTGCTTTGAGAAAGCTTTAAGACTCACTAAAGCAAACCCGGAAAATATTTCAGAGATCTTAAGAATACCCCTCGACTTAATTAGGTTATCTCAAAAGAGGGTTTACAGCGAGGTCTTCGTGACTCAATATACCCCATGCAGAGAATTCATAGCCTCTGTAACCAAGAGTACGAATCTTAAAATAATCCAGACTAGGAGGGCAGTACACTTACTAGAAGCAAATAAAGACAAAGCTACGTACACCCTCTTAAAAAACATTAATACTGTAGGCCGAGAAACACCGATCATAGGATTAGGCGATAATCCTGCTGATGAGGGAATACTAAATCATTCCGATATACCAGTCATAATATCTGAGAATAGGGTAGAATGGTTTAAGAATACTTATTATATGAGAAGCTTGGAAAAACCCCCACAATCCTGGATTGAGGCAGTTAAGCGAGCTTTAACTATTATAGGCATATACCTCTAACTATAATAACCTCATGAGCTACTCACAAAGAAAGTTACACATCTTACGGAGCAGAGGGAATTAATTGAGTACTCTCGTACGTCTTCACGCCTCCGACGTAAGTTGCTAGGACTCTGATTTCTCGTAAAGTCTTTTCATCCACTAGATAAGGATCTTTATCTACTACTATGAAGTCAGCAAACTTACCTACTTCAAGAGTCCCTATGTTGTTTTCTTCACCTAGGATATAGGCTGACCCCTGAGTATAAGAATATAGTACCTCGGTAAGTGATAGTTTCTCGTAGGGAGTACGCTTAAAGAGATCCACGCCCTCATACTCACCTCTAGTTACAGCTGCGTAAACAGTTTCCCAGGGATTTAGCGGTTCTACAGGAGAGTCTGTACTAATTCCTAACAGAATTCCTGAGTTAATTAAAGTCTTGAAAGGATAAACCCAGGTAGCTCTTGAGTCGCCGAGTCTCTTAAGCACCCACCAATCTGTTATAATGAAGTGAGGCTGAATAACTAGAGAAACACCTAACTCTCTAATCTTGCTAATCTGGTCAGGTCTTACTACAGACGCGTGTTCTATCCTGTGCCTGAGCTTACGTAAGTCTCGAATATTTGAAAATACGTGTAAAACCAAGTCTATGGCTGCATCACCTATCGCGTGTATAGCTAGTTGAAGACCTGCTTCATGAACATCACGAACTAGTTTCTCAAGCGTTCTTTCATCTATAAGTTGAGAACCGCGTGTATCTGTTGCGTCGTTGTATGGTTCCGTAAGCCATGCTGTCCTAGCTCCTAAAGACCCGTCAACAAATATCTTGATACCACGTATCTTCAGGTAATCATCTCCGAAACCACTTCTTATTCCTAATTTCTTGAGAGTTAGTAAAACTTCATTGTTCTCACCTGGGTTAAGATAAACCCTAACCCTAACTAGTAACTTACCTTCGTTTCTGAGTTCCTCAAGTATTTTAAGTGTTACATCATTAACACTTACAAAACCTACTGTGGTTACTCCGAGAGAAGCCGCATACTTGATCGCATCTTCTAGGAATTTCTTATGATCTTCTAACGTGAGAGATTCTCTGAACTTCTTCTTAGCTATCTCAAGAGCTTCCTCTTTAATAATTCCTATCGCTTCTCCTCTTTCGTTTCTTAATACGTGAGGTGAGTTGCTACTTATTAGTTCAGTGACCTCCATAGCTTTAGTGTTCAATACTGCAGCATGACCGCAGATACGAGTTAGTAATACGGGCTTCTCACTAACTACTTCGTCTAAATCCCAACGTGTGGGCCACCTACCTTCTACAAAGAGTTCTTGATCCCATCCATGCCCGAAAACCCATGAAGCAACCTCACCAGCAGATTTCTTGACCCTGTCTTTAAGTTCTCTAATACTCCTAACACCTCTTAAATCAAGAGTATTCAGATACATTCCAACCCCATCTAAGTGTACGTGAGCATCCACAAAGCCAGGTAAGACTATCTTCCCCTCTAAATCGATTACATTACACTTAAGTAATTCGCTAATAATTACAGCACTCGACTTACTGCCCGCAAAAATCACTCTGCCACCGGCAATCACTAAAGACTCGGAAGTTTCTAATGGTTTGTACGAGAGATATATCTTACCGTTAATTAGTGCGAGACACCCTCTCAAATAGATCATCCAAGTTATAAACCCTAGTTCTTAATAATAAAACAACCAACCCATCAAGAGACTCCTTTACAGACGTGAAGGAATTCTTCCTCCCATTACCTTCTAAGTACTGGTCTGTATGTTTTATGTAATCTGAGTGAGCTGCCGCGACCGGCAGTAATCCTAAAACACATTCACTATACTAACCCAGTATTGTATCTAGCCATAACATTATCATGAATCCCGAGAGAAACCCGAGTGTGGAGAGTGACTCATGTCCGTGCCTGTGTGTTTCCGGGATTATCTCGTGACTAACTACGTAAGTCATTGATCCGCCAGCAAGTGATAGCATGAAGACTAATAAGCTTGTTGACTCAGAAGACAGGAACGCCGCTACCACGGCCATTAGCGTCTCGCTTAAACCACTTAACGCCGAAAATACTAGAGCTTTCTTTTTACTCTTTCCAGCTATAGCCATCGGAAAAGAAACAGCAAAACCTTCAGGAATATCTTGAATCCCTATAGCTAAAGCCATAGCTAAGCCTGCGACATAGCTAATCCCGGACGCGCTACCTACAGCTAAGCCTTCAGGCAAATTATGTATCAAGATAGCCATCACCATAAGCCATACATGTCTCATCCTATTCTTCATAGATAAAGGACCTTCATAACCTTTCAGCAAGTGCTCATGTGGTATGCTCTTATCCAGCAAAACTACAAGACCCACACCAACCAAGAAACCTAGCGTGACTAAGGAAATCCCACCTAACTCAATAGCTGGAAGTAAGAGACTTGTGAAAGAAGCCACGACCATGACTCCAGCACTAAATCCTAAACCTACGTCCAGATGCTTCTCAGAACCTTTAACACCGATAAGTCCCACAATTCCTCCTAAAAACGTTGAGAGGGCAGGAACTAAGCCCAGTATTAAGGCCCTCATAACTATACTCTCCAGAAACTCACTAAACACCTCCTATCACCTCTAACTGAACTGCGGATTAAGCAATAAGTAGTATCCAGTAAGCTACTAACGATATAATTAAAGCAACTATGATTAAGTACATAGTCACGTATAGAGTAAATCTTAAACTCTTACTTTCCTGATATATCGTAGCTACTGTAGCCATGCATGGAATATAAAACATCACGAAGATTAGTAACGAAACACCCTGAGCTACATTAAGACCTAAGGATCTCAATGCTTCCTCCTCAGCCAGACCAGTTAACTGAGAAACAGAAGCTATCAAACCTTCTTTAGCTATAAATCCGTAAATCAGTGCATAACCAATCATCCAGGAATTCTCGCTTCTTATATTATACAGTACCTCAAGAACTCTACCTAAGTAAGAACCCAATATAGCTCCGTAAGAAGCTTCTGGTGAGTCAACATATCCTGTAGGACCATAAGATAATAGTACCCAGCTAAGTACTGAGAGAGCGAAAATTATTATGCCGGCTTTGTAGAGGAAATGCCTGGTGTTGATCCAAGAACCCCACCAAACAACTTTGAGGCTTGGTCTATGTATCATAGGTAACTCCATAATCAATTCTGGAGACTCCCTAACACTACTCAATATCCTCACTAACTTAGCGGTCAGTAAGTAAAGAATTATTGACAAAATATAGAGCAGCGTTATCACGGACGCCTGAATAAACGCATTACCAAGAAATAAAGACTTAGTAAAGTAGAGCAGAACAATTAGTCTTGCTTGACATATTATGAATGATGCTGAGACTATTATCTCACGTCTTTCAGCTTCATCTATGGAAATTCTAGACTGATAAACTGCAGGAACATTACAGCCCAACGCTATAACTAGCGGGTACAGGGCTCTCCCAGATAATCCAAAAAACCTGAAGAAATTGTGGAGGGAAGCAACCATTCTAGGACCTAAACCACTATCTTCAAGTACTGAGAAAGATGCTGAAACAAGAAATATTAGGGGTAAAAAGCTTAACACGGTACCAAGACCTCCTAAGATCCCGTCAACTACTAAGGAAACTAATTCCTCATTTAAGTCAGCTAATCCTGTTCGGAGAACATCCCCCACGAAAGCAAAGAAACTTTCAAGTAACCCAGATAGGCTATGAGTCTCTAGTGCGTCAGCAGCAACTTCAAAACCTAGATGCCTGAGAATAAATGTGAAGGGAAAGCCCGTATTTAGTGTGAATGCTATAGCGAATAGCGCGAATATTGTGATGATTGATGCTAGGGGACCTAATAACGGGTTCAAGTAAATTTTATCAATTATAGCTGTGATATGTGGTCTTACCCTCATCCTAACCACGGTCTCTCTAACTACTTGCGTTGCATACTCGTATTTTTTTAAGATAGCTATTTCTTCGGGCGTTCTCTCAGTAGCTTTCCTGAATTCCTCCCGTAACTTTTCAGTTTTTTCTATAATATCTGGACTACTCCTAACTAGATCAATTATATCTTGGTCACCTTCTAGAAGTCTTAAAGCTACCCATCTTCTAGGCAGTCTACCAATATAACCATCATCAATAAGCCCTATTAATTCGTTTAAGTAACTATCAAGAAGACCGTAATCAATCTTGAGTGGATTACTCTTAATCCTGCCCTCAGCTACATCAACTAGAGTGCTTAGAACTTCCCTAATTCCCTCACCAGTAATTGAGGAGATAGGAATTACTGGAAAGCCTAGTCTAGAACTAAGCTTCTTCACATCTACGTGTAAACCTACCTTATGTGTTGAGTCCCACTTAGTTAAAGCTACTACTAGCTTACTAGTCATTTCACTAACCTGTATAGGCAGGTATATAGATCTCTCAGGAATTAAAGCATCTGCTAAAACTAAAATAACGTCCCAATCACTGGAAATCAAGAAATTCTTAGTTATTTTTTCCTCAAGTGACGTAGGAGACAAACCGTAAATACCTGGCAAATCAACTAAACATAAGACCTTATCCTTGAAAGAAACTATCCCAACCTTTTGTTCTACTGTAGTGCCGGGCCAATTAGCTACACGAACCAACTCACCAGTAACCTGAGTAAAAAACGTTGACTTACCAACAGAAGGTTGCCCAACAACAGCCACTACATAGTCACATATTTTCTCCCCAAATTTCCTCAGCGCCACGCACCCCAGAAAAATTCGCTAAAGAGTTAATAAATGTTAGACTAATCTAAATTTCATGGCGAAAACACTTAATAATAATAACTTAAAACTTTACTTTCATTATTAGTTGGGTGTGTTAAGCACTGTCGACTTCGAACACCACACGTAAAGACCTGGGTATGTGGAGACTAATGTATTCTTTAGGTGCTATTTTAAATAGTCTTACTTGGGGGCTCTACTACCCTTTCGCTAGACGTTACATAGGTATTGAGTTGGGTGGCGGGCTTCAAGCATTAATACTTATCACAGGTCTTGAATGGGGGTTTACGTTATTTGCTGTAGTAACTGGTAAGTTAGCTAAATACTTAAGTGATAAGAACCTAATTTTATTGGGTCTTACTGGCGTAGTTCCCTTCATACTAGCCTTAAGTAGTCGAGATCCTTTTATTCTTTCTATAATCTTGAGTTTCTTCTGTCTTTCTTGGGCGCTCTCATGGCCTTCAATACTTACGACGGTCTTTAGTAGTTCTGATGTGAATCCTGGCATGACATACAGTTACTTCACTATAGGGACTGGGTTAGGATTTAGTATTGGGTCTTCTATAATGGGGATCTTCTATAATGTTGCAGGACCTGATGGACTCTTTATAATTATAGCAGTCATCCACTTCCTGACATACTTAATATTCATTATGTCCTTCCCTAGAGAGATAACACGAAGAAGGCCCAGGATTAGCAAATCAAGTATTTCTGAATGGGATCTTAGAAAATTTTTGTTTATTTTACTAGCACTCTCACTCACGGTGTTTTCTAGAGAATCACTCTATGCTGTAGCACCCTCTAAGCTAAGTCTAGAACTCGAGAATATCTTAGATGCTTCTTCCGTGTGGATAGAATACTTATTATTTGGGATTGTTTTCGGAGGTTTCACAGCTCTTCTCTCAATCCCTGTAAGAGTTATTGCAGGGAGGTTAGCAGATAAGTATAACCCACTACTAATCTTCTCCTACACAACACTGGCGTATATGCTTGTTTACTGGACATTCATAAAGTCTGGGGGTTTGCTAACCTTGATTATCTGGCAAATACCTCTCTACCCATTCCTAGACACAGCCATCAACACGTACATAGCAAAACAAACACCAAGAGAAACCATGACTGCTGGCTTCGGTATCACTATATTCTTTAATGCTTTAGGCGGGTTAATGTTATTACCTCTACTAGCTAATCCAAGTTTAGACGCGAATTTCTTAGGATACGTAGTAACAGTAGCTACTACATCTTCTATCCTCTTAGTTTCAATAAGCTATAGTAGAAGCAAACCAAAAACCAGGATTTACGGTTGAGAGCTAACTTAGTGGTGTGGAGAGCCTGCAAGTAATTCTTCAGTTAATTAAGGATTTTCAATAACTTCTCAACGAATAAGTCCATTTCCTCAGGCTTACCTACAGTAACCCTCAGGTAATTCCCAAATTCTCTAAGCTTCTCGATATTCTCTAAGCATAGAGTTAGTATCCCGTTTTGTTTGAGGAGCCCCCAATATTTTCTGCAGGGTTCACCTAAATCAACGAAGAGGAAGTTAGTCCTACTATCCGCTACCCATAAACCCGAACTAGTAAGTACTTTCTTAACATTCTCTCTAGTCTTGATAATCTTACTAACTACTTCCCTCATGTAATGAGGGTCTCTGAGTGCTCCTAATACTGCGGCTTGAGTAGTTATCGGTACTTCATACCCTATCCTTAGACCATTAAGAACTTTCTTTATTTTCTCACCCATAATTACGTACCCAAATCTAGCTCCAGCCAAGCTAAACGCTTTAGAGACTGTTCTAATAATTATTACGTTATCATGCTCCATAACTAAGTCTCTAAACGTTAGTCCTGAGAACTCATAATATGCTTCATCTACAAAGACAGCCTTAGCTCTCCTAGCAATCTTCCCTAACACTTCCGGGTCTTCTAAAAGAAGATTGCTTGTAGGGTTATTAGGATTTATTAAGTAAACTACGCGTCCTTCAGATACCTCTACAAGCCTACTTACGTCCAAAACAAAATCTTTCCCACTTAATACTACGTAAGTAGGTTGGATCCCGTAATTGTCTAGTAAGTTATACATAACGTGGAAGGTCGGGTGAGTTAGTACAAGTCCTGAGTTAATGATCTTAGCGTAAGTCAGCATGAGGGTCAATATAGATGATGAACTAGCGAATACCTCAATAAACTTCTTATCAATTCCTACATAATTACTTAACTCATCAAGCAATTCCTCATATAATTGCTCAACATGATACAAGTTTAGGGAGTTACTGTATCTATTTATGTACTCAAGCGAGAGCCTTGAGGGTGGATATGGTGATTCGTTCATGTGGAGTCTCAACATCTTCACACACCTAACACGATTACCTAATTGCTAATATTAGCTTATCGTAATTAATTTGCTTTTATTTTGCTTCTCTCGTAATTCTGTAAGGCTATCTTGAGTGATTTGTTGCTCTTCATCGGTCTCGCTACTGCTGCATGTCTGGCTTGGTCCATAGGAGCTAACGATATGGCTAACTCCACTAGCGTAGTAGTTGGTTCTGGTGTGCTTAAGTTTAAGCAAGCATTCATTCTTTTCACGATTTTCCAGTTGTTAGGTGCTTTACTACAAGGTTATATGGTTATGAAGACTCTCGGTAAGGGTGTCGTATCAAGTATTGAGATCGTGGGAGCAATCTCTACCACGACCTCGGCTTTCCTATGGATAATCATAGCAACCTTGATCGGCGCTCCAATATCAACAACGCACAGTATCACAGGAGCTGTGATGGGTGTGGGGTTGAGTTACGTGTTTTTCGGTTCTCAGGGAGTACTCATTAATTACCAAAGAATAGAGACATAATAATTAGTTGGATGACTCACCTATAGCGTCCATGATTCTAGCAATACCGATATATAGAACTATAAGAAAACTTGAGAGTTAGTGATAATAGTAGAACCCTTAAGTCTTTTACTATTTAGCTTTACTGCTTTCGCAGCTTACTCTTTCGGCGCTAATGACGTAGCTAACGCTACGGGCGTTTACGTGACGGTTACTTCAGGTAGTTTAGGAATACCTGATGAAGTCAGCATGAGGTTTCTAGCTCTCTTTGCTTCAGTATTCATAGCTTTAGGAGGCCTCATACTCGGCTACAAAGTCGTTACTACGTTAGCGTACAAGATAACCAGGTTAGACATAAACATGGCTCTAGCCGCTGGCTTTGCTAACGCTTTCACTGTCTAGCTATTCACTACCATACCCTACATACTCTTCGGTTACGGTCTCCCAATATCAACTACTTACGTAGCTGCAGGTTCTATAATAGGTGTTGGAGTAGCCAGGAGCGGTGGCGAGGCATCAACCTAAAACAGTATTATTTATACTGACTTCATGGCTCCTCACATTACCAGTGACTTCAGGGCTTAGTATCGTTATTTATTACGTACTGACTTATGTTATGGGGGTAAGAGCATGACGTTCTGATCCTGGATCTCAAAAAGGAGACAATTAGACGTTATCAGGTTCTACATAGAGCACATGGACAAGATAATTAAGGTTGTTGATCACGCTAAGAAAATGATAGAATGCTTCCTAACAAAAGATCTCGAATGCGTAAACAACGAATGGTACGAGGTCTTTAAGTACGAGAAAGAAGCTGATGACAAAAAAGAAAAATACTCACAGAACTATCTAGAGAAATATTCCACCCAATCGACAGAGAAGAACTCGTTAGCTGGTTCTAACATCAGATGACGTGGCAGCTTACGCGAAAGGTTGGAGCAGGAGACTCTCACTAATAGAGCCCACCAACCTACCTGAAAACACACTTACAAAACTATGCAAGATGGCTGAGAATGTTCATAAATCAACACTACTAATGAAGAACGCGGCAGAGAAACTCTTAATCAATCCTAAGGAAGTCCTCAACATATCTAACGAGATAGAGAGACTTAAAGAAGAGACAGACGACATAAGACATGAAGTATTCAAAGAAATACTAAACTACTGCAAAGAATCAAAAATATCTCAGTGCTTAATGCTGAAAGAAGTAATGGACTCCATAGAGAATTCCGCCGATAAGTGTGAGGATGTAGCTGATGTACTTAGGAGCATAGCACTACTATCTATCTAGGTAAAAGCTACTTAGACAATAAGCCACCATACTTAAGCTTAAATACGCTAAGCAAATCTCTATTACGTGAGATCCTTGAAGCACGTTTCAAAACTCCAGGTAAAACCTCAAGAACCTGTAAAAGGAGTGAAGAGATGGGTTCTAGCTTACGGGAATAACATAATGATAGTTTATTTCGAGATAGACGAGGGTACTAAGTTCCCTATGCATTCACACATCCACGAACAAGCAGGATACGTAATAAAGGGTAGAATTACGTTTAAAACACCAAGCAAGGAGATCACAATATCTGAGGGAGACTCATACGTCTTCGAATCTAACGAACCTCATGAAGCTTATAACCCAGGTCCCGGAAAAACAATAGTAATAGAAGTCTTTTCCCCACCTAGAGAAGACTTCCTCAAATAACTAGCAACACTAAGTAGATGATGAGTGTGGTTAAGCTTAAGAGAAAGTCCAGAACTTTAGTCTTGAGAGAACAGAAAATAGCTATTATTTTCTGCTCCAGAATCACACGATGTAGAATGACTAAGTGCTACACACAAAGAACGTATGAGAAAGAAGGATTTAATACTTTCTGTGTTAGTATGAGTGACTACGACGAGAAAAAAGCTCTCTCATCTGTTGAAGAGCTTCTTAAGAAGATTAAGAATTTAGGCTCATGATATTACTGGTTAACCACCACTAAGAACCGGAAGTACCTTAATCTCGTCGTCACCACTTACTAGGGTTTCCTCCCCTGACGGCTTATCATTAACTAGTATTATCTTAGTCTTGAACTCCTCGTATCTTGGTATTAGCTTCTTCAGCAATTCATTAACAGGTGTAGGTTCCCTCACCTCTACGTAGACCTCATTTATGCCGACCAAGTGAGCAAAAACTCCGTGAAGCTTCAACTTAACCATTCTACCATACCCTGAAATACTTGAGATTTAAGACTTAATTAAGGGAAAATCAATTAGTAGTCTATTTAAATCACTCCAGAATAACGTATTTTTCTAGCTCTGGTATCACGTACTCTAGATTCAGAGCCTTTAATGTTTCTTTCTTAGGTATTCCTCTCTCGTCCCAACCTCTTAATCTGTAGTATTCGCTCAGTAATGCGTCATACTTGTCTTTATCTAGGTGTTGCCCTTTCAGTGGTCCTTTCTTGAGTCCTTCACTAAACCACCTGGTAGGTGGGTAATCCATGGTTCTGTCCCATTTACCATTGAATTCTCTGACCCAGTACGCTCTTATTAAGGTGTAGACTCTATCAGCTACTTTATAGAGGTCTTCCCAAGTGTATTTCACTCCCGTTATTGCTTCCAGAAGCTTCGGATAGTATTCTATGCTCAGCCCTACCTCAACCCAAGGTAATCTGCAAGCAGTAAGGACCTCATACATGCCTCCTCTCAGTCTCTGTAGTTCCACTACCTTAGCTGCTTTCTCAAATCCGTAAGTTACTTTATACTCTACACTTTTTCTCTTCTCACCTTCTATTGGTGCCGTACCTATCTCCCAAGCAATAATCCAGGCTTCCTTATGATGAGCACCTATCGAGGAGGTTCCGTAAGCTAAAGCCATAGCGGGGTATGCGAAGCAGTTATAGCCACTAACTTCAAGACCTTTAACATGCATAGCGAACTCCTTACCACCTAAAGACTCACTCAACCTCATGACACCCTCAGCCGCGAGCCTACCTAACTCAGTTCTCCTGTATGCTATGTTTAAAACGAGTTCTCTTGCTTTCTTGAAATCACCGAATTCAGGGGCTTCATCATCTTTTATCAATTTCCTCTCTTTCGCCTCCATGACGAAACCTATGACTCCCCCGAGAGATATTGTGTCTAGTCCTAACTCATCAGCTAGTCTATTAAGTACGGCTACTTCATTCAGCTTACCTATACCTAGGTTCGAACCCAGCAACGCCACGTTCTCGTAATCAAGCTCGCTTCCTCTAGCCTCAGCATCCAAAACGACATTACCGCACTGCATGTTGCAGTAGGGACATCCTCTCTGACCAATCTTCATCCCCTCCATGGTATACCCATCAATACTTCTAGAAAACTCGAAAATCCCGTCACTGAAATTCCTAACAGGTAAAGCTGAGTTCTCATTACACCACTCAACAGCAGCCATAGTTCCTTGCCTGCGCCAGAACGTGTAAGCAGGTGAGTTAAGTATGGCTTTGTAAGCTTCTTGTGAAAGCTTAGTTAAGGCTTCTTTATCAGCAACAGGTATTTCTTTAGTTCCCCTCACAACAACAGCCTTAAGTTTTTTACTACCCATCACAGCACCCATGCCTGGCCTACCGCCAGACCTACCCTCCTGAGATATCACGACCGCGTACCTAACTAGGTTCTCCCCGCCAGGACCTATACTTAGAACTCCTACATCCCTGCCATGAGTCTCCTTAAGTATTTTCTCAGTATCAAACGTGGTCTTGCCCCACAATCCCTCAGCACTTAGTATGCTTACATTATCATTCTCGATATAGATATAGACAGGCCTCCTAGCAACGCCCTCAACAACTAGAGCATCATATCCAGCCTTCCTCAAATGTACGCTAGCCATAGTGCCTAAGTTGCCGTCACCGTAACCACCCGTCAAAGGACTCTTAGACGCTACAACCATCTTACCTCCACTAGGTGTTGGGAGGCCGTTGAAGGGTCCGCACGCAAAGATTAACTTATTATCAGGACCTAAGGGATCAGCCCCTCTAACCTCATCCCACAATATCTTAACAGCTAATCCTCTCCCACCTATGAAGTTGAGAGCATCCTCATGAGGGTATTCATGAACCTTGACGGTACCACTACTTAAATTAACTCTTAATATCTTGCCCCACCAGCCCCTCACAAAGAACCACCATAAAATACTTTCGAAGAACTATAAATATCTTCAACCTAGGGTTGTCTCAGACACATTCCTCAAAAACTACCTGAGGTAGATAATACTTAAGGTCTTCCTCAGTAAACCACACGTCAGAAGCCCTCCATACTTTAAGAGACGCAGCCACAACCCCCGCTCTCACTGCGTGAAAAAGATCTTTCCTTTCAGCCATATAATGTGCTACTGACGCAGTAAACACATCTCCAGCACCTACTTCATCAATACTAGTTACTCTCAGTGGAGTGGTTTTGAAGCACCTACTATTATAAAGTAGGTACACGTCCGAAGAATCCGTAGTTACGGCTACGGCGGTACCCCTTAATTTCTCAGACTTCATTAAGGTCTTGATTATTTGGTTAGCATTACTTGAAAAACAAAATTCCTTAAGATTTCCGTGAGTAAAGTTTACTAAGCTCATCAAATCCAGCAAATCATCACACCAGAAACACTCAATACCCTTGCTAGTAGAAACTCTGACTAGACCTTGAATATCAAGAACTTTTAACATAGTAAATCCACTCAGAGATTTTAACAAATTAATATACTCCCTAACATCTACTTCTCTGTAAACAGGTGCTAAGAAAATAATGTCTGGTTTAATAATGCTTATCAGTTCTCCCGCTACCTCAGCCGGTATTCTACACTCACTAACAAAAACGTTAACTGCTTTACCATTCTTTATTACGAAGTGAGGTACCTTACCGCACTTAACAGCATGAAAAGAAATCCCCAAATCAGAGAAAGTCTGGTGAAAGTAACTTGAAACGTTGTCATCTATGGTTGTTAGAACATGTGTCTCGTCCCCTAAATACCTAGATAGCGTTAATCCTCCATAATAGGTAGTGCCGCCAACCCTGACAGTATCGTTAAGCACATCAATTGTTGTTGAACCTATTATTAGTGCTTTCATACTCAATCAATACTAATACTGACTAAGCTTAATTAGGGTGTTTTGTTTATTTTTTCGGTCTGGTTAAATGATAAGGGAATTAGTAGTCGTCGCTGTGTCTTTAGCTGTTCTCCTCACGTTAGTGAGACTTAAGATTAGCGTAGGTATCGCGCTCGTAGTAGAGGGCTTACTTATAGTAACTTTAATGAATCCCTTACTACTACCTAACGTGCTCTTACAGACCTTAACTAGTAATAGAGCCTTATCATTAGTTTTAGCCTCACTCTTTATTTCTTTACTAGTTGAACTCTATAGTCTGACCCGTATGATTAATAAGTTAAGTGATGAGCTTCTAGGATATATTAAGAGACCAGTTTTAATAATTGCTGTAGTACCGGCTGTTATGGGTCTATTACCTATTGCTGGAGGAGCACTAATGTCAGCACCTGTAGTAGCAAGCGTAGGCACTGCTATAGGGTTAAGTACCACCTTAATGGCTTTCCTTAACGTCTGGTTCAGACACACAATATTCTTAGTCTACCCAATGAGTCAGGTCTTAATAACTGCAGCAACCTTAACAGGACATTCCGTTATTGAGTTAGCGATGTTTCAGGTACCCATAATGGCTTTAATGATGTTGACAGGATTCTACGTAACCCGCAAGAACAGTAAACAGGTTCCAGTACTGAAAGAACCTGATTCCAGAAAATACTGCTTAAAGAATTTACTTATTTTCTTGTCACCTATACTAGGTTCCATAATAGTAGCTCTAATAGCTCGTCAAATACTAGACACGTTAAACTACTATAGCGACTACAGCGTCGCTGTAGGAGGCTTCTTCGGAGTTGCTTTAATCACTTACTTATCGTTCGTTAAGGATATAGCTCGTATAGACTTAAGTAAGCTCCTCACTGCTTTAAGGAGTGAGAGAGTTGTGAACATGGTTTTATCAAGCTTTGGAGCAATGCTCATATATTACGCCATGATAAACACAGGAATCTCAAGTTCTATAGGTTCTGCAGTAAGCAGCACTAAGTTTCCTGTAGTTATAACGGAGGTTTTGTTGCCAGGATTTATGAGCCTAATAACAGGTTCCCCAATAGCTGGTGTGACTTCATCAGTACCCCTACTAGCAGGTCTCAAAACGTTTAGTCTCGGTGACGCATCTCTAATATATCTTTCAGCTTTTTTGTTTTATGTAGCGTCACCAGCACATCTATGCTTAGTATTTACAGCACAGTATTTTAGGGAAAACCTCTTTAATGTTTATAAGTATTTGATTCCCGCAATAATACTTACTTTCTTTTCAGCTATTTCTTACTATTACGCAATACTAGCTCTTCATTAATTAACAAAAATAATTGAGGCGTAGATTTACTTTCTCTCAGCTAACTTAGCATCTAGTATTAAGAGTGAGGGCTTGTGATCCTCTATCATCTTGATCTTAGTTAAGAGATCGCTAGCGCTACTTACCTCCTCTACCTGCTCATCTATAAACCACTTGAGGAAGGATTCTACTGCCTTGTTATTTTCTTCCCTAGCTACGTCTATTAACTCGTAAAATCTCTTAGTATTCTCTACCTCAGCAACGTAAAAGTCTTCAATAGCTTCACTCACAGAACCCCACGAAGTCTTTGGCTGAGGGACTTCTGATAAGATTACCTTACCGCCAGCATCATAAATAAACTCGTAGATCTTCATAGCATGCTCTATTTCTTCCTTAGCTTGAACTCTGAAGTAATGTGCAAAACCCTTTAAACCTAAGCTATCGAAATATGCGGACATCGAAAGATACAGGTACGCGTTCCTTAACTCCTGATTTAATTGCTTGTTAAGTAATTCCTGTATTCTGAAACTTAGTAAAGACATTATCTCACCATGTAGTATTATGGTTAGAAACCTTAAATACTTTTCTCAAAAACTAAATAACAAAAGCCAGAAACTTTAAAACTCTTTTGGTATTCCTTTATGGGAGGAAGTCTTAAGTGAGTGTTTACGTGATCAATGAAGAAAGAGTAAAGGCGGTGAGTAGTGTTTTTAAGTCTTTAGGTCTCGAAGGTTGCGAGGAATTCGTGCGTGTTGATCCTCAGTACGTGTCTCTAAGTAAACTACAGAGATTCTGCGGTGAGATCTCTGTGGAGCTCGCTGCAATAAATAGTCTAGTCTCCTACATGCTCAGCATGAAAGGTGAGGAATTCTGGAACCTCTTCACGGACTTTACTATGAGTAGGTGTAGTGAGGTAAGAGACTTAAGAGGTGCTGTGGAGCTCGTTAAGGAATTCACACGTAATTACAATAAGCTTTATTTAGGAGTAAAAATGAAGAGGCTGGATAAAGTACTGAAGTGTGCTGACGCGTTCAAGAGCCTAAGGTTAGGACAGATTAAAGAATACTTAAGTAAGCTGTCTTTATGTATTGACGCAGAAAAAGAATCCAAAACCGTAGTTTTCTCTGTCAAGATGGCATACTACGTTCTTAGGTCTACTAAAGCAGATGCAAACCTCTCGAAAATTTCAATACCTGTAGATAGGAGGGTCGCGTTAGTAACTCTCACATCAGGTCTCCTATCACCTACTAGGAGAACCATAAAGACGTTTATAGAGCTAGAAAACCTAGCTGAAGAGCTACTAAAGCATCCTAAGAACGTTAGAATAGTTTGGGATATTGTTAGTGAGGAGTCCGGGATCCCAGCACTACTCATTGACACACCGCTCTGGCTAATAGGAGGATACGTTAAGACATCGAAAGCAAGCGAAATAGTTAAGAATCTGGTAAACCTTGGTTTACTAATTGATGAGTCTCTCCTAACACGTCTAGTTAGTGAATTAACCTACATATTAAGAACTAAGCTTTCACCTCTCTAATCATTTAAAAAGAAGCATTCCTTAATCTATACATGAAGATTTCAAGGACTCATATATGTTGGCTGAAGTCTGGCTCTGTTTGATCAAGCATCCCTACGTAATGTTCCAAGTCATTAAGACCTCAAAAATAGTTATATGTTTATTACGCTGTTGCGTGGTTAGTACGTGGGGGTATGTATGGAGTTCGACATAACTTATGTTAAAGCTCTTCAAGTACTTGATTCGAGGGGCAATCCAACAGTAGAGGTAGTAGTAATTACTGAGGGAGGCGGGTATGGGAGGTCAATAGCTCCTGCAGGAGCATCTAGAGGTAAGAAAGAAGCTGTAGATCTTAGAGATGGGGGTACGAGATTCTTCGGTATGGGTGTTTCTAAAGCTGTGGAGGCAGTTAATAAAATATTAAGTCCAGCTCTAATAGGACTTAACTCTTCTGATTATAGGCACGTTGATAAGAAGATAATAGAGGCTGATGGAACACAGAATAAATCAAGGGTGGGCGGTAATGCCTGCGTAGCTACTTCATTAGCTAACATTAAGGCTGCGGCAGATACTATGGGTGTGCCATTATTCACATTCATAGGAGGCTTCAAAGCAAGACTCCTCCCAACACCACTCATGAACATAATTAATGGTGGTGCTCACGCAGGTAATGAGCTGGCCTTCCAAGAATTCATGATAATACCTGTAGGAGCTGATAGATTTAGTGAAGCTTTAAGAATAGGTGTTGAAGTTTACTGGAGTTTGAAGAAGTTTCTTAAGGAGAAGTACGGGCCTAGCGCTATCAACGTAGGTGATGAGGGAGGCTTCGCACCCCCATTAAAGAAAGTTGAGGATGCTTTAGAAGCACTTTCTGAGGCTGTCAAGCTAGCTGGCTACTCACTAGGTACTGATGTACTGATAGGTATAGATACTGCTGCCAGCCAGTTTTACGACGAGAAAAACAATAAATACGTAGTAGACAAAAAATCACTAAGTACTGAAGAATTACTGAATATGTATCTAGACCTTACAACTAGGTATCCTATAGCGTATCTTGAAGACCCATTTTATGAGGAAACACCAACAGCTTTCGGCGAGTTACGTGAGCACCTCAGGAGAACCCTAGTAATAGGTGATGACTTAACCGTAACGCGGGAAGACCTAGTGACACAGTACCTCAAGGAGGGCTTCATAGACGGAGCAATAATCAAAGTTAATCAAGTAGGTACTTACACGGAAGCAGAAAACACTGTAAGAGTTCTCTTAAGTAATGGTAATAAAGCAGTAATTAGTCACAGGAGTGGCGAGACAGAAGATAACACAATAGCTCACATTGCGGTAGGGCTGGAGACAGGATTAATAAAAACAGGTGCTCCTGCTAGGGGTGAAAGAACAGCGAAATATAATGAGCTCCTCAGAATAGAAGATTATCTAGGTGAGGAAGCATTATTTGCTGGTGTTAAGCCACTACTTAAATAAATTTTCTTCAAGAACGCTTAAAATCCGTATTCACGGTTTCTTTCAGGGCATAATGATAGCAACTACTAGAAATACTATGCCTAGGCCCAGCATTACTAGGGAGAACTCCTTTACACGCATACTGAAGAGAAGTTTACCTAATTTTATCAAGCCGTATACCGCATACCCAAGACCCACCAAAATTATTAGAGTTATCCCGATAACCGCTAGTACCGTAGCTAAGCTACTTGTTCCTAAGTTCTGGAGTGGCGCGAGTATATTATTTAGTACTTCAAGTACTTCAGCTCCCAATCACTTCACCGAGATATTCCTCATATCACGTGATTACTTAAAAAGCTTTAGCTTCTTAGTATGAGTCCTTAGAGAGAAAAGTACCCAATAGATTTGAGCATTGTGTGAGTTAATTCAGGATGTTTTAAAGTTATCTGAAGAACTAAGTCTTTTATTATCTTGTTAGTTCTACAGGTGGTTTCTGAGGGTGTAGATTCTGCATTAAGTAGTTCTATGAACTTAAGTGTGTGAGAGAGAACTATTACGTCCGTCCTATCTACTCGTGCGTAAGGAAGTATAAGAGGAATCCTGTTAATCAGATATTCCTCCATCTTCAGAATCTTCAAATCCCCTACTCCTAATATCACGTGCTCTAAGAAAGCTTCATTAAGATCTGTTAGAGTGTAGGGAAGTAACACTGCTTGAGTATCATTAATCAACTCAGCATTCTCTCCTAAATTTTTCAGACTCTTCTCTAAAGACTTTATGGTGTAGCATTCGATATCCTCAACTACTTTTTCGAGAACACTATATCTTACATTCTTGAACTTCTCCAAATACTCATCTAATCTTCTTTCTTTGATTATGTTCAGAACCTCCTTAGAAGTCATTATAGAAACTACTCCCCCAAAATTCTTCTCAATTTTTGCAAGCATATAGGCTAGTAAGAAGCCTTCAAGGATTCTATCAGCAGGTATGTAGACCGTTATTATAGGGTTCTTGCTTAGCTTGACTCTCCTAGAAAAACTATGTTTTACGTGTGTTTCGAGGGATTCTTCTAGACAGACTGAACACAGTTTTTCTCCTGAACTTTGCCTGTAGTAGAAAGCTTCTCTCCTCCTACACGTAGTGCATGAAATCTTTAAGGAGTTAGTAACTAACGACATTGAGTCCCCCGCCCATAAGTAAGGACTACCTCTCTTACGACAAGTCTTTGAAAATCATTAATATCTTGCTTATTATTTCATCGTATGTAGCTTCATTGATTGCATCACTACCTAAAGCTGCTACGATCTCTATAACCTCCTTATCTAGCTCGTAAGACCCTGAAATCAGTACCTCATATAGTTTACTGAAGTACCTACGTAGTTCTTCAGGACTAGTTAACCCACCTAACCACGTATTGATTACGTAACCCACTAAGCAAGTAATGAATAAGTTTAGGTAGAAAGCACCTCTCGCCTCGCTTATGTTTTCTAACGTCGTGATGAGGTCTGTTAGTGGGGGGAGGAACCTGCTACTCTTAGGTTTACTCAAGCAAGGCCCCCTCAAGTCTTTCTTATTCTTCTTACTCTCTCCAGAATATCTAGCAAGTAAATTAAGTCTTTCATCTCGCTTGAGTTGATGTCTTCTCTCAGGAAGAGCTCTACGTAGGTGTGGAGCTTCCTAGCAACAGCTTTCTCAAGCTCTCTTAAAACAGCTGAAGATACTGCCTCAACAGCTTCCTCCTCACTCTTAACTATCTTAACAGGTCCGTGAACAGGACAAACAACTTCGCCACTCCTGATCCTAAATAAGGGTAATCCACATAAAGGACATGTCTGCTCAAGCATTACGGCGCCAGACCGCATTAAATCACTCATTTTCTTAACAACTTCATTTTTTTCTTCCTTACCCAATCTCTCACCAATATGTAATTGATTTCAGAGAATAAAGTCTACTTGTATTCTTTCTTGAAATAATTAATCGTCGCTATAAAGACCCATAGATCTTAAAATTTCGTTCTGTATCTTGATTAGTTCTTCAGCAGATTCTGCTCTAGAGTATTTCTCCAGGTATTCCTTGTTTAACTCGTAGAAGGTCAGGCCCCACTTAAACTTACTTAAAATCTCTAACGAGTATTTCTTAAACCCAGTAATGTAGAGAGCCGCAGCAACAGCCTCAACACTACTTAACTTTGTTAAGACTCCATAATTTATGGGGTTCCCTGCTTTAAGGACTGGCAAAACTCTCTGTTCGTACCTGCGCCTGCGAGCAATGTTTCTCAGTTCTTCAAGCCCTGAATTCCATGAAGCATCTAAAACTACTACCCCATTCAGTAGTAAGGTAGAATCAGACGGTTTAAGGATTTCTTGACTGAAAGGATTAAGAACTACTGAGTGCGGCGGGATATCTCTAACGTGAATTCTTGTCGCGTAACCTAACCTAACGAGTTTTAGAGCTGTTGATAACTTAGGATTATCGCCGCCAAGCCTCACAACATATATCCTAGGTTTTATTTCTAGTTCCAGAGAGCTTTCCCAACACCTAGTCTGTATCTATTAATTTAAAGCATTAAGTTTATATTCTTGTAATAAATGTTAGTTTTGGTGATGTATAGGTGCCTGAAGCCGTGGTACTGATAAACACTAACATAGGAACTGAAGAGGAGGTCTTGAATGAGCTGCTCAAGATAGAGGGGGTTTCTGAGGCCTACATAGTCTACGGAGTTTACGACATCGTAGTAAAGATTAAAGCTCCCACTACTGAAGCACTCAAAGAAATAATATCTAGTAAAATACGGAAGATATCTAACGTTAGATCTACTCTCACTATGATAGTTGTGGAGGGTAAGGAAGTTACTAGGAAGAGTGCATGAAACCCTACTTAGAAATGCATGTAGGGCTAGATGATACTGATACTGACCTGGAAGGATGCACCACACACCTGACGTTCAGGATCTTAAGCAAGATACTGAATAAAATCCCTAAAGCATTTTTCCCAGATTACCCTCTACTGATTAGATTAAATCCAGTAATACCTTTCAAGACTAGAGGGAATGCAGCTACTTCCTTCACCATCAAAATACCTGAGAACGATTTAAGCATCGTGAAGAAGCTAATAATTGATGAGTTCTACAAATACTTAGGAAGTATTGAGAATGGTGGTGTTGAACCGGGTCTAGTGTTCTTATATGGTAATATCCCTAACGAGCTTAGTAAGCTTTACAGGAAAGCATTAACAGACTACGTACACAGGGATTACGTTACTAAAATAATTAATAAACTTAACGAATCTGTTGAGATACCACTTAATTACTCGAGGGGTTTGGTGGGGGCGCTAGCCGCTATAGGTGCGTCGAACACCTTAACTGAGTGTACGTATGAAATACTAGTTTACAGAACCAGGAATAATTACTTGCGTGAGAGGTGCGTTGATGAGGAATCTATTAAAGCAATGGATAAGATGTTTCAAGACCAGACATTTCTTAATTACGACTACGAGAACAATAAACCCCTAATAATGCCTTCAGGCCGTAACCCAGTATTATTAGGTATCAGAGGTGAAGATCCGGCAACCCTGTTAAAAGCTCTGAAAACTCTAAACTTATGTGAAGATTTTGAGGGTTGGTTAATATATAAGACTAATCAAGCTCTTAACGCGCATCACGTAGAAAGACATATTGAGGAATTCAGACCCTACCAGACTGGCTGTATTGAAGGTAGGATAGCTGAAAATCCAAGTATTCGTTTAGGTGGTGACGTCCTCCTAAAGCTTGAGAGTCTAGAGAATAAGCACTCACTATGGGTAGTATTCTTCAGCGAGACTGGGCTAGGTAAGTTAGCTAGATACTTGATGAAGGGAGACATAGTGAGGGTGTGTGGTGGTGGAAAGTGGTGGGAGGATCTAGGATTAGTAATACATGGAGATCTAATAGAGGTGATAGAACTAGTGAGTGAAATACTTAGGAATCCCCTGTGCCCACTATGTGGTCACAGAATGAAGTCAGCCGGTAAAGAAAAAGGTTTGAAGTGTCCTGCTTGTGGGTATAGATCCCTTACCCTGAGCAAGGAAAAAGTAAAGATAAACAGAAGGATTACTATCGGTACTTACAGACCTGTAGATTCTGCGGTTAAACACCTCATAATGCCGCAGTCCAGGATCGGTAGAAGAAGTAACTGCAGTAAGTTGTTAGTAAATGAGTGGATTTACGTGCGTAAGGACGGGTCGATCTATTCATGAAGATTGAGAAAGGTGCTAACATATACGTACTAAGCAGTTACCTAGAGAATCTACAAATCATTGAAGAAATAATAAGATCTGGGAAACACGTAGAGAGTTACGTATTACTAAAACCCCTAATCGCGCAAGTCCAGATTAAAGGTTTCATGTTGAGACTAGGAATACCAGTAGCCTCAATACTTACTGAAGAACCCTTAACTAGTAGAGAGCCAGATCTAGTACTCAACGAAGATGTGTGGGCAGATGCTAAGAGATTCATAGAGTCTGGGAAGATCACTTTCTCAGGTAATTTCATGATTGAGAAGTTTCCATTTCTAGTTAAACTACATGAAAGAGAGAGTTCCTCAGGAGTTAGTGAGTGTAGTGTCTTAGATTTAAAGAACTCAGTAAAGTTAGACGAGTATCTAAGTAAGCTCATTAATACTAGACATATACTACTCACTCACTCGCTAAGAGGTGTTAAGGCAGAAACTATGAAAGGCTTTTTGAGGAGTTCTTGGACAACACACTTTATTTTATCAGGTCTAGAGATACCTCCAGAAGAATTATCTCTAGAAAGCTACTTAAGAGTTGATAGCATACCTAAGCTGAAGATACTTCTGAAACCTATCTTAAGTATTAACGAACACATTATTTTAGGTGAATTACCGATAAACAAGTCTCTCGTAATTAATTACTTGATGAACATCGACAAAGACTTAGAATATTTCTTCCTAGAAATCCTGCTCAGATCCCTCATATACACCTGCTAAATCATCTAGACTCACAGTTTTTCTCTTCTTAGCCTGAAATTCCTCACTACTCCCCTTAATCACTATCTCATACAGTACAGCCTCTTTACCTGGTTTAGGCCTTAACAACCTTCCAAGCCTCTGGATAAACTGCCTGCGCGACCCGGTTCCAGCAACTAAAATCCCTACTGACGCGTCAGGTATGTCTAGACCTTCATCACCAACAGTAGTTACTACTAAAACCCCTCTCTCAGCTCTTCTAAACTGGTCTAGTATAGATTTCCTCTTAGTCTCTTCCATCTCTCCAGTAAGTAGGTAAGCTCCTAGCTCCTCAGCGATTTTCTCAGCTAACGCTACGTAATGAGCGAACACTATTATTTTCTTACCCTCACTCAACTCACGCTCAACAATCTCCTTAACTTTCTCTAGCTTCGACTCACTCATAGAGAGTATTTTTAATATCTCACTATGTATTTCAAGAGCTTTAATAGCTTTCTCATCACCTCGCTTAGCTAGGTCTACTAAGGTCTTGAAGTCTAAGCCACCAGTCAACTCACGAAATTGTTTTCTCAGTTTTAAGTATTCCTTCTTCTCTCTGCTTTTCAGATCTACCTTGATAGTCTCTATCCTAAACTTAGCTAGAAATCCTTTCTCAGCTAGTTCTTGTGTAGTCTTATGATACACTACCCCACCCATCAGAGGGAATAACTCTGCGTGTTTTCCGTCTTCTCTATACGGTGTCGCGGAAAGACCTAACCTGTACTTAGCTGGTGATGTGATAGCTATGTGTTTGAACTTCTCTGCTGGTAAGTGATGAACCTCATCTATTATGAGTAAGTTAAAGTATGGTGCTAACTTTTCGATGTACTTAAATGCTGTTTGGTAAGTAGCTAGAGTTACTGGCAATATCTTCTTTTCTTTGCTATAGTAGAGACCTATGTGTGATGGTGGTATGTCAGTGAATGTTTTTATGAACTTCTCCCACTGCGTTAGTTGTTCCTTCGTGTAAGTTATTATGAGTGTTGCTTCATTAATCTTCGTTATGGCTGCTATACCTATGTGTGTTTTCCCAGACCCAGTAGGTAGTGCTATTATGCCACGACCTGAATTATTTAACCACTTATTTAACGCTTCTAACTGATACTCTCTAAGACTACCTTTAAAACTCGCCTTAACTGGTAAGGGGATCGAGTCTTTAAAACCTGTCAAATCATTTAGGCTGAAACCTAAACCAACAAGAGTTTTTCTTAGTTCATTATACTTTGAGGGATACGCATAGAAATATTTACCTACTTTATTGTACTTCAAGAGATCCTTGAGGTGGGTCTGGTATATGTCTCCTAAATACCTATCAAAAGACAGTATTAGCTTGCCTTCCTTGAAAAGAATAGTAGCAGTTCCCCTAACCCTGTTGAAAAACTCTCTTAATCTTTCTTCAAAAGACTTATCGTACTCTAACCCAACCTCGTCGAGAATCCCCAACACATCATCTACTGTAAGCCTCCTACTAACCAACTTGTGTTTCGATATCCTGAAAATTAATTCATCACCTTCCCTACCAAGATACTCAGCAATCTCCACGATTTTCCTGAAGTCGTCTTCACTCATCCAGCCTCTATACCTAACAATTAAGTCATTAGAACTCATCCTAATCCCTCGCTAGAGAATTCTAACCCATAAAGATTCAACTCCAGCTAAATTCGCTAAATAGCTACTCTCGTTCCTTACCGTGAGGATTAACGCCTCCAATACTGAGTACTTATTCCTCATACAACTCCACAGTAATTCTTGCTCTAATATTTTTATTTATGAATGGGGGTGGTTCTTCACCTAAGTCAACAGCTACTGAGACCTCATTACCTAAACTATCAATAAACTTTACTTTAGCTACGTAAGAGTATTTACTGCTTCCCTCAATAGCCTTCATGAGTGCCTCATACATTCTTGAAATAGCTATTTGGAAAGATACAGGATCACTTAAATCTTGAGGAGATAATCTTACTCCAGCCAGGCCCTTAGCTATGTTAAGTAAAACCTTCTCTATCTCGCCATAACCATCAAAACTTAACGTGTATTTTACTTCATCACTCAATTTCTCAACCATATGAAATACCGTGCATTAAAGATAATAAACTAAGTACTAACATGTCTGTATTAGATTGTCAGTTTGTATTTTTGAGCACACCTATACTTTCGGGATCTTCTTTTCCTGTATTGGATGCCCGCCTACTGTCTTAGGAGCTAACCAATCTATTACTTCATCAATCTTATCACTAATTATCCTGACTATTATAGGTCCTAGCGGTGATTCGCTATCTAGGGTTACTAAAGTTACTCTGCCTACATAAGCACTCTGTTTATTAAGTCTAAACTCTGTTGTGTTACCTACTTTATTACTGAGTAGAACGCTTCTGAATGTATCAAGAATTCTTTCTTGCCTTAAGATTCTGTGAAGCTTTATTAGAGACTCTATCTTATTACTCTCACCAACCAACCTATAATAAGGATAATCCTCTACCACCTCAATCTTATCTAAGCTGAAGAGATTAGTTATGGCCTTCACAACCTTATTTTTGTCTTCGGTAGGCCTCACCTCACAAGTTACAGTTAGTACGAACATCTTTCATAGCCTCCTCAATCATCTTCAGTGCTTCCCTAACAACAAGCTCTATGTCTTTCCCTTGATTCATTATTATTAAGTCAGCCATCGCTATAGCGTTTCCTAAACCTAGCTTTAGTTCCTTAAGGTCTCTCTCAAGAAATTCTTGATAGTTTTTGGGGTCGTCCTTCCTACCTCTGCTTAGCAACCTCCTGAATCTTTCTTTAGGTGACGCGTGAACAGCTACCAAAATAACTTGAGTCTTACTCCTGAATGTGTTTATTTCTTCTAAGTTCCTAACACCATCAATCACGTAAAGAGAGTCCTCACTAATACTAGCTAAGACTAACCTAGCTATCACGTCAGGACCTAACTCCTCCCTCAACTCACTAGCTAACCTCATTAAATTATCCCTATTCACTGGGAGTCCCCTCTTAAGAGCTTCAGCTCTCACGAAGTCACCCATATTTAGTAATTTAGCATTCAGGTGTTTTGCTAATCTCCTAGCAACTTCTGATTTACCGGCTCCCGGCATCCCAGTCACACATATAAGCACCGTCTCTCCCCACTCCCAAGCTTAACTCGGTGAAGCTCTAATAAGCTAAGTCAACAAAATTGAGTACACTACTAATGTTTAGGTGTACTGAAACCTCATCACACAGCAACTACTTACTTACCCTGTAGTTCTCTAAGGTTTTCCTAGGTTGTATCTCTATCTGTGTTAAGCCTTTTCGAGCAGGTAGAGACACGTTATAGATTTTCGTGCTTCCTATCGAGGTCTCAACTACTCTGGCGTTATGCGCGTGAGCATGAATCACTACGTCTGGCTTAGTATCCCTCACAACCTTCTCCATTAGTTGTGAACCCATGAAGGGGTAGATCCTCTCAGGTTCCCCTTTAACAGTCAAGAATGTTGGTGCGTAGTGGGTAATCAGTACCACGAGCTCAGCACGTTTCTTAGCTTCATCAATAAGAGACTTCAGTATTTTCGGTCTCTCTACATAGACTAACCTAAGTTCTGGTTTATTTCTTTTTTGCCAGTAAGTCAGTCTATCAAGAGAACCTCTAGAACCTACGAACGCGATATTCGCCCCCTTAATATTCATTAAAGCTATTGAGTCATTTAACCACAGTAGCTCAGGATACCTACTTATAAAGACATCCTCGTACTCATGATACTCCTCATTACCGAATATCGATATGATTGGTGTATTAGGAAATTTTGTCTTGACCTCATCAATTATGACTTCTAACTCATCAGTCTTACCCTCATCAACCATGTCACCAGCAAAGACACATACGTCTGGCTTAAACAAAACCATAGACCTAAGTGAAGCTTGAAAAATATGGAGGTATCTTCTCCCATGCACGTCACCAACAGCACATATCTTAATAGGCTGCACTCCTCACCAACCTCTAAAACACAAAGTGATTTGAGGTTAATAACGGATTTCTGTGAAATAATCATTTAATGAAAGAATTAAAATTAGCTTATTAATTAGTATAAAAGAATGTGGTGGTGAACTCGATGGGTATATTGAGAGGAGTTAACGCGTCAGGACATATAGGCTGGGTAATCAAAAACTGCATAATATGTAGGAAATCACTACATGTCGGGAAAGACATCCTGTACACATGTAATAAGTGTGGTAGCGATAAAGTAATTATTTGTATTGGAGACTATAAAAAACTAAACGGTAAGTGTCCTTACTGCCACTCAGAACTCACACCCATCTTATGAACTAAGCTCGAGAAAAGACTTGAAGAAGATTTGCAGGTCTTAAATCCTAACTAATAACCTTCAATATTCTTTAATTTTTATTAGGATCTACCCAATAATATTTGGAAAATAAAAGTAAGTTAGTTAGAGGATGATAATGTGGGAAAGCCGGGCGAGTTTTTAGGTTTTGGTATAGAGGGTCTAGATAAGACTTTAGGGGGTTTTATTTTACCCCCCTACACAATAGTCATAGCCGGGCATCCCGGAGCAGGAAAGACTATTATGGCTTCTACTATATGCTATTCTAACGCTCTCAAAGGATATAAGTGTCTCTACATATCTATGCAGGAAGATAAAGAGAAGTTCTATAAATACATGAGTAGGCTAGGGATTGATCTCGAAAAGGTTGAGTCTGCAGGATTCTTTAAATTCATTAAGATACCTATCACACTCAATATAGATGAAATTGCTGAAACAATAAGCAAGCTTGTCACTAAAGAATATGATGTTGTAGTGGTGGATTCTGTGAACCCTATTTTAGACATCCTTGAGAAAGAGGGTGAGAAGAGGTCTTGGCTTCAGAACTTCTTCTACACAATATCACGAATAATTAATGGTTTATTAATACTGGTAGCTGAAATACCCTACGGTTCTGAGTCTTTAGGACTAGGAAGCATTGAGTTTGTTTCTGACGCGCTCTTAATACTGAAGCACAAGAAAGAAGAAGGCTTCATAGTTAGAAGTCTTGAAATCAGAAAAGCGAGAGGAATACCAGTACTACTAGCAGAGATTCCAATCTCAATAAGTGAAGGTAAAGGAATTGAGGTTTGGGTACCGTCAATACTAGATGAGATTGTTGAAGAAGGGAAACAAATAGAATTACATTGCAATCTACTCCGCAGAACACTAAACCACATACATAAAGGTATGATCATAAACATTGTTTACCCGCCAGATACTGATTACCACATTGATTTAGTCTTAATACTACTTGGTTTATCTGTGAAAGAAAACATGAGGATACTTTTTATGAGCTACAAATACCCGTCAAACATGGCGCAAGAAGCTCTAGTGAATAGCCTCGTTAGTAGGGGTTTCGATAAAGAGTTCAGTGAGAGACTAATAAAGAATCACGTAATATTCAAAGGTGTTAACCCATTTTCATACAGTATTTCTCAGCTCGCAATGCGTGAATTATCAATAATTAATGAATTAAACCCAGACATGGTAGTTTTCCATAGTGTTGAGATACCTCGGCATGCTGTAGACGTTAAAGATTATATTAGAGAGCTTTATAATCAAATGAATTACTTGAAAAAACTAGGAAAAATAGTTCTTAGGGCCGGAGCATACATAGATGATCTCAGCTATAAGCTGTGGTCAAGGATCGCTGACATCGTAATAAGACTTGAGTACGAGGTTTCAGGGAGCAACATAGGCTGTAAAGCTTACTTATGGAGGAGATTCAAAGAGCCCTACATAGTGACCTGCAAGGAAATCTGCGAGTGCCTTGAAGAAATTGTAGGTTATATGAAGAAGTTATTTATGTCTGTCTCTGAGCAGTAATGCTGACTTACTCGGAATAACTTCGTTGCTGAAATCTTTATAAACTTTCGAGAATGTATTACATGAAGTAGGGTGTGAGATGAGTAAGAAAAGCAAAGTAGATATAGTCTCTTTATGTGGTGGGCTGCCGGAGGAACTCTGTGTTCAGTTGGGTGCTGAGGAGCAACTTATTAAGATTAGACTAGAGAAAAGGAAATTTGGTAAGGAGGTCACGATCATAGAAGGTATAGATCCATCGACTTATGATTTGAAGAAAGTAGCTTCTGTTCTTAAGAGTAGGTTAGCGACTGGCGGCACGGTAAAGGATAACCATATAGAGATTCAGGGTGATCAGAGACAGAAAGTTAAGAATATACTTATTGAGGAGTTCGGTATTCCTGCAGAAAGCATAATATTCATAGAAACTGAGTAAAAGCTTTTTACTAAATTACTCTTCCTCATCCTCCGGAACTTTAAGATTTAGTTGCTGGGTTATTTCCCTATATCTGTTTCTTACAGTTACTTCAGTCACGCCGGCTACCTGAGCTATGTCTTTCTGTGTCTTCTTTATGCCGCAGAGTCTAGCAGCTATGTAGACTGCTGCTGCAGCTACTCCTGCCGGGTCCTTACCAGCAGTAATTCCAGTATTTTTAGCTTGCTCAAGTATCTCCTTAGCCTTAGCTTCTACTCTCCCGCCAAGTCCTAACGCCGAGATCATTTGCGGTATGTAATCACTAGCTCCCGAAACAGGTATCTTGATGTTGAGTTCGCGAACTAGTAGTCTGAAACACCTAGCTATCTCCTTCTTCTGAGTCTTAGTATACTCTGCTATATCGTCGAGAGATCTAGGTAGTTTGTAGAGCCTGCAAGCTATGTAGAGGCAAGCAGCAACAACGGCCTCCACAGCCCTACCTCTAACTACTCCTCTCTCTACAGCTTTCCTGTAGATAGCTGCGGCTTCATCCTTGATAGCTTCAGGAAGACCTAATTCTACAGCTAACCTATCTAGCTCTTCAGCTGCTTGAGTTATGTTCCTATCTATACTATTCTGTATCCTTGTCCTTATTTGCCATTTACGCATACGCATAGCTTCCAACTTACGTTCTAGCTCAAGCTTCTTACCTGAAGCATCTCTATCACGCCAATCAATCATAGTAGCTATGCCACTATCATGTAGGGTCTGTGATAATGGGGAACCAGAACGTGACCTTCTTTCTTTTTCTTCAGGAGTAAACGCTCTCCATTCAGGACCCTGATCTACAACCCTCTCCTCAATAACTTCACCGCTCTCAGTACATATATACTCCCCTCTAACCTCATCGTAAATAATCTTACCTGGAGGACACTTTTCCTCCTGCTTCTCACGTTCCGCCACCTAAATCACCTCCGTAAACCTTAAAAACTCTTGTTACATAGTTAATAAGCTTTTTTACTAGATTAAAGAAAACTTCCAGCCAAATCCTAGCGGTTGGTGGGTTAACACTTAACAATTTACTACCTCCATGTAATATACTAATAGAGTAATGAAGCGTTAATTATGATTTAGCTTAAAATCTGAAATTATGATTTTTCTAATTCATTTATAAATTCCGCCATTATCTCAATACCTTTTATTAGTTTATCTTCTGGTTGTGTTACGAATGTTATTCTGAGATGGTTATTTCCGTGATCACCGAATATAGAGCCTGGTAACATCACTACTCCTTTCTTGTCTGCTAATTGATACGTGAAATCAATGTCGTTCATTTTAAGTTTTTCTAGGTATTGAGACATATCAGGGAATAAGTACATGGAAGCTGGCGGCTTCCATACTCTTGCTTCAGGTAAGTACTTTCTCACAGCGTCGTAGAGCGTGTCTCTCCTAGATCTGTATATTGGGAGTACTTTACTCAAGTATTTTTCTTTTACGCCTGATGTGAGTGCGTAGTAAGCAAACCACTGCCCAGGAACAGGTGAAGTAATACTTAAGAGTCCTTTAATCTTAACCATCTCAGATATTACTTCTTTTGGCGCGTACGTATACCCAACTCTAAAGCCAGGTATAGCAACATCTTTAGAGAATGAGTTAATACTTATTAGTTTCTCCATAGTTCTAGAGTATTTTTGAATCCACACATGCTCACCCTCATACACGACGTGCTTATAAGCCTCATCATATATGAGCCAAACATCATTATCAATACATAAATCTGCTATGAGCTTCATCAAGTCCTCCCGTATTATCCTGCTAGTCGGGTTATCAGGACTAACTACTATGACAGCAGCCGTACTCCTACTTATGGAGTTCTTTAAGCACTCCTCGTCAGGCTGGAAACCATTATCAATTACTTGACCGCACTTCCTTACCCTCAAATTATATAGTTCTGCTAAATCCCAGTAAACACTGTATGTAGGGTCTAGCAAAACTATCTCATCACCAGGATCTGTAGTAGTTATTAGTGATAAGTTCATTCCTTCCACACCACCTGAAGTCACAACAATATTCTCAGGATCTACCTCGAAGCCACCATACTTTCTTAAGTCTTCCTTAATAGCTTCACGTAACTCATACAACCCCTTCGTAGATACGTACCTGAAATGATTGAAGGGATTCTTAACAAGCCTACTATAGAAATCATTAATTAAGTCTTCTTCAGGTGGAAAACCTGGCTGACCAGCCGAGTAATTGTAGACAGTTCCTCCAGACTTAAGAAGCTCATCAACCTTAGCTACGAGCTTCCTATGAGGTGAAGGCTTTATCCTTGAAGATCTTAACGAGATCTTCCTCATAAACACCAACCAACTATCCTTACCAACATGAATTAAAAAGCTTCAATCTAAATCCTGATGATGAGGTCTTAAAAAACATATTAACATATCAAACCACGCAAAAATAACTGAAGACTCATACTTCACTACATATCCAGAACAAATGAGCAACTTATATGAGTCCATGAAATGAAAATCGGATGTGTGGGTTTTAAATCCTCTATCATTACTATCCTGGCTTTCCTAACATGAGGATTCCAAAAGTGATTTATTTAGTTAAAAAATATTTCTTAATTATTTTTTCGTGAGATGTACTATTGCTTTAGGGTTCTTTATTCTTAATACTAGAGTCTCCCAAAGTCTGTAGGAGTATTCATCTGCTGAAGGACCTAAGTAATCTAAGACTGTGTCAGCCCCGATAACCAAGTCTATCATATATTTATTTGTCGAAATTACTAGAACGTCGTTATCGCTTAGTAGGGGGGTCTGAACTACCTCACTTACTAAAGCTTTAATTCTCTCTAATTCCGTAACGCCTGCTTTTTCAGTATATTTTAGCAGGTCTGCGTATCTTGCAGGACTAACAAGCAATACGTAGGGTGGTGGTATAGCTTCATCAACTAGTTTCTTCACTGCTTTCGAAACATCTGCTACTGGGTTTCCTGGCACGCTCCAGTCACTTAATTCTTCCTTAATACTCATTTTGCATGTGAGGAGTCCGGGCCATCCTTTCTCTAAGTCTCCCTCAAGTATTATTTTGTCCTCGTTTAGAGCGAGCTTTGTTGAAGCAAGTGATAGTGGTGCTAGGTCTGGCTGAATTTCTGTCCTACTCCAGTAATCCAGTATCCTTACCTTAATACTGAACTGAATACTGAGTTCGCTCAATATCACCATCCTACTAATTTTAGACCTAATAGTTTCCTCAGCTACTACTTCCTCTAATGGGAGAGCCTCGACCCCCCTACCTACGTGAACGATCTCTAGTACTTTACGTAATTTTCTCGCTGAATCAGTAATTTCTTTAGCTTTAGTGTTCAGCTTCTTTAGAATTTCGTCTTCGAAAGTATCTTTCTGAATTGGTGGGTCGCTATCTGATACTGAAATCCCTGTTAATTGCTTTACCTCCTCAGCACCTGCTTTAAGTTCAGATACTTGCTCGGGGTCTAGGGATTTAAGTAGCGCGAGAAACTCACCCACATGTGTTTTTTCTTCCTTAGCTATATCTTCAAATACTTTCCTTACATTCTCGTCTTCAGAATACCTGGCTAGCTGTAGGTAGAGGTTTATAGCGTCTAGCTCAGCTATTATAGAGAGTCTTAAAGCCTCAGCTACTTCCTTCTTACTAAATTTTCTTGGTTGCGGTAACTCTAGAGGATGTTTGCTGAGCAAACTATCACCCTTATAAGATTATACTGGAAACATTAAATACTTAACGTAGTCAAAAAGAACGCTTATTAAGTCCCACTAAGTGTATAATAATATCTTTGACATTTATTCTATAGTTGGTGGCGCGAAATGAGTCTTCAAGAAGACGAACTAGTGAGTAGGTGGTTGATAGAGGAAGGCTTCAATATCAGGAAACTTGAAACACAACCACATTTCAGAATTGCTTGGGGTCTCGACGTCTTTACGCAACCTCCTCTCCACGTGAATCTTAAGGTTTTCAGACCTGAGGGTAGAGAGGACCGCTACGTTCTCTTGTTAGGTGTTGCTGTGTCTCCAGAACATAAGAAGAAATTAAGTGAGTTAAGTGTTGAGGAAGCGTTAAGGTTTTCGTCAAAACTCATGTACAGAATTATTACTGTGTGCTCGACATGTAATATCGGCTTACAACCAAGTCCTATAGATCTTCAAGCAATCACAGTAGCGCGAGTAGTGTTTAGGAATGAATTAAACGAGAATTATAAGCCTAGATTTGTTGAACATATCTACACATTAATGAATACGTTCTTTACAATAGTTTCTACATTCAACGAAGACTTCCCAGTAATACCCCCAAAAACAAAAACAGGAAAAGAACCCTCAACAATACTCTAATAATACAGATGCCTGTAATTCTACGACAAAAGCTCCACAGACAATCAAGTTACAAACTTATATACGTTAGTTAATTACTTAATAACTTAACTAACTACCCACCCTAAATTCTCATACTTTATAAAGTAAGCAGGATTTTTGTATTTCATGAAATTTTTCACCTATAACACGCTGTATATACTTCAATAAAAATACTTACACATTATTATAAAAATTTACCTGTGTGACGTGATGAAGCGACTTTCAATAAGTTTATATACCTCCTAGTAGATATTATTAATGCGGTGAAAAATATGGAGAAGTGGATGGCTTTTGATGTAAAGGCTAAGAAGAAAGTAGAGATTCAGAACCCGCAATTCATGAAGTTAAAGAACAACAGGTGGGCAGTAGTAGGCACTAGCCCTGAGACCAAGATCAAAGTAGTTAGATTCTTGAGCAAGAAGGAAGTTGAGGATCTCAAAAAGAAGAGCTTAATTAAAGAGTAAAACTAAAAACACAAAACCTTACCTACCCTTTTTATTTTTAATTCTAAACCTTCTTAATTTCTGCTTGTATAGAGTTTCCGTAGCTAGAATACCCTGAAGAAGTTAGGCTAGTGTTGTAAATCAAGATAAAAGAGTTCCCCAAAACACTAAATAGGTTAAGGAACGTAGTTGTGCTGGACTTAGGGAATTTACGCGTAAAAATAAGCTTTAATCAAGAAATCAGGAAAAGAGCCCCCCAACTCTTTTTAAGTATTTTTATTTTGTCAGTATTACTGTGAGGTGTTGAATGCAGTGGCGATAACTCTAGATCAAGTTGATAAATATGTTGGTCAGTTAATAAAAGATGAATATGGGAGAGTTATTGGTAGGTTAGTAGCTACATTCAGTAACGTTTCCGGAGAGATAGAGACTTTAGAAATAGTAATTAATGACGCTGTGTATGAGAATATTCCGGTCAGCAGAGTCAAGCTAACGCCTGACGGGCCTGTTGTGATGCCTGAGTGGAAGGTTCTTGCTATAGAAGCTGAGAACAAGCTTGACAGAGTTAAGAGGAGGTTAAGAGCTACTGAAGAATTATTTAGGAAAGCATCTATACCTGCACATGCGTATGAGGAACTAAAGAAGAAACTAGATAATGAGTTTAAAGCACTTAAAGAAGAAGTCAGTAAGGTTAAGGAGTTACTTAGGAAGAGGGCTGGCGAATTAGAAGATCTCGTGATAAGACTAGAGAAAGACATGACCAACATGCAGATACTTTACATGGGTAACGAAATAAGTGATCAAGCATATAAGTCATCCTCAGAACTCCTCAGAAGTAATAAAGCTAAGGCACTTGATGAGAAGAGAGATGTTGAGAAACACCTAGAACTCATCACAAAGTTAGAGAGTGAAGCTGGCGAAGTAAAGCCTATTACTGAGGTAATCCCACCACCTGTTAAGCCTTCCCCCAAAGAACAAGGTAAGGTAGAGCAACCCATACAAGTACAAGTAATAGACGTAACATGACGTCATGGAGGGGTGGGGCTTGAGTATCGCTAATGAAGGCGGGGAAGTAGGGCTCTTTAAGTGGTTCAGTGGCTTCATAGGAAAAATTAAGGGAGGTTCCAAGGTAGATCCTAAGAAGTTTATCTCACTACTCATAGTACATGTTGATTCGGCTAAGCAAGAAGTATCAGACACCGTAGCTAGGTTAAAGAGTAGGTACGATCACCTAGTTAAAGCAACTATCTCAGCCAGTATAGGTAAAGAGAAAGACAGAGCACTCATATATGCTAACGAAGCTACTCAGGTCAGAGAAATGACTACTAAGTTAGTTGTCGTGGAGAAGGTACTTGAACAAGTAAAGCTAAGACTTGAGACCCTAGAAGACGTAAGTAACTTGTCACACCACTTAATAGAGGTTTCTAACCTCCTAGTAGTTGCTAAAGACTACGTGAAAGACTTAGTACCTAACCTGGCTTACAATATAGATAGCTTAATTAACGAGTCTAGGAGAGTCATAGCATCTACAACGGACTACGCGAAGTTAAAACCTGAGGAGATAATCGAGCACACACCTGAAGCTAAGAAGCTACTTCAAGAAATAGAGAAAGCAGCTGAGGAAACTATAAAGTCTCAACTACCTGAAATACCTGTTGACATATTGTTGCCAGTTAAGGTTAAAGGGAACCTCGAAGAAAAGATTAAGAAAGATGTAGAAGCTATTACGCTGCCAAGCAAACAACCAGATAAATTCAAGACGATTGACCAGAACCTGTTAGAGAAAGCATTACTTGAGTACATAGTAACCCATAACGGCTTCGTAGACGTAAACCACTTTAAAAATATGTTTGGTGTGAGCAAGGAAGACGTCTATAAAGCACTAAATAGGCTGCGAGAACAAAACAAAATAGTATTCTGAGTTTTTAGGTTAAGGTGATTATGCGTGAGCAGTAATTCACTACCTTACTTAGAGAATATTGCTAGACATTATGCCGTGCAAGCAGTAATGAATGATAAAGAAGGTAATTATGGTGAAGCAGTAAAAAACTATAAGAACGCCATAGAAATATTAACTAAGATAATACAGTTATACCCTGAGAACCCACTAAACACCATATATAAGGACTGGATAAAACAATACCAGAAGAGAATAAAAGATTTAGAATATTTTAGAGCCTCACCCCTCCCTACCTCAGGGTCTCTCAGAGAAGAAAATTATGATGACGAAATTGAAGCTTTAATAGTTAAAGAGAAACCTAAGGTACGTTTCAGCGATGTTGCAGGTCTGGATGATGTGAAGAGGGCTTTATACGAATCCATAATATATCCAACTAAAAGACCTGACTTGTTTCCTCTAGGGTGGCCTAGAGCAATACTTCTTTATGGTCCGCCAGGATGCGGCAAAACATACATCGCCGCAGCCGTAGCCAACGAGATTGAAGGAGTTTTCATACATGTTGATGCTGCTTCAATAATGTCTAAATGGCTCGGAGAATCCGAACGTAAGGTTGCTTTACTGTTTAGTAAAGCTAGGGAAGTCTCCACAAGAGAATCTAAACCAGTCATAATATTTATAGATGAGGTCGACTCACTCTTCGGAACCTTTAGTAGTGAGATTGGTGGGGAAGTAAGAGTTAGGACTCAATTCCTTAAAGAGATGGACGGATTACAAGACAAAGGCAATGAACAAAAACTAGTTTACGTAATAGCAGCTACTAATAAGCCTTGGAAACTTGATGAAGCATTCATAAGAAGATTTCAGAAGAGAATTTACGTCCCGTTACCCGACAAAGAGTCTAGAAGACAGTTACTTAAGCTATACACTTCATCACTGAACTTATCACCTAGCGTTAACTTAGATGAGTTAGCTGACTCGCTAGAAGGCTATACCGCTAGCGACATAAGAGATATAATCATGAGTGCTCACTTAAGAACTGTGAGAGAGTTCTTCACAAAGAACAGCGGTTCAGGAAACCCAAGACCAATAACTAAGGAAGACTTCATAGAAGCTATGAAGGAGAGGAGACCTAGCGTTAATAGAGAATTAATCAAGGTTTACGAGACGTGGGATTCTAAGTTCAGGGCTGTTTAGTTACTTACTTTTTATGCGGATGCAGTATTATCTCCACTACTTAACAAGCATTTCAGTATTCTGAGCTTGATTAATATAGGTAATACATTAATTTCAAGAAGGTTAGACTTTATGAGCTCCTAAACCTCTTAAAGTATAAGGAGAGAGATAAAAAAATCTTGGGGAAGAAACTTGGAGACTTTGCGTGTTATTAAGAAGAGCGGCGTTACTGAGTCTTTCAAGCTAGACAAGCTTACTAAGTCTATTCATCTGGCGATGAGTTCTGCTGGTCTTGATGATTCTTCAGCTATATCCGGGGTTATGGATGAGTTAATGTCTGAGATTTTGAAGGTAACTGAGAAGTTAACCACGAGTAAGATAGCTGATCTAGTAGAAAAGACCTTTATTGGTAAGGTAGTACTGGATTCTAGATATGAGTTAGCTGCGCGGCATTACCTTCTTGCAAGAATCTATAATGATGTCTACGGTAAAGGCACATGGACTGATTTTAGTCCTGAGGACTCTCGACTAAGTTATTACTCACTAAAAGTTTTGTCAAGTAGGTACCTACTTAAGGACCCATCAAGTGGGAGATTTATTGAGACCCCGAAGGGTCTTTTCGAGAGGGTAGCTAGACATATAGCTAGTGCTGAGACAAAGGATCGTGAGAAGTGGTTTAACGAATTCTATAGGTTAATGACTGAATTGAGGTTCGTACCGAACTCACCGACCTTAATGAATGCTGGAACAAGATTAGGTATACTCTCAGCATGTTTCGTTCTTCCGGTCAGAGACTCTATGGTGACGCCTGAAGGTGAGGGAATATATGACGCTATTAGGGCTCAAGCTATAGTTTTCCAGCAAGGCGGTGGTACTGGGTTTTCATTCTCTGAACTCAGGCCTGAGGGGGACGTAGTCTCTACTACTGCCAGCGTAGCTTCAGGACCTCTCTCATTCATGAAACTCTTCGACGTAAACACCGACGTGGTAAAGCAGGGAGGACGCAGAAGAGGAGCTAATATGGGTACCCTACACGTATGGCACCCCGACATAATGAAGTTCATTAAGAGTAAGTCAGGAGAACTTAAAGATAAGGCACTTCAGAACTTCAACATATCGGTGAGTGTTTATGATTGGTTCTTCAAGCACCTAGTTGAGAATAAGCCAGTACCCTTGATTAACCCACGTAAGACTTCTATTGATGGTAGTAATGATTCCAGAAAATACGCTGTTGTGTGGGCAAGACACTACATGAGTGAGGAATGGGTTCAGGAGGTCATACTTGACGAGCTTGAAAAACACGGCGGCTCAATACCTCTAGACAAGTCCCTCATAATAACTTGGGATGAGGCTCTCGCGATAGCGGAGAAAGAGAACGCCATAGTTGGTTGGGAAGACCCTAAAACGATTTTCCAAGAAATAGTTAAGAATGCGTGGGATTCAGGAGATCCGGGTCTGCTCTTCATAGACACAATTAACAGAAGACACCCAACATGGTACATAGGCAAGATAAACGCTACTAACCCGTGCGGTGAGGAACCACTTCTAGAATGGGAATCATGTAATCTTGGAAGTCTTAATTTAGAGAAGTTCGTAGTATATATTGATGGTAAACCCACTATTGATTGGGTGGGGCTAGGCCGTGATGTGAGAGTTGCTGTGCGATTTTTAGATAATGTCATAGATGTTGCTAAGTGGCCGTTACCACAATTAGAGAAAGCAACTAAACGCACCAGAAAAGTCGGTTTAGGTGTTATGGGGTGGGCTCACATGCTCATAAGGTTAGGCATCCCGTTCGATTCTGTTGATGCGTTATACCTAGCTTACCACCTGAGTGAGTGGATAGCTTACAATGCTTACAAAGCCTCAATAGAGTTAGCTGCTGAGAAAGGAACGTTCCCTGCCTGGAAGCCCGAGCTCTACAGACCTTTCTGGCTGACTGCTAAGTCTTTCGATGAGTTACTTGAGATAGCAGGTATTGAGTCTAAGGTTTCAGAACATATAAAGACGCTCGTTAAGATGAGACCTCAAGTTGATTGGAATGAGCTACGTGAGGAGATGATTAAGTACGGGTTAAGAAACGCTGCGTTGCTTTCTATAGCTCCGACTGGAACTATCTCAATAATAGCTGGAACATCATCATCTATAGAGCCTATATTTGCTTTAGCTTTTACTCGAGTAGTTACTGTAGGTACATTCATCGAAGTCAACACGTTATTCCTTGACGCTCTAAGAGAATACGGTCTTGATGACCCAGAGGTTGTTAATCTCGTAGCCGAGTCAGGCTCTATCAAACATAACCCATACATGCCTAGGAGGCTTAGAGAGATCTTTGTGACTGCTCACGATATTGAACCTTCGTGGCATGTATTACATCAAGCTATGTGGCAACAATGGGTTGATGCAGGAGTAAGTAAAACAGTCAATATGAGGGCTGAGGTCAGCGTAGATGACGTAAGAAACGTGTACCTACTTGCTTGGAGACTAGGTTGTAAGGGGATAACAATCTATAGAGATAAAAGCAAGACGCAGCAAGTCATATATTTCGGTGCTAAACTGACTCGCAGAATGGCTAGAGAAAGAAAAACTGAAGGAGTTGCTGAAGCTGTGCCAGAAACTACACGGAAAGAAAGTGAGACCACGGAAAGCGCTCCGAAAACCACCGAATCTACACTAGAAATTGATAGAAAAACACAAGCAAGATATAGAATCGCTACCAGGTACGCTCTTCAGGAAGGCGAGTTAGGAGATTGCTTCACATGCGAGTATTGAATATACACCTACTCTTTCTCGCTTTCTGTGCTGTCTTCTAATTCTCTCAGTATCCTCATATACTCTTCTTTCTTAACTTTCTTTAAGTATTCTCTTCTTGAGTGTTCTAATACTTTCTCTAATAACTGATCTTCATAAGGCACACCTATGAACTCTACCTCACTATTTACTGCGATAGTTGGAACTGACATAACTCCATACTTATCTGCTATGTCTGGATTCTCGTAAGCTTCTATAGTGTCAGCTATGACCATCCTACTTCCAGATCTATACGATTCAAAAGCGAACATATTCGCTAATAAAGCAGCATAAGGACAGTAGGGACACGTTGGCGTGACTATAACATCTATTTTAACAGGAGCCTTCAGATTCGTTAATTCTCTCACAGTATGTTCGTTTAGTCCTGAGTCTCCAGTACTTAACCTAATTAAAGTCTCAATTAATCCCCTAATCTCTTCACCTGCTGGCATTCCAGTATACTTTATGTGTCCTTCAATCATTAACACAGTAGGAACTCTTGAAACATTAAACTTCTTAAAGAATCCCTCCGAGTCAGCCTCTCTCTTCACGATTTTATGCCTTATTAGGCTAGACCCACTTACCTTAGGGCTAACACTTGATAAGGTTTCAATAAGTCTTACGGTGTTGGTGCAGTACCTGCAAGCACTACCAACGAAAGTATATACTTCAACAGGTTCTTTCATGTCTTTTAATGTGGCTTCAAGCTCTTCCAAGTCTTCTCTACTTATGCTAACCTTAAACATTTCGTCAATCCATTCGTATCCCATACTCTACCCCCCTAAACTAACAATTTTCAAATTATAAGCTTGTTTATCCCTTAGACTTAAGATGATCTAGTTAAAAACGCAGCTACTCATAAAATAGTTTTTAAGCTCTAGATACCTCTTATTTTAGGTGTGATCAGTGACGACAAGTATAGAGATGCCTCCTGAGTGGAGACGCTTCAAGTACAGAGGTAAGACGCTAGAAGAATTACTCAGTATGTCGATGGATCAGTTAATTCAGGTATTGCCTGCGAGAGCCAGACGATCATTACTACGGGAGTCTTCTACAGAAATAATACGTAAACGAAGAGAATACGGGATTAACGAATCTCCCAGGATAAAACTACTTAGAGAGATTAGGAAAGCTAGAGAGTTGATGGCTCAGGGCAAGAACGTTAGAGTAAGAACACACGTAAGAGATATGGTCATACTACCTGAGATGGTTGGGTTAATGATAGAAGTCTATAACGGGAAAGAATTCGTTCCGGTCAAGATAGTGCCTGAAATGATAGGTCATTATCTCGGGGAATACGCACTAACTACTAAACACGTAAAGCACGGCGAGCCTGGACTTAAAGCAACCAGATCAACTCTCTACGTAGCAATGAAGTAAAGCAGTCGCTAACTACGCCGCTAACCATTTATCAAAGATTCTATCAAGTTTTGATGCTTCGTTGCTGCTTATTAAAAGCTTTATTTCTCCTCCCTCATAGAGTATCTCTACCACTACTAGGTTATGCTGTATGTCTTCATCCTTCAGACACTTAAACACATTAACATCTCTCTTACTGACTCGATACTTGTTAATAGATCTAAGCTTCTCCAGCGGTATTTTAAGGATTTTGGATTTCTTGAGAATATTTAGAGAATCTAGAGGAAGCTCTCCCTTAACCTTAATTAAAGATCCTTTAGCTCTAGAACTAGTACTAATTTCCAAAACCTCACTCACCATATCAACAACTAATTGACACTCATAACAGAACCTACCAACAAAACAATACCCCCGAAATTTTTTGGTGTTACTTCTTATTGTGTATTACCTCCTACCAATTTTTCTTGAAGAGAAGTTACTCGCGGATTAGGTTAGCTAGACGTTTCTTAGCCTTATTTATGAGGTCGTTACCTATAGTCATGGTTTCACCACTATCAACGAGTATCTCGTCATCTAGTATTACGGTCTCCACTCTTAGGTTGCCCTCAACTACTGCTTTAGTTATTTCACTAAGATTCTTAGGTAATGGCCAGCCAGGAGGTTCTGACGCGTCCAGCATCAATAAGTTTGTTTTCATGTTTCTTTCTAGGGGTCCCACATCATTAAAGCCTATTAATATAGGGTTCCTAACTATTGCTGAGTAAAGTACGTCTATCGGGTGTTTGGAAGTCTTGTATGAGACTTCCCTAACTACGTCCTTCATATCGTATGAGGGTCTTACCCCTACACCTAATCCTTCCTCAGGTTTCCACTCACTTAGCTGAGGCCCCCATCTAATTACGTTACTTCCAGAACCCTTCGTAGGATTCACGAAGACTACTTCTACTCCCTCGTAATCACTTACTGATCCACCAACCTGAAAAATTCTTAGCTTATACTCTTTTGCTAGAGAAATAATCTTCTCACTTACCTCACTGCATACGGCGATCCCTGCTTTAATCCCCTCAACTTTCTCATGCCACCTGCTTAGTAGTAATCTTAACTCAGCCTCAGGCGCGAACTCTTCTAAGCCGCAATTAAATGGTGGTGCTAGAACAACATTAAAACTCAAGTCATGAGCTGCTCTAGCAGCCTCGTCTAAGTAAACATCTATTACTAAAGCTGTCGTGACTCCCCTAGAAATCAATTCTGCGAAAGCCATAGCTGCAAGAAAATACATATCGATTCTCGTGATTTTCCTCAAGTACTCTATATCAGAACTTAAGTCTCGTAAATTCTCCCTATATCTGAGTAGGTAGTGCGAGAGATTCGTGAAAGCGCTACTAAGACCAGGTATAACTAGTCTCTCCTTCCCAGTAAGGAGTAATTCAGGGTATTTCAGTTCTTCAGGAGGGTCACCAGAACCAACAACAACTACCTTCCCAGCATCTGAGAAAACAAATCCTTCATTTATTAACATTTTCTCCTTTATAGAAAAAGTCATTATTGTTGCGTTACTTACTAAAATCTTAACCAAAGCTATTCACCGTTTTATTTGCACTACTCTCGTTTACGACTCCTTAAATACCACTCACTAAGAGTACTTACTGATAAGTAGTTAATCCTCTTCTCTGTTTTTAGATAATCCCACTCCCTTAATATCCTCACCGCCTCATTAGCTACCTTAACAGCATTCTCAACGCCTGCTCCGGGAGCGAATTCATCCGTGACTCTATTAGCTATGACTGCACATACAGCTCCTCCCCTACCACCGTATATGTTGGCTAGAGTGAATATTGTTGCGGCTTCCATCTCGAAATTAAGCACATTAATCTCGGCAAGTCTTACATGTATATCAGACCACTGCTTAGGTAGGTAATTCCTGAATCCTGGTCTTCCCTGCCCAACATAAAACGAGTCACTACTAGCTGTTATCCCAACATGATATCTAACTCCGAGCTCCTCTGCTGCTTCAATTAAAGCTAAGAGAACATCTAGCGAGGTTACTGCAGGATATTCTGGCTCAACATAAATCTTACTAACCCCATCATACCTCACAGCAGCTAACGATATCACTAAATCACCTAACTCAATTTCTTTCCTTAAAGCACCAGTAGTACCAACTCTTATGAATGTATCAGCACCCACCCTCAATAATTCTTCAATAGCTATAGCTGTCGCAGGACCTCCTATACCGGTAGAGACAGCCGCTATATCAACACCTTTATACTTACCCACATAAGTAACGTACTCCCTATGCGTGCTCAGTAATTTACTCTCATCCCAGAAACTAGCTATAAACGGTACCCTACCCGGATCACCAGGAAGTAAAACATACCTAGGTACATCACCCTTCCTAACATTTAAGTGGTATTGCCTGCCTGACTCATCCACAGGAACTGACGCGGACTTAAAGCTCACATAAATCACCATATCTATCATTAACTTACTCACTAAAAACTTATCAACACAGTTTAATAGGTTTAGCCACACTAAATGTTATTAAGCTACAAGCTTACTTTCTCCGACTCACCGCAATAGTCATTCCTTGACCCAAAAGCAGCATCAGCGCTTTCATGTTTCTCGTTATTTACTAAGTCATCACGAAAACCTTCAAACATTCTACAGTATCATTACTGATGAAGAAACCGCTTTAGGACCCTAGCTTCTACACTGAGGCATGATAATGAAACACAAGAAACTCAGAACCATAAAACTACGAATATCATCAAGAAAAATAAAAACAACGACGTAACTCTTGGCTGTAATATGTTCTCGCAAACCTAAAATAGCTTCACTCTCATCAGACTAAGAAACAAAGTGATTATTTGCTAGAAGGTAAACACATTATAACTTTCTTGGGGACTCAATTTTAAAAATCGGGTGATAAAGAGTTTTACTCCCACTCTTCTTCTTCACCCTCTTCCCACTCTTCTTCCCACCACTCTTCTTCTTCCTCTTCCCACCACTCTTCCTCGAACATAGGAACACACCAAGTTTATGAGTATGAGAGGTTTTTAAATATTTTTCGATCTCGAATAAGTAGCTTTCGTTTAATCACGCTGGATCGAATTAATGTTTTCAGTTTTCTAGGGGTTCATCACTATTTCCTCCTCAACATCTGGGCTTAGTGTTTTTGGGAGTGTGACCTCCAACTCAGTTAAACTTATTTGGGATGCTAACAAAAATTAGTGGATGTTAGGTGATGGGTTCAGTAACCACTAAGAAATTAAACGTGGGTAACAAACCTATGGAAACTTACGTGCTAATATTCAATAATTACGTTAATCAGGGCATCAGGAAAATAGTGCTCCATGGTAGAGGCGATAACATACCTAGAGCAGTAGATCTCTATAACCTCATTAGTAAGAGATTAGGGAATTTAGTAAGATTATCTAAAGTTAATATAGGCACTATAGAGTATAGTGACAGGAGATCTTCCTACATAGAACTTGAACTAGAAATTCTTCATTAACGCAAAACTCCAAGCAACTTATACGAGACTCTTTCCCTTACTAATGCTTAGGAATTCCTAAGTTTCAAGCGTATTAGCTTAAATAATGACTAGGAATTATGATATCTAAATGAAGGGAGCAATATTTTAAATCACCAAGAGAATAATCCTTATTCTTGTAGATGAGGGTTCTGTTAAGCTTGACAGTAGTTCCGTCCCTAAAGAGTTAATGAAGTTCCTGAACATGAACAAGAACGTTAAAAGAACATCTAAGGATGTCAGTAATTAATTTTGATATTAGTCTTCAGCTAAGTGTTGTATTGGTTTGACATAGTAGTACTCTCCTAACATTTTCTGTTGCCTGTCTAGGTAGGAGCCTGGCTTATTTATTCTGGGCCTATACGTTCTTGGGTCTCTCCTGAAAGTTACTTGCACTTCTTTCAGGAACTTATTCATGCCTGACCTGAGGTCTGCCGGTGATCTGGCATACCCTTCCCTACCAGGAGTACCCTCAAAAACCATGACTCTGTCAGAGATATAGTCTGCTACGAGTAGATCGTGATCCACGACGAATATGGTGGTTTTACGTACCTCAGCTACTTTCCTTATAGCTTTAGCAACGGTTAGTCTTTCCTCTACATCTATGAATGCTGAGGGTTCATCGATCAAGTATAAGTCGGCTTCCCTAGCTAAAGCAACTGTTACGGCAAACTTCTGTAATTCTCCCCCACTAAGGCTAGCTATCTCCTTATCTCCTAATTTATGGAGACCTAACTTCCTGATTACGTCGGTTTCGAACCATTCTGTAGATGCCATACCTTCCTTCCGAAGCTCTTTTAAAGCTTCATCAATTGTTGTCCAGGGATAGTTCTCAGCTCTTACGTACTGAGGCTTATAAGATATCCTGAGTCCCTCTGTAGTTACGTATCCTTCTTCAGGCTTGAGTTCTCCTGCGAGAAGTCTTATGAATGTTGTCTTACCTATCGCGTTAGGACCTAACATACCTATTATCTCACCTACGTAGGAGACACCTTCCTCAACAACTAACCTAAAGTTGTTAAGGTTTTTCGTCATGTAGGGCCAGTACAAATAAGGCTTCCTAAGTTCAGTACTTTCTGAAGGTTCTATTCTGAAGTAGAAGGTTATTCTTTCATTTCTTATTCTCATGTTCTCCGCTGGCAGAAAACCTTCTAGGAAGTGATTTATTCCAGACCCTACTGAGTAGAGCTTTGAGCAAAGCCCGTAAACGCCTGGTTCACCATACATCACGACCACACTATCAGAGACATAATCTAGTACTGCTAGGTCGTGCTCCACCACCATGACGTAGGCTGACCTAGGTGTTAACTCTCTAATAGCGCTCGCTACAGCAAGCCTTTCCTTGACGTCTAGGTAGCTGGAGGGTTCATCAAAGAAATAGGCTTTCACTTCCCTAAGCAGGGCGGCAGCTATCGTAAATCTCTGCAGTTCTCCACCACTTAAGTTACTAATTTTGTTATCCCATGCACTCTCTAAAGATAGCATCTTCTTAACATCATTTAGTAATCCTCTTTCATCTATTCTTGTTAAGACCTCGCCTACGTGACCCTTCACATACTTTCTTACGAGATCTACGTGCTGTATCTTGTGGACTCTTCTTAAGCTCCCGTCAGCCACTATTTTTAGGTAGTTGTAGAGTTCTGTCCCCCTGAACTTCTCGAGTACTCTGTCCCAAGAAGGTTCTACCTCAAATACTCCTAGATTAGGTGTTAGGTCACCTGAAAGTATTCTTAAGACTGTTGTCTTACCAGACCCGTTCTTACCTAATATGCCTATGACCATCCCAGTCTGGGGTGTTGGTAAGCCGTAAAGTTTGAAGGCGTTAGGTCCGTATCTATGTACTACGCGTTTCTCAAGCTCATCAGGCAAGTTAACCACACTTATAGCGTAATAAGGACACTTCTTAACACATATACCGCAACCAACACACGCAACTTCGTAAATGAATGCCTTACCACCAACAGACTCAGAAACCTCAATAGCTTTACCTCCACTCCGATTAATAGGGCAAAACCTCACACACTCTAAACGACACCTATGTGGCTTGCAGAGGTCGTAGTCCACTACAGCAACTCTAACCATCCTCACACACCAAAACAAGAAGAATAAGAACACTTATTAACATAAAGAACAACAACTAAATGGAATGATGAGTGGTGACGGCAAGGATAAGTGACTAGTAACTCCAATACTGACCGTTACAACCGAAAACATAGCTTTCAGAGTAGCGAGAATTCACAGGTTTTTCTGGTTTAGTATTTCCTAACTTAATTATAATTAGTGACGCAATACAAAGCTTGCAGGTTCTGTAAATCTTTCTCGCAATCATTCAAAACTCATAACCTTCTGAAGCTACGAGCTGGGTGAAATAATGGAAAGTAGATGAACTAGCACTAAAAGAAAACTATAGAGATGCGTAATTAATTGTCCTTGGCCTAACCTCAAAATTTATATTTATGTACCCTACTTACTTCTAGGTAAGAAAGTTACGGTGTTGATGTATGGAGGTATCAAGACTGGAGAGTCCTTTAAGAGTGTTGAGGTCTTCTATAAATAAGAACGTATTAGTTAAAGTAAAGGAGGGTAGTTCCTACACAGGTCAGTTAATCTTCGCAGACAATACCATGAACTTAGTAATGATAAACGCTGAGGAAGTCTCTGACGAAGACTTAAAACCTATAGCTAAGTATGGAACTATCTTGATAAGGGGTAGTCAAATACTTTATGTAGTTATTGATTACAGGAAATAATGCTGTCTTCGGTAATATTTCACACATCTTAACACAATAAAACCATAACTAGAACCTTATGTCTAGTTAATGTTTATTAAAGTTGGTTTCCTTATTAATAGGTTATGTGTTGGGGGCCTTGAGAATGGGTGGTGAAGAAAGCAGTAAGCGTAGAATGAAGTTGCCTAAGAGAGGGGAAGATATTGAGGTGGAACATGAGGAGCTGTCTGAATTAGGTGAGCATCATCATGAGCACGAACACCTGCATGAGGAAATTAGTGCAGAAGACTATAATCTCTTGCTTATGAACACAATAGCTCATACTTTAGGTCATGTCGAGAATGATCTTAGTTCCTTGAATCAAAATATGAAACAATTAATGTCTCAAGTAGATAATTTAAGGAAGTCCGTAGAATTAATAGCTAAAGTACTCCTAATAGATAAGATTAAAGACCAGGAACTCAGGAAGAAGCTCATTAGTAACATAATAGACGAACTGTCAAAGACTTAAGGCTTTCATAAAACTTGATATTATTGACTTCCTCCCTCTTCCTCACTCATTAATTCCAAGAAAATCTCGTAGTAGTTTTCTTTCTCCTGTTCTAACTCTTCAGATTTTCTTAATTTTTCTCCCTCAGAACTAACGACTGAGGTTGTCTTAACTCTGCTTTCGTTGCTAGTCTTGCTTTCTAACTTATATTTAGAACCCTCTTTTAGTGGTTCTTTATAGCCACACCTAGAACAAGCTAGATAAGTCTTGCTTCCCTCTCTCACAGGAATCAACATAGTTCCGCACTTAGGACAGAACTTCATTCTTCGAAACCCTTAATGTATAACCAACTAAGACTGTTTAAAAACTTTTTGTTTTAGTTAAGTATGGGGTTACTATTTTCACTACATGAGGACTTGCTTTCTAAGATGTTAGAACTACGGTAGTTCTCTTTATTCTGAAGATTTTTATATAAATTCTGGAATGTAGTCTATTTTGTGGGGAGATAGGTGACTATAATTAGAAGTTTTGAAGCAGCGATTCCCTTATCTCCTGATGACGTGATGCTAGTATTGGGGGACTTAAGACTTTACCTAGGTCTATGGAGTTTTAATGAAGTTTACGTTGATAAAATACATGAAATACGAGATAATGAAGGCATAATAGACTTAGTTATAGGTGATACTATTAATCGACTAAACATTAAGTTAAAGATAACTAGCACGAATGAAGTTAAGATTATTGAGTTAGAGAGTCAGGGAGATATTTATCTCCTTTTCAGACTGGACGTTAGTGTTAGGGGTCTCTTCACCTTACTCACCGGAAGATTAACTGTGAAGTCTTCCTTCTTTAAAGAAAGAAGAATCGAGAGTGCACTAGTAAAGTTTTTAGATAATCTCCGCAGGAAAATGATGTATGAGTTACCTCTCATGGTAGAACCTCTTAAGAGAGGGAAAGCAGCACAGCCGCAACCACCACAACCAGCAGCTGAGCTTGCGAAGCCTGCTCCTGCCGTAACACCAACAAAAGAAGAAGTCAAGGCAGTTATTGAGGAGGTGAAACCTCCCCCTACACCACCTCCTAAACCACTAAAACCTACTGAGCCTTCAGAGGAACTCAGAGATCCGAGAGAACTTGAAGATGAAGTCCTTCTAAGCATGATAATACTTAAGTCTCAGTTAATCAGTAGCTTGAAAAGAGAAGTTAGCGGTGAGAACATAATTTCATTAATTATGAATATTTATAAGGAGAGCAAGACACGCATAATGTACACTAATTTGATTGATGATGAAGGAAACAGAGTTAAAGCCTTAATACGTGAAGGTAACCTGACAGGTTTTAGGGTGGAAAAGAAAGACGGGAGTATTCTCAACGGCAAAGAAGCACTTGTGTTCATAACGAAATTAGGGAGGAAGTCTTGGAGAATCTACGTATATTCTGTACCGATGTAGTATCAGTAAACATAAACGCTTGATATGAGGAACTCAGTCTTTTTCTTTCATGTCTTCTGGTTCGGGATGTACGGTGGCTTCCCAACCCAACGTGTTCTTAATCTTATTCTCTAGCTTAGTAGCTATCTCATGAACCTCTTCAAGCTTCATTGTCTTAGGGAGTTTTATATGTAGTGATACTTCAACGTGATCCCCGTACTTGTGAATGTGTACATGATGTACGTTTTCTATGAAGGGTGATACCTCACGAGCTAAACTATTTAGTAAGTCCTTCTCATACTTAGTTGGTTCAGAACCGAGTAAATCTCTGGATGACTTAAGCACCATCTTGATGGAAGTATATAGTATTATGAGTGATACTAACATGCCTAAGACCCCATCGACCCACCAGTAGTCAGCACCTATTAAGACTCCCAAAACCAGTAGAGCTGTAGCTATTGCATCACTTCTGTGATGCAATGCATCACCAACTATGGACATAGACTCATAACTCTTACCAAGTCTTAAAGCCCATCTAGCAAGTAATTCCTTAATTACTGAAGAAAGTAATAAAACACCTACTAAGACCCAACTAAAAGTTAGTGCTTCCATAGAAATTAATTTCTCATAACTACTCATAAGAAACTCAAACCCAGCAACACCTAATAGAGTTCCTATAATCACGGCACTCACTTGTTCTGCTCTACCATGACCGAAGGGATGCTCCTTATCAGGAGGTCTGTAAGCAATCCAAAAACCAATAACCACCACTATGGAAGTCCCGGCATCAGATAAAGTATGTATAGCAGCAGCCATAACAGCTATTGAATTATGCGTCAAACCAAGATAATACTTAAGAGCAAAAAGAACAATATTAACAAAAATGGAAATAAATCCCTCAGCGAAACCAGCGGTCCTACGATCCGTAATTAGACCCATTCCTAGTCATCAATTAAGAAACTCTGAAATCCTTATAAGTTTCTATTTATTTATTCATTTATTGGTGGGCCGGTAGCTCAGCCTGGAAGAGCGCTCGGCTTGCAACCGAGAGGCCCCGGGTTCAAATCCCGGCCGGTCCACCAATTCTCTACTCAGTCTTCATGCTTAGTTAATTTTCTAGAACTAAACGTGAGTGATTTGAGTTAAGCACAAGAATTATTGTTGTTTTAGCTGCTTAACTAACTCTTCTTTCAGGTTTTTTGCTTGCTCTTAAGTATCATGTAAACTCTCTCAGGCGTTATCGGTAATTCTGTTACGTTCGCTCCTATCGCGTGTGCTACCGCGTTTGCTATCGCGGCTGCTACAGCGTTGAATGAGGGCTCACCAAAGCCCTTAGCTCCTAACGGTCCTTTCTTGTATTTCGCTTCAACCCATATGGGTATAATCTCTGGTACGTCTTTAATTGTTGGTATGTAGTACGTGGATAGGTTGGGGTTACTTACTCTGCCTTCCTTATCATGTATTAATTCCTCCATTAACGCGTAACCTAAAGCTTGAATAGCTCCACCCTCAGCGTTGAGTTCTGCACCAACCCTATTTATCACCTTACCTATATCGTAAGCAGTGTATATCTTGTTTACTCTCACTAGACCAGTCTCTGTATCTACCTCTACGTCAGCAACTATAGCTCCAAACGTATATGTTATGTAGGGTGCTCCCTGACCAGTCTCTTCATCCCATAAAGCTCTAGGAGCTCTATAATAGCCGAACTCCTGAAGAGGTACTCCTAACCAGAAACTCTGCTCAACAACGTCTACCCATCTAGTCTTTCTGCTTGGGTCAGACGAGCAGTAGACCTCCGGAGCCCTTATAACTACGTCATCGTGGTCACAACCCAGTATGTGTGATGCTATCTCATTAAGCCTCTTCCTTAACTTGTAAGCAGCAACGACTGTTGCGGCACCACCCATAACGGTTGCTCGTGACGCTACTGTAGGACCGGCGTCAGGAGTAGCTGAAGTATCTGGATACTCTATCTTGAAGTAGCTGGGTGGTACTCCCAGAATCTCAGCAGCTATTAGTGCTAAACCCCATATTGAACCTTGACCAAACTCTGTGAGACCTGTCCTGATATTTACGGATCCGTCCCTATTTATTATCAAGGTTACTGAAGAATAATCTGCTCCCTCAACACCTATAGAGTTTCCGTGATAGAATAACGCAACCCCTATTCCTTTCCTGAGGGGACCTGTAATCTCACTATATTTTTTCCTTAACTCGAACCATCTAGAAGCTTCAACAGCCTTCATGAGGGCTTCCTCTAATCCTACACCATGCTCCTCAGTGAGTTTCTGACCGTGGATAGTCTCGTCACCCACCCTGAGTATGTTTTTGAGTCTTAACTCAACAGGATCCATCCCTAACTCCTCAGCAAGCAAATCCATTTGTCTCTCAACCGCGAATATTACTTGTGGGTTACCGAACCCTCTGAAAGCACCAGCATATACGTTATTCGTGTAGACCCTAACAACATCTACTCTGGCTGTCTGAACCTTATAAGGACCTGTGGCGTGAACAGTTGCTCTCCAAGGTACGAATGGACCTAACGACGCGTAAGCGCCTCCATCCAAGACTACGTTAGCCTCAACAGCTAATAAGGTCCCGTCTCTCTTAGCTGCATGCCTATACCAAGCTATGGCAGGGTGCCTCTTACTATGTCCTATGATGGATTCCTCCCTAGTATGTACGGCGAAAGCAGGCCTACCCGTTAACGTGGCGGCTAAAGCCGCCTTAGCTGCTGTCTCATTAGCTACGTCTTCCTTGCCTCCGAAACCTCCCCCGACAGCCGGTACCACTATCCTAACCTTATTTAGGGTTAGACCTAGAACCTTAGCGACAGCCCTCCTAACATCGAACGGGCACTGAGTAGAAGCTATTACGGTGATGCTCCCGTCAGGTTCTGGAATAGCTATTGAGGCTTCAGGCTCCATATACGCGTGTTCTTGGAATGGTGTTTTATAAACACCCTCAACCTTGACGTCAGCTTCTCTCATGGTTTTCTCCACGTCACCTCTTCTTATCTTGAAATGTACTAACACATCACTACCTCTCTCATCGTGTATCAACACATGCGGCTTCTCTTTCAAAGTCATGAGGTTTACTACGTCCAAGGGATTAGTTATTACTGGGAGCGGCTCATACTCAACATTAATTAACTCTCCTGCTTCTCTAGCTACTAAAGGATTTTCAGCAATAACTAAAGCCACTATATCACCTATGTACCTAACCTTCTTATCAGCTATCAGAGGTTGATCAGGTATTACGTACCCTACATCATTAATACCTGGTATATCCTTAGCTGTGATGACCTTCAGAACTCCTGGATATTTAGACGCTTCACTAGTGTCTATAGATTTTATGAGAGCGTGCGCGTACTTAGTCCTGACACTGTGTACGTAGACTAAGTTGCTGTAAAGTCTGGCGAAATCTGCAGTAAATAATGCTCTCCCCTTAATTTTCTCTACGGAATCCCAGCGCTGCGAGTAGCGACCCACGAACAAGAACTCCTTATCCTTATACTTCTCAAATACTTCCTCAACTATCTTGTAGTACTCAGGAACCGAGGTCATCCCACTCACCTCATAACCTCTGATTCATCAAAGAATATTTTACCCTCCTTGATGTACCTTGAAGCAAGTTTGACAGCCTTAATGAACCTTAGGTATGAGCCACACCTGCATAGATTACCGTCCAAAGCGTCTCTTATCTCGTCTTCTAAAGGGTCAGGATTCTTATCGAGGAGATATTTTGAAGCCATTATTACTCCAGGGAAGCAGAAACCGCACTGCATCGCGTACGTGTCTAGTAGAGCTTTCTGGATAGCGTGTAGTTTGCCTTCAGGAGCTATGCCCTCAAGAGTTAATATCTCGGAACCCTCAGCTCTAACAGCTAGTGTGAGGCATGTAGGAATTAACTTTCCGTTCATTATGACAACACACGCGCCACACTCACCCCTACCACACCCCTCCTTAACGCTTAATAAGCCGAGCTTATTCCTGAGTACGTCAAGCAATCTCTCGTAAGGCTTGACCCGTACCTTAACTTCTTTCCCGTTCACCTTAAACGATACTTCTATGTCTCTGTAGGTGTCCCAAGACGCGCGAGACATACTCACCTCACTCACCCCTAATCCTCCGACCAACTTCTAATAAAGCTCTTTTTAGTAAGACCTGAGATAAGTGGATTCTGTACTCCGCGGACGCCCTATAATCACTTATCCTGCGCATCTCCTTCGGCAAGACCTCATAAACAGCTCTATCAATATTCTCTTCACTTAATTCCCTGCCTCTTAGTGATTCTTCAGTTCCTAAAGCTCTCTCGGGGAAAGCCCTACCCATACTATCGAACGCTATCCTAACCTCTCTAATTAACCTGTTATCTAACTCAGCATAAACACCTACAGCTACGTAACCCATACCGTGCCCGACTCTCCTGTCTAGTTTAGCAAATACGGAAGACGCGTTACTAGGAGGCTCACTAAAGAATACCTCAGTAATTAATTCTTCAGGCTTCTTAGCAGTCTTCCTCTTATCCATGTAAAAATTCTTTAAAGGAATCACTCTTTCTCCCTCTAGGCTCTTCAGCTTCACGCTCGCGTCGTAAGTTAAGAGGGTTATTGCTATATCGGAGAGTGGGTGAGCGACCCCCACATTACCTCCGACAGTAGCTAAAGATCTTATGAACGGTGATGCGAACGACCTGCACGCGTCTTTTAATCCTGCGAAGCGCTTATCCTTAAGTAACTCGGAAGACTCAAGCTCGTCAATAGTTGTTAAGGCACCTATCTTAACTAACCCTCCCTCTAACTTGACATACGATAAGCCATTCCTTAAAGGCCACAAATCTAATAATACCTTAAACTTAACTAAGCCCTGCCTATAAAGCACTAGTAAATCAGTACCTCCTCCAATCGGAAGCATCTCCTCACCGTAAATCCTGAGAGCTTCTAAAGCATCTCTCAAATCTCTAGGAACATACAAATCAAACCTGAACAAGAAACCACCTCATTACCTAATTATGGATTTCTACATAAAAATATTGATTGAATAAAACCAATTAAACAATATACATCAGTTATATAAGAGGTATTAACTAACTTGGGACCAATTACATACTTCATGTTAAATAAGAGGAAATTTCACAAAAAGAAAGCTAAAAACTAATGACTTTCCTACTTAGAAATCCCTAATTGATCAAGCACTTCTTCAACTATATTTAGTGTTTTTAAGCGGCCTCCCTTAAGTAACGTTATTAGTTCTGTGACTATAGATACGGCTATCTCTTCAGGGGTATCAGCAGGTATATCAGCTCCTACAGGACCCCTGAATTTCTTTCTTATTACTTCCTTATCTACGCCCTCCTGTAATAGCCTCTTAACAAATTCCGTGATTTTTCTCTTGCTTCCTAAAAGTCCCACAAACTTAACGTTGGTTCTGAGGAGAGTTTTCAGAGCTTTGTAGTCCACCTCAACTTCCCCGTGTGTTATGAAAACTACGTCTCCTCCTGCAATCAGTCCAGGAAGTTTTTCTTCGATCTGATCTACCGGTATGTGGGCTCTTGTGTCTGCGTAGGGGTATAGCTCAGCACTAACTAACTCTGCGTTAGGGTCAGCAACTACTATCTTAAATCCCAGAAAATTTAGGAGGTCCCCTAACGGTTTACCAACTCTCCCAGTACCAAATATTACGACTCTTTGAGTAGGTTTAAACACGTCTATAAACACCTCTAAAATACCACCACATATGAGACCAGTATCTACTGCCCCCTCTATCGGGTGCCCTGTAAAAGAGTATCTTACGATTCTGGGCTTCCCCTCAGCAAGAGCTTTTAGAGCCTCCTGCACTACGTGTCTCTCGAAGAAACCACCACCCAGAGTCCCGTAGACTTCCCCGTTCTCACACACTAATATCTTAGACCCCACATCTCTAGGACCAGAACCTTCCTTCCTAACCACTACCGCAGCAGCAACCTTAAGACCTTTACTCAACTTCTCTCCAGCAAAATGAATAAACTCCTCATCAGTTATATTCTTAGGTAAACCCACGCCATCCACCATCCAGAAATTACCTCCAAGAATTAATAAACTTCTTTAACAACGTTTAAGTAGGTGATACTAGATATTCACTTCAGCAGTCATATTAGCAGCAGGTAAATCAACGAGGTTCCCGACAAACAAGCTACTGTATGAGATTACTGTGGAGGGGGTTAAAGCACCCCTAATAAGACACACCGTAAGCAAGTTCATAGAATCAAGTGTTTTTAATGAGGTTTTAGTAGTTTTGGGGTTTCAGAGTGATTTGGTTAGGGAGTCCCTCACAGGACTAAACCTAAGGTTTGTTATTAACGAAAACTACGAGTTAGGTATGAGTTCCTCAGTAATAAGAGGAGTTAAAGCAGTTAGTAGTGAGGCAGACGTGGTAGCTATACATCCTGGTGACGTACCCTACATTAAAGTCTCGACACTACATGCATTAATGAATTACGCGAGAGAATTACTTAAGGAAAGTGATGCTTTTGTTGTAGTCCCTAGGTTAGCTGGTATTGGGAGGACTGGACACCCATTAATAATTGGAAAAAAACTATTAGTAGGAGTATACCAGATAAGCGAGAAAGAGTTAGGTCTTAAGGGATTCTTAAGAAGAAACATTGATAAGACACATTACTATGACGTGGATGATAAAGGCATACTGAGAGACATAGATACCTTAGAAGACCTGAAAAACGTTTAGGTACTTAACTTAAGTAATAAAGACCAATTCTCATCAACTTGTTTCTCAAGCTCTTTCAGTATCTCTTCCGTGAGGTTCCTGAAACGACCTTGTAGACTCAAGTACTCTCTCACGGACTTCCTCCTGCTCTTATCTATGAACGGCTTGCTAGGTGGACTTATCGTGACTTTACCTCCCTCAGCCTCAAAAAGAATCCACATCCCGGTCTCAACAGCTAATCTAGCTATGGAGACTGTAAGTGCTGGGTCGAATCTCCACCCGACTGGGCATGGCGCATGAAGATGTATATATTTGAATCCTCTAATCGTGGAGGCTTTCCTGAGTTTCTCGATGAAGTCTGTCGGGTACGCTACACTAGCTGTAGCTACGTAAGGTATTCTGTGCATCAGCATTATTAGGGGGAGGTCTTTCTTCCTCTCCTTCTTACCTAACACTGTCGTCGTTGTCCACGCACCTAAAGGTGTCTGAGAAGATCTCTGAATTCCCGTATTCATGTAAGCCTCATTATCGACACATATGTGTATTATGTTGTCATTCCTCTCAGCAGCACCAGAGAGTGTTGCGAAACCTATATCAGCAGTACCTCCATCACCGGCCCAAACCACTATAGTAGAGTCCTCTCCTAAAACCTTCTTAGCTGAACTAAGACCAGCAGCTACAGAGTCGGAAGAAGCAAAAGGTACGTTAAGTATGGGGAAGTTAAGTCCTGAGCCAGGAGCTAATCCCTGAATAACTGACGTACACCCAGCCGGAACTACTAAGATAGCCTTACTACCTAAAGCCATCCCAACAAATCTTAAACCCATGTTTTCAGGACATCCCGGACATGCAGCATTTCCGGGAACCACGTATTTTTCTTTAGGTAAGTCCTTAATGTTTATTGGCATCCTTACTCACCCCCGTAAAACCATGAAATACTTTGCTTGAAAGCCCCTAACTCCTCCACCTCACTTATTGAGGCCAACATAACATTAGCTAAGTCCTCATGTGTTACGTCAACGCCTGCAAGACCTGCTATGACTCCTTTAACAGGTATTCTAATACCTGCTGAAGCCAATGAAGCAAGCACCTCAATAAATATGGGGCCTCCAGCACCAGGTGATATAGACCTATCAAAGACTACGACGCTCGCCGCGTTATTGAGCCACTTAATAATATCTTCGCTTGGGAAAGGCCTGAAATATCTAATCTTAATTAGGCCTACCCTCAAACTAAACCTGTCTCTCAAGTAATCTATGGCTTCCTTCATATCTCCTACCCACGCACCAACACCAATCATGAAGTGCTTCGCGTCCTCACATCTGTAACACTCGGTTAAGCCCCCATATCTCCTACCCACTATTTTCCCCCAAAGATGATCAGCTTCTTCAATAACTTTCTTAGCTCTCTCCATAGCTTTATGAATGTCTTCCCTCATCTTCATGTTCCACTTAAGATCTCTTGGTATGTTACCCATTATGAGAGGATCTCCGGCTCTGAAGACGTAGGGTTGTTTTCTAGGCGGCAGGAAAGCATCTACCAGGCTCTGGTCAGGAATATCGACTGGCTCAGTAGTGTGACTAAGTATGAAGGCATCTAGCGCAACCATGCCGGGAAGATAAACCCTTTCATCCTCTGTTATTCTGAAGAGTTTTATCGTTTCATCAAGTACTTCTTGATTATTCTCAACGAAGGTTATTAACCATCCAGTATCTCTGTGGTCCATCACGTCTGAGTGGTCAGTCCATATGTTCCACGGAGGTCCTATAGTTCTAGTAACCACAGCCATGACTACAGGTACTCTAGCACCAGCAACCCACCACAGCATCTCATGCATATAAAGTAGCCCGTGCGATGAGGTTGCTGTGAAGCTTCTTACACCACCTGAAGCAGCACCATACACCGCTGCCAGAGCCGAGTGCTCCGACTCAACTCTAATCATCTCAGCTTCCAGCTCTCCTAACTCAATCATCTCAGACAATTTCTCTACTATGGTGGTTTGAGGAGTTATTGGGTAAGCAGAGATTACTTTAACCCTAGCGAGTTTAACCCCAATAGCTACAGCGTAATTCCCTGTGAGTGTTTTGAGTACCATGTCCTCATCCCTCCGGAGACATTGTTATAGCTTTTGTTGGACAGACGTTAGAACATATCCCGCATCCTTTACAGTAATCGTAGTTTATGATTATGAAGTTGGTAGCGTCTTCACTCAAATCAATTACTGAGTCAGGGCAGTAGAGCCAGCATAGCCTACACTTAACACACTTACTTGAGTCGTATACTGGTTTCTGTAGTCTCCAAGTACCTGTTCGTCCAGATACCCCAACTACTGGCTTAGCTAGAGGTAAAACTAACTCATTACTCAACACAAACCACCTCATTATAGGCTTCTCTAGCCGCGATAGCGTTTAGCTCCCCAGCCTTCCCCTCAATTCTATCCCTAATAGCTTCTTCAACCGCTTCAATCGGTACCTCAAGAATTCTAGCTAGAGCACCAACCATGGGCATGTTAACTAGAGCCCAACCAGCCAATACTAAGTTGTGTCTTAAAGCAATCTCTACAGCATTAACATAACATGTTTTAAATCCCTTCTTAATATTAGGTTTTTCAGGAGAATTAATGAGTATTGCTCCACCAGGCTTAAGCCCCTCTAACACATTAACTAACCCACTAAGCTTAGAATCCAAGACCACCACAATCGAAGGCCTCTTGATAGAAGATCTCGTCCTTATAGGTTTCTTAGAAACTCTAGCGTAAGCTACTACGGGTGCTCCCCTTCTCTCAGCACCGAAAAAAGGTATGGCCTGTCCATAAAGACCTGCTTTAAGAAGAGCATCAACAAGCACATTAGCTGCTGTCACAACCCCCTGACCACCCCTACCGTGAAACCTTATCTCCACAACCTCGTCATAAATCAAGGAATCACTTCACCAAATAAGGACTGTAGAAGAAAGCAAATAAATTGAAGATAGTATTATAAGTTTATAAATTTAAAACATAGAACTGTACGGAAACATAATCTTTTGACAACATACGTTAATAATAGGGTGATGTTACTACAGAATTAGTTTCTCAGCCTTGTAAGCTTAATATCCTGAGAATAAAAATAATTTAGGGCGGCGGTCGTCTAGCCTGGTCTAGGACGCCGGCCTCCCAAGCCGGAGATCCCGGGTTCAAATCCCGGCCGCCGCACCAGCAACCCATATTTAATCTCAATAAATCTCGTTAATGTTTATTCTTAACAAGAATGTAGTCTTGACGTCTAGGAATTTCGATGATTTGTGTTGTTATGATTATAAGAAACATATCCTACGCTAGTAGAGCTAGGATAATTAGAGACTCTGTAATGGTGTCATTAAAGTAAGCTCTAACTCTCAAACTATAGCAAGAAGTTACCATACTCTAAACACTAATAAAGTGATAAACAATACTAGAAAATCACCAGAGACATTAATAAGTAGTCTTTAATCGTTAGAGGCCTCATTCCAGTCTTCCTCAAATCTTCTTTTAACTTCTCTTTAGCTAAATGATGTAGGTCCTTAACAACTCTTTTAAGTTCTTTAATCTTGAGTTGAGGTTCTTGAGTCAACATATCTACATTCGCTCGCAATATGTAGGGATCCTGAAACTGATTCTCCTGATCCTATACATCCTTAAGAAATTAATAGAATCAGTTATAGATACCGTAGCTGCTATAATGAAGGGTATGAGTAATTGTGTGTTTATCCTAACGCTGTTGAAAAACTTAAACCAATCACTTACAACCTCTTTAACTGGAGGAACCACTATTACCTATAATCCAGCTAATTATTATACCTAGAAGAAATCCTAGTACTATGAAGAGCGAGGATTTATGGCTAGCATATTTTCTCAAATACATACTTAGTAAAGTTTATATTTTACATTTCAAATCCCGACCGCTATACTAGCAATCCAGATCCCAATTCTTTTTCATTTTAACTATACATTAATGTATATTTGTCCTGACGAGAGATTAGCAAAATACGTGATTTTGATGTTGTGATAAGACGCTATAGAAAGGTAATTAAGGGACCAAATACTATTGTGTAGGCTGCTCCCACTTCATTAATCACGTGATGTTTAGTAATCTCCTCTAATGCGTTGCTGACTAAGTATGTAGGTCACATTATTCTGTTCTAAGACCAGGAAGCTATTGAAAGAATGTATTAAAGAATGTATTTTTATTATTTTTTGTTATCCTCGCCTTGAGTGGCGAGGATTAGTTGTAGTTAATTAGTAAAAAAGATTTGTTGAACCTCTTAATCTTTCTTAGATATTATGATTTCTATGGTTGAGACTCTGGATTGTCTGCCTTCAGCGCTGGTGACTACTTGGCTTCCTATTCTTATGTCTTTTACTACTACTTTGTCGGGTAGGAACCTGTTTCTCACTATCTCGACGGTGTCAACAGCCTTTCCTATAGCTCTGCCTCTAGCCTTCACTATGATTTCTGGAACTCCCTGGTTTAGCAGAGTTAGTGTTGCTAGCACGTAGTTCATTACAGGTTTCTTACCTACTAACACCACGTTGCTTGATGTAGGCCCTTGAGACATTCACTCCACCTCTACACTTATTTAGTCGTATTTAATGTATTAGTTCTCCTTTAAAAGTTTTTCGTTTTTGATTTTTCAATCTCTTCAGAATCATGAATTTTTAAGGTTTATCTGAGTATATGAAGCTTAGGTAGTAGAAATGAGTGGTGTGGTTCAGTCTGCTGTGAGGAATCTGATAAGTGAGCTCAATAACTTAGTAGGTAATGAGATAATCGTGAAGTTGGTTGACGGTACCGTATATGTTGGTAAGTTAGTAGGTTTGGATTTAAGCGAGAGATTCACACTACACCTAGTTCTTGAGAATGCGAGGAATCAGGAAGGTAAGTCCTTCTATAAGGTCTTCGTGAATGGTTCCCGAATATCCGAGATAATATTTGAGAGTAAGCCTGTTTTCGACCCAGAGGAGTTCAGCAAGTATCTTATGTCAAAACTTAACATACCTCCTTCATCTATTAAGATCATTAAAGATATTCACGCTGTCTACGTCTATGACAAATTTAAGATAACGGAGTATGGGGTTGAGGGTTCTGGAGCTCTAGCTAGCAAGCTCTACAGCGTTCTTCAGGAATACTTAGAACTGAAGAAGCGTGGTGCTCAAACCCAGACATAAAGCATCACAACGCTAAGTAGTTTGGTTGAACGTAGCATGAGTTTCGAAGTCAGAGATAAAGACCTTGCTGGTAGGATAGGAAGACTCAAGACTAAGTCTGGTTACATAGAAACACCTGCTTTTTCCCAGTAATCAACCCTGTGAAGCAAGACAGGGAAATACCTACAGACAAATAATGAGTGTAGGTTTTAGTCAAGTAATAATTAACGCGTTCATAATAAAGCAAGTGTTTGGGGGTAAGCTAAAGAACTCAGCGTAAAGAAAATCATTAACTTTAACAGCATAGTCATGACGGATCCAGGTGCGTACTAAATACTAAGGTATGATAAAGACAGAATAAGGATAGAACCTGAAGAGATAACTACTTACCAAGTAGAGATAGGTTCCGACATAGCTGTAATAGCTGATATTCCTACTAGAGATAACTCTAGTTACGAGGAAGCAAAAGAGAGTGTTAAGGAAACTCTGAGGAGAGCACGCCTAACTATGGAGAAAGTTAGAGAAAGCGATGTTTTATGGGTCTTACCTATACAGGGGGAATCTACATAGACCTCGTTGCTAAGTCAGCTAGAGAAGCAAGCAGGATTGAGGGCTACAGGATGTACGCTATAGGACCCCCAGTCACTGTATTTGAGAAATATGGTTTCAGCAAGATAGTTGATATGGTTGCTGTAGCTAAGAGCATACTACCTCTAGACAAGCCAGTTCATTTATTTGGTGATGGACACCCACTCATAATTCCCTTAATGGTAGCGTTAGGTATAGATGCTTTCGACTCAGCTTCCTACATACTCTATGCGAGAGACGGTAGATACATGATTAAGGAAGGCACCTACAAAATCACAGACCTAGAATATTTGCCTCGCGAGTGCGATGTCTGTAGTAGGTACACACCAAAAGAATTAATAGAGCTTGAAGAAAAAGAGAAGAGAAAATTACTCGCGCTTCACAACCTACACGTAATAAATTAGGGAATTAAAACGTGTCAAGACCATCATAAAAAGGGGAGATTATGGGAATTAATTGAAGAGCGCGCCAGGACACACCCATCACTCAGAGAAGCCCTCAACACTCTAATAAAATATGTTGAATGGATAGAAAGACTTGACCCGAGATTTAAAGGAGACGCACACGCGATATTCCTCTACAACACTACGTCATATTATAGACCAGAATTAATACGTCATAGGAGACTTGTTAGTAGTGTTTGAAGGAGAGGAAAGGAAAAATAATATTGTTATCAGGTAACCCAGATGAAAAACCCTTCAGAGACCCAGAAATATAGGAGAGCATTAAGTATGGGGATAATTAGTAGTGAGTTTCACGTACTGATATACCTACCTTACTTTAATTTAGTACTGTAGAGTTAGATCAAATCCATCCTTACGCTTAATTCGAGATGCCTCTAACTGCTGAAAATCATTAACTATATGATTGAGGAAATAACCTTAATTTTAAGGAAAGCTACAGAAGCTGAGATTACTATCCTTACGTGTTCAAAATACGCCTGGAGCAAACAAGAACTCTTCAAAAACTTAGTTACACAAGACAGAAAAGTTGAGTTAATTAAGTTGTGTTAGTGATCTTTCTTCTCACGCTAAAAATAACGGGACACTTAATTACGAGCTTGCTACATGTATAGTTTAGGTCCTTTCTCCTCCCTAACTTTTTTACTGGCTTCCTCCATTAGTGTTTCCGCGTAAGCAACTAATTTAGAGTACTCTATTAAATCACCAACAGGTATATCGGTATTCAGTATCTCATTAAGTTTCCTTATAAAGACTGCAGCTGCTGAAGGATCATACTTGCCTGGTTCTGTGTAGGGCAGTATCAATAACGTAGGTATTTTCTTGAGGGTGAAAATGGTGTAGAGAGTTGCTAGAGGACCTACTATGTAGTTGCCTCTACCTAATGTAGGTTCTTTGAAGCTCCACCCACAATCCATATTACAGATCCACCTGAATTCCTCATCACCTTCCTTAAGCTTAATATTAAGTCCCCCAGCAAATATTGCTCTATTGCCGTTAATCTCCCTGAACCACTCAGCCAGAGCTAGAGAGTAAGGTACCCTCTCAGGCGTTGAAGGTAATGCGTTATTGACGATTATTATTAAGTCTTTATCTTTAGCTAAAAATATCTCGTAAGGAGTCATCACGCCGTATTCCTCCACAGCTACAAAATCAGGCATATACTTAGTTATGATGTCTCCTATCTTGACGGACTTTATCTTACTTGCTATGTATCTCGTCGCTATGGTTCCAACGTAGCCGAATCCAGGGAACCCGGTAATCAAGATCCACTTCCTCTCACGCTCTTTAAGTAGTGGTTCGTATTCTTCGTAGACGTGTATCTCAACCTGCTTCATCTAATTACACACTCCCTAATCTTTAGTGCTGGGCCAGTTAATAACTAAAGTATCTTGTCTGGCGAGAGGAGAAGCTTACCATATGTAGGAGCTCATCATCCTCATTAACTACGAGAGCCTCATCACCTGCTCTGAGTTCCTTATCTACTGACAAAACATGTTTTGAGAAAACAGAACTCCTAGCCTTAAGTATGTCTGGAACCATCTCATTCACTACGACTAGCCTTAGTTTGGGAGGCGGAATTAATTTATGCAATTTTTCAGTTAAGCCCAGCCGAATATTGAGTGTATGTGTTTGCGCGATCATCATAGCTAAAACTTCCCTACTCGCAGGATCTATTAAGGCTCTAATCTTGTCTGTATTCTTCGAGACTCCTACGAGTGAGTTGTCTGGGAGTATCATGTCAGCAATACTCCCTCTATAATTAGGGATAGCTCTAAAACTAGTTAACTCTTCTGGTGTTGCTCTCCTAACAACGTAACTTAATTCTTTAAACCACTGAAGGAGTTTTGCGTTCTTGGGTTTTGTAGCTCTCTACGTATGGTCTGAAACGCTCCTTAAGAACCTTCTTAGTAGCCTCAACAAAGTCATCCATAGTTATGTAGTTTCTGTTGTTTCTCAAAGCTATGAAGCCTGCCTCAGTACATATAGCCCTTATGTCAGCTCCCGAAGCACCTTCAGTTAACCTCGCTAAGCTTTCTAAATCAACATCCTTTACTTTCATTTTTCTGGTATGTATCTTAAATATTTCTAGACGGCCTTGAAGATCAGGTAAAGGAACCTCAATAATCCTGTCGAATCTTCCTGGTCTTAGTAAAGCTGGGTCCAGGATGTCTATCCTGTTCGTAGTAGCTAAGACCTTAACATTATCTAGTGGTTCAAATCCGTCTAATTCAGCTAGTAGCTGAGTGAGTGTTCTGTGAATTTCTCTCTCGCCACTAGTTCCTACATCAAGTCTTTTCGCACCGATAGCGTCGAGCTCGTCTATGAGTACTATTGCTGGGGCTTTCTTCCTAGCGAAACTAAAAACTTCTCTAACAATCCTAGCTCCCTCACCAACGAATTTCTGAGCTAGTTCGGAAGCAACTAAGCTTATGAACGTAGCGTTAGACTCTCCCGCGACCGCCTTAGCTAGTAAGGTTTTCCCGCAGCCTGGAGGACCATAAAGAAGAATACCTTTAGGAGGTTCTATACCCATCTCTCTGAATAACTCAGGATTCTTTAAAGGTAGTTCCACAACCTCCCTTAATTCTCTTATTTGTTCTTTAAGACCACCTACATCACTATACCTTACTTTAGGTCTCTCAATAACCTCCATAGCTCTTACATAGGGATCCTCAAGTGAGGGAAGAAGACCGACTACTGTAGAACCCCTCTGATTAAGCATTACTCTAGATCCTGGGCGAGCATTCTTTATATCGATATTCCCTAACACATCAACTACTAGGTTTGGACCAGTAGAGCTCTTGACTACTGCCCTACCGTCAGGCAACACTTCAAGTAGAATACCCTCTATGAGGGGAGCTGAGAGAAGCTTCTCGATCTCTTTTTTATAATAATTTATTTCGTTTCTGAGGAATTCTACTTCAGTCTCTAATTCCTGAATCCTCATCTCAAGGTATCTTACGTAATCGTCTATTGAGCCCCTCTTACGCGAACTATACTCAATACCAGACAATAAACACACCACTAAAAAACTAGTATCTTGAAAACCTAAAAAAGTATCTGTTTATTAGGAGAAACGAGAAGGGCTTAACGCGTTACTTCTCCTCTTCTTCTTTCTTCTCTTTCTTTTCTTCCTTCTTTTCTTCTTTGACTTTACTAGCTGCTACCACGTCATCAATCCTTAACACTAGAGTTGCTGCTTCAGTGCCTGCTTTGAGTGCGTTAGTTTTTACTAACATAGGTTCTATGACTCCTAGGACATTCATGTCTTCTACCTTACCTTTGAATACGTTAACCCCGTACTTGATCCCCTCAGGCTTGTTGTGAGCGCTCCTTAACTCCGAAATCATATCTATCGGATCTAGACCAGCGTTCTCCACGAGTGCTGAGACTATCCCTTCTAATGCTTTAGCGAATGAGAGTACAGCCAGCTGCTCCTTCCCACCAACCTTAGTCGCGTACTCTCTTAAGTATCTAGCAATCTCTATCTCGAAACTACCACCACCATATACCATCTTAGGAACTCTGAGAACATCCGCCACAACGCTTAAGGCATCTCTGAGAGATCTCTCAGCCTCATCAACTACTCTCTCAAGACCTCCTCTAATTATTATGCTAACTGCCTTCGGGTCTTTAGTCCCTTCAACAAACACCATCTTATCTTCTCCTATCTTCCTTTCTTCAACTAGTTCTGCGTATCCTAGGTCGTTAGGTGTTAGGTCTTCAATATTGCTCACTATCCTCCCTCCTGTTGCTCTTTCTAGTTTTTCCATGTCTGATCTTTTTACTCTTCTT
>JAVVFV010000012.1:0-36228 GCA_039889305.1 Candidatus Zestomicrobium tamdykulense | reverse complement strand
TACCCTGAAAGAAGGAGATCCACTCTTTAATAAGGTTCATAATTTCATCATAGCTAGTAATCAGTTGGTTCTAGATCACATGAGTTCTACTCTCTCAAGAAAAGGCTACAACACCATGATACTAACATCTATGCTTGAGGGTGAAGCTCGTGAGGCTGGCAGAATTCTTGGTTCCATCATTAAAAACATTACGTGTTACTCAAAACCCTTGAGTAAGCCTGCCGCACTGCTAGCAGGCGGAGAAACCACGGTCACGGTTAGGGGGAACGGCATAGGAGGAAGAAACCAAGAATTATGTCTCTCGCTAGCTATTTCTATTAAGGGATTGCATAACGTAGTAGCTGCTTGTGTTGGGACAGACGGGATTGACGGTGTTAGTCCAGCTGCCGGTGCTGTAGTAGATGGTGGACTCTTCGAGGAAGCTGTTAAGAAAAAACTAGACCCTAACGAATACCTACTAAATAACAACAGCTACACCTTCTTTCAGAAGCTGGGGAGAGCCGTATATACTGGGTACACCGGCACTAACGTTAACGATATATTCGTAGCACTCATAAAATAATTATTAGTTCTTAACTAAACGCTACTTAAATTTTTACTTCCTTCTTAGAACAAGCCTATTAAGAAACTAACTAGCAATAACTCTATACTTACTATTCTTGCATTGTGTAGTTAACTACGAGAACCTTTACCAAGATGTTTCTGTAACCTTCACTATACTTTTCTATTTTCGATTATTGTGACGATCATTCTAAACATAATCGTGAATGTGAGCCATTATGATTATGATAACTTGAGTCTTAGTAACCGTCTCTTATTTCCGGGCTTTAATAGTAGATGTTATGAGAACTGTTAGCACTAGAGTACTCAGTAATGAGAGCAAAACATGTTTCATGTCAATTAAACACGTCACTGTTTATTATTTAGTATTTTACTTTTTGCGTAGCTACTCGTGATCCACGAATGAAGATATTAACTCAAACTATCTTAAACGCTAAGAAAAAGAAACATTGCATTAACTCTCTCATCATCACTAAACAGTACGTTGCAGGGTCCTGACCCGTATCCTGGACCTTAATGAGATCTACTAAATTTGGTGTAGCTAATCATCAAATAGCTTTCAAGCCTTACTCAATAAGCTCTAGTAAATTGTCTTGATTATATTCGAGAAGCATTATGAAGCTATTACGGTATGTAAACTAGTCTTCAACTATATACACTAGATGTATTTCATTACCACACCTACAAATCTTGTGATTTATTAGTTTTAGTTTTAGCCACTCACTCATGCTACCGAAGCCTTCCCCCTCAACTAAAGATATTGAGTTTTTACCCCCTATCACGTAAGGAGAGATAGTTATTCTGAATTCGTTTATGAGTTTTTGTGAGACTAGAGACCATAGTAGGGTGCCTCCTCCCTCAACAAGCAGGTCTTTCAGACCTTTCTCGTAAAGTATTTCTAGAGCTTTACTCATGTCTACTTGAGTTGATTTACTCTCCACAATCACTACGTCCACTCCTAGTCTCCTCAGCTGCTCTACCTTCCATGACTCAGCAAGAGGAGAAGTTACTATGATTGTTGGTGCTGCACTCACGTCAAGCACTCTCGCGTTGAGAGGTATTTTCAGAGAACCGTCAATGACAATCCTTACTGGGTTTCTCCCCTCAACAAGTCTGACGGTGAGTTGGGGGTCGTCTCTAATGATTGTGTTAGCACCAACCATAACACCATCAACTATTGATCTCATAGAGTGTAGTCTTAATTTGTCGTACGGGCAACTAAGTCTTGAATCACCAGTCTTTGAAGCTATCTTGCCGTCAATCGACATAGTCGCGTAAACTCTCACGTAAGGTTTTCTCAAGCTCACCACCTAAGTACCTGAATCTACCATCAAGCATGAGAGCAGCAACTAACTCAGGCCCTCCCCTCTTAACTAGCGCTAGGTGCTTATTATGTGCTCTTTCAAGAGGAGTACCTAAGTACTTCACGAATAATATGTTGGCGTAGGTCCCCTCAACCAAGTAGTTCTGCACACTTACTGGGTTAGTATTAGTCAGAGTTTTAAGAACCCAGACTGGATCATTAACCCCCACACTACGAGCAAAGAATAAAAGTAACTCACCCTCTCTCCATAAATCAGGCTTAACCCACCCTAAGTTATCCGTGCCTATAGCTACATCAACCCCTATCTCATAAATATTTTTTAGTTTAGGTAAGCCGGACATGAACCATAGGTTAGACCTAAGACACAGAACTAGCGTGATTTTTAGGTCCTTAAGAAGCTGAAGTTCTTCCGGACCTAACCAAACACCGTGAATTACTGCGTCAGGTCTACCAACACTCAAAAGCTTCTCTAAGTCTCTTTCCTCATACGTATCTTTCGTTTCTGAAATATGTGAATGAACTAACTTACCTGAATTCCTGGCTAACCTGAAGATATTCCTTAAATCTTCTAGAGTGAAGTAGTGGGGTGATGAAATACCGATGCCGTCCGAGTACGTGAGGGCTTCTTCTATCTCATTACTTACTTCCTCATGCTTCGAAGACATGCCAAGAACGTAGTGGGTTCTCAGTTTCTTGCTACTGACTTTGAGGTTCTTAACTCCTAACTCACGGAACTCGGCAACGTATCCTATGCCTGAACTCAGCATAGACTCTATAGCTTCACCTATTACTGTGTCTAGTAAGCTGGTCTCTGACTTACTGAGTATTAAGTACTTAAGCCCGTAAGGCTCCCCAACAACAGAATCTATATCTAGATCCCAACCAATCTCAGGACTCACGTAATCTAGTATGTGAGTATGCATGTTAGCTAGAGGAGGGAGAATTACGTAACCACGCATGTCGTGGGTACCTCCGAACCCACGAGATATGCTGTGAATTCTGTCCCCCTCAATAACTAATGTGAGAGGACCTTCAACAAACTCTAGTGAAGAACCTAGGAATCCCCCAGCCACAGTAATGCTAAGTTCTCTCATCATACTTAACCAAAAATATTGCTTGATTCAGAATTATAACCTACTAAACTAAACTTACTTTGGTGATGATGCGGGACCGGATGATTTAGATGATTAGTAGCGAACCGTCTGAAACTAGGAGTTTTCTAGATCATGACTTAGTAGTTGACCGAGATAAGAGAATATACTTAGTTATCGGGAACACACACCCTAACGGCTTAGTAGTTGCTTACCTCAAGTACGTCCCTTCAAAAACTCCTACTCTCTGGGGTAGAAGGAGTTCTTACTACGAGAGAGTACTTAAAGAATATAGTATTGAGGAGGTTTTACGAGTTTCTTCAGAAGCTAGAACTCAATTCCATGACCCAACACTAGGTGTTTCCATACCGGTAGTCAGGAGCTCAGAAATTGTAGAATGGCTTAAACCTGAGGAAAAGCTGCGGGAACTAAGAAAACACGTTAGTGATTTTATAGAGCTAGTTAGTGTTGAGATATCAGACATTATTAGCGATCTTGCAGGCTTAAGTATTAGTAGTATAGGTATTACGGGATCTGTTCTTGCAGGTATTCACGGTCCTCACTCAGATGTTGACCTAGTAATATATGGCTGTAGAGAAGCTCTAGAATTTGTTCAGACAAACCTAGAGATAGATAAATTACCTAAAGAAAAAATCATAACTAAAATCTTAGAAAATTCAAGAATCTTAGGAATAGAACCAGAAACATACGTCAAGATAATACCACCCTACAAGTTCACGTGTTTTAAAGGAATACCAATAACTTTCACGTTTGTTGATAATAGGAGCTACAGATATGGTGAGCTAGTTCTGAGACCTATCAAGCCCGTAAGCCTGGTGGCTGAGGTCATTGGGGGGGACTGCAGATCTCTTTTCTATCCTTCAAGAACTCGAGTAGATAGGGTTCTTGAGGGGATTAGAGTTAAAGAGGTGATTAGTTATGAGGCAGAATACAACTACCTCCTGTATAAAGGAGGACTATTAAAGATTTCCGGAGTACTCGAGAAATCAGTACCTGATAATGAATATTACGTGATTGTTGGTGGTAGAGAAAATAAGGGTTACGTAGTACCGTACGAAACCTAGTGAATTCACAAACTCTGAGAAACCCTACCTAATTAAAGCTATTTTATCGCCTACGTTTATGGTGTCTCCTGCTCTCACGTAAATCTTCTCTACTACCCCATTTCTCGGGGATTTTATTTCTAGCTCCATTTTCATGGATTCTATAGTTACTACAGTATCTCCAATACTTACCTTAGAACCTTCTGAAACCAATATTTTGAGTATTCTTCCAGGAATCTCTGAAGATATTATCGTAGCTCCTGAAGGGACTTCAGGACCTCTTATCTCAAGTACTTGTTCTAGTCCTGTTTCAGCTGATTGGGTTTCTTGCGTGACCTCATTTACTGAAGGTGCTTCAACTACGTTGAGTTCGGGTTCCTGAGTAACTTCAGTTTCACTAACCCTAACTACTATATTTTTATCATTAATTTTAACTAAGTAAGTGCCGTTACCACTCTCTATTACCTCAACTCTGTATTTCTTCCCCTCAACCTCCACGGCATATACTGAGTTGCTCACTTCGTTCAGCCCACTCATATTAGTTAGGTATTCTCCTTAAAAATAGACAACAAATTCTTATGGATTGTTTTTAATGTTTTCATAATTATATCTGGGAGTTTAAAATTGGTTGGGGAGTCCTCACAGTCCAGGATACTTGAGTTGAGAAGGCTTAAGGAGGAGGCTAAGTTAGGTGGTGGTTTAAAAGCTATTGAGGCGCAGCACGCTAAAGGAAAGTTGACGGCACGAGAAAGACTTGAACTACTGTTTGATCCAGGTACTACGCTGGAGTTCGATATGTTAGTAACTCATAGAGCTACGGAGTTCGGCATGAGTGAGAGGAAGGCCTACGGTGATGGTGTAGTCACAGTTATGGGCAAAGTTAATAACAGGCCTGTCATAGGGATAGCACAGGATTTCACATTTATGGGTGGGTCATTAGGTGAGATGCATGCAGCAAAGATAGTTAAGGCGATGCAATACGCCATGTCTGCCGGTATGCCCGTAGTATTCCTCAACGATTCTGGTGGAGCCAGGATACAAGAGGGTGTAGACTCTCTTAAGGGTTATGGAGACATATTCTACATGAATGTCATGGCTTCAGGAGTAGTACCTCAAATAGCTGTCATAATGGGTCCATGTGCTGGCGGTGCGGTATATTCCCCTGCACTTATGGATTTCGTTATAATGGTTGATAAGACCTCCTACATGTTCATAACAGGTCCTAGGGTAGTCAAGGCAGCTATAGGAGAGGAAGTCACGGAGGAGGAGTTAGGAGGCCCCAGAATCCACGCAATTAAGAGTGGTGTAGCACACTTCATAGCTAGAGACGATAAAGAAGCGATAAACCTAGTAAAGAAATTACTTAGTTACCTACCGTCAAACAATATGGAGGCACCTCCCAGAATACTTTCAGGCGATCCCCCAGAAAGAATAGAAGAAAAACTAAATACTCTGGTCCCTGAAGATCCTCTGAAAGCCTACAATATGTACGAAGTTATCGAAGCTGTTTTTGATAAAGGCTCCTTCTTTGAGGTGTCAAGAGATTACGCTAGAAACGCTATAACAGGGTTTGCAAGACTGAACGGGTGGGTAGTCGGCGTAATAGCTAACCAGCCAATGGTTCTCACAGGAGCTCTCGATATAAACGCCTCAGACAAAATAACTAGGTTTGTAAGAATACTTAACGCATTTAACATACCTATAGTTACTTTCGTAGATGTTCCAGGATATATACCTGGCACATACCAAGAACATAACGGCATAATAAGACACGGCGCTAAAGTACTTTACGCTTATAGTGAGGCAACAGTACCTAAGTTGACTGTCATAGTAAGGAAAGCTTACGGGGGTGCATACATAGCTATGAGTTCCAAACACTTAGGTGCGGACTTCGTAGTAGCTTGGCCTACCGCCGAGATAGCTGTTATGGGTGCTGAAGGAGCCGCCGAAATAATATGGAGAGCTGAACTCTCCAAAGCTAAAACACCTGAAGAAAGGCAAGAACTACTCAATAAATTAGCTACTGAGTACAAGAATAAGTTCCTCCACCCATACATAGCTGCTGCAAGAGGCTACATAGACTCCGTCATAGAACCAGCAGAAACTAGGCCTACACTAGTGAGAGCTCTTGAATTCCTTCTCACGAAGCGGGAAGTGAGGTTTAGAACACCGCCGAAGAAACACGGCCTAATTCCGATGTAATATCGAACCGAATACTTCAATATTGATTTTAATTAACGCAAGAACTTTAAAGATGCTTACGTGTTGTTAAACAATAGGTTGATGTGATTATGGGTTAGAATAGTTGCAGTGTAAGGTCTTTTCAGTTTATGGTTAATTAATCATGTCTAATAAGTATTTGAAGTCATCTAGACACTAGTAGTTATTTAAACTTGTGAATTCTAATTTGAGTAGGTAGTGAGGATGTTTCCCAAGACACCAGACATAAGTGAAGTCTTTGAAAAATTTGATGAGGGGTCTGAGGTAGTCATTCGTGGCTGGGTCTACAGGATTTTTAAGGTTGGCGGTAAGGTTTTCACGTGGGTTAGAGATCACTCAAGCTACATCCAGGTAGTTTTTGATAAGAGTTGCGTGTCTAGTGACTGGGACTCCGTAGAGAAGCTGACTAGGGAGTCCAGTGTTGAGGTTAAGGGTGTTGTGAGAGTTGATGCTAGAGCTCCAGGCGGTAAAGAAATAGTAGCTAGTAATTTAATCGTTTATAATTACTCACCTCCCTTCCCGATAAAGGGGGATGAAGATATAGAATACCTGCTAAACGTGAGACACCTCTGGCTCAGATCTAGGCAGATGATAGCGTTACTTAAGATTAAGCACACTATGATTCAGGCTTTAAGAGATTGGTTGATAAAGGACGGATGGTGGGAAACCACACCACCAATACTTACCGGGTCAGCAGTAGAAGGTGGTGCTACTTTATTTGAAGTCAAATATTTCGATAAGACTGCTTATCTTTCTCAGTCAGCTCAGCTATATCTTGAGGTGTTGATATTCCCTCTGAATAAGGTCTGGGCTTTAACACCATCATTTAGAGCTGAGAAATCAAGAACTAGGAGGCATCTCAGCGAGTACTGGCACTTAGAAGTTGAGGCTGCTTGGTACGATATGGAAGACATGATGAAGGTCGCGGAGGGTATGGTTAGCTACGCAGTAGCTAAGACCATAGAAGAAAGAAAAGAAGAACTTAAACTCCTCAACAGAGACATTTCCAAGCTAGAAAAAGCCCTCGAGACTCCTTACCCCAAGATAACATACGATGAAGCGATCGGGATTCTTCAGAGAAAAGGCTTCAACATTAAGTGGGGTGATGATTACGGTGCTGACGAAGAAAAAGCTTTAACAGAAGAGTTTGAGACTCCATTCTTCGTGACACACTTCCCAAAACACATAAAAGCCTTCTACATGAAAGAAGATCCTAAGAGGCCTGAGGTAGTGTTAGGGTTTGACTTGCTCGCACCCGAGGGTTATGGGGAGATTATAGGGGGTTCACAGAGGGAAGATAACTACGAAAAACTACATAATAGGATAATCGCTGAGGGACTTAACTATCAAGACTATGAGTGGTATCTCGATTTAAGAAAGTACGGAAGCGTACCTCATTCAGGTTTTGGGTTAGGTGTTGAGCGGCTAGTTATGTGGGTTTCAGGGATAGAACATATAAGGGATGCGATACCCTTCCCCAGATGGAGAGGCCGTATTTATCCTTAAACGAAATCGCTACTCGTAGACTACGTTAACTATGTGTTTCACCTTATTTGTTCCTTCACTCATTATTAGTCTTATTAATTCTTTAGTAGTGTCTGTTAACTCTAGTTTTAAAGCTTCACTGAACCTAAAGAATCCTATATCAAGAGACTCCTCGTTTGCTATAGGCTCTCCCTCAGCGTCGGTGATTAGGTAATCTAATATTATGTAGTGGTACTTGACACTGTAGTTTTTCCTTAGCCTTATGTATTCAGTTATAGCTAGTAGTGTTGCCTTGCTAGCTTTAAGTGAAGTTTCTTCTTCTAACTCCCTAAATAAAGCCACGAGTATGGGCTCTCCTACTTCTACGTGCCCGCCAGGTATTGACCACAAGTTAGATGATGGAGGATATTTCCTCTTGATAAGCAGGATCTCATCATTGTTTTTGAGAACTACTGCCCCCACAGCTATTCTAGGCCATTCAGTCATTGTGAATACCTAAAAGACTTACAGATTTTAACGTTTTATTTTTTTATCAAATTACGTCTTAGGTGCGGTGAGGATTGGGGATTGGGCTTCGCTGCGTTAGGTGTGGTTATGAGATAAGTGAGGTTAGATATATTGATCACTGCCCTAATTGCGGGGGTCTCTTAATAACTCGTTCTTCTGAATCTTTAAGAAGGAGTAGAGGATCGGGGGTTTGGGCTTGGAGTAATAACTTATATACTTCACGTATAAGGCCAAAGATCACTTTAGGTGAGGGTAATACTCCTCTCGTAAAGTCTGCTAAGATCGGGAAAAGTATTGGCTTAGCTCTGTATTTTAAAGACGAGTCTAAGAATCCTACAGGTTCCTTCATAGATAGAGGTTCTGCTACGTTGGTTACTGCACTAAAATATTTTAGAATTAAGTCTGTAGTAGTTCCATCTACTGGAGACTTAACCATATCTTTATCGACGTACTTGAAGCGTGCCGGAATATCGAGCAAGGCATACATACCGTCCAGCGTTACTTTGAACAAAGCCTACAAAACACTCTTAGTAAGTGATAAGGTTAGGTTTGTTGATAGTTATGAGGAAGCATTATCTAAAGCCTTAAAGAATGCGCAGTTCTACGGCACGGTAGTGTTACCTACTAATCCTTTCTTAATTGACGGGTACAGGACAATAGCTATTGAAATAATTTACTCGCTAGGTAGGAAGAAGCCTCTACTGATTGTAACTCCAATAGGTGATGGAGTTCTAGCACTAAGTATTCATTACGTACTTGAGGATCTACAAGTCCAGCATAAGGTCTTAGGAGTCAGAGCATGTAGAGAGTCCCCACTACTAAGAGATATCTACGTTGCTAAACCCATGCTCCAGGAATATCTTAAAGAACAGGATCTCATAGAAGTTGTTAGCGTGTGCGATGATGAAGCTCTTGAAGCTAGTGAACTCATGATCAAGAAGGAGGGTTTCTTAATAGGTCCTGTAGGAGCTTCATGCGTAGCTGCACTCAAGAAGATACTCACTAAAAACGCACAAAACCTCACTACTATAGCCTTAATGTCGGGTGATCCGTTACAAGACCCATACATTATTAAGGCTCTTCTTGAGAAGACCGTGAAACCTGAAGAACATATAGTAACTCTAGGCTTTACTAAGATAAAGATTTTAGAGATTCTTGCTTACGGCAATCCAACCCACCCATACATGCTGTGGAAAGAACTTAAACAAAAGCATGGACTCAATCTAAGCAAGAGGAGCATATATAAGCATGTAGAAGAACTCATTAACTTAGGTCTCCTGAAAGTAGTTGGTTATGAGAAGGTTGAGGGTAGAACTAGGAAGGTAGTCTCTATAACGGAGTCAGGCTTGAGGTATCTCACGTAATGTTGCTAGCTAATGGTGAACCCAGTAGTGAATTAGTTACTTAAAAGTATTCTCATATTGTACTACGTGGGAGTAGTCAGTGAATGTAGTTAGGGTCTCTCTCTACACTGCGTTGGTCTTAATAGCTACTATAATACTTCAAGTATACGTACCAGCTACTCGAGGCTATTTCAACCTTGGTGAGGTAGCTATATACACTATTGCAGCGCTAACCTCACCACTCACAGCAGGTTTTGCCGGAGGAGTTGGTTCAGCTTTAGCGGACCTAGTGACAGGCTACGGGATTTTCGCTCCCGGCACGCTAGTGATTAAATTCGCTGAAGGCTTCGTAGCATCACTATTAATTTCTTCCTTCAGGAAGAAATTATCTCTTCCTAGAGTACGAGTAGTATCATTGATTATGGGAGTGGTTATAGGGGTATTAATTGCTGGATTAGGAGTTATTCTTTTTACTGGGGAGGTTGAGGTGTATTCTGTACCGCTTGCTATTATGGGCTTTGAAGTTATGGTGCTTTCCGCAAGATTCTCAATAGCTACATGGTTCTGGATCCTGATTGGTTTAGCTGTCACTACTTCAGTAACTTACTTCGTAATTAGGGCTAGGGGTGAAAGCCTAAGTTTCGTGATTCCGGTTCTACTTAGTGGGTTAATAATGGTTACAGGATATTTCCTTTACCAGTACTTTATTTCTAATCCTCTTCAGGGAATACCTCCTGAAGAAGCTTTTGTTGAGGTTCCTGTTAACTTAGGTCAAGCTCTAGTGGGTTTAGCATTCTCATCACCTATTATCACGTTTATTAATAGAGCTAGAGGGTAGTACCTGATTTGATAGAAGTGAAAGACATTAATGTATGGCTCAGTAACTCCCATATACTGAAGGAGGTTTCCTTCAGTATTGAGGAGAACTCTGTAGTCCTGCTAGTAGGGCCCTCAGGTTCTGGGAAATCAACACTACTGAAAACCATAAGTGGCGTAATACCTTCAGTTATTAAGGGTACTGTTAAAGGTTTCTCTAATCCACCTCTCGAATCACTTAAAAGGAAGACCATGTATGTTCATCAAGAACCTTGGTTTTTTTATCTCAACCCCCTACGTATGGTCAGAGGTTGCAGGCTACACCCACATAAAATCCGTAAGTAATCTAAGAAGAGTTCTTGAAGAGTTCGGGTTAGGCCAACACATTAACAGAACTACGTATACTTTAAGTGCTGGCGAGGTCCAGAGACTTGCTTTTGTGATAGCCGTGAATTCAGGGAAAGAAATAATTCTTTTAGACGAGCCTACCTCCTACCTAGATAAACACAACTCCGAAAACCTAGCAAGATTTGTTGGTAAGCTTAGCAGGGATTATGACAGAACGTTTATTGTAGTAGATCACGACTTAACATTATGGAGTGACTACGTGAGTAGGGTCTTGTATCTCAGTGAAGGGAGACTAACTGAGATGTCGGAAAACCCTTTTAAGGAAGTTATTGATTACATGACCCGCGAGTTAAGACCGCCGAACTCGAGAAATAATGAGTGTCTAAAAATACGTGTTGACAGCTTTAAATTCCCTGATTCAAAAGAACCTTTACTAACCAACATAAGCTTCGAAGTTTGTAGAGGGGAAGTCGTAGTTGTTAAGGGTTCTTCCGGGTCCGGCAAAACTACGTTACTTAAGCTAATAGCGAGTGGGTGTCTCAGAAACAATAAAATAGTTAGTTCTGAAGGGAGTCGCTGTAAAGCTGTTTTAGTTCCTGATAATCCTTTACTCTACTTAAGTTCTCCTACCCCGGCCGAGGAAGTTGGTATAAGTGGCTTGAAATACCTTAAGTATTTAGGTATTAGTGATAAGGCTGAAACCCCTATTATGAAGCTTAGTAGTGGTGAGAGGAGGAGATTAGCTATAGCTTCGGCTCTTTCAAGAAGCTACGAGTATGTCTTAATGGATGAACCTACAGCAGGTCTAGACCCACTGAATAAGCTGCACGTTCTCGAAGCAATTATTAAGGCTGCTGAGATGAGTGTGGGATTCGTGATAGCTTCTCACGATCCCTTCGTAGAGATGATAGCTAATAAGGTGGTATGCGTTGAGCGTTCTTAAAAGAATTACTGAGTTTTTAAGATTAATTACCTCACTACTATTCAGATCGGTTTTCATTTACGGAGATATTGAGGGTAGGCACGTCCCTCTCATAATTAACCTAACATTACTAGTTACTCAAATCTTAGTAGCTGGAGGTGGTAGTGAGCGCTTATTAGTCGTTCTTGCTTCAGTTCTGCTCACGTATGTTATACGTGGGTCTAGTAAAGTAATTATTTATTCAAGCGTTTTAGCGTTAATACCTAGTACGTGGTATTTTGTGGTTTCGTTGCCTTTCACAATGAGTTTCTTGAGATCAGCTTTAATAGCTTTGAGAGTATTTACCGTGAGTCTTTCTTTCCTCTGCTTCTTTTACTTCCTAAACCCCGTAGAGATTTCATTCGTGTTAAGACTGCTTCATCTAAAGAATCTTTCTCTATATCCTGTTCTTACCTGGAGAGTGATACCACACGTGATGAGGGATATGGAGACAGCGTTACTGGTTGGTGAGATGAAGAAAGTTGAAGCTTGGAAAAGTCTAGCTATTACCGTATTAACTACTGAGGAGTATGTGTCTCTGTACGAGGAGGGGTTATTTAGTAAGCCTGAATATAATCCTTCCTACAAGTACAGTACTAAACACACATTCATTACTATGGTGATCTTAGCTACTTTAATCATTACGTTATTATTGTTTTAAACTAGATGATGCTAACCTGAAACTCTAAACATTAGAGTAATCTCTAGGTTATGAATATTTCATTTATAAAATGATTGACATTATCTTAATTAGTGAGTAGTAATGAGTTTCATGCCTGGTATGAAGTATGTTAGGAAATATGTTACAACACAACAACACTCTGCAAAACATGTAGGTTCAGGAAACGTAGAGGTTCTTTCCACACCTTCCATGATCCTCTTCATGGAAGAGACTTGCCGAATTTTTGCTGACGAGCACTTACCCGAAGGTCAGACTACCGTGGGTGTTCACGTAGATGTTTACCACGTACGTCCAGCACCCATAGGTAGTGAGGTAGAGATACACGCAACCCTCCTACAATCTGATGGCAGGAAACTTACGTTCTGGCTTGAGGCTTGGTGTTCAGGAACCTTAATAGGTTACGGCCTACATGAGAGAGCTGTAATAGATAAAGAGAAGTTCTTGTTGAAGATTAAGAGTTAGTAAAACTATGGTCAATCTCGTAACACTATCTTACACTCTTAGCTTTTTTATTTTTGTTTGATTCTTAGTTAGGTGTGCTTAAGTGGATATTGAATCTAGGATTAGGTTAGTGACTAAGGATGTGGCTGAAGTAGTGACTATAGAAGAACTAAGGAATTTTTTTGAGACGGGGGGTGGGTCTGGATACCTAGGGTTCGAGCCTAGCGGTATTTTCCATATAGGTTGGTTCGTGTGGGTTCTTAAATTCAAGGATCTGGTTGAAGCCGGAGTTAAGATGAATCTCCTTGCAGCTACTTGGCATGCATGGGTCAACGATAAGTTAGGTGGTGACATGAACTTAATCAGAACAGCTGCTAAGCACGTAGTTACGGTAATTGACTCATTAGGTATTGAAGGCAGGTATAGAGTTGTCTATGCGGAGGACCTAATCAATAACCCGAATTACTGGGCTACCTTACTTAAGGTAGCTAAGTCAGCTAGCTTAGCTAGAGTGAAGAGAGCTCTGACGATACTGGGTAGGAGAGCTGATGAAGGAGAGTCAGACTTCTCTAAGTTGATATACCCACTTATGCAGGTAACAGATATTTTTGAGTTGGGGGTTGACATAGCTTTAGGAGGAACTGACCAGAGAAAAGCACACATGCTCCAGAGAGATGTTGCCGAGAAACTAAAGAAGCGCAAGGTGATAGCTATTCACACCCCATTAATACCGTCACTTCAAGGACTTGGTAGAATGGACTTAACAGGACTTAGTGAAGAAGCTCTTGAAGAACTCATGATGGAGCATAAAATGAGTAAATCGAAACCGGAATCAGCTATCTTCGTTACAGACTCGGACGAGATTATAAAAGATAAAGTACTTAAAGCCTACTGCCCGCCAAGAATCGTTGAAGGTAATCCCGTAATAGAGATAGCTAAGCACCTAATATTCAGGGGGGAGGAAAAGAAGTTAACGATAGATAGGCCACAGAAATTCGGAGGACCCATAGACATATGGTCACAGGAAGAACTAATTAAGTTGTATGCAGATGGGATGATCCACCCACTTGATCTCAAAAATGCCGTAGCTAACTACTTAATCAGTTTTATAAAACCTATACGTGATAAGCTACTAAGTAACAGAGAATATAGAGAAATGATTGAAACAATAATGCAGTCTGTGACTAGGTAGTAGGTAAGAAGGGCCGGGGGTGGCCCTCCCCGCATCATAATACCCCGATACTCGGGGAACTTCTGCGGGGCCAATAAAAAATAACTAGTAAGGTTATTAAGCTTTAACTTGCTGATTCTTGAGAAGAGGTCTTCTAGTCCTAGCTAGAAGATTCGGTGACTCCAGCTCCTCTAATCTCCTCTCTAAGTTGTCTATCTTATCTACTAAGTCATTCATAAGTTTCTCAATCATGTAGATCTTGCCTTTAACGTACGTGAGTTCACCATCATAATTATTTAGCTTCTGGAGAGTTGGATTCTCAACTTGTAGGTTCCCGTAAAGTCCTTGCTTAATAAATATCTTGATTAGGTCTGTTACCTGAATACCCATACTATTAGCTAATTGCCTTAGCTCTTCGTAGAGCTTATCCGGAAGTGATAGATGCACTGTTGGAATAGTCTTCATCCTCAAGAGTAATATTGTAAGAGGAGTATATAAAGTTATCCTACTTCATGTCTTTTAATTTAAAGAAGAATCCATATTGTGATTATCTGCTGTGTATTGAATACTTCCTAAGAGTAGTCATTTAATGGTGGCATGATGAGAATAGTGACTTTCAAGTTAGATGAAATCACGTTGAGGAAACTTGATGAGTTAGCTTCTAAGTTAGGTCTTTCTAGATCTGAAATAATAAGACTAGCGCTCCTTAACTATATGTCTAAAGAAAACATAAGTCCTAAAAAGCAAGGAGTTAAGATAAGACACGTTGTTCTGACTTAAAAAGAAAAATACTGTGTTATGTATTCTTATTTCAACGAAAAGATTACAACTTTCGTTTCCGGCCACTCCTCTAGTTCTCTTAGAACGAAGTTATGCTCTTTACCAACCCTTAAAACCTCGTATGGAGAGAGTTTAAGAAAGTAATCGAGTGGTTTGAGAGGTAATGTCGTGCCTTCAAGCCAATAATGCATAGGTACTACAGCCTTAGGCCTAATAATCTTGACAAACTCTAAGACTTCCTCAGGTTCTAGAGTAAATGTTCCTCCAACCGGAACGAACACCACGTGCGGTTCTTTAATTAAGTTAATGTCTTGCGTGTCTGGGATATCTCCTAAGTCACCTGTATGAAGAAACTTAACATCCTCTACTTCTATTAAGTAGAGGATATCCTTACCTCTTCTCCTACCTTTAAACTTATCATGATATGCTTCAACACCAATTACTTTATGCTTGCCTATCCTAAACTCTCCTTTACGCATACTGAAGACCTTAGTCTCGCTACTCCTCCTAACTAACTGGTAAGCATTATGATCAAAATGATCGTGAGTTATCAGTATAGCGTCAGCCTTAACAACAGGTGTAGGAAGTCCTATACTTGCTCCATCATGAGGATCGATAACTATGGTGAAGCCCTCTCTATCAACTAACTCGAAACACGCATGACCATGCCACTTAACCAGAACCATAAAAAGTAACCCCCACTTAAAACATCATTTAAAGAAAAATAAATAACGCGATCAAACACCTAATCAATTCTAGTTTTCTTTTCCTTACCTTACGAGTATAGATTTCACGAAGAAAACTTTAACGTATTCATGACTAAGTATGCATCCTACGTAGATGTTGAGGGTTTTGATGTACTAAAAAGTTCTTGAAATACGTGTGGAAAGCAGTAGACGTAGTTTAGAGTCTGCAAGTGATTATGAGTTCTTGCAAAGATCTTTCTTCTTCAGGAAATCCTATAGATCTCAGTCTCGTAATAAGTAATTCGGGGTCTTTTATTTGTTCACGTGTTTTTAGCTCTCTTATGAATTCACATAATTCCCACGGAAATACAACCCACTCCCTTACTTCTTGTACGTAGAAGTCTGGCTTAATTATTGATTTAGGTTTGTAGAATAAGACTGCGGTCCTAACTGATTTAGCACCTCTTAATCTAACTTGCTCAGTAACTATCTCTAAGGTTCTTCCGGAATCAACAACGTCATCTACTATTAAGATGTTCTTTCCTTTAACGTCGACAGTTAAAGGCTGAGTTATTATAGGTCTTTCAGCTCTTTCCCCGATTCCCTTGTAAAACTTTACCTCAACCACTCCTATATTGTCAGTTCCAAGCATGTCGCTCAGTATCCTCGCAACAATATATCCTCCTCTTAATATACCTACTATTAAGTCTGTTTCTAAACCCTCCCTAGTTATGTTTAGGGCTAACCTAAGGATAACTTCATTTATTTTCTTCCAAGTTAGTATAAGAAACCCGCTCATAGCTTATCCCTACCCATCTATGAGTCTCACTACTAGGTAATTTTAATGTTAAGTTAATTAAGTCTTAATATCCTAGGTTATCCAATAATTGGGAGTGGGTGAAAGAACGTATGAGTCTCACATTAGCTGAGGTTTTTAAATCTATAGAATCTATTGCGGTAGTAGGTGGCTCTCCAGTAAGAGGCAAAATAGGTAACGTGATACTAGAAAATATTCTAAGATATGGTTTTAATGGGAAGATTTACGTAATCAATCCAAAATACGATTCCGTCTTAGGTATAAAATCTTACAAGAATCTTAAGGAACTTCCTGAGAAACCCGATATCGTTATAGTAGCTGTTCCTGCTGACGCGGCAGTACAGGTAGTTGAGGAAGCTGCTCTCGCGAGAGTAAAGCTGGCTGTAGTGATTTCCTCTGGTTTTAGTGAGGAGGAGAGACACAACCTGCAGGAGAGGTTGGAAGAAATAGTTAAATCCTATAAAATTAGAGTTGTAGGACCTAACTCTGCTGGAATAACTCTCAGTAATTTTTCCCTTCACGCGAACATAGAAGTACCCCCCACTAGAGGGAGTGTTGGCGTAGCTGCTCAGAGTGGTGCTGTAGGCGGGGTAGTAATTAGTGAGTTGAAGAAATACTCATCAGGTATTTCTTTCTTCGTGAGCTTAGGTAACTGTGCTGATGTCTCTCCCGAGGAGGTATTAGAGTACGCAGCCGAAGACAAAAATACTGATGCGTTAATACTTTATCTTGAATGGTTACGTGATGGGAGGAAATTCGTGGGAAACGGTCTTAAGCTATTAAAGACCATGAAGCCCTTATGCGTCATTAAGGGGGGAGTAGGTAAGCAGAGCTCGGAAGCTGTTAGGTCTCACACCGGTGGTTTAACGCCCAGCTACGAAGTTTTCAGAACAGCAGTCTCGAAGATTAGGGGATATTTAGCTATAGAAATTCAAGATGCTGTGGAGGTCTGTGAACTTACGAGACGTTTAAGAGGACTTAATCCCTCAAGAATCTTGATAGTCACCAATTCTGGCGGGTTAGGAGTGCTCGCAGCATCGCACCTTGATTTAGGAGGTTTTGAAATTCCTAAACCTCCACCTAAGCTTATTGAAACATTAAGCAGGTTAGGTTTGAGGGGTGTAGCGTCTAACCCGCTAGACTTAGGTGGAGACACGTACATAGAGACTCTAGCAGACATTCTAACATTGAGTGAGCTCAGAGAATACTACGATTTAGCGGTGCTTGCTTACGTTCCGACAGCCGCTGAAACGCCTGAGAAGATCACTAGGGTTATCGAAGAAAAACAACCCTGCTTTAGTCTGCCTGTTATAGGGTACTTCGCTGGTGAAGGCTCATACGAGATTATTACCAGAACCTCAAAATACCTCCCAATAGTTTCTTCGTCCTGGATTTTGAGTAGGGCGTTAATATTTATGAGAGAATTTAATAAGGGGCTAAAGTCATGAGTGTTTTAAACCCGTTAAAAGCTCCTGCAGGTGCTAAACTTGCTCTCATGGGTAATGAAGCCATAGCTAGGGGCATTATTGAGTCAGGAACCTACGTCGTGACAGGATACCCAGGAACCCCGTCTAGTGAAGTCTTGATGACTCTTCACGAGTATGGTGATGGTTTAGACCTATATGCTGAGTGGGCTGTGAACGAGAGAGTAGCTTTTGAAATTGCTTTAGGTGCTTCCTTAGGTGGTGCTAGATCTTTCGTGACTATGAAGGGACCGGGCATTAATGTTGCTTCAGACCCTATCTTATCAGCAGCTTACTCAGGGGTTAATGGAGGTCTCACTATATTAGTAGCTGATGACCCAGGACCCATAACAACTCAGACAGAACAAGATAGTAGGTGGTACGCTAAGCTTTCTAAACTACCTATGATAACTCCATCATCACCTCAGGAAGCAAAAGACTTTACTGTAGTATCTCAGCTCTTCAGCGAAGATATTATGTTGCCAGTTATACTTAGAACAACCACTAGAGTTAATCATGCAGTAAGCGAAGTTATAACAGGTGATGTGAGACCCCCTAAGAAGTATCGTGAGTTTCGTAAAGACCTTCCAAGATACGTGAGAGCAGGTATGATGTGGAATTTAGAAAGACATAAATGGCTTAATAATCAGCTTAAGATAGCTGAAGATCTTGCAAGAAAATACGGACTAAACAGAGTATTAGGTAGTGGTTCTGGTTGTGTTGTTGTTGAGGGTGTAAGCTATAATTACGTGATGGAAGTTCTAAGTAGGGTAGAGTCGTGGGAGCGTAAGGTTAAGGTAGTCAAAGTAGATATGTTGTACCCAATTCCAAGAAACTTCTTGCTAAATTCTCTGAGTGAATGCAAGGAGGTATTAGTTGTTGAGGAGCTAGATCCGTACTTAGAAGAATCTCTTAAAGCACTACTGCAAGACCAAGACCTAAGGATAAAGGTATTTGGTAAGTTGAGTGGCTACCTACCTCTAGAGGGCGAGCTCAACACGTATGCAGTCTCTCAAGCAATTTCAAAAATATTAGGTTATGAAGTTGCTAAACCATATCATGGTGAAGTGGTTAGGAATCTTGAAGTTCCTCCGCGTCCACCACCCTTATGTCCTGGTTGCCCACACAGGAATTCATATATTGCTATGCTTCTCGGCATAGCTAAGGCAGGCTATAAACGTGATGAGATACCTGTTTTCGGAGATATTGGTTGTTACGCGTTGAGTGTTAACCCACCACTTAACGCTATATGGACAGAACATAGTATGGGGGCTAGCATATCGATGGCTATGGGTCTTAAGGTGGGAGGATTTGATAAGCCTGTTATAGCTACTATAGGAGACTCAACCTTCTTTCACGCAGGGATTCAGCCATTAATTGAGGCAGTCAACAAGAGAGTAGACATGCTTGTCCTAGTGCTTGATAATTCTGTTGTTGCTATGACAGGCCATCAATCAACTCCTGCTTGGGAAATTACAGAATCTGGTAGGACTACGAAACCAGTTGATATTGTTGCGTTGCTCAAGTCTATAGGGGTTGATAACTTAGCAGTAGTTGATCCTTTTGAGATAGATGTGATGATCAATAAAGTGAGTGAGTTTATTAAGAAGCCAGGTGTTAACGTGATAGTTGCTAAAGCTCCCTGCGCCCTACTCAAGGTTAGGAAGGAGGGAGTAAAGAAAAAATATACTGTTCTCAGTGATAAGTGTGTTAGTTGTTTAGCTTGCGTTAGGTTGACTGGCTGCCCAGCACTATATATAGGGGACGATAATAAAGTTAAGATCACGCTAGATGATTGTGTAGGGTGTGGTCTCTGTGCTAGGTATTGCCCATATAAAGCTATTATTGAGGTGAGCTCTCATGAGTGAGAATAAAGTATTCAACATACTCATCTCATCGGTTGGTGGTCAGGGAGGCTTAACCCTGTCTAGAGTTATAGCGTTAAGCGCTGTTATCTCAGGGTATCACGTAAGGACCGGCGAGACCCTAGGTATGGCTCAGAGATTCGGTAGTGTGGTCAGTTACGTAAGAGTAGGTATTGGTAAGGAAGTATATTCGCCATTATTTGGTTTTAACGAAGCACACTACATCGTGTGTATGGAGGTCTTAGAATGTGCTAGAACGCTGAAGTATCTACGTGATGATGGTATCTTAATACTAGATAATATCATAAAACCCCCAACGTCAATGAGTTTAGCTGGTAAAAATTCTACTTTAAGAGATCAAATAATTAAGCAAATCACAGATATAGTTAAACCTGAGAACGTTATTGTGGTTCCAGCTAGGGATATTGCTTTAGGTTTAGGTAGTTTTAGAGGAGCTAACATGGTTCTGTTAGGAGTTTTAAACAGAGTTTCAGGATTATTCGTTAATGAGAAAGTAGAAGAAGCTATATCAAACTTCTTTAAAGGTAAGGCTAAGGAACTTTCTCTGAGAGCTTATGAGGAGGGATACAAATACTTAAGTCACCAACAAACATGTAACTTAACACCTAAAATATCCTAAAGCCTCAAGGAGGTGAAGTACTTGTTTTGTAAAATACGTGTAGCAGCTTTTGACATGGACGGCGTCTTAACGAAGTGGAGGTCGTCTTGGAGAGCTTTACATGAGTACTTTGGTTCACTAAGTCTAGTTAGTGAGAGCAATGATGCTGAGAAATTCCTGAGAGGAGAGATAACGTATGAGGAGTGGATGAGAAGGGATTTAGAAGCTATAATTAAAGCTTTAGGAAGGTCCCCGACTAAGGAAGAAATAATTAAGGCATTCTCTAGATACGAGTTAGTTGAAGGTGCTAAGGACTTAATTAACTTCTTAAAAAGAAGAGGGGTATATACTCTCATCATTAGTGGTGGGATAGACCTACTTGCGGAAATTGTAAGAAGGGAATTAGGAATAGATGCTGCGTTCGCTAACAGGCTAGTCTTTAATGAAAAGGGATACTTAATACCGAAGGGTATTGAAGTAGTTAATCCTCTTAAAAAAGGAGAATTACTAAAGAGGTTATCAAGACAGCTCAGAATACCACTCAGTGAGTTTATGTATGTAGGTGACACTGAGTGGGATTTTGAGGCTTTAAACGCTGTAGGGTACCCAATCCTCCTCAACTACGGTGAAGTTAAGCCTCCGGCAGAGTCCAGATACCTCATGGTTAACACTCTGTACGAAATAATAGGGTTCTTAACTAAGTGTCTTTGATTATGTTGAAAACTATTCCTTAAGATGAGCTAGTAATTTATGTTATTGCTGTGCTTGTGACACATATCTGCTTATCTCTTCTTCAAGTATTTCTATAAGTCTTTGCGGGATTTCTTCAGGACTTCTTGATGTTTGAAACAATAGTTCAAGAGTTGATCTAATTCTCTCTTTAAGTGCTTCATCAAGCAGACCAAACTTAAGGATTTGCTCTTGAGCTAGGTGCTTGAACTCCACACGAGCTCTCTCAGCCTGGAGCGGTAATCCCAAACTCCTAGAATAGAAATATATGTACGCAATCAATGTCAAATCAACAAAATACGAGAAATCAATATTTCTGATTAATTCCTTCAAAAGAGAATTAAAGTGACTTGTTAAGAACTTCACGTAGTTCTTTAAGAAAACTACTAGTGCTGTTATGCTCCTCCTTTCCACAGAACTCATAAATGTTTTCACATACCTTAATAGAATCTCACTAAGATCATTCATGCCTAGTAGTGAAAGAGTATTGCTGAAGTCTTGTAGCCTCTCAATTAGTTCTTTGTAAAAATCCCACTGAGGGATATTACCCTTAGTAAGTGTCTGGAGAATCATAAAGGCTGGTGAGATTAGGAAGACGTAATTATGTAAATTTCTTTCGAGAATGTTTTTAATATTTTGCTGTTCTTTTATGAAGTAATAAAAAAACATGAATTGCTCAATATCTCTTTTTATTAACTCATTAATAGCTATCCTTATTACATCACCTTCAACTATTTTTATCTCAAGCTCTCCGCTGGAAAGTCTTATTATTTCCTTTACACTCCTAAGAGGCACTCTCTTCGTTTCACCCGGTCTCTCAAGCTTTTCTATCACTAATGCAGTATTACTAGTTCTTACGACACATCTATATTCTATTTTATTTTCATAACACCTAGTAGACAATCCTAACATCACCCTTCTTTCAGACGTATTACGCCCTCATAAATCTCAATATCGTTTCTACGCATTAGAAGCACCCGAATAAGCTGTACCGAGACTTCTGTAGTGAAAGGTAACTCATTAACATTAATAGATTTTCTTTCTGTGAGTTCCTGCAATATGTAGTCACTAAGTAAAGTTAGGTATTTAGATAAGTTGTTAAGAATTACTAATCTATTCAGAACTAATGTTACGTTCTCGAGTATGGTGGGCAGTTCTGAGAGCAAATTTTCAAGCCCTTCCACAAGACTTGCGGGAGATCGGATAGCATCTCTACCAAGCTTGGATTTAGTGAGGTCTATACTTCTCCTTATTTTCCCTAGTAGCATGTCTTCTATTTCTGCATTATCTTCGTAAATAGCTCTTATTTTTAGACTTACTTTTTCTATATCCATAATTAGTGTGTTAATTAATTCATCTAAGATCGTAAGTAAGTTGTTGTATAGTATAGAGTATCTTCTTATGTAGGAAAGCACATCTAGCCCACTCGCTATTTCATGGACCTCATCTAATTCATTATGTAGTTTTTCTAAGATTCCTGAGGACTTAAGTTCTTTTAGAGGTTTCTTCCATAATTTGCTTAACTTATTAATCGCTAATCCCTTAGCTTGTATTAATCTGTTATGTAGTTCTCTAAGTCTAGGTAAAGTTGAGTTAATTATGTTGTCGTAACTCTTGAGCAGGAAGGATATATCTTCTATTAGAGACTTACTAGACATACAGTCTATTTTTTCTATTCTACTGGTTTCTGCAGGTACCATATGTAATTGTTCTGACATAGCTATGTAAGTATTTAGGACTAGGTTCTTGAGTATGATGCAGCTCTCTCTAAACACGTTAGCTACAGAAGCTACGTACTGAGGTATTTTATCGATTCTTTCTACTTCCTGTAAACTCTGGTGACTTTCCCTGAATCGATCACCGTAAGGAGTTGATGCAGCTAAAGCCAATATCTTCGAGTAAGTGATTAGTGCGTTACTATACATGGACTTCATATAGTCTGAAAGATCACTTAATTGTTTCTCACTATTTCTGAGCATGTCATTAACTAACTGAAGTTTGCTTATAGGAACGAACTTCTTTGAAAAAATGTTTTTGGATATCTCTAAGCTGCTTTTTATGTTATTCAGATTATTCTTTACTTCTTTAAGTGCGTCCTCAGACCACAAACTAGTTTTATACATCTCATTATAGACTACCTCAAGAATCTGTACGCTACGTTCTAAGATCTCTAGATCTGAACTCAAGTATTTTTTCTTTTCTGATACTACCCCCAAGTACGTTGTCGTTACCGTAATAGACGAAATTACTATAGTCACTAATAAAGCCGAAATTAAGTTATACTCTAAATATGCGTAGAATAGCGCTAAGAAAATAACGGACATAATGATGTAGAAAAACCCAACGAAAGTTAAAGCTGATATAAGACATCTTATAATGTTCATAACTAAATCAACTGATCTTCTACCAACTAAGTTGTAAGAGATCATGTTTATGAGGGAAGCTACAGTAAAACTAATTATGAGTGATATATAGAAGTATGTAAACTCAGCCGCTGTCCCAAACATCATGTGAGGTATTCCTGTGAGGTCAGGCTCTATGTAATAGATGCCTAGGAAAACTAGTAGGGAAAATACTAGACTCAAAATACCTGAAAAATACGTTTTGAGGTTCCTAATCGTAAGGACTGAAATTGAAAGTATCCATATAAACTCATAAACGGTAGGACTAACCTCCCATAAACCGTCTGATAACGTGAACGTGATGAAGAAGAATATAGGTAGGTGGACACTTAATTCCCAAACACTCAGTTTTGAGATTAGGTTCCACACTATCACGACAGATAATAGAAGCGTTGAGAAAAACACGTAAAGACTACTCAGCATCATCAACTTAATACTATATAACGAGAAAACTACGTTAAGAAGTATTATATAGCTCACGAAGAGAGGCAAAAAAATTAATGAGTCATAATGAGGTAGGTCTTTAGGATATATGGCAGGAGCAAATAGAGTCAAGGTTATTAAAGCGCCTGCGAGTGAGATCCCTATAGGCTCTTTCATTAAACCTAACACGTAACTAGTTAACACAATCCACAAAGAAATTATGAGTGGTACCCAAATAACTTTGAGTCCAAACCTCTTAGCTTTACTTGAGTCCCGCCTACTCATTAAGACCTCCCCCCTATCGTAGACAAGAATTCTTCAGTTGACTTCATCAAGATTAAGACTCTAAAATCTTTTTCCTCCTCACTTAATATTGATAGAACGTCCCAAATCTCTCTCGACAATCTCATCATCAAATCATCACTACTCTCACTTATAAAGATACGTATGTAATCCTCCGTAACAGTTTTAGGAATAAAGATTTTGTGGACTCTCCATCCACAAGCCCTAACCATATCATTGATGTTAATTTGATTCAGTAATTCTGCATTACCCTCCAGATACGCGTATCCCATACTCCCTGTAAATGTAGTTCCCCACGTAAGAAACTTGGCTAATTGTGAGGCGCCAGCTAGGTTCTTTATCAGCAGGGAAGCTCCTTCAAGACTTAGTAATGACATAAAGTATAAGTGTTGTCCTATTTCTCTAGTATCAGTTAATAGGATTTCCCTACCTAAGTACTCTGAATAAAGTCTTAAAGCCCACCTAAGGAGTTCCTCAACTTCCTGACTACTAAGGTATTTATAGAATCTGTCAATCCTTAATAGACTTACTCTATTGACTAATCTTTCATTCAAGATTTTAGCTAGGAAAGTTACTAAATTAAATCTATTAATGAGCGTAAGCTCACTATCTATCACTATTAAAGCCTCAGCTCTTCCTACACTACCTTTAAGAGACTTAAAAACCTCGAGAGTCTTATAAGCTACAGCTAATTCCCAAGCTTGAACCCCGGATAACAGGAATAACTCTTCTACGTCCTCCGTTATTAAAGATGAAAGCACTCTTTCCCCGAAAGTTACTTCTTGAGGAACCTTCTCTCTTAAGTAACTTACCCACACACTATACTTATGCAGGTCATCAAGAGGTCTTGAAAAGACGTAATTGTTGGGTTTAAAAAATGCTAAAGACTTCTCAGAACCCTTCTTAATCTTAATGATTAAGTAGTTCTTATTCACTAACACCTCACTCAAAGTTTCTTCTACAGGTTGCGGCGCCATAAGCACAGCTAACTTATTATGGTCTATGAAATCAAGAGATCCTATAAAGCTCTCAAATATGTTTACAGACCATACACTCACTAAAACACACCAACCCTACTAATATATTCGTTTAACATCTATAAAATCTTATCACACACCCTAAGTTAGGTTAGCCGCAGTGTCTAAGCGTATATTTAGTTTTTCTCGAATGAATCTCGAAGACTACCTAGAAAACTTCACACCCACTATGCTTAAGGATCTTAACTCCACAGATGAAGGATCAGGTCCCGGTGCAAACCTCCTCTACAGGCTCCTTAGCGAGTCTATCTTTCAACGATATTATCAGCTTTAATGCCTCAACAAATACCTCTACTTCTTCTAATGTGTTGTATATGTAGTAGCTTGCTCTTACGGATCCGCTAAATCCAAGCCTGTAATGTAGTGGGTGAGCGCAGTGACCGCCAGTCCTCACGGCTATTCCGAAAAGATCTAATGCTTTACCTACAGTATGATAGTGCAGGCCCTTAACGTTGAACGCTACTAGTCCTGTCCTCGTACGAGGGTCTTTAGGTCCTAAAACTACTACATCATCTCCTAACTCTTTAAATCTCTTCAGAGTTTCACTCACTAAGAGTATGTCATGTTCTCTCACGTTTTCCATCCCTAGCCTCATCAAATACTTAGCTGCTTCTGCAAGCCCTATCATGCCAGCAATATTTGGTGTCCCGGCTACGAATCTCCACGGCAGGTCGTGCCACACAAGAGAATCTAGTGTTACGTCTTTTATTGTATCACCACCGACTCTGAAAGGCTTCATAGATTCCAAGATGTCTTTCCTACCCCAGAGTACGCCGGTTCCTGTAGGTCCAAGCATCTTATGACCACTGAACGCCATAAAATCTAGCTCTAGTTCTCTCACGTTCGTTGGGACATGCGGTACGTACTGCGCTCCATCTCCTACAGTTATAGCTCCTACAGAATGAGCTAACTTCACTATCCTTCGTAAATCATTTATGGTCCCAACAACGTTACTTGCCATTGGGAAGGCAACCACTCTAGTCTTCTCACTGATAATTCTCTCAAGCTCGTCGTAATTGAGTGTCCCCTCATCCGTCACATCCACGTACTTAACCTTAGCGTTAGTCTTTTCAGCCACAGCTCTCCACGGAAGCATATTGCTGTGGTGATCCATGACTGTAACCACTATCTCGTCACCAGGTCTCAGATTTTCTAATCCCCAACCCCAAGCAACCAAGTTTAATCCATCAGTAGTGTTAGACACATCAATTATTTCCTCCCAGGAGTAAGCATTTATAAACTTAGCTAAGACCTCATGTGCTTCCTCATATGCTTGACTAGCTTCTTGAGAGAGTGTGTGGAAACCTCTATGAACGTTAGCATTATAGTTAAAGTAGAACTTAACTATAGCCGCTACAACCTGTCTCGGCTTCTGAGTAGTAGCTGCGTTATCTAAGTATATAAGTCTCTTTCCATTAATTTTACGCTTAAGAATCGGAAAATCCTCCCTAATTTTTTCAACATCTAGCAAGCCAAATACCTCCTACTGAAAATCAACTCCCTTCTTCAACAACTTACTTAGGAGACTTATGATTGTATCTTCCTTACTTAACGGAGGCTTCACAGGCTCTCCCCTCAAAAACTTACTGACTCTCTCCGGGAATGAAGGAACAATAGTTTTTAAGTCTATGTCACTTAAGACACCATCGTATTTCTCCTTATAGACTACCTTACCATCCATCCAGCTCAAGAGAACTGTCGTGGGGGATGAGTGAACATCAAAGTACGTGAAAGTAGCTGAAGCAACTAACGACTCGCAGTCTCTGGCAAACCAACTACAAAGAATTATATAGAAACTAAACTCACTACTTTCATTACTTAAATTCCTGACGAAAGGAAACCAATATATGTCGTACCTCCTACACGCATGACATTTCGTATTATCGAAATATATAACTGCGTACTTATTTCTAGGTATGAAGGGATCTATCCCATCTACATCTAAATAAACCCACATATCCTCTTCCTTCAAGTATTTGTAGATGCCGTGCTTGTTTTCAGGACCTACTTCCTTAAACTTTAAGTTACTCACTCAGCTCACCAAAATAATAACGTAGAGATTAGATTAAAATTAATTCAATGAAGTAATTAACTGAGGTGCTTAATAATGAGTAAGATAGATAAAGTACTTCAAGAGTACCCACCAAGATATGGTCCTGAGTGGGGTAGTGGGGGGATTTTTGGTCTTAAGTATTTTAAAGGAGTGCTTTACTACACGCTTGCTTTTGAGGCTTCAGCATATTTTGTTGATGATGAGGTAATAGAATACAGGTTTAGCGAGTTAGGACCTGGTCCCGCGTCTGGAGGAGATACTTATAACGCAGTGGACGTGGTTGATGATAAGATATATTTTGGAGGTTGGGTCCACAACCCCGCAGTTTTTAAGGGTAAGAAAAACAATGCTGGCGAGATAGATTTTAGGAATAAGTATAGTCACGTGCATGAATACGATGTAAAGGAAAAGAAGGTGAGACTAATTTGGAAAGAAAGTATTCATGATGAGTTTAGGTGGGCTGGTGAGGTATCTCAAATAATTTACGATCCTGTGAGGGATGTCCTACTTATAGGGAGAGCAGACGGTATGGAAAACCTCGGCATTTACGAGTTAGGCAGGGATGGAAGAGTTTTTAATAAGTTGAGTGAGGTACCAGCGCTTAAGGGCTCGCTATATCTTGATTACGCATGCTTTGATATGCAGCCTAACTGGATGAGAGGGGTTGACGGTATTCAGTGCTTAGATTTAGTTAGGAGAGTGTGGGTAAGACATGAGATAAAGGACTGGACTAAGGCATCGTTAGATAGTTATGGAGTTACGTACAGAACGTCTGGTTATGCAGTAAGTGCCTACACTAGGTACTGGCACTTCATGAGAGGAGGTATTTTAGTTGGGAATCCTGTAGAGCCTGAAGTTGAGGAACCCGTCTTCGTGAGATTATTTGATTTTGGTATGAATGTTTACGCACCACACAGAAGTAACGCGCTCAACCTGGGTGGCGGGATACTAGCAGTATTTAATGCAAGCACCCACGGATTCATACATCCGCATAAAGACGATGCTGAGGAAGTAAATCTTAGGAAGTATTTTAATACTGTGATAGCGCCAACAACGCTAGTTTACATAACACCTCCCCAAGCAAGAATAGTTGCAGCCTTCGGAGCTAGAATAACTAGTATGACTAAAGCAGGAAGCAGAATACTCATTGCATACAACACTACTCCTAATCTTGGTGGTAAGGACTCAACACCTATAGATAGTGGTGTGAGAGGGATTATGTCAGTGGATGAGTACGCTCTAATAAGCAGTAATAATCCACCCCTAACTATCAGGGTGCCTGGCTGGGCAGTAAGTAATGCTTGCTTTGGAGGCATACCGCTCACAGGCTTTAAAGAAGCTGAGTTAGTCGTGAGGAGTAGCAAACCTAACGAGATATTTATTAATATATATGACGTTGGTTTACCACCACTAAGTTACGGCTCCGAAAAATTCGAGCTAAGTAGTGGAGTAAACAGAATAGATTTAAGGAACTATAAAGATATAGTGTCATTCAAGCTAGAGAAACCCGATGAGAACGCGTTAATTAATATTTACTTAAGATAAAATATTATTGTTTTTCGAAGGTTATAGTGGTGAGTGAATGGACTTAAGAACTAAGTTGAGGGAACTCTTCATTAAGAATCCTGAGACACCTAAGATAGTTGAGTTGATAAGAGAGTTAGCTAAACGTCTTGAAGGAGAAGTAGTTAAGGTGATGGATTTTTGCGGTACTCATGAGTGGACTATAACGAGCTATGGTTTAAGAAGTTTAATGCCCGAGAATGTAGAATTAGTTGCTGGTCCTGGTTGCCCCGTATGTGTTACCCCTGGCCATTACGTTGAAGGACTAGTCAAGTTATCTCTTGAAGGAATCAATATTTTCACGTACGGCGACTCATTTAAGCTACCGTCAATTAAAGGAGCTAAACCGAGGAGTTTAGCTGAAGCCAAGATGTTGGGAGGTAAAGTTACGGTGGTTTATAGCTTCCTAGACGCGATTAAGGAAGCTAATAAGAGGAGAAACGAAGAACATGTTTTCTTTGCTGTGGGATTCGAGACCACCATGCCTGCAGTAGCTGAACCTGTGTACGGTAAACTAATCCCAAACAACTTAACAATCTTAAGTGCCTACAGACTCACACCACCAATTATGAAGTACTTATTAGAAAATGTGCGTGAGGTAAGAATAGATGGTGTCATAGCTCCGGGACATGTCTCGGCTGTGATAGGGTATAATGTGTGGGAGTTCTTAGTAAGAGACTATAGCATACCTACCGTAGTCTCGGGCTTCGAACCTGTTGATGTTCTTCTAGCTATACTTGCAATACTCAAGTGTAAGGTTGAGGGCAAGCCAGCACTAATTAATGAATACTCTCGAGTCGTTAAACCTGAAGGTAGTCTTAGAGCCAAGAAAATAATTAATGAAGTCTTCGAGACCACTGATTCTTATTGGAGGGGTATAGGTGTAGTTCCTTCTAGCGGTGCACTACTTAAAGATAGGTTTAGAGATCATGATGCATCACTAAGATACAGGATAAAAGAAAAAACTGACTTTAGTGATGTCCTGCCTGGATGTAGGTGTGGTGAGGTGACGCTAGGTAAGGTAAAGCCTATTTCATGCCCTCTCTTCATGAAGTCTTGCACGCCTGAGAATCCTTATGGACCTTGCATGGTTAGTTCAGAAGGCACTTGCAAAATATGGGCTGAGAATCTCCATATGTTACTCACGGAGCTGTAGGTTAAGGTGTTTAGGTTCTTGAAGTGGGGAGGAGAAGTTTCCAGAATAGCTTTCCCAATACTTATGGGCATGATCCCTGACTCGATAGTGAGTCTTGTCGGGATGATTACGGCGTCAAGAATCGGTACGGAAGCTTTAGCAGGTACCGGACTCGCCTCATATTTGTTCATGATAATAAACGCCGTTACTTCGGTTTTCATGGTTGGTTTACTAGTAATTACTTCTCAGGCTTACGGGGGTAACAACATAGGACTAATTGAGAGAGTTTTCGGTGAAGCTATCACTACGTCAATTCTTTTCTCGATTATGGTAATCGCAACCTCACCCTTCTGGTTACCTACCTACGTAAGCTTGCTTTCAGGAGGTCAGGAAATAGTTAGTGTAGTTGCTATGGCTTACCTAAGTTCAAGAATTCTTTCTATACCTGCATTGATGCTTAACTCAGTAATAGCTACCCTATTCAGGGCTGTTGAGAAGCCGTGGCCTCCCACCTACTCTTCTATTAGCGTCGGTGTAGCTAGTTCTGTTCTTGTACCGTCTCTGACATTAGGTTACTTAGGGTTACCGGAACTCGGGATTCCTGGCATGGGTCTAGCTTCAGCGATTTCACAGTATGCTGGCTTATTCGTGTACGTTTTTCTAAGACCCCCGGTCAAGATAAGAATGTACGTCCCATCAAAAATAACTGTCAAGATGTTAGCAGTAGGGATTCCTGCTTCCGTAGAGAGGTTTGTAGGGAGTGCAGGACATAACATATACATAAACGCTGTCGCTAAGTCGGGAATTAGTGCTTTAGCGGCCCATAATATAGGACTGAGCATGGAGAACCTAATTATAGGTCCTGTCTTCGCGGTAAACATAGCTGCTTCTACCAAAGCCGGACATCACGTAGGTGCTAACAACATTGAAGACTTAGATAGGGTAACTAAGGAAGCAGTTAAGATAGGTGTTGTTTGGATGTCTGTTGCTACGGCAATACTTATTGGTTTATCACCGTTCGCTGGAGCTTTCTTCACAAGCGATGAGGAAGTGATTAAGTTAGTTACTATTTACCTAATTATGGCTGCAGTATCAGAGATTGGGCTTGGAGCATCACAGGCACTTTACGGAATATTCAGAGGTATGGGGAGCACCTGGGTACCGCTCGCAATAAGTTCAATCACTATATTATTGTTTAGGGCAGCATTAGCTCAGACACTCCAACCGATTTACGGTGTTTATGGTGTCTGGTTTACGCAAATAACTGATATGTATGGACGGCTCCTCATATCTTACTTGATATACGTGAGACTAAAGTCAAGACTTCTTGTTAAGGTTGTGTAGGTTTAGGTCTCACGTTCATGACGAAGAACTAGACTCCCGGTTGTGATTAGAAGACGTTCAAGGCCCTGTTCATAGTTTTATTAAATCTTCGATGAAATCATTTGTTGGTGGCGTCAGTAGTGCATGAGTGGGCTTTAGCTGAGGGTGTAGTTAGGTACTTAAGTAGTGTTGTGGGTGATAGAAGGCTTAAGAGTGTTAAGATCGGGCTTGGTGAGTTGCAGTCTATCGATGAAGAAATTCTTAAATTCGCATTAACGGAGTTAATGAAAACTAAAGGATATGATCTTAGTGAAGATTCCGTACTCTTTGTTAGGAGGGCTGCTAGATTCCAGTGCAGGAAGTGCGGATATTCTTGGGGTCTTAGCGAGGTAAGTCTCAACACCGAAGATAGAGAAGCCATTCACTTCATACCTGAGGTAATACATGCCTACGTATCATGTCCTAAGTGTGGCTCAAGAGACTTCGAGGTCGTTGAGGGTAGGGGTGTAGAGATAGTTGAGGTGGTTGTTGAGTGAGTAGCTTAAGTCATCATGGTGAGGATCCAAGAAGACTACTCATTGAGGAAAGACTAGCTAATGTCGCTAACGTAATCCCGGTAATGAGTCCTAAGGGTGGTGTAGGTAAGACTGTTCTCTCAGCCCTGATAGCTTTAGCCATAGCTGAGAATAACTCCAGCGTAGGTGTGTTAGACCTAGATGTAACTAACCCCTCAATCCATGTGGCTCTAAATCTAGTCTTGGATGAGAAGCCCTTAGAGGATAAAGGAATCATACCTCCCGAGGTTCACGGAGTTAAGGTAATGAGTATCGCATACTATACGAAAGGAAAACCATTACCACTAAGAGGTTCTGAGATAACTGAGGTAGTTAGAGAGATCTTAGCTATAACTATCTGGGGTAATCTAGATTACCTTGTGATAGACACACCACCTGGCATGAGCGACGTGCATCTGGAGATAATCAATAACGTTGGGAAAGCAAAACCACTAATAATAACAACGCCACACATACTCTCAATAAATCCCGTGAAGTCACTCCTAACAATACTTAAGGAAGCTGAAATTGCTGTGATTGGGTTAATAGAAAACATGAGTGAAAACCCCACGGATTTAGTGATTAATTTATGCAGAGAGTTTAAAATCAGATACTTAGGTAATGTACCACCAGACTCTCTACTTCCTTTAGGGGTGGGTAATGCGTTAATAATAAAAAAGACGAGAGCTTATAGCAAGGTAACCGAAATTATTAGACACATTCTCTGAAGATTAGGTGCTTCATCTTAAACCTAGCTTCTTCCTGCAGGATTCTATTATCGATATAGCGTAGTTGATTAATTCTAGCTTCTCTGATGCTAGCGCCTTAATTGTGTTGGCGTGTTTTTCTAAGTCTTCTTTAGTAAGTATGTTTAGACTTATCTCGTGATTTCTAAATCTTATTTCTAAGGTTCTGTTTCTTAGACTTAAGCTTAATTGTTTATTACTTACTGATATTTTGTTCTCTTTACTATTGTACGAGATTATTGTGAGTGGTGTCTTATGAATTACTGAAGTTACCTGGTTATCGTTAATGTAAGTAAGGCCCTCACATAACTTGATTACTGCGGGTTTCTGACTTTCTAAGGTTGACTCAATCGCTGAGAGTGTAGATATCAGAGACTTCATTTTAGTAAGTACTTCACTTACTAAGGTAGCACCAATAACCCCAACCCTACTTAGTTCAGAGAGTTCCCCGGCTCTCATCTCTTCGTAAGCTTTCTGAGTCTCTTCAACTATTCTCAAGGCATCCCTGAACATACCTCCTTAACACCACTAAGATTTTCAGACTAGTTTTTAAAGCTTTAAGTAGGAAGTAATTAATCTTCTTATTAAGAATACGGGATTCCTGCATTGGAGGAATTAGTGAGAAACTGTCTCTCTTACGAATATGTGAGTATCTCCTAACGTATTAAGAGCAACCTAGTATTCTTAATTTGGTGAGTTTTAGGTTTACTACCTATCCTTACTTTCTCACCACCTAAGTTGAGATTAAGTGTGGATTTCTTGAGGACCTCATCTATGTATTCTCTCACAGCTTCCCTTATGAAGTCACTCTTAGTTGAGTAGCCTAAGTCTCTATAAGCTCTCTCAAGCAAGTCGTTGATTCCTGTAGGTACTCTCAGCGTGAGAGTTCTGGTTCTTCTAACATCAAGTTCCATAACGAACATTAGTACCACCATTATATTATTTACGAAACTTCATAAAAAACGTAGTAACCAGAATATTTTAAGACCCGAAAAATATTAGTCATTAGTGATTGAATAATACCTAAACATCTTTTCATTATCTGTGAACTCCGTATTATTATGGTTAATGAGTATTACTTTTGTGTCTTTACGAAAGAATGAGAGAGTTACTTAATAGGAGATTAGTTGGGTTCTCTCTTCATAATTTACTTGGTTTTCGATTATGTTATGAAGAGAATTTAGTTGAGCTTGTTGTTAGTGTTCAGATTTTTAAGCTCCCATACATTCTAGTAGTATTTTAGGATGGGTAGCATAGGTACAGAGGCATGACTATAGAGGTAGTGTTCAGGGGTTTGTGTCCTAACTGTGAAGGCGACATAGAATCGAGTAGATTAGCTAGTGGAATGCCTTGCAAGAGTTGTTTACCTTCGAAGAGAAAACCAGAGCTGATGAGAGATGGGTACTTACGTAAGCTCAAAACAATTGAGGAAAAGGTTAAGGAAATAGATGCAGTGTTTCTCAAAGTAGTTAATTCTAGGATGTGGGGTCTTCAGAGACTCTGGGCACGCAGATTCTTTAATAAAGAGAGCTTTGCTATGATAGCACCTACCGGCAGCGGCAAAACCACAATGCAGATCATATTAGCTCTGTATGCTGCTCAGGAGGGTAGGAAATCCTTAATATTAGTCCCCACAAGCCTACTAGCTAGCCAAGTATACGACAAAACTATCAGTATTCGAGACAAACTAGGATTAAGTAATGTGAAAGTAGTAGCTTACCACAGCTTAATGACGGATAAAAACAAGAAAAGAGCTATTAAGGAGGTTAGTGAAGCTTCTATAATAATAACTACCCCAGTCTCACTAATGAAGAAGCCTAAGTTGAGGCAGCCAGTAAGTATTGCTTTCATAGATGATGTGGATAGTTTTCTTAGGAGGAGTAAGAGTGTTGAGATAGTTCTGAGAATGCTTGGCGTAACGGAGGAGGATGAGAAACTAGCTAATAAGGTACAAGAGCTTGAGAGCGAAGCTAGGAAATTAGCTCCAGAAAACCCTGAGAAAGCCAGGCAAGTACTTGATGAAGCACATAAGTTAAGAACTTCTCTCCAGGAGAGAGTTAAAGGCATCGTAGTAGTTAGTGGCGCTACACAAACAGCCAGAAGAACAAAAACAGTAAGAATGCTTAACACTCTCTACGGATTCACAGTAGGTGGCAAAACAGAGATAGGGAGAAACATTACTGACTTCTACATCAGACCTCACAACGAAACAGTCGAAGAAGTTGTTGCTAAGATTATCAAGAAGCTGCGTGGTGGTGGTCTCATTTATGTTCCCATGGATAAAGGGGCTGAGTACGTGAAGAAATTAACAGACTTCCTCAAAGAAAAAGGTCTTAAGGTTGAGGCTTACTTAGGCTCTAGAAAGAAAGTATTTAGTAAGTTTGTTGAAGGAGAGTTAGACGCTTTAGTAGGTATTGCCTCATACAGAAGTCCCCTAACTAGAGGTATTGACTTACCTGAAAGAATAAGATATGCTGTATTTGTTGGAGTTCCTAAATTCAGGCTAAGAATAAGCGTAGAAGACTTCCAGCCAAGTAGATGGTTAATATTACTTAATGAGATTAGAGAAGCCGTATACGGGAAATATCCTGAAGAATTCGATAGGGTTCTGGGGGGTTTAATCAAGATCAGGACTGCAGGTAGAGATACTCTAGAATTAGTGCGTGAGGCTTTGAAAAGCGGTAAAGAACTCAGCAATTATCAGGAGTTCGTGAGGAGAATTGCTGAGGAATCGTTACGCTTCATGAATAAGATACTGAAAGATCCTGAGGTAGTTGATAGACTTAAAAAAAGTGAGACTGTAACGTTTGGTAGTAAGGAGGGAGAATACTTCTTCATAATACCTGATGCAGTAGCTTACATACAAGCGAGTGGAAGAACCTCAAGACTTTACGTAGGAGGTCTCACGAAGGGTTTAAGCGTTCTAGTAATTGATGAGGAAAAAGCGTACAATGCTTTATTGAGAGATCTTAAGTGGTTGCTAGAAACCGTCAAGTTTGTTGAGTACAATGAGAAGCTCGTTACTAAGATTCTGGAAGAGGTAGATAAGGATAGAAAGAAAGTTAAGCAAGCTCTTAAGGGCAGGTTGAGGATTAAGGCAAGAGAACTCATGAAAACAACATTATTCGTTGTTGAATCACCTAACAAAGCTAGAACTATAGCTAGGCTCTTCGGAAGACCTACCAGGAGGATCATCAGCGGCTTACAGACTTACGAAGTACTCACTGAGAATAGGTTAATGATTATAACCGCTACTGGAGGACATATTCTGGACCTAGTAACTGATGCTGGATGCTTCGGTGTGCAGGTAGAGGGCTCTTATTTCAAACCAATCTACAAACCCATAAAAAGGTGTGTTAAGTGTGGGAGAGACGTACCTGAAGACGAAACAACATGTCCTTCATGTGGTGGTAAGGTATTCGTTGAGAGTAGACCAGTCATAGAAGCTCTTAGGAAGCTAGCAGCACAAGTAGATGAGATCTTAGTTGGTACAGATCCTGACGCTGAGGGTGAGAAGATAGCCTGGGATGTAACATTGCTGCTTAAACCTCTAAACAACAACATCTACAGGGTTAAATTCCATGAGGTTACTCGTAGAGGGTTAACTGAGGCACTCAATAACCTAACTTCTGTTAGTGAGTCTATGGTTCATGCTCAGATAGTTAGGAGGATTGAGGATAGGTGGATTGGTTTTAGCTTAAGCCCTATATTATGGA
>JAVVFV010000036.1:0-4030 GCA_039889305.1 Candidatus Zestomicrobium tamdykulense | reverse complement strand
AGGACGAGAAAGTAATGGGAACTATCCACATAGCACTCGGAAGTAACTTTGACTTCGGAGATAGGGTTAAAGTGCCCGTGCACCTGGACGGCATCGTTACGAAGCCAAGCGTATATGTGGACGGACATCTACTAATGAAGGAAGGCACGCTCCTCATAAAAACCTAACCAAGCTTCAACTTGAAGGCGATAAATAGTGCTGGAGGTAATCAAGGGTAGGAGAAGCATAAGGAGTTTCAGGAACGAATCTATACCTGAGGAACACTTAAGAACTATTCTTGAAGCAGGTGTGTGGGCGCCTAGCGGCGGTAACGCACAGCCCTGGGAATTCGTAGTGATTAGGAATAAGTCCACCATAGATAAGATAAAACTATTCTCGCCAGGTCTTTTCGGGAATCCTGATGTTGTGGTAGTTCTGTGCGTTAATAAAGAGCGTGTTAAAATGGCTGGTAAGTTGGGAGAGTCGGTAGCGTTAATGGATGTAGCTATGGCGGCGCAAAACATGATGCTTATAGCGTATTTTAGGAATTGGTTCGTGTCCTATAGCGTCTTTCAACAAAACAGCTGTTAAAGAGCTACTTGAGATTCCTACACATGTTGATCCAGTTCTGATGGTGAGTTTCGGATACCCTAAAGAGTGGCCTGAACCACCTAAAAGAAGACCTCTTAATGAGGTGATACATTATGAGAAGTACTGATGACATTATTAGAGATGAACATTTCAAGTTGTTGGCGTTCCTCATAACGAGTGCTAGAGGATGTATAGATGAGCCACACCTTTACGGCCCCCTCAGATTAGTAGACGCTGCATCAAAACTCATAAATATAATGAGACTAGAAGGAAAAACAATTGAAGGACTTGAAAAAATCCAGGAAATGATAGAAGAGAAGAAGCACCTAGTAATGCATGATGAGAGAGAATTCATCAAGTTCTTAGATGAACTAATCATGGAGCTAGTCAAAATAGTTAAGGCAAAGTAGTTTTTAAACGTGAAGTATGGAATAGCAGTGTAGAGTTTTAATTCATAGAAGCTTTCTCTATCAGATCATGACGTTATGATTTTGTATTTTTATATGTGTTGCTTTAGGTATTGTGACTCCATAGTTTCTCGTTAATGTATTCGTGTATAAAGTTCATAGTAAGAGTTCATACAGGAAACCGCAAAATGAGTAGTGAGGTCTGTGAATGTACTTAGTAAGAGTGGGTAGAAAGCTTAATTTACTTAGACGCTTATTAAGATTTGAGATGATTAAATTGAGTGATAAGGTTTCTTTTATTAATTCTAAGACTTTAAGAAAGGACGCCTACGTTAAGGTTAGGGGTCTTCTTAAGTTCACTAATGATTTAGAGGTTCCTGGAATGCTTATAGGCAGGATAGTTAGGAGTCCTTACGCTTTTGCAGATATCAAGAATTTTGATGTTAGTGAGGCTATGAGGTTAGGCGCTGTTGTCATAACCCCGGATGACGTTCCTCAGAAGCTTTTCAACCCAAGACTTGTTAGCGTAAATGAAGTAACTTTCAAAGATCACTATGTCCTTACTAGGAAGCCTAGGTATGTTGGTGATCCTATAGCTGCTGTCGCTGCACCAACCGAGGAGCTAGCTCAGAAGGCTGCCGAGTCTATAAAGTTCGAGGTTGAGAGAGTTTATGAGCCTGTGCTAGACCCGTTTAAAGCTATGAGTGCTGAGAGTCCACCAATACATGAGAAAATAATGAAGGGTGATGAGTGGGTTGAAATAAAGAACAACATAGCTGCTACCTTAAACTACGTCGAAGGAGACGTTGATAAGGCTTTTAAGGAGGCTGATATCGTTATTGAGAGATTTTTTAAGACTGGTAAGAGGTACCACATGCAGCTAGAACCGAAAGCAGTCTTATGTGTTCCTGAAGCTGACGGTAAAATAACAATATACACTACAACGCAAACAATCCATAACACAAGAATACTTATTCACCAAATCTTCGGGATTCCTTTAAGCAAGATAAACGTGGTTAAGGTCCCGATAGGTGGTAGTTTCGGGTCAAGTATCCAGACAAACGTTCTCGTCCCTATAGCTGTAGCATTGTGTCTTAAAGCTGGAAAGCCCGTGAAGCTTACCTACACTAGAGAGGAAGACATGCTTGACCACTCTAACTTTACCTTTCACTTCAGGATAAAAATTGGTGCTAAGAAAGACGGGACGTTAGTGGGTGCTGAGTTCGAGAACATACTTGATGTAGGTGCTCATCAAATCCAGCCATACCCACTTCTAGGGACTTCGCTGGGTTGGTTTGTCTCTCTCTATAAGTGGAGGAACATTAAGTATATAGGTAAGGCAGTCTACACGAACAAGGTGCCTGGATGCGCTCTAAGAGGTTACGGAGCACCTGAAGTAACTTGGGCTGTTGAGGTCATTATGGATGAATTAGCTGAGAAGTTAGGTATAGATCCAATTGATTTAAGGCTGAAGAACTATGTTGGATTAGGCGATGTTTTCTGGGGTCAAGGACCTACAGTAAGATCCGTGATTAAGTCTGATGGTGTTCCAGAACTACTAACTAAGGGTAGAGAGCTAATAGGGTGGGAGAATAGAGGAAGACCTGAAGACAAGAAAGGAAGATTCAGGAGAGGAATAGGTGTCGGTAGGGGGTTCCATACTTCCGGTGCGGGAGGACCTATATCGGGTGAGGTAATAGATTACTCTGGCGCTGTTTTAAGATTGAATGAGGATGGAACGCTAGAGTACATAACGGCTCTACAAGATCATGGTGGGGGGACCCTTGACGCGCATATTAAGATCATAGCTGAAGAACTCGGTGTTCCTCCAGAGTTAATAAGTCTTGCTACAGCTACTACGGAAAACACACCTTATGACGTGTGTACACACGCGTCTAGAGGTACTTACGTTGGTGGTGAGGCTGCTAGGAGAGCAGCACAGCTAGTTAAGCAGAAGATATTTGAGTACGCGACTCGGCTACTAAACAGAGTTGTTAATCCTGAGGCCTTAAAGATAAAGTATGATGAGGAGGTTAAGCAAACCATCATCTATGTGGAGGGCTCCCCAGACATTAAAATAACTCTTAAGGACTTAGCAAGGACTGCTTGGCAGAGGAATTGGGGTACTATAGCTGCTATAGTTTCTTATAGAGCTACTTCAGCTCCTCCAAGCTTCACTGTTTATTATGTTGAAGTTGAGGTTGATACCTGGACAGGTAAGGTAAGACCTGTTAGGGTAGTTGCTGGTGCGGATGTAGGAACACCTATAAATAGAGACCTTGTTGAGGGTCAGCTACATGGGGGGTTTGCTATGGCTTGGGGTATGACTTTCATTGAAGACACTCCTTACAACCTAGAGACCGGTGAATTACTTAGTAGAGGTCTCATAACAGATTATAAGATTCCCACAGCTCAAGATATTCCATGTGTTGAGGACTTTAAGGTGATATTAGCAAACACGTACGAGCCTACAGGACCTTTCGGAGCTAAGGGTTTAGGCGAAGCAGCAATGAATCCTGCCGTAGGAGCTATAGCAAACGCTATCTACAACGCTGTAGGGGTAAGGATTTATGAATTACCTATGACTCCAGACAAGCTACTAAAAGCTATTAAAGAGAAAGAAGGTGATAGATTATGAGTCGCAAGTTAGGACCTCTTCCAATTAATCTAAGGAACACTAAGATAATACCTTTTGAGTTTCAGTACTTCGAACCAGAAAGTCTTGAAGAAGCTCTCCAGCTACTAAAAACATACGGTAGTGAAGCAAAAATCCTCGCAGGAGGAACTGACCTCCTAGTTAAGATGAAGATCCGCGCTATTGAACCTAAGTATGTAATTAACATTAAGCGTATCAAGGAGTTAAGATACATGAGAGTAAATGCAGATTCAATACGTATAGGAGCTTTAACGACTTGGCGCGACCTAGAAAAATCTGACTTAATAAGAGAGGAAGTGCCTGCGTTATATGATGCTGTTAAGTCTATGGGTAGTGTGCAGATTAGGAATATGGCTACTGTTGGTGGTAATTTGTGTAATGCTTCTCCTGCTGCTGA
>JAVVFV010000011.1:0-37874 GCA_039889305.1 Candidatus Zestomicrobium tamdykulense | reverse complement strand
CGCGTAGGGTAGTTATTGATGTAACGGGAACTGAACCTAACCTAATGATGAAGGTCTTAAACATAGTAACAACTTCTGTTAGTGAGAGGTCTAGAAACCCGATCATTAAGAAGGTAAGTATTAAGGGTGCTTCACCATTCTCTTACAGTCCAGTACTAGAAGAAAGCATAGTAGAGGTTAAGAGGGATTACGTAACTTCATTACTAGGTATTGACCCAATCCGAGTTAAGGGATCGCACCTACTAGAGTCTATGGGTTATGAGATTCAGAGCTTAAGTGATGATCGTGTGGTAGTTAAGGTTCCTCCCTATAGAATAGACGTGCTCTCATACGTTGACGTTATTGAAGACTTAGCAATATCTTACGGATATAACGAGCTCGTAGGTGAGGTCACTCCACCACCACACTTCGGTAGAGTGAATTCATTAGAGAGATTTACCGATTATTTAAGAGAGATTATGTTGGGGTTAGGTCTTCAAGAAGTACTGAACTTCATGCTAACAGATCCTGACATACTCAGCTTAGTTAGTGAGGAAGAATTTGTAAGGGTGAGAAATCCAAAGATGAAGACGTACTCAGCCGTGAGAAACTCCTTAGTACCCACTATACTTATGTCAGTAAAAATAAACAGCTCTAAAGAAAGAAAGCTAGAAATATTCGAAGTAGGTGATGTTGTTAGGCTTAGTAAAGATAAGCAACCAACTTATACAAAGAAACTCGCTTACGCACTAGTTGGTGACGACTACACACTAACTGACGGGCTAGTAGTGCTTAAGTCGTTAATGAGTGTACTTGGAGTTAGCTATGAACTAAGAAAGACCTCGAAAAAGTTACTGATTAGTGGTAGAGCTACTGAGATCCTGATTAGAGGCGAGCCGGTAGGAATTGTTGGTGAGGTAAGTCCTGAGATACTGACTAGTTTAGAAATACTTGTTCCTACGACTATAGCTGAAGTAGATGTAACGAAGCTATTTTCCATTCTATCCTCGTGAGTTAATAAGTTTCTTAGCTTCCTCAATTACTTCGTGAGCCACTTTAGGTCCGAAGCTTCTGAGACTAGCTAACTTAGTTGGGTCTGCTGAAGCAAGTTCCTTAACTGTCTTGATCCCGTGATCGTAAAGAATTCGGGCCCTTACTCTTCCGATTCCTCTAACACGAACTAGGTCAAGTAACTCTTCTTTGATCCCGTAACTTACTCTAGTACTCAGTATGTTAAGTCTCTTAGCATGTTCTTTTAAGCCAACCACGTCACATATATTTGACGCGGCATACGTTAACCACTCACCAGTCTCTACCAATATTCTCAAATCTCCGGACCCAATACCGTACTTACTTATGATTTCGTCTTCAGGAGCTTCTTCTATCCATTCATTAAGTATCTTTCCTATCTTGTACGCTCGTAACCAATCATAGTATCCTATTTCCTCCACATCTTCAGGGGGTTCCGGGATTAAACCCATCTCGAGTGAGGAGCGCGCTTCCGCTGAGTATGTCCGGTAATTTGTTATCCTGACTTTACTGAAATCTGTGGTCAGAGCTATTAATGTTAGGTAGTATAACGGCTTAGCTACCATGATTCTTCTAAGGTTATTGAGTATGATGACTGCTGAGAGCGGATCTATATACATTCTTGAGACAGTAGCTCCTAGCTTAGTAGCTCTCAGTAAGGAGCCGCTTTCTTCAATCATTCCTTCTTCACTCAGTATCTTAAGTCCGTAATTGACTGCACTGATGCTGGGTCCTCTACCCCTCATAAAACCTGCTAGAGTTTTCTCGAAAATGTTTATGAGATCTTCGAAGGTTCTGGCATCTCCTGAAGCTATCAGAGCTAATGTACTAATTCTTACTGCTCTATCCTGCAGTAAAGCGGACTTAACAGGTTCTGGCTTACCCAGAACATAACCCCAACCTTCTTCTTCTGATGACACATCAGCTACTATAGCCTCCCCGTAAGGATCGTATTGAGGCCTGCCTGCTCTCCCAGCCATTTGCTTAAATTCAGCTACTGTGATTGGCTTGAGAAAACCTTCAAATCTCCTAGTATAAACTACTACCCTCCTGGCAGGGAGGTTTATACCTGCTGCTAAGGTTGGGGTAGCTATGACTGCTCTAAGAACCCTATTTCTAAACCCTTTCTCTACTATTCTTCTTGATGCTAGGGAGAGACCTGCATGATGGTACGCAAGCCCCCTTAAGATAACCTTAGATAACGACTCAATTTCTGACTTAGGAGCTTCAGAAGACTCTAGTTCTTTCACTAAATCTTTAGTTTCAGGTATTTCCTCCAGACCTAATAACGCTAGCTTAGAAGAAAGTTCTTCAGCTTTCTTCCTAGCCTGCACAAAAATAAGTAGTTGGTAATCCTCGTCCACAGCCTTCATATAACAGTGTTGAGGGAGGGTCTGCTTTCTCAATACTTCTTCTAAGCGTCCGTCAGAAAAAACTATTAGGTTTTTCTTAGATAAGTAGAAACCTTCGACTAGTTTTACTGGTCGCCAATCACTAACAATTAGCTCCGAATCTAGCCACTCACTAAGTATTTGTGGTTCACCAACAGTCGCTGATAACCCCACTATCTGTAAGTTACTAAGGAGTGACCTAACAGCCAATAACTCAACGATAGGTCCTCTATCCTCGTCACCTACCATGTGGAGCTCGTCTATTACTATAGTCTTTACTTCATTGAGCCAGGAAGGCTTAAGCCTAAACACAGAATCCATTCTCTCATAAGTAGCTACGATCCAGTCATACCGCTTAAGTTCCTCACCTGGATTATCGTAATCACCCGTAGTTATGCCTACTCTTACACCTAGATCGCTCCAGAACTTAAACTCCTCGTGTTTTTCTTCTGCTAGAGCCTTCAAAGGTGATACGTAGATTCCTTTACCTGCATTAAGCCAAGTATTAATGAGTGCTAGCTCACCAATAAGTGTCTTACCGCTCGCCGTAGGAGCTACCACAACTAGAGAACGGCCCTCAAACAAGCCTTTCTTTATAGCTTCTGCTTGAGGTGGTGTGAGCGTAGTTATGCCTCTCTTTCTTAAAGCTTCAACTACTTCGTTAGGGAGCTTCAGTTCCTCAATATTCAATCAACTCAACCTTACTCTAATACTTAAAAGACCTAAATAATTAAATAATGATGCTAAAAAGCCACACTCTCACCGTGATACAGTGGAACGGGTTCTTGAAATGAGGAGAAACGCTGTAGTTGTTGGGTATTGGAAAACTATTAAGTATAGTGTGCACGTTTTACTGGGTGCAGCAGAAGAACACAGACTACATAAAGATGTAGACTTCTACCTAGTTTCAATAGATGATGTGCTGAGCACCATTAACGAGCTAAGAACTAAGTACTCAAAAATCATGTATATGCAGACACTACTAACTACTGATCTATTATCAAAACATAAGAAGCTCGTCGAGATTAATAAGAAGTTGCGTGACTTAGGTATCGTAAGCATTGCTGGCGGTCCCCACGCAACCGGGGATCCTTTCGGCACAGTTATTTCACTAGGTTTCAGATATGCTTTCCTAGGTGATGTAGAAGACTTACTTCCGCAAGTAGTAGAGCTAGGATTTAATTATAGAGATCCTTCAAGCGTTATTGGAATATTCTATGTTGATGATTCAGGTAAGTTTGTGTTTAGAGGTAGAGGATTTACTAAGGAACTAGATAAGTACCCACCATTTTCACCAAAACTCAATTTATTCAGCCCTATAGAAATAACTAGGGGGTGTCGCTATTCATGTAATTTCTGTCAAGTCAGCTATATACACACTGCAACGACCAGACATAGAAGCATAGAAAACATAGTATTTTGGTGTAGGTACTTACTAAACAGAGGTATTAGAGACTTAAGGTTCATAACCCCTGACGCTCTTTCTTACGAGGACCCAAAAACTAATCAAGACTTCATCGAGCTCTTATCAGAATTAAGTAAGTTGAGGAGTGAGGGAGGTAAGATATACTTCGGTACCTTCCCCTCGGAAATAAGGCCTGAAAAAATTAATCAAGAAGTGTCTAGGTTTTTGAAGACTCACGTTGATAACAAGAGAGTCAACATAGGTGCGCAGACAGGTTCTGATGAGTTACTAAAGAAAATCAGGAGAGGACATACTTCAGAAGACGTCTTAAATGCTTTGGAAGCTCTTAGTAATGTTGGCTTGTCTGCAGAAGTTGATTACATTATTGGGTTACCTGATGAGACTTTGGAAGACCAGCAACTAACTATTGAGCATATGAAGAAAGTGATTAGTAAAGATGGGAGAATCCGAATACATTACTTCATACCCCTGCCAGGAACTCCCTATGCGTTAAGAAATCCTTCAGCAATCCCAACGCGATTCAGGCGTGAGTTAATGAGGCTGGTTGGTAGTGGTAAGGCACGTGGGAATTGGTTGAATCAAGAGAATGCTGTGAGGGAGTTACTAAGGCTCAGAGATGAGGGTGTAATCCTCCTAACCTCAGATAGAGCTCGTAACGTTCTTTTAGGTTCTTTGAGAAAGGCTTAATTCTTACCCCCCATCTTAGTTTAGATATTGCTGAGGAAATAGAGTAGCTTGGTACCGGTCTCACGAAATTCTTACGAATTGCCTCAAGAACCTCTTCCACACTAAACTCACTCACCTCAAAAATATTCCTTGAGGATCCGATCCCCTCAACTGTGTGTGCGTCTGAATTGGAGAGAAGTGGCTTACTTAAATTCCTTAGATAGAAAAAAGAAATAAGATTCGATAATAGGTCTGAAGAAGAATTGAATACTTCGTAAGCATCCCATAACGAAGCATACTTAGACCTAACCCCTATACCTAGTCTAAAGACATCGAAGGGATGAGCAGGTATTAGTAAACAATGATTTTTTAGAGCTTCATCTCGTAAAATTAAGGGGTTTGCAGAAATTCTAATAGGTGTCTGACACAAAACTAACACGTCGCCCCATAAAGTCCTGATTTCAGCTCCCGGTATAACGAGTAGTTTTTTAGGACTTCTTGCCTTACGTATTGCTGACAAAGATCCTAGGAAAGTATTGTGATCTGTTATTGAAATAACACTAAGACCTTTCTTAATAGAATACTTAACTATTTCTTCCGGTGATGCTTCCCCGTCACTCACGTATGAATGAATATGTAGGTCTCCTTGAATTATCATTTAATGATACCTTCTAGCACATTCTCTAAGCAGTCTCTAACGACTTCAATATTCTGTAGTTCTTGTACCAGGTTGTGAGGAAGTAGCAAGCCTTAGCTGCTTCCCCGGGGGATTTGAACGTAGGTATTCTAGCTTCGAACTCTATCTTCTTTAAGTTGTTTACTGTGTATTCCCCACCTGGAGCTACGAAAACTGTTGGTTTTCTATATTCTTTTACTAGTCTCTTTATGCTCTCAAGAACTTCTAGAGGCTTAAATGCTGGTGACTGCATTATTCCTATGATTATCACTAGGTCTACGTTTTCGTCTCTCATTACTGCTTCCATAGCTACCTCATACCTTTCTGGTGGTGCATCACCAAGTATGTCTACAGGGTTGTTTAAAGATGCTGCTGGAGGTAACTTACTTCTTAGGTATCTTTTTGTTTCTTCAGATAACTCGACTAAACACAGGCCTAGAAGCTCTACAGCATCAGTCGTTAATACTCCTGCACCACCACCGTTTGTTACTATAGCTACATTATTACCGCGTGGAGCAGGCAACCAGCTGAGTGCTTTAGCAGCTAGTATGAATTCATCTAATTCGTTGACTACTAAGGCACCGTTTTGTGTTAAACCTGCTTCATAGACTTTGTATGAGCCTGCTAGGGAACCAGTATGTGATGATACTGCCTTAATACCTTTCTCAGACTTGCCTGCTTTTAACACTATGACAGGCTTCCCAGCTATAGTAGCTTTCCTTACTGCTTTAAGTAAGTTCTTACCGTTTTCAACCCCCTCAATATACATCATTATAACTTTAGTTTCTGGGTCCTCAACCAAATACTCTAGGAGTTCCCACTCTTTCACGTCAGCAGCGTTACCGTAACTAACGAACTTACTCATACCAATATTATATTCTGCCAGCCAATCAAGTATTGCAGCTCCTAACGCACCCGACTGAGACAGGAACGCAACGTTACCGGGTAGCGGCGTTTTCTGTCTGTCGGGCGGGTTAAATATCGTGTTGAGTCTTGAGTGCGCGTCATAAACGCCTAAACAATTAGGTCCTATTACTCTGATTCCGCGTTCCCTAGCTACGCTGATTAATATTCTTTCAAGTTTTTCTCCTTCTTCTCCTACCTCCTTAAAGCCCGCACTTATTACTATGGCTGCTTTAACTCCTCTACTTCCGCACTCATCAAGTACTTGAGGTACTATTTTAGCTGGTACAGCAACTACTATCAGGTCCGGAGTCTCGGGGAGTTCACTACATGATTTGTAAGCCTTTAAGCCTAAGACTTCATCGTACTTAGGATTCACTGGGTATATCACACCTTTGAACTTAGTGACTAGGTTGTCCATTATTGCTCTACCTATAGTGCCTTCAACGATAGAAGCACCTATCACGGCCACGCTTCTCGGTTTGAAAAAGTAGGTTAGGTCAAACACTTTCGCGTTCTCCAAGTGTATCAACACCTCACTAAATCTTTTTACGGTAAGCACTAAAAATATTTTTATCTTCTAGAAATCAAATTTTGGTTGATATGTTTGAGTGATAGAAGGATATATACACATCCGATACTAGAGTTCAAGCGCGGTAAGGAAATAACTATCTTCTTTGAAGGCAAACCCATAAGAGCTTTTGAGGGTGAGTCTTTAGCTGCAGCAATCTACGCTGCAGGGATAAACGTATTTAGATTATCACCAACGCTGAAAAGACCGAGGGCTGTTTTCTGTATGGTAGGTAAGTGCGGTTCCTGCATAGTCAGAGTTAATGGGATCCCAACACGCGCGTGCGTCACACCAGCAGAGGAAAACATGAGGATAGAGAGGATTAGTAACCTTCCTGAAGCAAGTAAATATGAGAAGAGGTTAGTTAGTGAGGAAATAGATGTTGACGTACTAATTGTTGGTGGAGGGCCCGCGGGAATGGCTTCAGCCGAGGTTTTGTGTGGTACAGATCTTAGCGTAGTACTCGTGGACGACCAAATAAGGCTTGGTGGTCAGCTAATAAAACAAACACATATTTTCTTCGGTTCTGAGGAATTATTCGCTGGCAAAAGAGGTTTTGAGATTGCTGAAGAGTACTATAGTAAGCTGAGTAAGTGCTCAAACTTAAGGATCTTAGAAAGAACAGCAATAATAGGAGTGTTCAAGGAGGGTGTTGTAGCAGTTAGTGATGAAGCCATGTACTTAATAAGACCTAAGTATGTTGTGGTAGCTGCAGGTGCTCACGAAAACTACCTAGTGTTCGAGAATAATGACTTACCAGGGGTTATGGGTGCTGGAAGTGCGCAGACCTTAATGAATGTGTGGGGGGTTAAGCCTGGTAATGAAGTCTTAGTTGTGGGTTCAGGTAATGTTGGGTTAATAATATCGTACCAGCTACTTCAGGCAGGTGCTGAGGTTAAGGCAATTATTGAGGCTCTACCAAGGATTGGGGGGTGGTTTGTTCATGCAGCTAAGATAAGGAGGTATGGAGTACCTATACTAACAAGCCACACCATACTAGGTGTTAAGGGTGTTGAGAGAGTTGAGGAAGCTACTATTGCTCGTGTTGACGAGAACTGGAACGTCATTCAAGGAACAGAGAAAACTCTTAAGGTAGATACTGTGTTACTAGCTGTTGGATTAACTCCGAATACTGAGTTAGTGAGGCAGTTTGGGGTAGCTATGAAGTACATACCTGAGCTCGGAGGCCTAGTACCTTTGAGAACCCCATATATGGAGACTTCAGTAGAGAATATCTTCGTAGCAGGAGATCTAGCAGCAATTGAGGAAGCAACTACAGCGCTTATTGAGGGATGGATTGCTGGATATTCTATATTAATTAAAGCCTACGGCAGAAAGGAGGAATACCTTACAAAAAGAGAGAGTCTCATAAGAATGCTTCATGAGTATAGGTCCGCACCTGTTAGCGAGAAGGTCAGGAAAGGCTGGCAGTTATCTCTCATACCTTGCGAGGTGATGGCTGAATGAGACACTTTAAAGAAACAGGTGTGGTTGATTTAGACACACTTACTAAGATGGGTTATATTCCAGACGAGACTAGATTACGTAGGGGTCCTGTAGCTATCTACGAATGCGTGGAAGAAATTCCGTGCAACGTATGTGTGTTTTCCTGCCCCCTCAACGCTGTTTCTAAAAACAAAATAACTGACCTGCCTCAAATAGATTTCAGTAGATGTACTGGTTGCGGGATATGTGTTGGGAGGTGTCCGGGCCTGGCTATCTTCGTAGTAGATGTTTCAAAAGAAGGTAATACTGGTTACGTAACACTACCTCACGAATTACTCCCAACCCCCTCAAAGAATGAGGAAGTGGTTCTTTTAGATCGTGAGGGGAAAGAAGTTGGTAAAGGTATTGTAACGCGAGTCTATAGAGATAAGATAACTAAATCTTGGGTGATCACGGTCTCGATCCCTAAAGATTTAGTTATGGTTGTGAGAGCTATTAAGGTGATTAGGTAAATGGTGAAGCTTCTCTGTATATGTGAGGAGATATCATTAGAGGAGGTTCAAAAAGTAATAGAGGAAGAAGGTATTAGAGACATAGAAACTCTAAAGAGGAGACTTAGACTAGGTATGGGTCCTTGCGGAGGCCGTTACTGCATAAACACATTACTACGTATGTATCCTCAACTCTTCGGTATTACGGCCAGAGAAAAGAGCGATACAGAGTTAAGAATTCCTCCATCAAGACCCCCTCTAAAGCCGGTGCCCCTATACATATTCAAGGAGAGGTGAGTTAGAGATTGAGGCCTGTTGAGATAGCAATAATAGGTGGCGGTTCCACAGGACTTATGACTGCTTACTACTTAGCTAAGGAAGGCGTTAAAAACATCCACGTGTTTGAAGAGAAGTACCTGGGTTTCGGCAGTACAGGTAGGTGTGCGGGCGGTGTTAGAGCTTCGTTTGCTTCAGACGTCCACATAAAGCTAATGAAGGAATCAATAAATAGGTGGCTATCTCTAAAGGAAGAAATCAGTGGTTTGGAATTCGTGCAGGACGGATATTTATGGTTACTAACCACAGAAGAACTCGTAGAATTCCATAAGAAGTTATCAGCTTACCAGAATAGTTTGGGGGTCCCTACACGCATGCTCAACAGGGACGAAATAAGGGATCTAGTGCCCATAGAAATGGGTGACGTTATAGCAGCACTCTATGATCCTATGGCGGGTAAGGCATCCCCACTAAAGTTTCTTGGATCCGTAAGGAGGAAGTTAAGAGAGTTAGGTGTTACTATTCACGAGTACACACCAGTTGCTGGTGTGAGAGTGTCTAGCGGTAAAGCATATTCTGTAGTTCTTGATGGAGGGAGTGAAATTCGAGTAAATAGGTATATAGTAGTGGCTGCTGGCGTGTGGAGTAAGGACTTACTAGAGAAGCTAGGTGTTAAGATACCGCTTAGGAAGGACCCGCATCATCTACTAGTAACTGAGAAGTACATGCAATTCATTAAACCATTAGTCATACATAAGGAGACAGGGTCCTACGTTGTTCAACACGAAACAGGAAGTCTCTTAATAGGTGCGGAATTTCCAGTACCTGAGGGAGACATGACTCTGAGATATAGATACTTGAAAAAAGCAGTAACTATAATGTCCAGGTATTTCCCTCAAATACTGGGCGTCAACTTACTTAGAGTATGGATAGGCTACTATGAGGTCACACCAGATCACCACCCTATAGTAGGAGAAGTCCCACATATAGAGAATCTTGTTACTGCGACAGGGTTTAGTGGACACGGATATATGATGGCTCCAGTAATAGGTGAGGAACTCAAGAACATTATTTTGGAAGGCAAGCCTAAGATACCTGAAACTAAGGAATTAAGACTAGAGAGGTTTGAAGAAGGTAAGTTGCTTAAAGAAAGTGCGATATTTGGCTAGGTTCAATGAACTGAAGTAGTGTTTATTAGTTTTACTCCAGAAACTCAGGTCTCTTTTCATATATAGGTCCTATTAAGATTACGTCCACGTAGTCCCCCTCATCATATCCCTCTATATTTTCATTAATTACTAACATGGCATTACCTCTTAGAAGAGTTGATATGATTCCTGACCCAGTTAGTCTCAGTGGCTCAACGAATAGTTCATTATCTTCGCGATAAACAACTACTCTGAAGAAAGACTTAAACCCAACAACGTTAGTTATTCTTCTACGTACTTTAACCTTTACGGTTGGTTCCGGAAGTAACGCGGCTCCGGTAAGATGCTTGATTAGTGGTTTGACGAAAGCTTCAAGACCTACTAAAGCCGCTACTGGGAGACCTGAAAACATTAGTACAGGCTTTCCTCCAATTAAGTATGCTCCAGCTGTCCTACCAGGTCTTAAGTTAACACCGTGGAAAACCAGGGTAGCACCACTAATTCTTGAGAGAGCTTCAGGAACTAGGTCCTTACCTCCAACGGAAGTTCCTCCAGTCGTTATGAGTATATCAAAATCTTGTAAAAATCTTGAAGCAGTTTCAAGTATTTTCTCCTCATCATCAGGCACTACACCGATTAAAACAGGTTCGCAACCGAGTTCTTTCAAATACGCGTATATTAGGGGTCCCGTAGAATTCGGTATTCTGTTATTCTCGCTAGCCATTAGCTCGCTGCCGACGTTTATGATGCCTACCCTAGGTTTTCTAAAGACTTTGACTTCCGTAAACCCAGCTTCTATTAATGCTGCTATGTGCCATGGTCTTATGATGTAACCTTTCCTAATTATTAAATCACCAGCCTTAATGTCTTCGCCGGTTCTGCTAACGTTCTTGTATTTCTGAACAGGTCTTAACACGTGGACAGTATCTCCTTCTCTGGCAGCTTCCTCAAAGGGAACTACAGCATCTGAGCCTTCCGGCATCAGAGCACCAGTAAAAACTATTGCAGCTTCTCCAGTATTAATTGAGAACTGAGGAAGTTCTCCGGCTTCAACACTCCCAACGATTTTAAGGATTGCTGGGTTGCTTGGTGAGGCACTCAACACGTCTAGTGATCTTACCGCATAGCCGTCTAAAGCAGCTCTATCAACAGGTGGATAATTTCTCAGGCTGTATATGTCTTCAGCGACGATTCTGCCGACGGATTCCGTCACCGGAATCTTTTCTTGCTCGAGAGATATATTAACTTGAGTTAGTAGCTTTGATAATATATTCTCGTATTCTTCGAAACGCGTAAAACCTTCTAGTTTCTTCCTACTCATTTGAGCCCGGACCCTCACAATCATTTAGCTAAGTAGTTTTAGTGTGTAATTAAGATAATTTACTAACTCATTAAGAAGAGGATCTAGCTCGCCACAACTACCTAATGCTGGATGTGTTAAGTCTATCTTTAATGGTGTGAGAACCACGTAACCCTCACTAAGGTAGTAGGAGTCTGTGTCTTTCTCAGTAACCTTACTACCAACTAACCAGTAGTATCTCCTCCCTCTAGGATCTACTCTACTCTCAAATCTCTGAAGGAATCTTAGTCTCTGTGTTCGGGGCATTACCACACCCTTAAAACCTGATTTAGGGATATTTACTGATATGGTGTCTACCTCGCTAAACCAGCCTTTACTCGCGATGAAGCCTACGATAGCCTCTATTATTTTCCTGACCTTAGAGGAGTATCGGGGTTCTATTAATTCCTCATCATTCTCTACATCAGCCGAGAAAGCAATGGACGGAATCCCTAATAAACCTGCTTCCAAAGCAGCTCCTATAGTTCCTGAGTAAAGCATGTTTTGAGATGATGTGTTTTCCCCTATATTCACTCCTGAAACTACTAGGGATGGTTTATAGTTGAGTATCTGTAACGCAGCATGAACAGCGTCTACAGGAGTCCCGTTTATCACGTAAATCTTAATATTATGTATTAAGAGTTCTCTTAGAAAGAGAGGCTTATGAAGCGTTAACGAGTGAGCACCACCTGACTTAGGCACTTCAGGAATTACAGCCAGTACCTCACCGAAAGACGATAGTGTGTGGTAAGTTAGGGGTAATGCCTTAGTCACGAACCCGTCATCATTAACCAACAAGAGCTTCAAGTGAGTAAACCCTCCATTCAAGCTATTTATTTCTAACTAAGAAATTAAGTAAATATGAGGCTGTGATGACGTGGTTTGTGGTATAGTGGGAGTAACTACTGATGAGGGTTTCTCTCGGGAGCCTCTAGGTAAATTAATTAAGGATTCTTTGAAGAAACTAGAATACAGAGGTTATGACTCGGTTGGCTTAGCTGTGATAACTAATGAAGGTTTGCTTGAGGTTAGAAAATCTAAGGGTATGATAGACTACGTATCTCGGAAACTAGGTTTCGATACAGTATCCGGGATTACCGGTATAGGACATACTAGGTGGGCAACACACGGGAAACCAAGTGATGAGAATGCTCACCCACACACTGATTGCTCTGGTCGTATAGCTATGGTACATAATGGAATCATAGAGAATTATAAGAAGCTTAAAGAGTTTTTAATTGCTGAAGGACATAGCTTTGCTTCAGATACGGATACTGAGGTAATTCCTCACTTGGTGGAATCGTTTAAGAAGAGAGGCTATGACACCTACGAAGCTTTCAAAAGGACTGTCGAGTTGTTAGAAGGAGCTTACGCCCTAGCTATGATAGACCTAGATGAACCTAAAAAAATATTTTTTGCTAGGAGAATGTCACCACTCATAATAGGCTTAGGAACCAAAAGTAATTTTGTGGCAAGCGACGTTGTAGCATTCCTGAACTACACTAGGAAAATAATAGTTCTGATGGATGGGGAGGTAGGTTATGTCACGCCGAATAAGGTAGTGATAGAGAAGGTGTTGCTTGATGAAGGCATGATTAAGTGGGTTCCTGTTGATGTGGAGTCTAGGATCAGGATTGTTGAGTGGAGTCCTGAAATGGCTTCTAAAGAAGGCTACGATTTCTTTATGCTTAAAGAGATTCACGAACAACCTTACTCATTAGCCTCCACTTTAAGTGGAGTGGTTGATGCGGTAAACGAGGCATCTAGAGTGCTTGCTAGAGCAGAGAGGGTTTTACTACTTGGTGCTGGAACATCCTACCACGCTTCACTAATAGCTGCTCTCCTACTCAGGAGGTATGCTGACTTATGGGCTGAAGCTATAGTTGCTTCAGAGAGCCGTTGGTGGCTCCACACGCTTAATCGAGGTGATATAGTCATCGGAGTTAGTCAATCAGGCGAGACCATAGATACGTTGAAGGGTATTAGGGAAGCTAAGGAGAGAGGAGCTTTAACGATTGCGGTAACAAACGTGGTAGAGTCCACCATGACTAGAGAAGCAGACATGTCTATTTACATAAGAGCAGGACCAGAAATAGGTGTAGCAGCCACTAAAACCTTCACGTCGCAGGTAGCGTTACTCTCATACCTAGCTATTAAGACGGGTGAGTTAAGGACTGTCTTAAAACCTCCAATAACTAATGAAGTATATAATGCATTACGTGAGACCCCCAATATAGTAGCGAAGATCTTGAGAGAGGAGGAGAGGAGAGCGTCGGTGCTGGCTGATAAAATGAGAACGAAGAATAACGTGTATTATCTTGGGAGAGGACTTGGATTACCTGTAGCGATGGAAGGAGCACTTAAGATGAAGGAGATCGCGTACGTGCATGCTGAGGCATACCCTGCTGGAGAGTCAAAACACGGACCTATAGCTTTAATAGAGGAGGACTTTCCAGTAGTATTCGTTATTTTAAGCAAGGAAGAAGAAGAATTAATAAAAAACAATATTGAGGAAATGAAAGCTCGGGGAGCTTACGCAATATTGGTTTCACCGAGTAACGCGGAGGAAGCGCTATCTTTAGCTGATTTCCGTTTCGTAATGCCCGTTAAGCATGAAGTCGCTTCAACAGTTTCGTACGTTGTACCGTTACAGTTACTGGCTTACTATACAGCTATTAAGAAAGGTTTAGATCCTGATAAACCTAGAAACTTAGCGAAGACAGTTACAGTATTTTAGATGATGAAGTTGTTAATGATAATGATGCGGGTCCTAACGAGAACTAATTCCTTTCTTCTCACACAGATCTTCTACGGGGCATTCAGGACATTGAGGATTTCTAGCTCTACATATACTTCTACCATGAATTATTAGCACGTAATGAGTTGTTAGGAGCTTATCAGGCGGTATCTGACTCATTACGGTGGATCTTATCTTCTCATATTTTTCAGTCCTCTTATCTATTACTCCAAGCCTGTAAAGGATTCTCCTGATGTGTGTGTCTATAGGGAAGGTAGGTACCCCACGAACGCTAGCTAAGAAAACATCTATGGTTTTTGGTCCTACACCACGCACGGAAGCTAATTTTTCTTTTAGTTCTCTAGCGTCTAGGGAGGTTAGTTCTTCCTCACTTAAGATCGTCACAAGGTTCTTAATAGCTCTAGCTTTAGACCTGTAAAGGCCTGCAGGCTTTATTAAGGATTCTAAGACTCTTAAGTTTGTACTATTTATTTTTTCCGCAGTAACTCTACCACCATAATAATTAATCAGATTCTCAAGTGCTTTCCACGCATTCCTGTCTGTAGAGTTTTGTGATAGTATTATTCCTATTAAGGACTCCATAGGGGTTAAGGAGGCTTTCCTAGCTTTAGTCGGAATAAAGAAATCACTTTCTAACATGCTTGAATACTTGGTTATTAGTCTATCCACTATTAAGTTTAGGTCTTCTCTCAGATATTATCACCTACTAACTAGTTGATCACTCACTGAAGGCTTTCTCCTAACCCTGAGTATGTAGATAAAAACAGTTGTTATAGCTACTACTATAGAGATCGCTGGAATTATGTAAGTTAGAAGAATCCCGTAAAGACTCCAGGTCTGCCCACTAACCATTATCTCGTTCAGTATCTCAGTATTAGCTCTATTAAGCTCTAAACTTATTGAGTCTCTAATTAAGTATGTGTTATTTCCTGAATCCCGGTAAGTTGTTTTGGTTATGTAGGCTTTGAATAAGATTCCATACTTGCAGTCATAGTATGCGTTACCACTACCTAAGCTCGTAGAAACTACTACAGCGAAGCCGTTTATGTAAGCGTTAGCTATCGGGACTTTCGTGCAAGTATCTGAAGTCTCTCCACGTAATACTGGCAGAACAAACATGGAATTCATGAAATCAATCGCGATGCTTCTGTCTATGGTGGTGTTATATTCGGGTAGAACATTTTTCGCTAAGAAATCTGTATAGTTACTAAGAATCCAGTAAGTAAGTCCTCCTATACCTACCCAATTAGAACTGCTGAGTGTCAAGTATATTCCTGAATCAGTGAATCTGAATCCTTGAATAAATATGTGGGTTTTATTGATTGCTTTAATCCTGAACACGTACTCCTGTTTCACACTATAACTCATAGGAATACCGCTAACGTTAGATATTTCAACACTCCTAGTTACATTGTAGGTCAGTATTAAGTCGTTGTTGCTTATTGCTAGCAACCTGTCAAAAGCTTGTGTTTGAGCATGTATTGCTGGAATCATAACTACGTAGCTAGCGATAACGCACAAAAACATTAAATAAGCGAGAATCAAGACCTGATTTCTCATGCTCTACACAGCACCCCTACCATAAAAGCGTCAGAATATTAAAAACCTAAAATAAGCCAGTAATAGCGTTAATGCAGGTCTCGCAAATATTTAATAAGTTTTGTGGAAGTAATTGTGGTGTTTTCCGGATTCTTTTTAATTTGTTATGTGAAGTACGCGTTTGAGAGCAGCCATTCATTACCGATGTAAACTTCTTTCAGTCCTAAGCTGCGGGCAATCCTTAACGCCTTAAAAGCATGGTCATAACTGGTAGTAGGTAAGTCTCTCATCAGGTGTGTTGGGTGGAATGCTAACAAGATGTAGGGTATATTAGGATCTATGCTCGCTATGTATGTGGCTATACCTTCCACCTCACGCAAATCAACATATCCCGGAACTAGAAGAGTACTTACTACTAAGAGTGGAGGTTCTTTCCTAGAACTTCTTAATTCACTAATTAATCGAACGTTGTGTTTTAGTCTCTCAACAGCCTTAACCCCGTTGACTCCAGTAAGCGCCTCATAAATCACAGGACTCCACGCTTTCCAGTCTATCTTGACTATCCCGCCAGACTCAAGACTTAATTTAGCCATCTCACGCATGATGGCCGGGTTTTGGAGACCGTTAGTTTCCCAACATATCCTCTTGACTTGATTCCCGGATTTTCTAAGTATTTCTCTGGATGCTGCTATAGCGTGAGGTGAGTGAGGCCCTGGATCACCGCCGAAGAAGCAGACACAGGTTACTTCAGGATTTAATGCTTTCTCAATAAGTTCCTTAATACTGAAGAATCTTCTATTTCTTCCTTTAATGCTCTCTGATACAAGTTCTTTATGTTCGTAATTCTGGCAAAACAAGCAATCTAGTGAGCAGCCACCAAAGAATACCGCTAAGTTATAATAACCTACCTCAACAACAGGTGTTTTAGTGTATTTAGGGTATCCTCTGCTAGTGTTGGCCGGGCACACAGGCCCCGCAACACAATTCGTCGGGTGTGGATCAAGGTACCATAGACCTAATGCTTTTTCTGTTCCTAACCTGAACTTCATTAAGCCCCCTACGTTGGACCACAAACCACAAAAACCTATATCCCCATCTCTTAACTGACACTCGTTAACGCATATGTTACACTGCCTGAAACCGCTTTTTTCACTTACTACTGGAGGAGATACTGGAAGTCCTAAACTGCTCCTGAACCTCGCACGCTTAACCTTACTAGGTTCCGGAACCTCACCCAAACTTCTTAGGCATTCTCCACAAATAAATAGGGACGAGCTAATAGTATTAGCTTCCCTTCCACACACTAAGCACTTACCCATTACTTAATCACCAGTAGTATCAAGTAAAGCAAGTCTACAAAGATAATATTTTAAAACTAAAACCGATTAAGTCAAATGCTTAAATACCTGACACCAACTCTAATGTTGGTGTTAGCTGATGCTGAAGGCACAGAGGCAGTCAGTGTACCACGTTAAGAAGGGTGAGGAGAGAATCGTTGTAGAGCACTATAGAACTCCTGATGGGAAGAGTTTCGTAGTAGTACATAAAACACTTAAGGGTTCTTACGTGGTTGGAGAGGAAGAAAAAGAATGGAATTTGCTAGAATTAAGTGCCTTCAAAGAAGTTAAAGATACTGAGGTAGAGTACGAGACCCTACCTCCTGAAATTAGGAAAGCAATATCTGAGGTCTATAGGTGAGTACTTCAGTTAAGTTAGTGATACAATATCCCATTAATGAGTCTTTAAGCTTTGAGAGAATTCATTACTTCTCTGATTCGTTAGTTTTGCTACTTGGAGGTTGGGTCTGCTCGAAAATCTTTGAGAGTAATGTGTCGTTTATTTCGTACGTGATTTTAGCTACCTTCATCACGTAGTCGTCTGAGGGGGTAGATTTAGGCAGACCTATCTCCAGAGAAATTAGTTGCTTTCTTATTTCTTTCTCGATTTTATTCTTTATTATTCCTTGGCTTATTTCTTCAGCGAGCTTGACCGAAATAACGAATTTAGCAAATCTTCTTATAGCATCACTAAATTCTGGGAAGACTTGGTAAGCCTTCTTCAAAACTTTTATCACTTTTTCGAAAGACTCGAAATCTAAGTGATAAAGTATTAATGCGTACCTTAAAACTCTCGTTATGTATGACTCGTCGATATTACCTACGAGTGCCTGAATTTCTTCTCGTATGGTTTCCGGAGGTGCGTCTCGCGAGAGTAGTAGGTAGGTATCCTCATACGTTAACTCCTTATTAAAGACTCTACTCATTAATTCTTTGAACTCGGTGTTTATTCCTAGTCCTCTAGTAGCTATTACGTAAAGACTTATCATTTCTTTCTCATATATGTCTTCAGGTTTTGAAGCACCTCTGAAAGGCTCCACATTAACGCTCTCTAAATACTTCTTAATTAACTGAATCGCTAATTCTCTACTAGGATTATCACTACTTATTAAGTCACTTAACGCGTTGACGTATGCCTTCACTCTCCTTCTTTTCGCATTCAATCAAATCACCTGAACTACTTCTACCCAACTGATTAGTTATTAAGTCTTAACACTATATATTTGAACCTGTAGAGACTAAACAATGTACTCCAAGAAAGAATCCGGTGTGTCAAAATCTATGACAGCTAACCTGTCATCAAGCCTTAAGTGGATTAATCCCTTACCTGCTATCAAGGCTCCCTGAGGTAATTCTGTTAGTCTTGCTCTGTAAGAGATAAGGTAAGTTCTCACATTTTGAGTTAGTTTAGGTCTTAGAACACTTACTTTATATATGGCAGGTGTTTTATAGGAAGTACTATCTAACTTGATTATTACTCGTTCTTCAAGGGTTGCGTCATAAGGCCCTAAAAACTCTTTCTCTTCACCACAATTAAGAATTCTGAGAGTGTATTTAATCCCCTTGAACTTTCCTTGAGTAAGTTTATGCTGTAAGAACTTCACGTGATGATTTCCTGGAACTAACTCACCCACTACTGAAACCTCCTCTAAAGCATCATTCCACGAGAGATGCTCTACGATCTCCATTTTCATCAGTTCTTTCAGAATTTCATAACTATTGAGAGACTGTTCTACGCAAATCAAGTCAATGTCTGAGTCTTGAGTATAGTAACCACCGAGTAAGCTGCCGCTCAAGCCACACACAAGACCGCGACTAGATAGCAGTTTAATTAGATTAAGTGCCACTCTATGTAGATGACTTAAGCCCTCACTTAATTCTTTAACTACTGCTAGAGATTTTAAATAATCAGATACTACATAGTGAGGGATCACTGGGACTACTTTTCCAAGTTCTGGGAGAAATCTCATGTAATGTCTGTAGTACCTTGAGATGATGCCGTAAACACTACTCAGCTTCTTTATTTTCTTATCCCTATCCCTAAAAACCCTTAAGACCGCAACTATTCCTTCAGGCGGGTGATAACAACCTTTAACAACCCACAAACTACCGTCACGAAGTCTAATCATGTCGCCTTCAACAAGTCTCAGTTGCTGACTCAAGACCAGAACCCACCTATTAAGATTATCCATAACTCTAAATTTAAAATAAAACTGCGATTACAACTCAAATTACTTAAGAAAGTTTACTCTTTTGTTTAGAAAGAGTGGTTCAGCTTAAAAACTACTTAGATCTAACTAAGGTAGTTATTTTTCCAGAGCTACTCATTCTATCATTCAGTTTACTCTTATTCACTTTGTATATGTTGAATCTGCCTCTCCTCTTCCTATAAAGAACTACATAACCTTTAATCCTGAGTTGTTTTAGTATGTGTGCTGCTACCTTGCTGTTCACGTTGAATTTTCTTGAGATCTTTCTAGCATTTATGAAGGAAGAGCCGTAAGTCTTTAACCACTCAACTACATCATCTAAATGAGTCAAGAGCACCACACTCTTGTCTAAGTCTTATTAAAACAAGAGACTATAAAAGTTTTTATGTTCTAGGTTTTCTAGCTCTCCTTAGCCCTGCTAGAGTTTCCAGGCACCATATTGAAGCACCGTAATCAACGCAAGTAATTCATTAATTATTAATAATCCATCCTTTAATATTATGTTTAGTGCGGGGAGCAATAGTGACTGAGGTAATCAAACTACTGATCTACGTATTCCTAATAATGCCGAGTATTTTAGTCATGTTTATTCACAGCATTATATATTTTCTTGGTAAAGAGAAGGTGAAGAAGAAAGAAACTCAAGTGACTACTGGTTTTCTCGATTCAGGCGTCAGTATTATAGTTCTTGCGAAAAACGAGCCGGAACACATAATACTTGAGTTAATCAGTAATTTAAGTAAAAGCTTGAATACCTTGGATCGTGAGTATGAGGTCTTGATTGTATGTGACGACCCTCCTGAGATAGCTTTAGGACTTAAGAAGGCTTCTGAAGAATACGCCTCGAAACTAGGACTACGTAATTTTAGGTTCATCATAAGGACTGAAGGACCTAAAGGAAGGGTAACCGCACTAAATTACGGTGTCCTCAACTCTAAGTATGAGTTAATTCTCTTCATGGATGCTGACTCAAGGTTGCGCGACGATACAATACCTAAGCTAACCTCATGTATCGAGTTGGGATATGATGCGTGCGTAGCTAGGTGGTTAGGTTATAGTTATAGGAATACAAAACTTGGTGTTTCTCTTATGTATAGTATGAAGTACGTAGTAGATACACTATATGAATGTAGGTATAACCTAGGCCTTATGGTTTTTCCTTTAGGTACTGGAACCATGTACAGAAAAGATACGTTACTTAAAGTTGGGTTATGGGAAACTGATGTAGTGCAGGATGACATGTATATGGGGACTAAACTTCATGGGATGGGCTATTCCATAGGTTTCTTAGACGACACGTTAGTAGAAGTTTCAGTTCCTTCAAGCTTTAAGGCATTTATCGTGCAGCAAGCTAGGTGGGCATTCGGAGCTGTAGAAACTCTGAAGAAGGGTTACTTAAAATACGTAGTTAAGAGAGGTAGAGAGTTAGGCTTACTAAGGCTTGTTGAGGGCGCTGTCTTCTTGCTTCAATACGTGCCATTAGCAACACTCTCCCTCTCTTTAATTTTGGTTCCTATGCTATCTATATTACTGCGTGACGACATCATGAAGATGAACATATACTTCCTAGCCACGTTTTCCATAATGACTCTAGCTTATGGGTTAAGTCTTTACAATTCCCTCAAAGATCTTAAACTACCTAAGCTTAGAATACTGAGAAGTATGGGATCTATAGCAGCCCTCACAATATCTATATCACCCTACATCCTAATACAAACAGTAAAAGCTCTATTTCGTAACAAAATCTCTTATGTAGTAACACCTAAGGGGGAGAGGGAAAGTACATTAGGTAAAGACAAGTACTTAGTATTATTCGCTACGTATCTTTCGGTAGTTCTTGTATGCAATATTATCTTGGGGAATTACCTTACCTCGTTATGGACGGGAACATTTCTTGCAGGAATTCTCTACTCACTACTGAGACTTGAAAAACCTGCTTACCCGTAATCACGTCTTCGAGGAAAACCCTTCATTAATCTGGGTATACTCTGAGTTCCTTCCCATCTACGTTAGTATAGACCTCGAAGTGCTTCTCAAACCCGCTAGTAAGTATTTTTGGTTTAAGAACTGCCTCTATCTGGAAGAGACCGGCTGAGTCATTCATGTATACTTCTATCCTGGCAGTTGATTCAGTACCCCTAACTATCTCTACTTTCTTAACACTAATAGCTGATACTGAATGCATGTCTAGCTTACCCATCTTGTAAGGTATCCTAGCTCTCCCCTCCGCCATATCAGTACCGTCAGCTACCTTAACTACTCCTGCCTCTAGCGTTAATGCTTTCGTGTTAATCTCTGTTGCGTAGATAGCGTGCATGATTTCGTGCCTGAGCATATACCTGTAAGTTGAACTCATGTTAGGGCTTATTTCACGAAGCATTCTATCAATGATATCTTTAGCTAGTAACGCACCAACGTATTCGTGATTAGCTCTGTGCACGGAGTTACCTATGTCGTGGAGGTATGCAGCAACCAAAATTACTAATCTAGCCTCATCTATATTTCTGGCAGTCCCGTAAGTAATCGTTGATGGCTTAAGACCTGCCTCAACCAGTATGTTGAATAACTCGAGAGCAGAACCCGAGACAATCCTTGAGTGAACTACTCCATGATCATTATATCTCAGTCTGCTTACCGCCATAATATTAGACATCTTTATGAGCGTCTGAACCTCCTCGTCTTGTTCGAGAAACTCGTAAGCGCGTTTCAATAGTTCGGAAGCCTCTATGTGCTTGATTACCAGCGCAGGTCCTACTACAACCACTTAACACACCAATAAATAAGAATATTATTGTTATTAAAGAAATCGACACGCATCAGGACTTAATAAGGAAGTACAAAAATATATACTTGAGGTGGGTTAGGGTGGCGTCCTTAATTAAGTTGAAGCTCTCGATGCTTGGTTCTATAGCATTAGTGATAGGCATAACTACATTAATACTATCAGCTATACTGAGTTTAATCTTGTATGGTATGGACACCGCAACACTACTAACATTTGCTCTAGTGTTTGTTGTAGGTATTCACTTTATCCAGTGGTTGATTAGCCCGTGGATCATAGAAGCACTCTACAAAGTTAAGCCAGTTAGTAGTACTGGAGACTTCTGGATCGCTGAAATGGTTGAGAAAGTTACTAGAGCTTCAGGACTTAAGAAAGTTCCTAGAGCTATGATATCTTACTTAAGAATACCTAACGCTTTCGCATACGGTAACTTCCTGAGTGGGTATAAGGTAGCTGTTACGCAAGGACTCATAGAGAATCTGCCTCGTGAGGAGGTTGAGGCTGTAATAGCTCATGAGATAGGACACATAAAGCATAGAGATGTGGAGGTAATGATGATTATAAGCATACTGCCAGCTCTGATTTACTGGCTCGGCAGAATACTCATCTACTCAGGTTTCTATAGTTCAGGACGTAGCAGAGAAAGTAAATCAGCACCGGCGCTTGCTTTCCTGTTAGGGATAGTTCTAATAATTGTGTCTTTCTTGAGTAACCTGATAGTTCTCTACATAAGTAGACTCAGAGAACACTATGCCGACTCTAACTCCGTTCTTACGTTGCCTGAGGGCGGCAGAAACCTTCAGAGAGCTCTCGCAAGAATTCTTATGGCTTCAGGAACCATAAGCAGGTCCCGGTTTGGAGACGTCAGCAACGCTACTAAGCTTAAAGCGTTACTCATATCAGATCCTGAGTTAGGTATAGGTTATGTAAGAACCTACGATATCGACAAAGTAGTTGAGTGGATTAAATCCCAGAAAAAGATATCTCACCTAGAAATATTCTCAACTCATCCAGACCCAGCAAAAAGACTAAGATTTATTGATAAGCTAGAACAAGAAACTACTAAAACTAGGTACACATTACTTCGAGTTTAATGTAATTTTTAACAAGCGTGAAAGGGAGTAAGTGCCTAGTAGTTTTAGGTGGATATATACCGCCTTTCCCAACATACTCCATTATCTCAGACTTACTGAAAGCTCTTCTCACCAGTACACAGTCTATTTCACCTTTACGAAGATCTTCTAAAACGTCTGAGAGCAAACCATACCAAGTAAGTCTTATTAAATCCTTCACCGTGAGCTCGTCAAGAACCCTTAACACTCGTCTCTGAATCTCGACATCCCCATCTATAGATACACACTTACTACTCTTATCAAACATTAGGAAGGCCCTATTCATCAAATCCTTATCAGTGACTGAATCAATACTTAACTCGCACGTCTTAACATCTACCATTAACTTGCGTAGCTCGCTAATAAGCAGTTCAGGTTCTCCGGAGAAAGCAGGATACCAAGTAAAGACCTTAACTTTAGGATCAAAATAGTCTATAATTACTGAAGGTATCTTCTTACATCCTAACTTAATGAGGGCTGCCCACCTATGATGACCATCAACTATAAGGTACTTACTACTGCCTGGTATAGGTGCTACTATTATAGGCATGTCAAGGGCGTTATGCTCCTCTATATACCTAATTATGTCATTTAATCTTTCTGTAATTAATTCTTCATGAGGTAATAAAGCATCTGCGTCAAGCAACACGTACTCTAGACTGACAGCAGGGATGTCATACTTAGGTATCTTCACACGAACTTTTTCTTTTGATGACAATAAGTGACCACCTCAGAGCACGTCACTCTTGCTTGAATTCCTTAATTAGTTCTAGGACCTTCTTCACAGCGTCTATACCAGCTCTTTCCTGAGCTTCCTCGGTTGAGGCACCTATATGTGGTGTTAAAACAACGTTATCGAGTTCTGTTAGTGGGTGGTTTGGCGGTAACGGTTCTTCTTCATATACGTCTAGCCCCGCACCAGCTATCCAGCCTTCTTTCAGCGCTTTTATTAGTGCTTTAGTATCTACTACACCACCTCTAGAAGTATTTATTAGTATTGTGTTCTTCTTCATCTTCCTTAACAAACTCTCACAAACAAGACCTTTAGTCTCAGGGGTTAGAGGAACGTGGATACTAATAACATCAGATTCCTTAACTAAGGTTTCTAGGTCTGTATACGTAGCTCCTAATTCTCGCTCTACCTCAGGACTTACTCTATGGACATCGTAATACAGTATCTTCATGTCTAAGCCTTTAGAAGCTATTGCTGCAACCTCCTTACCTATTCTCCCAAAACCAATTATACCTAGTGTTTTGCCCCTGAGTTCTATTCCTTCAGCTTCTTTCTTAACCCACTTACCCTCACGCATTTTCCTATCAGAGTACGTTATCTTCCTAGCTACGGCAAGCATCAAACCTATGGTTAGTTCGGCAACGCTTCTTGTTGGTGCTTCAGGAGTATTAATTACTTTAATCCCCTTAGCTTCAGCGGCTTTGACGTCGATATTGTCTAGCCCTACACCTGCTCTAGCTATTATCTTTAGCTTCTTAGCTTTACTTATTACCTCAGCAGTAACTAATGGCTTACTCCTAACAAATAAGATGTCCGTATCCACTATCAGCTCACTAAGTTCTTTCTCTGAAGGATACTCCTTATACGTTACCTGAATACCTGCGTCCTCAAGTAATTTTATAGCGTCTCTGTGAATTGGGGCAGCAATTAATGCTTTCATTTTCTACTCACCCACCCAAGCTCTGCTAAAACCTCCTTAATTACGTTTAGGACCTCCTCTATATATTCTTTCGGCATGTAACCCATGTGTCCTATCCTGAAGGAAGTCTTCTTAAACTTCCCATAACCAGCCGCTATCTCATAGCCCCTTTCACGAACCCTACTATAGACTTCATACCCGTCAATACCTTCAGGAGACTTAACAGATGTTATCGTCGGTGATTCGTAGCCCTTCCTAGCAAAGAGTTCTAGACCAAGCCTCATAACTCCTTCCCTAACCATCTTAGCTCTCTCGGAATACATGGAGAGCCAGACATCCTTGCCGCCGATCTCATCAACTATCCTCAGCATAACATTCAGTCCTATTATCTGTGGTATTGGAGGTGTTGAGGGAGTTGACCACTCTTTCTCTTGGTAGTACACGTATTTCAGCACGTCGAAGTACCAACCCCTGCTAGGTATGGTCTCAGCTTTCTTTAGAGCTTCCTTACTGAATACCCCGACAGCAAGACCTGGAGGAACTCCGAAAGCTTTCTGACTGCTTGTAAACACTACGTCAAGACCCCACGCATCAAACTTTATTTCTGCAGCACCCATCGCCGAGACAGCGTCTACAAAAACTAGCTTACCATGCTTCTTAGCAACCTCAGCTAACTCCTTAAGCGGGTTCAGGACACCAGTACTAGTTTCATTGTACGTTATTGTTACAGCCTCCACCTCAGGATGCTTCTTTAAAACCTCATCTAGTTCGTCGGGTAGGACAGGCTCACCAGCATTCTTCTCCAGCGTGAGAGCCCTCCTACCATTACTCTCAACAACCTCTCTATATCTAGAACCAAACTCACCTATTATCGTGGTAAGAACACTACCACCAACTGAAACAAAATTCCTTATACTAGCTTCCATCACTCCAGTACCGCTGCTAGGGAATAAGAGAACAGTACCTTCATTGGCTTCAACGAACCTAGCTAACCTCTCAACAGTATCTTTATGTAATTCTCTATATTCTTTAGACCTATGACTAAACATCTGAAACTTCATGACTTCAAGAACTTCTGGAAAGCACGCAACAGGACCTGCAGTGAAAAGCTTAAGAGGTTTTGGCCAAACAATCCTCCAGATCTCATCAATTACTTTGAGGTTTAGTTTCTCCTGACTCAAGACATACACCAATAATTTATTTAGATGTGCTGTTAATAACTATTGTTTTTACTAGTTAAGTCAAAATAAGAAGCTCCACACATTAGTGAGGTAACATAATATTTAAAGAGAATCAGGCAAACACTCAACCTCTACCTTAGAAGCTATACTCTTACTAAGACTTATTTCTACTCCCTTAACTTCTAAGATAATGAAGCCTCTATTATTATGCTTCACTAATACTTCCTCTCCAGGCACTATCCCCATCTGATAAAGTCTTACTGAGAGACATCTACCGGCACACACTCTGCGAATACGCACTCTACAACCCTCTGGTACCTCAGAGAGTTGGAAGATTGACTCAGTCACTGCATGACACCTCCTTAACGAATATAGTCTCTCCCTCCTGATGAGTAAATATTATTTCAGCATTAGGTGTACTTACTGATACTCCCTTAGTACCTAAACCTTTAACCTGTATCACACACGGGTACCCACAATTAGACTTAGAAAGCTTATCTAAGACAGTACTCAACTCAACGTAGAGGTGAGTTATCTCGTAACACTTACTTGGAGTAGTCTTAGTGAGTGGTATTACATGCCTATAATCATCCTTACTTAATTCTCTGGTGAAGGATATGAAGTAACGTAGGTTTGGCTTACCTAACCTGAGGTAGAGAGCCTCAATAACTTCATCGGGTAGGTGTTCCATCTTGTGTGCTAGGTAGTGTGCCTTAAGTTTATCGAAGCCCAAAAAATCAGTAAGGAATACTTCTATGACTGCGTGCTTCCTTAATATCTTCTCAGCTACCTCCCTACCAAAATCACTTAACTTAACTCCTCTATACCTACTCAGGATAATGAATCCTTCTTCCTGTAATTTCCTCAGGACCTTACTTACAGTGCCTTCCTTCAACCTTAATTCCCTAGCGATCTGAGATGTTCTAGCCATCCCATAAAGCACTTCTAAACGGTAAACCGTGAGTATGTAGTCTTCTACAGACTCGCTTAAACGTTCAACTCTCATTCCAGCCACCAAAGAATAATTATGCTAGGAAAGTAATAAAATTTAGACTTCTCTAAGTTTTAAGATCTCTAAAGAACTCCTTGATATACTTAGTAATCATCAAGACATCCTCATCAATTAGACCGGGATGCATTGGGAGCGAGAGAACGTGTCTAGATGCTTCCACAGAATTGTATAGTTTCTTACTCAAGACCAGGTGTTCTCTCAGAGCTGGTTGCTTATGTATTGGGTTAGGATAATGAATTGCTGTCTGCACCCCCCTATTCCTTAGAAACTCACTCAGCTTATCTCTAACACCATTACCGTGAACCCATACCGTGTACTGATGATAAACGTGCTTAGCGTACGGTTTTTCTGTAGGGAGCTTCAATAACCTAATGCTTGAGAGTTCCTCACCGTATATCTTAGCTATAGCACGCCTCCTCTCATTCATCTTATCCAACTTAGCTAACTGAACATATCCTAAAGCAGCTTGAAGCTCCGTTATTCTGAAGTTCCATCCAATTACTGAGTGAAGGTACTTCTCGACCTGTCCATGATTTCTCTGAAGCTTAACATACTCAGCTATATAGTCTTCATTAGTCACTACTGCACCCCCCTCACCCATAGTTAAGTTCTTAGTAGCGTAAAAACTGAAAGCCGATGCTACGCCTAAAGACCCTGTCTTAACACCTTTATACTCAGCTCCGTGTGACTGAGCGCAGTCTTCAATTAAGAAGATGTTTTTGTTGTCTAGAACTTCCTTTACTGAGTCTACATCAGCTGGATGCCCATAGAGATGAACTAACACGACAGCCTTAGTTCTCTCGGTAAGTCTTTCTTTTAAGTCATTAGGATCCATATTGTAAGTCTCTAAGTCTATATCTACTGGAACTACTTTACCTCCAGCTAGCACGACTGATGTAGCAGTTGCGGCGAACGTGAAGTCAGGTACTGCAACCTCATCACCAGGACCGACACCCACGGCTTTAAGAGTTAGGTAAAGAGCTACTGTACCATTACTTACTGTAAGAGCGTGTTTTACTCCTAAATACTTAGCGAATGAATCTTCAAAAAGACGAACGTACTCCCCAGCAGCTAGATTACCACTTCTCAAAACCTTAATGACTTCCTGAACTTCCTCATCTGTTATGTACGGTGCATTCACCTTAACTACCACTGAAGACACCATCTTAAAGTTTCGTGTGTATTAAATAAGTCTTGGTCTATGAGGTAGTCGGTTAGACTCAGGAGTATTGCTTAAGGGGTTTTCATTATGGTTTTTACATCCAAATACTCACAAGTGCTTTGAGGATAGTACATCGTTATTAGTTTTCTAAAAATACTTGTTGATTGCTTAACAAAATATTTAGGAAGTCCGGGAACCCCGAAAAACAATATAAGTGCTCTCACGGTATCCTTACTTGCTGTATGGAGTTTGTTCCTCTTTGAGAATAGTACGTAGATAGGTCTGTTCATGCTGTCCGCTAGAACTAACTCATAACCTGAGAGTTCTAGGTGTGTCTTGAAACCAGGAAATATCTCCTGTTTGAAGGCTTTACGAAGTATTAGTGGGAGGCTTACCTTATCCTTATCTATTATGAGCATAGGCACGAATGTTCTTAACTCAGTTATGTACCTGATTCCTTCAAGATCATTCCTAACTCTCGCGAGAGGGTTTCTAAGGAATGCCTTAGCTAGATTCTCAGGAGAATATCCTGTTTTGCTGTACGACGCTTTAAGATAGTTCTTTATGAAATCCTTATATGTTTGAGTATAGTAGATTAAGTCTCTCCTTACTCCTTCAGAAGTTCTAAGTAATTTCGTTACATTTATTAATTCCTGCCTAATATCAGGTCTATTAACTGTTACGCTGAGATCCCTGCATTCAAGAGCCTCCACATAGTTACTTGATAAATCATAGAGTAGCTCACGATATCTCATAAACCCGCATCAGCCTCTACTTTTCTTATAATTCCTTAGAAAATATTATTTTACGGTTGGGGATTAAGATGAGCTTCAGGTTAGGAATGCCCAAGAAACCTAGAGAAACGGAGACTCTGGACGTCTTAGTTGTTGGAGCAGGTCCTGCAGGACTTTCAGCAGCACTCTACTCTAAGAGATTAGGACTCAAGACCGCCTGTATTGGTGAAGACCTAGGAGGGACCTTAAACGAGGCAGGTATGGTTGATGACTACATAGGAATACCGGATATCCCAGGTCCTGAATTAGCTAAAATATTCGTAGAGCATGTAAGGAAGTATGAGGTACCAATATACAGAGACTCAGTAATAGATATCGTGAAAGAAAATAGTAAGTTCAAGATCACGACTAAGTCGGGAGTAGTCTTCACTGCTAGAGCAGTGATTCTAGCCGTAGGTAGTAAGAGGAGAAAGCTAGGTGTTCCTGGAGAGGCAGAATTCGCTGGCAAAGGAGTTACATACTGTGCTCCTTGCGACGCACCACTATTCAAAGAAAAAGTAGTTGCTGTAGTAGGTGGTGGTAACTCAGCTCTTCAGTCAGCCCTACTTATGACTTCATACGCAACCAAGACCTACCTAATACACAGGAGAGATTCTTTCAGAGCCTATGACGTCTATGTTAAGTTAGTTACTAACCACCCTAAAATAGAGCTAGTGTTAAACTCTGTAGTCAGGAGTATCGGAGGAGACAAATCAGTTGAGTGGATAGAAGTAGAGAATCTAGTTACTCATGAAATCAGAAAGATAAAAGTAGATGGTGTATTAATAGAGATAGGATCCGAGCCACCTAAGGAATTCTTCACTAGAATAGGGCTTAAACTAGATGAGCACGGTTACGTGATAGTAGAGCCCGGGCAAAAAACAAATATTGAGGGCATGTTTGCTGCTGGTGATTGCACTGGTGGGCCCTATAAAAAGAAGTTTGATCAGGTAGTCACTGCAGTAGCTGAGGGTGCTCTAGCAGCACTATCTGCATACGAATACTTGACTAAGATAGGACTTGAGAGAGGAGAACGAGGATACTAATTCTCTTTTTCGAGACTTACAGGAGTATGTCACGCAACAAAAATCAGGTAAGCTATTTCTAGATTCTTTTTAAGTACTTAACTTTCCCGTCCCTAAAACCAATAATAATCACGTCTGATTCGTCTAGGAAGAGACCTGTTTCTATAACACCTGGAAGACTCTTCAGAGTCTTAGCAAATATCTCTAACTCCATGCTTGTGGGGGGGATTACGTCAATTATGAAGCCTCCAACATCGCTAACTATGGGTCCTTTTTTGCCACTGCATTCTCTAGGTGAAGCTTGAGCACCGAGTTCTCTTAAATCTCTCAAGACCATTCTTAACGCGTTAGGCATTACCTCAACTGGTATAGGGTGTTTCACACACAGTTTCTCAACTACTTTAAACTCATCAACTATAAAAACTCTTAACTCGGAGTGCTTAGCTAGTAATTTCTCCATGGTGAGAGCTGCTCCACCACCTTTCAGCATTCTACCTTCTAAATCTACTTCATCAGCTGAATCCACGTAGAGATCAAGTTTCTCGACTGACAGAGCACTAGTGTCTTTATAACCTAGTTCAGCTAAAAACATTGCTGTTTTAGCTGACGTGGTTACTAAGGATTTGTTCTTTAGAAGTCCTTTCTCATGGGCTTTCTCGATGAATAGTTCGGTTGTGCTGCCAGTCCCTAAACCAATTAATTCTCGTCCTTGAAGAAACTTAAGAGCTTCAGTAACTGCTGCCAAGCGAGCCCTCTGTACTTCCTCCAATCCTTCACACCCCGGATATATATTAATTGAAAATAAGGATTAATATGGTGGACTGTAAGATATTTTGGTAAGGAAAATGATGAAGTCCTCGATCTCTGAGGAGTGATGTGAGTAATCCGCACTGACGACTCAGAACACTTAAATTATCGAGTAGAGCGTTCTTATCTTTTCCTATCATTATTATGAGGTTTTCTTACCTACCTCAACTATTTCCTTACACTTGAGTTGCTTAATGAACTCTTCTAACTCATTCAGAGGTATTTTTATTGTGTAGAGATATCTTTTTGTTCTGGCCTTAACCTTAGCTATCCCTTCTTTCTCTTTTTTCACGACTCTGCATATCTCGGCTCTAGCAGACAATTCTACAAACTTATTTTTATCATATATTTCTACGGGCACTTTACTCACCCACCAACATGAAGTCTCATCTTCTATGATTGAGTAAGCTTATAAGTTTTGAGTGTCTATCCAGGCATGCTGACTTCCTCGGAAAGAGTTTTCAGGAAGTCTTCTAGTGAGTCATAATATTTTTAACCTGTAATATGTGTTGATAGGTTAGGTAGTGCTTGATGAGTGCTGAGAGGGATTTCAGGAAGGGTTTAAGAGATGAACTACTGAGAAACAGGATTAATCCGTATCCTCACATACTTAGCTTAGGTTATGTACCTATTAAAGACATAATTAGTAATCCTAGGTTAGGTAATGTAGTAGCTACTGCTGGCAGGGTAGCTGGTCTTAGAAGGCATGGTAAGCTAGTATTTGCAGACTTAATAGATGATGGTTACAGGATACAGATCTCATTAAATTCCGGCAACGTAGGTAGTGAGAGATTTGAGTGGTTTATGAAGTACATCAACTTAGGTGATTTCATAAATGTGAGGGGAGAGCTCTTCTATACTCAGAAAGGAGAACTAACCATAAATGTTATGGAGTACCAGCTGATAGTGAAGGCTTTAAGATCACCCCCGGTTAAGTGGGGCCACAAGATACTAGACCCTGAAGTTAGGTATAAGAAGCGGTACCTAGACTTAATGATGACTCCTCAAGTGAGGAGGATTTTCGAGATACGCTTCAACACCATAGCTGAGATAAGGAAGTTCATGTGGGGTAAGGGCTTCATAGAGGTTGAGACTCCGATACTTCAGCCAGTTTATGGCGGTGCCGCCGCGAAACCCTTCATAACTAAGATTCAAGCACTTAATGAGGATTGGTACTTGAGAATATCTCTCGAACTATACTTAAAAAGATTCCTGGTAGGGGGGTTTAATAAAGTCTTCGAGATTGGCAAGAACTTCAGAAACGAAGATATAGACGTACATCATAACCCGGAATTCACTATGATGGAGGCTTACCAAGCATACGCAGACTACGAAGACATTATGAGGCTCACGGAGGAGCTAATAAGCACAGTAGCTGAGAAGGTTGTAGGGACTACCAAAGTAAGTTATCCTGTTGAGGAATCTCAAGTGGAGATAGACTTAAGACCTCCTTACAAGAGGGTTAGGATGATTGATGGTCTAAGGGAATTTGCTGGGATAAATGTCGAGGTATTGAGTGATGATGACTTAAAAGATCTTTTGAGAACACATAGTCTCTCATTACCTGGTGGTTACGATAGGGGTAGGGCTATAGCGAAACTATTTGATAGGTTGGTAGGTGCTCAGTACTTAATACAGCCTACCTTCGTAATTGATTTCCCGGCATCTTCCTCACCTCTAGCAAAACCACACAGACTAAACCTTGAATACGCTGAGAGGTTTGAGTTGTATGTAGCTGGCATGGAGCTAGCTAATGCTTTCACAGAATTAAATGATCCAGTACTACAAGAAGCTTATTTCAGGGAAGAAGAAGAAAGAAGAAAGCTGGGTGATGCTGAAGCTCACCCATATGATTGGGACTTTATAGAAGCTCTTGAGTATGGAATGCCTCCAGCAGGTGGTTTAGGGTTAGGGATAGATAGGTTAGTAATGATACTTACTGGACAAGCCTCAATTAAGGAAGTAATACCTTTCCCTATGATGACTCGTTCAGGTACTTAATAATTAATGACACTATTTTAATAGTTGTGTGGAATATTTGTTGGTGTAGTGGTGTGAGGTTAGTTTGCTGGAGATGCGGGTTTCAGACTGAGTATAGGTCTGGACTATACACTTGTGGGAATTGTGGCGAACCACTTTTGGTAGATAGTGATTTTCACGAATCCCTAAGGAAAGAAGGCACGCTAATCCCTCGGGAGTTAAGGATTGTGACCTTGGGTGAGGGTAGAACACCCCTAATAAGATCTAGAGAAGGCATCTACTTAAAGTTAGAATACCTTAATCCCTCAGGCTCTTTTAAGGATAGGGGCGCCGCTACAGCAGTCTCAGAAGCTTTGTATAGGGGCTGTAAATTAATTATTGAAGATTCTTCCGGTAACGCAGGAATTTCTTACTCTGCTTATGCTGGGCGTGCTGGCATAAAAGTCAGAATATACGTACCGTATGACGCGCCTTCAGGTAAGAAAAACTTGCTTAAAGCTCTAGGAGCTGAAGTGGTTGAAGCTCCTACGAGAGATGAGGCTGCTAGACTCGCCGTAAGCGATCCGGAGGGGTGCTACGTAGGACACAGAATCAATCCTTACTTTCTTGAAGGGATGAAAGATCTATCGCTAGAGTTGGTTAAGGAGCTTGGTGAAGTAGATTATGTTGTGGGTCCACTAGCTAGCGGTACCCTCCTGATAGGTTTGTGGAAGGGTTATAGTGAGTTAGTTGAGGCGGGGATGGTTAAGCATGCTCCGAAGTTAGTGGCTGTTCAAGCATGTGGTTATGAGTCGCTCGCAAGGTATTATAAGCCTTACATGAGTGTCTGCAGGTCTAAGGCTCAACTCCCCGATGGAATAAGATTAATGAATGCCCCAAGACTACAGCATATAGCTGAGATACTTAAAGAGACAGGAGGTCTGTACGTAGTAGCAGATGATGAGTTAGTATTACCCTACTTAAGAGAGTTATGGAGGGAGGGGATAGTAGCTGAGCCTACGAGCGCTTATGGTTACGCAGTAGCTAGGGAATTAGTGAGGGATGGTAGTGTTTCTGGAAAGGTCGTAGTTATATTAACAGGTAACGGCATCAAACACATTTCGGGAGGTATGATTCTATGAGTGCTGATGTTACGAAACTTATTAGTGGGGCTCTTAAGAAAGATAAGGCGTCAGTAAGTAAGCTAATAACTTTTGTTGAGACAGACCCTCTAAACTCTATCTCAGTCATTACGAGAATTCCGTACCAACCTAAAACCACACACGTGGTAGGGTTTACCGGAGCTGTTGGCGTTGGTAAGTCTACACTAATAAACGCTGTAGCTACCCTACTAGCTCATGAGGGTAATTCCGTAGCTATTATAGCTGTAGATCCCAGATCACCCATCACAGGAGGCGCTATAATGGGTGACAGGGTTAGGATGAAGGATGTACCTAAAGAAGTTTATGTTAGGTCTATGACTACGCGTGAGGAGGAGTCCCTACCTCTGAAAACACTACTTGCTATTGAGTTGCTTGAGCGCTTAGGATTCGACTACATAATCTTGGAGACTCCTGGAGCAGGGCAATTCAGTACTAGGATCATGAGTGTTGCTGACACGATAGTCGTTGTCTTAATGCCTGAGTCAGGTGATGAGATACAGGCTATTAAAGCAGGCATAATGGAGATAGGAGACATATATATAGTGAATAAAGCTGACTTACCGGGAGCTAACCTGACTTATAACCAAGTGCTTTTTGCACTTAATTCAGCTGAGAGAAGAGGATGGATACCTAGAGTTATTTTGACTAACGCGTTAAGTATTGCTAGCGTAGAGCCGCTAATAAGAACTATTAAAGATCACGCAACCTTCATGAGAAAGAACGGGCTAGACTTAGAAAAAAGAACACTAAGAAGATCCCTAGAACTCCAGTTAATAATAGGAGAAGAGCTCAGTAAAGTAATCAAGGAGGTAAGCACGCCTCAAACTACATTATTCAAAGAATTCGAAAAACTTCTAAGAGATGGTGGATCACTAAAAGAATTCATTAGAAGGATAAAAGAAGAGGTTTCTAGTAGAATTAACACACCACCTTAACTGATAAGTCTAACTTAAAATCAGCTAGAATTCTTAATCTTTATATATCTTTAAGTTTCTAGTTTGTTAGGTGGGGGCCGTAGTTTAGCTTGGTAGAATGCGGGGCTTGGGTCCCCGTGGTCCGGGGTTCAAATCCCCGCGGCCCCACTAAAACAACACTATAGGGTCTCTCAATTAAATCCTTATTACTCTGAAGAGTAGTTTTGGTTGGAATTATCTCTATTCTTTCTTCAGTATCTTATCACTTCTGTGAGTCGTGATTTATAGACTTATGTTCTTGTTTCTTCTCAAATAATCTAGTCTAGTTATACCTCGTTTATATTCGCTTATCTTGTCTCGGTTCTGCTGTTTCGAGTTTCATAAAAGCTTATAAGGGTTGGTATCAAGTATCATGAACAAGCTCCATACTAGACAAGCCTCTGATTTATAAATCCTGGTTAGTATTAGGTTTGTGAGTGAGAACCTGCCCACGATGCGGGTATATGGTGAAGACCTAAGTGGGCAGGACGTTCAAGTATGAATAGTGTAAGCTAAAAATGGACAGGCAGAGGCTAGCATCAGTAAACCTCTATTTAAAAGCCAGGATGTGGGGGTTTCCCTACAGCAATGACTCTCGTTCCCTTCCGTGGGAGGATGGGAGGGAGCTGTGGGTTGGGGTTACCCTGAACGGATCGAGGCCAATAATATGGGTTCCCGATAAATAGTAAGTGGGTCCTGAGGTTGATAAAACCAAGGGAAGAGCAGTCAATATCAAAAGATATTGACCGCTATGAAACCCGAACCCCATACTGGTTCTGCTTAAGTATGCATACTTGTTCCTAAGCTATGCAGAGAGTATATCTACTTCTGGAGCAACAACATCTGGGTTTCTGTTGCTCCAGCTCGGGACGTTTAGATCTTGGTCTACAGCACCTACAGCTATGACTTCATTGTAGCAGGCTGGGCATGAAGGTGTTGGCGCGTCCTCATTACCTGCTGCAGCGACTAAAGTTACATTATAGCTGTACGCGTAGAGTACTGCGTGGTAGAGCACCTGAGAATCAGGTCCTCCGAGAGACATTGAGATTACGTCCGCGTCATCGTCTGTGCCAGGAGTATCGTCAGGTCCCTTAACAGCTTCTACTATACCCTTAGCTACATCACTCATGTAACCACTACCACTAGCATCAAGAACTCTCACAGAATATAGAATTGCCTTTAGTGCGACACCAGCTACGCCGAAGCCGTGCAGCTATTATTCCAGTAACGTGTGTTCCGTGACTGTTCTAGTCGTTGCAGTTCTTTAGATTAGTTCCTTTATAGAATGTTTTAGTATTTCTTAGAGAGACAACACACCACTCTACGGAACCGTAGAGATCTGTGTGAGTATAGCTTATCCCGGTATCTACTACGGCTACCCTGATAGTCGCTTGATATCCGTAAGCAGCGTCACCGTAAGTAGTGTTTAGTGCTCAGACCTCGAGCCCTTCAATAATCTCCACATTCCACTGAACCTCAGTAGATGTTTTAACGGGCTTATCTTCCTCAACATACCTGACTGACGAGAAATACCTTAAATAACTCAGTAAGTGTGCAGGAACTTCAACAACCAACGCATTTATTTCAGGGATCTCGAACGTGACAGAGCCAAATCTCTCAACAACTGATTTAACACGAACGTAATCACTACTCACAACACCAACAATAACCCTAACCTTGTTGAACGTGCTTCAGCTAATACTGGAAGAAGCACAGATACTAAAACTAGTGCTACAGCTAAGCAAACTAACACTTTCCTCTATATTAAGACACTTTAAATATATAAGGTTTTTAAACTCGATAGATCGAACAGAGCTTACGAAGCTCTCGTATTTAGGTATCTTTACCCTACACGTGCTAAGTGTTTAGTGCTTAAGGTCTCTGTTTTCAGGTAGTTACATAAGTCTTTGAGTAGTACGTTTTCGTCACGGTACTTCATTATTGGAGCTAACTTCCTGTAGTCTAGGTATTCAGGTATTTTCTCAGTAATGTCTGTAGGTAGTCCAGTATCTATTAAGACGTATGAGGGTTTGCCTTCCGTGTACGCAGTCACTAACTCCTGAATACATCCAGCACCTCCACCAAGAACCACCAGAACATCTGAAGTCCTAACTAAAAATACTGACCTAATTCTGTAGGAGGTTCCTGTTCTAATTACTATCGCTCTCTCAGGAAACGGCACATCTTCCTGCTCTAGAGGAGGTATTATGAGAACCCTGAAACCCAGCTCAAGAGCTAAGTCAACAACCACCTTCATGAGACCCCAATAACCACCAACAACAAAAACTAAGTCTCCAACATCGTAGCAATCACGCAGACCCCTAACAATTCTTGAAGTCCTCAAAATTAGTTCTTCACTAACACTCCCCGAATGCGCGGCAAAACCAACATACTTAAACTTCCATCACCTCCAATTCACATAATTTTACTAAACCTCTAAGATATAAGATCAGGACTCAACACCTTAAGTGACTAAATACTGAAGAATCATTCCTTCTCACTAAGTAGATATCTAATAATAAGTAGTACTCTGAAACCTCCAAAAAGGTTTCTATGTTAATTATTGCCTGGTTTTGATCAAAATATGGGATTAGGTTTCAGACTTAAATTATTTCTTGTGTTGTTTGTGTTTGTAATTTTCTTATCGTGTCACCTAAAGCTATGTAGGTGAGTATCCATCCAATAAGCCCTGCTAACGTAATAAATATAGAGAGTATAAAGAATATACCAGCAGCCAAGTAGAGTGAGTTTTGGTACACGTCCTTGAGCTTAAAACACAAGACAATTATCCCGACAAAACCAATAAACAAAAGTATTAGTCCTACCACAAGCATGAATATCCCTACAACGAATATGGTCAGTATTATGCCTACTATGATGAGTATTAATCCCCATATATATCCTATCCTGATGAGCAAGGATGCTGTTGAGAATTCCGGATTAGCCTTAGCTAAATCTCTCACTCCAGGGATAAATTTAAAGTAAAAACCGATGAGTGCTATAATGGCTCCAATAATAACTAATATACCTGCCCAAATAAATGCTTCAAAAACAGCGAACAATCTAACCATGCACGTTAAATTACTAAATAGAAGAGACCATAATATT
>JAVVFV010000010.1:0-41494 GCA_039889305.1 Candidatus Zestomicrobium tamdykulense | reverse complement strand
AGATAGTTAGGAGGATTGAGGATAGGTGGATTGGTTTTAGCTTAAGCCCTATATTATGGATGAAATTCAAACTTAATTTCCTTTCTGCCGGGAGAGTGCAGACCCCTGTTCTCGGCTGGATTGTTGATCGTACGGACAAACACACAACTAAAGCTGAATTAGTTACTTTAAGGCTTGAAGGGATTGATGTTCCCCTAATCTTTAAAGCACCTAAGGGGTTTGCTGATGCTGTTAGAGAGGTTGGTAAGGTTGTTTTAGCTGATGTCAGGACAAGTCTCCAGGAAATTTACCCCCAACCACCATACACAACAGACACTATGCTTTCTGAAGCTACTAAGGTCTTGAAAGTTTCTGCTAGCAAGATTATGGAGTCTGCTCAGAGACTTTTTGAGGCCGGACTCATAACCTATCACAGAACAGACAGCACTACTGTTAGTTCTTTAGGTATTTCTATAGCTAGAGACTACATACAGAGGGTTTTCGGGGAAGAGTTCTTCCAAGGGAGAAAGTGGGAGAAAGAAGGCGCTCACGAGTGTATAAGACCTACAAGACCTCTTGACTCTAAACAGATTAAGACCCTGAAAGCTGCTGGTGTAATCTCATTCGCAGTACCTCTAAGACCTGATGATTACAGACTGTATGATCTGATCTTCAGGAGATTCATAGCTAGTCAGATGAGTCCTTCAAAAGTAGAGAAGACTTCGTTTAAGTTAATTTTCAATGATTTTATTAAAGAGTTTTCTTTCGTTACCAAGGTAGTGGAGGAAGGCTTCAGCAAGCTGAACAAGTACTTTAACGTCGTTAGTCTCGGTAACTTAAGAGAGGGTGAGTATGTTGTTACTGAAGTGAGTTCTAGAGCCGTGCCAGAATACCCACTATACACCTATAGTGATTTAGTAGAACTAATGAAGAACAGAGGTATAGGTAGACCATCAACATACGCTAAGATCTTAGACATACTTAAGAGGAGAGGTTACGCTATTGAGGTAGGTAAGGGTAAGTTAATAGCTACCTCTAGGGGGAAAGAAGTATTCAGGTTTCTCAACGAGAGATTCAGCGACTTAATTAATGAGGAGAGAACTAGAAAACTCCAAGAAAAGATAGACCTAATAGAAGCAGGTAATGAGAAAGCAGAAAATATCTTAAGAGAATTTTACGAAGAAATAAAGAATATACAAAAAACGAACTTTCTAATTAACATGACTAAATAAATTAATGGAACTTCCAAGATATTAAATCGCTCTATTTTCCTAGTAACTGCATTAATTATTATCCCGATTCACAGAGGTTTTAATAGCTATCTCAGCAAGCTTCTAAGTAAGCTCTACATAGAATTCGTAATTCACGGTCCCGAAGATCTTAACTTTTAGTATTAGACCCTCGTAGTATTACGTATGAGTAAGTATGATGTAGTAGGTTATGTTATAAACTCTTAGGATACCTGCCCTGAATAGTATGATTGGGGACTAAAGACGTGAGGATCAGATATCATACCCTTAGAGTTACTTGAAGCAACTTATGTCTGAAGATTTATTAGGTTTGTTTTGTGTTTTTTGTGGTTAGGGGCCCGTCGTCTAGCCTGGTTAGGACGCCGCCCTCACACGGCGGAGGTCCGGGGTTCGAATCCCCGCGGGCCCACCAAAACAATGCTGTAATCTAAACAAATATAGACACCTAGCTATCCAGTAAAGCTTTAGGATTAATAGAAAGAAGAAATAAGAGAGAAGAATTTTATACATTGCGATGAAGCATTCTTCACTAGGACTGCAGCCAAACTAATAGGTAATGGAGAGGTAGGAAGTATAACTGAGGAAATTAATGAGCTTGTATAGAGAGGTTATGCTGGGGGTTCGGGTTTCATAGCAGTTGATACCGAAAGATACCAACCGCTATGCCCTTGGCTTCATTGACCTCAGAGCTCCTTTCATCGGGGACCCATATCATTGGCCTCGACTCGTTCAGGGTAATCCCAACCCACAGCTTCCTCCCATGGTTGGGGGTAGAAGTCATTGCTGTGGAGAAACCCCCACATCCTGGCGTATTTCTGTGTCTGGATATCCTGTCCACTTAGGTCTTCATCACATACCCGCATCGTGGGCAGGTTCTCACTCACAAACCTAATACTAACCAGGATTTATATTAGTATAGAACTCGTTCACAGTACTCAATATTAATCTCTACAAGTATTTATGAAACTCAAACAGCAGAACTACGGCTACGGACTAATAAATGCGTCCACAGCAATCAATGCAGCACTAACCACTCCTTAAGTAAGTTCTGATTTTTGTGTTAAGACTTCAACTCTCTTCATATCAGTTTATCGAATAGAATTAATAATGAATTATCTGTGTATTGCTTTCTCAACATAACAATACATTATTAGGGTCTAGCTCGCATTAATTATTCTTCACTAGCTATGAGTCCTTCCTAACAAGTAAGTCAACAATTACTAGACATCATCATGTAAATGGATGTTTAGGAATTTTATTCTAGTTCTTTAAATTACTGATGTAAAAATTCTTAACTACTAAGCTAAATCAAGAATTAAGCAACAAAAATATTTTAGTAGTGTAGTGATTTCTTAGAGGTGAAGTATTGGGTTGAGTGAGCAGGCAGTCGTTGTAGAGAATCTTATTAAGATTTATGGGAGGAACTCCATAGGTGTTGATAACTTGTCTTTTACTGTGAACAATAGGGAAATATATGCGTTGGTAGGTCCTAACGGGAGTGGTAAGACTACCACTTTAAGGATCATTTCAACCCTGCTTAAGCCAACTAGTGGTAATGTTTATGTGTTTGGTGTGGATGTTGTGAGAGAGCCTCTGCGTGTTAGGTCTATAATTAATTATCTTCCTGAAGAAGCTGGTGCTTACCGCGACTTAACAGGTCTTGATTTCATGAAGTTTATGCTCTCGTTAAGGTTTAGTGGTAGGGAGTTGGATGAGGCTGTGGAGGAAGCTACCGTAATAGCTGATCTAGGTAATTATTTGAGAAAGCCTATCAGAACATACAGTAAAGGCATGAAACGAATACTTGCAGTCAGTACTGTCCTGGCTTCAAAACCTAAACTACTTGTACTTGATGAGCCGACGACAGGTCTTGACGTCGAGAGGAGTATTTACGTGAGAAACATGATTCGGAAATATAATAATCAATACGGAATCACAGTACTTCTAAGTAGTCACAATATGTTGGAAGTAGAATACTTGAGTCATAGAGTAGGAGTACTCTATAAAGGGAGGCTAATCGCTGAAGGAACACCGGATGAGCTGAAGAAATCTGTAGGTGCTGCAAACTTAGAAGAAGTTTTCATGAAACTAAAAACACAGCGAGGTGTTGTTAAATGACAATCGCGCAGTTAGTTAAGAGAGAGGTTAAGGCATTCATCAAGAATCCTGGCTTCATAATAGGACTCATACTAATGATAAGTTTTTACGGTGTATTAGGCAACATAACTAGTAGGGTTGTGGAGTCAACTGCTAAGGAAGTTACGGAAGCAAATATTGGGTTAGTTCTAGAAGAAGATACTAGGCTCGTTAAGGAACTAGTTAAGCTTCTTAACACCACTACTGATGGTAAGATCCGTGTTTACGAATCGTTAGATGAAGCTATTTTAGAGGCTGGGGTTGGTGTAGTGATACCTGCGGGCTTTACCGAGAACGCTACCTCACTCAATAAGTCGGTTGTTTTGAGAGGTAGTGTTAGAGTATTTACTTTCTCTCTGACAGGTGCTCAAGCAAGAACAAGTTTACTAGTTGCTATCTCGAGCACTATAGAGAGGTTGTTACCTCTGGCTATAAGCGCTACCTATAATGTTAGTTTGCAATCCCTAAAGCCTGTCCTCATTGGTAGCAGTATATTCTTCTATGGTAAGGAGATAAGTCAAGAAGAATTTCTCTCAATCACTACTTTCATCTCACTTACTCCACTATTTGTTAGCTTGATTCTAGGTATTAATGCTACGTACGCCGCGCAATTAGTAGCAGTGGAGAAAGTGGAGAAAGCTTTTGAGATGTTGCTAGTTCAGCCCATTCGCAGAAGAAATATTGTCTTAGCTAAGATATTAGGTGCTTCCATAGCTTCAATACTTTTCGGAGCAGTATACCTGGTCGGTGTGCTCACCATGTTTATCGGTGTGAGTCCCGACATCACAACCACTGTAGGTACTGAGCAAGTCCTCCCAATTACCGTGGTAATAAGCTTCCTAGGTCCTGAGTTGTTAGGTGTGATAATGTTATCTCTAGTCATCGGACTAATATTCTCGGGAACTATCGGCGTTATAGTAGGTTCTATGGTTAGTGATGAAAGAATTGCGGGCGGGTTGGTAGCTCCAGTCATGTTTATCTTTGTAGGTATTGGGTTCTTAACTATGCTTATGGGTCTCCCACTAAATCCTCTGTCAGCAGTTTTAGCAGGCTTAACAATAACTCCACTACCCTACGTATATGCAGTCTCGATATTCTCAGGGGAGACGTCCCTAATAATGTACTCAATAATTGTTGCGGCAGGTACGTGCTCTTTCCTGATATACATAGCCTCAACAATATTCAACAGAGACATAGTAGTGTTAGGACTAAGAATCTCGTGGAGTAGGAAAGCAAGAGAGAAAATGTAAGTGTAGACTAAATTCTTATGTTATTAACTCACGATAGCATAAAAAGCAGAGCGTAGTTATGTATTCCTTACTCTTGTCCTTAGACTAGTTAACACGCAGTAAACGTAGGTGGAACTTAATATCAAGATTTATGTTTTTGTTCTTAAATCTCAGAGGAGAATATTAGGATGGTGTCCGGGGTTAAAGTTTCGGTTGTTGTTCCCACTTATAATGAGAGAGAAAATATTGATGAGTTGTTAAGCAGGATTGATGCCTCATTAAAAAATGTTGATTATGAGGTAGTTGTAGTTGATGATAACTCTCCTGACGGGACTGCTGAGCGTGTTATAGAACTCTCAAGTAGGTATCCCGTTAAGCTAGTTAGGAGAGCAGGTAAGTTCGGGCTATCTTCAGCTATCTTGGACGGGGTTAAAGTATGTAGTGGTGACTACGTAGTAGTGATGGATGCTGATCTCCAGCACCCTCCTGAAGTAGTTAAGGATCTACTACGATATGCTGGTGAGTATGATATAATTATTGCTTCTAGGTATGTTAAAGGAGGCGGCACTACAGGATTCCCACTAATCAGACGTGTTATTTCTTTAGGAGCTACGTATATGGCTAGAATCTTAATTCCTCAAGCTAGGAAAGTTAAAGACCCCCTCTCAGGTTTTTTCCTAGTCAGGAGAGAACTCATAGAGAAGACTGAGCTTGTTGTACCAAGCGGCTACAAAACACTTCTAGACATAATATCGCAACACAACAACCTAAAAATATGTGAGGTGCCCTACATCTTCCAAGCAAGAGTTAGGGGTAAGTCTAAGCTAAGTAGGAAGGAAATACTTAATTATGTGAAGCAACTACTCATAATCATGCCTGACTACTACAAATTTGCTGTAGTTGGTACTTCTGGAGTTCTAGTTAATCTAGGTGTTTTGTGGTTTTTGAGTTACGTGCTCTTAATACAGCACTTTATTGCTTCAGTGATAGGAATTGAGGCCTCCCTAATCAACAACTTCATCTGGAACGATTTATGGACATTTAAGAAGAGGAGGTTCGGAAAACGCTGGTGGAGACTCCTCAAATATCATGTCTCAACAGCAATAGGTACTCTAGCACAATACACAGTCTCACAAATCGCTTACTACGCATTACTGAGAGAATCACTGAGTTCTCAAACGCTAGGTATTTTAGTAGGCTTTATAGCTAACTACCTCATTAGTAAGAAGTATGTGTGGGCACGACCTAATCAGACAACACTATGATTTACTTTTGTTCTCGCTCCTCATCTTATCTAATACTTTGTTGTACAGTATACTAAGTATTTTCCTCCTATCCTCCATCAAAACTACGTCACTATAACCTTGAACAATTAAGTTATGGCTAAAGGGACACGGTACTTCAGGAGAAGTTATGAATTCTATTGATATCTCTCCTGACTCTATCTTCTTAAGAACTTCCTCAGCGTGTTGCAGATCCATAGAATCTTCCATGACTTCTCTATATGCCTCGACTAGCAGGGGATAACCAGGAATCTTCTCAGAAATCTTTAATAAGGTCTCAGAGTTTATTTCTCTTCTATTAATGCTTGTCTCAACTCCTCTATAAACCTTGAGAAGAGCTAAGGACCTTTCAGCAACATGCCTGAATTTCCTCTTAAGGATTTCGCTTCTTCTGAGAGCCTTAATGAGGGTTTCTCTAAGCTTAACACTACTCAACATACTCACTAGCTTCTTAACTGATGAGATGTCTGTGATCGTGTATGAAGGAAGCGTCAGTATGAAGCCATTATCTGATATAGTAACTCTTACAGGAACACCTAACTCATTACTAAATATGTGTGCGTAAGCTCTTGACAAGACCTGATTTACTCTCCTACCAAAAAGGAAGTGGAAGATTACGTTTTGTGTGTTTTCTTCGTTCCAGAGCTCCACTAAGAGCTTCTTGTTTGTGGGAACAATCCCGCACACCTTAATTTGTTCCCACACGTACTGAGTTATGTATTTGGATTCTCTTTCCCCTAACTGATACATAGACGATATGAGTTTAGTGGCTCTCCTCACACCATACTTAGAAATTAAGTCACTCACTAAACCCCTGAAAGCACCTACCTCTAATGCTGAGTCGTAGGTTAGTGGCAGTGCTTCAGAAAACCATGAAGGCACTGTAGGTCTTTGTTTCTCAGCATCTTTAACTATGACTTTAAGACCCTCACTCCTAACGAACATGTAGGTCCTGCCTCCTAAAACAAAAACATCACCAGGCTCGAGAAAACTAACGAATTCTTCTTCCAAGTCTCCTATGTATTTTCGTCCGTCGAGAAACACCCTCATTTTTGTTTCGTCAGGTATCGCTCCAGCGTTGAGGTAGTATATCATCCTCACAGATTTCTTTCTGCCGAAGACTCCTTCCTCTTTATCCAGCCAGATTTTAGAGTAAACAGGTATATCATCAGGTATATCCCCGTACTCGCCTGCTAAATATTTCAACACGTTGAGGAATTCCTCGTAAGTAAGTCTAGAATAGTTGTAAGCTCTCTTAACTACTCTGTAAGCATCCTCAACACGCCACTTCCTCTCAAGAGACATGCCCACAAGTACCTGAGCCAGCATGTCTAAAGGCTTCATTGGTATGTGTACGTTGTCCAGCTTCCTGAGTCTAGCTAGGTGTGTGAGGACAGAAATCTCGACTAGGTCGTCTCTATCAACAGCTACTAAGTATCCCTTACTCATATCACGTACGTTATGGCCTGAACGACCAACCCTCTGCAAGAGCCTCGTAACACTTTTAGGACTACTTAATAACACTACCGCATCAATATACCCTATATCTATCCCTAGCTCAAGCGACGTAGAGCTAACAACAACTCTTAACTTACCCTCCTTTAACTTGTTCTCTACCTCTAACCTTACGTCACGACTCAAGGAACTATGGTGTGCTTCTATTTCGTCTAAATCCTCAACACTGTTCCCTGCCAGAATCTTCTTCAGCTTGTGAACTACCCTCTCAGTAGAGCTTCTAGTGTTAGTGAATATCAGCGTGGTTCTGTGTGAATTAATTATCTTTCTTAATTCCTTATATATAGACTCGTTAAGTTCTTCAGCACCAGCAGTAACTATGTTGACTCTAGGAGTAACTACACGTAAGTCTACATGCTTAACAAATCTCGCGTCAATCACTACACAGTCTCTAGGATTACCTAAGTCCTCATAACCTACAAGAAACTTAGCAACTTCTTCTAGTGGTGATATTGTGGCGCTTAGACCTATCCTCTGAATCCTCCTACCAACTAATTCCTCTAGTCTCTCTATAGTTAGAGTTAGTAGAGCTCCTCTCTTACTTGAAGCTAGTTCGTGAATCTCGTCTACGACAACCCACCTAACATTCCTTAGCTTCTCTCTGAACTTTGGGGCCGTTATGGAGATAGCCAGAGATTCAGGGGTTGTTATGAGTATGTGTGGAGGCTTAACAAGCATTTTTGCTTTCTCTGTGGGTGAGGTATCGCTAGTTCTAACACCGATTCTGATCTCAGGTATGTTTAGGTTTCTTGTCTTAAGAGCATACTCACGTATCTCTAGGACAGGCTGAATTAGGTTCTTCCTCATGTCATTATTTAAGGCTCTAAGCGGTGACACATAAACCACGTATACGTAGTCTCTTAACAACCCTGACTCAGCCTCACCAAGCAGCTCATCTATTATGGGTAGAAATACCGCTAGTGTTTTCCCTGTTCCAGTAGGAGATGATATAAGAACATTCCTACCCTCCTTTATCTTAGGTATCGCCATTAGCTGAGGAGGGGTGAATTCCTCGAACTTGCTCTTAAACCACTCTACCACGTAGTCTCTTAAGTACCTGCTCACGTCACACACAGTAACGCACTCGCTAATTACCTCTATCAGGTTCTCCCCCTAATATAGTTCTTAAACAGTCAATATATTTTGCTTAAAACGTGAGAGATTTAAACTCTCTTAAATAACCTTAATCTAGGTGTGAAGGAAGTGATTAGGTTAGTCATAGGTTTAATAATAATTTTGCTCTTCACCATCTCGATTATTGTTGGGTTCAACACATCACAGCAGCTGGGTCTTGCGGTAAGAGAAATTCTTAGAGAGCAGTTTAGTCCTCTAACAAGCTACTTCAACGCTTCAGACCCTGCATCGCTTTTTTTGTTGAGCTTAATTATATTTACTAATAATATGAGGGTAGCACTACTAAATATAGTCTTAGGAGTGTCTTTAGTAGGTCCTGCAGGAATTATGGTAGTTAATGGGTTCATAATAGGCTTGGTTCTCTCGATTCAGGAAGATGTTGTTAGTGGAGTCTTAGTCATAATCCCTCACGGAGTCTTAGAGATTCCAGCACTAATTTATTCAGCTGTCTTAGGAACACACCTAGGACTAACGATACTGACGAATATACGCAGGAACCCGGCAAAGGTTAGGGAAGTGTTTAGGGACGTGATACGTAAGATACCGATAATAGTCTTGATGCTTATTTTGGCCGCACTAATAGAGGTTTTTGTTAGCTTATTAATAGTGGCTCCGTTTGTCAGCAGTTCTTAAGTCTTAGAAAACTTATAATTAGTGATTTCAAATAATTAACTGATGATGAGAGTCATGCCCACCGAGTAAATGAAGATCTTCGAGGGTAGCTGAATACCGCGTTCGAAACTAGAGTGAGTACATCGTTGCTCATATTCCTAAGCTTTCAGCCTCCCTCTTTATAGTAGGTTTCTCCGACACTACAGCGTAGACCTTAAGATTCCTTGATTTTATGTAGTTTTCAGGAGAGTTAACGTTTAGTGTTATTATGTGGATATTCTTAGCTTCAGCTTCCTTAGCTATTCTACTTCTCAGCAGAGCCATAGGAATAACCAAGTATCTCACGCCTAACTCACGGAGCTTACTAATATTAGGGTATGGATTAAGAACCTCAAATCCTATACCTAATCTCTCGAGCTTGACGGACTTTAAGATACTCAAATCACTTACAATGACTACAAACTCAACGTTAGGTAACTCCCTAGCCACCTCATCTAATTTCTCTAAGACTTCGTGAGTCTTGACTTTAAGCACTATGTGTGTTCGGGTTTTCAGCTTAGAGAGGCCTGAAGACAAGCTCGTAAATTTCTCATCAACTTCCTCAACGGGCTTGCCTAAGTAAACCCCGCTTAAGTCTCTGTGTTTCTCGATAATTTGAAGTAGCGGATCAATACTACTTAAATCAAGTACTTCTAAGAGTAGGTGTGGTTCCTCACTAACTTCTTTTTCTTCAGTCATTATTCATCACCTTGAAACTTAAGTCTCCCAGATTTTATGTCGTTAGTTACTTCTTCAACGTCTTTCACCGTATCTATGGATCTCCAGTAATTGCTTAAGAACTTAACTCCGTAAAGTCTACCTTCCCTAGCTAGTTGAGGGAACGCTGTTTTTTCTATATCACCTACCTCAGGCAAGTACTTGAAGATTTCGTCCCTCATCACGTATACTCCAGCATTTATTAGGTAGTCTTCTATGCTAGGCTTCTCCACGAAACTCTCAATTCTCCCTTCTCCAGATATCTTCACTACACCATAGGGTGACTTAAGAGGAACTAACGCTATTGAGGCTACCGCGTTACTATGATCTTCTAAAACCTTAGCTAGCTTACTTATAGGAATGTCTGTCAGCACGTCACCGTTAAGAGCAACGAAAACATCGTTGGTTAGGTAGGGTTCAGCGTTCTTTATGGCGCCACCAGTACCTAGTGGTGTGTCCTCTATGACGTATGTCACATTAACACCGAACTTCCTACCAGAACCTAGAAACTCAATAAGTTTTTCGTACCTGTAGCCAGCTAAAACAATCACAGTGTTTATGTTGTTAGCTCTAAGCCACTTAAGCTGCCACTCAATAATAGGTTTTCCAGCTACCTCAACAAGAGACTTAGGAATCTCCTCTGTTATGGGTCTTAACCTCTTAGCTAAGCCTCCAGCTATGATTGCGGCCTTCACGTAAGATCCCAGTAAGATATTATCAGGAATTAAAATAAGAAATATTTTAAGTATAATGCGAAGGCGTGGGATTACGAGTGAAACCCCCTACCTAAAACAGGGTAGTCTCCTCTGAGAAGGCTGTAAAATGGGCTTATGTGTAGTAGAGCTTGCAGAAAAAACATATTACTTCATTTACCTTAACTTCATTTCTGATTATCTTTTGTGTGTATTCTCTTATGTATGTAGCGTATACAGCATCTTCTAGAAGCTTCATAACTAATCTCTTATTCGATCTTCTCCCAACTAAGTAGTTAGAAACTGCCGCGGGAGCTACGCCGAGCAACTTAGCTGTCCTGTAAACGCTTATGCCATGTTCTTTAACCATGGTTATGGCCAGAGCTGCTCTAACTGCTGGCATCAACTCCTTCGTAGCTACCTCACACTTCAGGGAACTCAAATCACTCACTAAGTGTTGTGTGTATAAACATTATTAAATATTAACGGCGTGAAAGTTGTAGAAGTTCCTTAACACATGACTCAACACATTCTCTAAACTCATCGCTAGTTCTGAAAGAATATTCTGAGCATTTCTCTCTGCAGAAACTTACTGCGTGAGTTCTTACTCTACTATCTATGAATTCCTCATTCATTTGATGCACCTAGACCATTATCGTGCTTATTACTTGTTTTACTAGTTTATATTTAGTAACGCTCAGGTGATGCTGTAGTGAAGTATGTGGTTAGAGCTAGGATAGAGGTTGCTGGTGTCGTAGAAAAACCCGATATTATTGGCGCTATTTTTGGTCAGACAGAAGGTCTGTTTAGTCCTGAATACGACTTGAGAGAACTTCAAGATAAGGGCAGGATAGGCAGGATAACTGTTGATGTCAAGCAATCCGATAGTAAGACTGTAGGAGAGATAATAATACCCTCAAACCTTGATAAGGTTGAAACAGCTTTAATGGCGGCTCTAATAGAGACGGTTGATAGGGTTGGACCCTACGCGACTAAGATTAAGGTAGTAGAGATAGTTGACTTGAGGCAAGAGAAGCTCAAGAAGGTGATAGAAAGGGCTAAAGAAATACTCAGAGACATAATGCAGGAGAAAACCATAGATGTTAAGGAAGTCCTGACACAGATTAGTGAGGCCGTGAAAGTAAGTGAGATAATTGAATATGGGCCTGAGAAACTGCCTGCAGGTCCTGAGGTAGAGACTTCAGATACCCTCATAATAGTTGAAGGGAGAGCAGACGTAATAAATCTCCTCAAGTACGGCTACAAGAACGTGATAGCTATTGAGGGAGCTAAGGGCGAGATTCCGAAAACCCTCATCAACCTAGCTAACAGCAAGAAGAAAGTTATAGTGTTTGTTGACGGGGATCGCGTAGGTGCTATGATAGCTAAAAACCTAGCTAATGTGATCAGAGTAGACGCAGTAGCTAGAGCTCCTAGCGGACGCGAGGTCGAGGAACTCACGAGTAAGGAAATCCAGAAAGCACTAAAGAATGCTGTTCCATTACAAACCTTCCTGCAATCACTAGCAACTGAAGTCACGCCGACTAAGACAACAGCTGCTGAGGCTGAAACAACTGAAACAACAACTATTCAAGTTCCCGAGACTGAAGCTGTTCCTAAAACTGTTGAGGTCTTGGAAACTTACATGATACCTAACAAAGTTCTTGAAGCAATAAATAACTTGAAAGGCTCGCTAGAAGCTATCCTGTACGACGAGAACTGGAACGAAATAGATAAGATACCTGTGAAAGATTTAGTTGATTATATATTAACTACTGAGAAACCCATCTACGCAGTAATTATGGATGGTATCGCTACACCTAGACTAATTGACGCTGCTGCAGTAAAGAACGTGAAGTTCGTGCTGTGTTATAGGGTAGCCACCATAACAAAGAAGCCTGCAGACTTAATTATCTTGACTTTTGACGAGTTACTTCAGTAAGTAAGGCCCTTACTTTCTACCAAGAAAGTCTGCAAGTGTTTTTCCTTTAGGAGCAGTTAGTTGTTTTTCTGTGATTCCGAAATAAGAAAGTATTCTGAGTGCTGCAGGTATTATTTGGTGGGTTACGTAGTACTCGATATCGATGTCTTGCGGTTTGGCTTCTATGTAGGGTCTTGCTCTAGAAGATATGCTGCCTGAACCCTTAATTATCACGTAACCTATTTTACTACCTACATCTACCTTAACACCCAGCTTCTCAAGTCTCTTAGCCGCAGTTACGTGTGGTGCTTCCACCTCATACTCCTCAACCTTCTTGGTGAGAGTTTTCCATATGATTAGCTTCTCTAACTCTACCTTATTGGCTCTTAGTTCATCTATGATTTTTCTGACATAGTTTACTGCATCATTGACGTTCTTGGTTGTTAGCACGATCTTAGCTACTTCTTCTTGAACGTCTTTGGCTATTTCTGTCCAGTCACCCCTCACTGCTTCAAAACCTACAATATCTACTCTACCATCTTCTGTCAGTCCTACATATCTTTTCTTAGCTTCTGTGAAGAAAACCCTCTTATATATCTTGTCTATTTTAATCTCGAGACCTAACTCCTCATACACCTTGTTAATGAAGCTACTTACTAAGTCTTTTACGTAACTAACGAATAGGGAATCAGTATCGCCGTACACTACCTTCAAACCTAGTTTTCTGGCTAAGTCAATAGCTCTAGATATTGTTTTTCTTCCTAAGGCGGTTATGCTCTCAGCACCCTCCTTAAAATACCATCTTGCCCCGACCCAGCCCATATAGCCGTAAGATGCGTTAGCAAGGATCTTAAGAGCTCTTTGCCTCTCGTCAAGAATCCTGTATTCAGGGCTTTCGGGATCCAGCTTCTTCATTAGGGAGCGTATCTCAGCTCTTAACTTAAGTAATGTTGTGAGGACGTTCTTATAGAAGCCTGGTGGCTCCTTAAGAAACTTATAGCCTAGCTCCTCAATAAAGTAACACATAGATTCATCGCAGTCTCCCGCGACGAAGGTGTCAGGACTCACGTTGTATTTAATCATTATGTTAGGGTACATAGAGGTGAAGTCTAGCACTACTATGTCTTCGTGCACACCCTTAACAGGCTCAAGCACTATAGCACCTTTATAAGGTTCATAAGGTCTCTCAACTCTGTTAGGTATGAGCTCTCCATACTTAACTGCCTCACGCATTAAGTACCACTCAAGCCTGTATCCCACGGAAGCTGCGCCAACCTGGTCTAGAGGAAGTCCTGTTAGGTTAGATAGCTGAATTGCGAATGGTAGAAACTCTTTAGCTAGTAGCAATGTTGAGATTGCATCATCTCTCGCATACTTAATCAAAACATCTCTAAGTTCTCTGTTATCCCAGTATTTAGGTATCTCGTGCCACGGTATTAAAACTCTTTCTGACTTCTTCATTACTCCTAGGTAGTCAGCGACTTCGTCAAGAGACTTTATCTTAACCTCAGGTATCTCTTCAGCAAAGTTATACAAATCTATGTGTAGTCTGCCAGGAACTGATATATGGCCGTATGCAGACTGGCGAGGAATTCCTCCCTTAACTCTCCCAACGTCAAGTCTTACCTTAAGTATCTGGGACCTCTGGAGGAGGTACTGCCAGTCAAACATGTTAGAGTTATATCCTACTATAATATCCGGATCGTACTCGTTGACGTATTTCACAAATTCCTCAATCAGTGCTGCGTCACTACCCCTATCATCTTTAGTCATTACTTTAACCTCTCCCTCATCATTAGCTACTGCTATGATTATCACAGGGTTTTTCTCGGGCATAAGAGCGCCTAAGGGGCTGTAAACCTCTATATCGAAAGCTAGGATCTTGAGTCTAGGAGGTTTAGTCTCCTCTAATTTGTTGAGTTCTCCCCTCAACACATAAGTATTCTTGACTCTAAAACTACCTGATGGTGCTTCCTCGACCTCAGCTTCATACCAGCTACATGGTGATGTGTCCTTATCTAGTATGTAACGCATAGAGAACCTAATATCCGCCTCAAGAAACTCTGTGATGCCATCTATCCTAGCAACCTCTTCTCTGTACTCACGCACAGCTTCAGGAATTACTGTAGTTATCTTAAGTGCTCTGATTGGCTTACCATAATACTTCCTAGTAACCTCACTTACGTCTATTATTGGAGACCTAGACTTGCTTAACGCCTTAACTCTCCTAACAATGCTCTCCACATCAGCACCTTCTCTCAAAAGAGCGTAAAAATACGGTCTGAAGGAAGAGTCCCTAATAAGTATGGGTTCTGAGTCCTCATTAAGACCCCAAAGCATTATTACGGGTAAGTTGTTCTCAACTTCATAACTCACATCAATTAAGTAAAACCTGAGCTTCATGCTTACTCCGTAATCTTAAGTGTTTAAGAAGGTATTAATTTTAATGAATATTCCTATCTCATAAATTGAACTGAAATGTTGAGGTTTCCTGTACTGAAGATCTTAATAATGTTTTAGAAGTTAAAGAGGACTTGTGAGTAATTCAAGAGGTTTAAGAATACTTGTTTTAGGGGTGCTGTTGAGAGTTATTTCGGATTTCGTGAGAGTTTATAGAGGCTGTATTGAATTACTCGAGTAGAGGGGATTAGACTGCGGTGATATAATGATAAAGAGCTTGACAGAAGAGTCTCGCTTAAGCCCTGAATTAATCACGAGTGCTTCATATGCTTTATAACTTCCTCAGCAATTTTTTCTGACTTCATGTATACTGCATCTATGTTTAGGTACTCCCAAGCACCGAACCTCCCATTTATGAAGATCCCTAGCTTTCTCAGCTCTTCTCTTATTTTCTCAATTATTTCAGGTCTATTTTTGTCGTATATTATGTACGCGTCTCTCCAACGCCACACTCTACTAACCTCGAATTCAGGGTTCCTCACTAGGTCTATCTCTATTATGTCTTCGTAAGACTTCCTGATTAGTTGGTCTTCAGGTACTGATCTTAATTCATCCTCGTTTTTGAAGGAAATCTCAGCTATTATGGAAGCTTTTCCTTTAGGTGCGTTATTTCTTGAGAAATTACTCAGTATTGCCACTCTATGTGGTAGGTACTTCTTGTCTGGCAGGTATACCCAGTGGTAAGGTCTTACATTACCTTTGATTCCCAACCCTACGACAGCTACAGGTACTGATCTAAGTTCTTCAAGCTCCCTGCTTAACCCTCCTAAAACTTCTTTGAAGATTTCACGCGATCTTTTTAGTGGTGCCGTATATACTACGGAAACACACTCGAGGCAGGAGTCTCTAGTATCTACTAGCAACCTATTCTTGCTTAAGGAGCTGACCCTCCTTACTTCCTGATTAGTGAGTATCTCAACTCTTCTACTACTCAGTACTTCGTTGAGTAATCCTCGTATAAGTGCTTCTATACCTCCTGATGAGGGGTAGTAGAAGTTGAGCTGGTGTGTGTAGCCCTCCACACTAATCCCAACAGCACTCATTATTATTTCCTTAATTGGTGGTGTAGGTACTCTACCTTCAACCCATTCAAGAGTTATCTCACTTAAGTTTGTTTTCCATATCTTCTCATTATAGGGTATCAAATATTTGTTAGCTATTCCTTCACCAAACACGTAGAGTAACCACTCAAGAAAGTTTTTAGGTTCCCTTAACTCATTCTTAAGTCTCTTAATATACGCTTCCACAGCACCCCAAACACACTCGAATCTTTCTTCAGGTGGTAGGTCATGTAAGCCGTTCTCGAATGGGTACTTGACGTACGTTCCCTTATAGTAAATCTTAGTATTTCTGTAGTGCTTCACGTAGTTGTCTTTTAGGAAGGAAAGCATCTCGTTTAGTTTATCTAGGTGCTTACTGAATATTATGTGTGAACCACCAGTATCGAATAAATAATTACCTACTACCTCACTCTTAAGAAGTCCGCCGACCCTATCAGTAGACTCTAGCACCGTTATTCTTAGACTCTCCTCTCTTCTTAGTAGGTGGTATGCGGTAGAGAGTCCTGCTAGTCCTCCACCAACAATGCATATTCTTTTGCTACTCAACCTAAGTCCCTATGCCTAAATACTTTCTTAAGTTCCTCACCAACCTCCACAAAGAATACCTCTATGAGTGGCTTCACAAAACCTCTGATTAGGTGTCCTCCCCTGACACCTAGGTTCCTGTGACTTAGTGTGGCGTGGATGTGGGTGAAGACTGAGCCATCACTCCTCAGTAAGTAGTTACCTATTAGCGAGACTACCTCAATTATTTCTTCATCACCAGAATCTATGAGTTCCGTTACATACGTCGACGTTACCGGGTTGAAGTAACCTATCTCGGCTTTCTTGAAGCCACCAATACCTATCATGAAACCTCCTTTAAGCCCTTCCTCAAGCACTATTTTTTCTATGGTGTCAGGCAGTATAGAGTTCTCTTCTAGCTTAACAGCCTTAATCAATTACTTCACCTACTTATGTGTGTGAGTTAAGTTTTAATAGTTTGTTCTTAGATATTGTAGTTGGTGTGTTTAGTGAGTAAGACTTTCTTAACTGGTATAAGCCCCTTAAATATCGCGTTACCTGCTGGAATACCTTACGGATCACTAATCCTTCTCTTAGGTCCTGGAGGTGTTGGTAAGTCTGTAATGCTTGCTAACCTCTCATGGAACTTCTTAAAAGACTCTAGGAACGCAGTAGTTCACGTGACTTTCGACGATTCACCTGACGCTTTGCTCGCTCTTTATGCTTACTTTGGGTGGGATATTAGTAGGTATGTTGCTGAGGGTAGGTTCAAGATAGTGGATTGTTTCAGCTTCAGGTTAGGGCCCTTCAAGAAGACTGTTAGTGGAGTTGTTAGGGAGTTAGAGGTTAAAGATCTTAGTTCTCTCGTGTATGCTGTGAGTGATGCTTCAAGCTCTACAAGAGGCTCCACGATGGTCTTAATAGACTCACTCAACGAACTAATTCTGAAATTTGAGGTTTCTCAGTTTCTAGACTTTATAAAGAGTCTTAGAGCAGTTATAGGTAAGGGTTTAGGAAACATAATTATAGCCACAATACACACGACTACAGAAACTTTCCAGGAAGTAGTTAATTATCTAGAGTACCTGGTTGATGGAGTAATAGAGACTAGGTTTAACCCATCACTCCTGGAGTACGGAATACCACTAAAAGAACTCCTAGTTAGGAAGATGAGAGGCGTGCCCACAAATCCTGTATGGATACCTTACGTAATAAGCAATGACGGAATAGCTGCAGTAGATCCTCAAAAACTAGCTATGGTGCTCCAAGAAAAAATTAAGGAAGCAGAGAAACTCAAAAAGCTACTCTCAGGTAGTGAGGATTGAGAATAACAATAATAATAGAACCTCAGTGCAACCTATGCAGAGAATGCGTAAACTACTGCCCAACAAGAGTATACAAAATAGAAGAAAATAAACTCACATACGACCCAGAAAAATGCATATACTGTAGAGCGTGCGAACCATTATGTCCGCAAAAAGCAATAAAAATCAAAGTAGAACACAATACACTAAAACACAAACAAATAACGCTTACAAAATACTTTTAACCCCCGAATAAAATGAAATAATAGAGCCGGGGTCGCCTAGCCTGGTAGGGCGCCGGCCTGCTAAGCCGGTGGGGATAATCCCCGCGCGGGTTCAAATCCCGCCCCCGGCGCCTTTTATTATTGCTTTTGATTTTCACGACTTTATAATGTTTAGTGAAGTTTGAGAAATAGTATTTCTGGGAATAAATAATCAATATACGAGGTAGTGCTTAAGTCACCCTAAACGTCTTCAAAACCCTATGAGGATTTGAGGAGACACGTGAGGAATTGAATAATGCTATAAAACCAGATCAACTAACATAAAGCTGAACTTCCTAGAATATTAAAGGACTTTTATCTAGTGATGTACGGGATCTCAGATAAGTTTCTCTTTCTCTAAAGTTTTTAGGATTTCTTTTAGTTCCTCTTCTGTATATACTTTGTATTTGATGCGATCCTCAAATGTTTTGATCCCGAAAGTGAAGGAAGAGTTACTTAGTAATTTGTAGCCTTCTACCCACTCTATTAAAGGTATTGGTTCTTTGAAGAGTCTGTAATTGCCTTCACTACTTAACACTATTGTTGGTAGGTCTGCTGGTCTTATAAAATGCGGTATCTCCTTAATCTTGCTTCCATATCTTGCTACGGCTTCCCCCCATACTTCCTTCAGGCTATACTTACTTCTCCTTAAGCTTAGCTCTGCAGATATCTCTGTTAAGTCTACGATCTCGTCTACCTTCATGTAGCCTACCACGTATATTCCTCTGTCAGACTTAAGGAAAGTCTTTCTGGTCTCAGTAAAGCCTTTCTTTTCATCAAAGAATTCTGGAGGGTATCTAGCTAAGCCAGCAGCAAAAAATATGTAGCAGTCCACACAGTTTTTGAAGTCTTTAGGTATTCTCCCACCAATAGTTCTCCAGTAGTCAGCATAAACCCCTATATCAAATCTTGGGTCCCAATGCGCGATAACTCTACTTATGTGATGGCTTGATCCACCTATCAAGACATAGTCATAGGGTATGTACTTACTTAGTGGGTGATCACTGCACCTACTCGCTATGTTTGAGTACTGAAATTTCTGAATCACAGACACATCTACATCACTCCTTATTGGTTCAGGAACTGGCAAAACCTCGTAGCATTTCCCGAAGAATGGGGAGTAGTAACCTCCATCAGCTGATTCGAAGAAAACTCTGAGAAGCAGCCCCTTTATAGGGGGTAATACCATGATTCAGCCATCACCTACTACTTACTTCAGGTTTCTCATTTTTATAATTGAGTGCTTGATTTGTTAGCTCATTCTTGATTTCATCCAGTATTCTCCTAAAATCCTCTAGAATATCAACTACCTCTTCCCTAGAAAGACCACTAACCTCCATCATACCTAGAGCTTGCTTAACTGAGCGCTTGAAAGCCTCACTCTTCGTCAAGCCTCTCTTTCTCCAGTGTCTGTAGAGACGTAGTGCAGATATGATAGCACCCTCAACATATCTCCTACGCGACTCTTCCTCAGTTACCACCCACTTATCAACCTCTATATCCTATTTTTTATCATTAACTTGGTTAATAAAACAAATGAAAATCGCTAATTAGTTTTAGTTTAACTTAGACTAGTTTTCATTTCTTTTTTCTGATTGTTTCTAGTATTTCTTTAGCTACGTCTAGTCTTATAGCATCCCTCTTAATCATTTCCTGAACTACTACATCTATTTCTGAACCTCTAGCACCTGCGGTTATGGCGATATTTCTTGCATGCAACTTCATGTGTCCTTTCTGTATTCCTTCAGTAGCCAGCGCTCTCAAAGCTGCCAAGTTTTGAGCTAGCCCAACAGCACCCATGATCTCAGCCAGTTCTTTAGCAGTCTTAACACCTAGAATCTTTAGACTTAACTGCGCTATCGGGTTTACCTTGACGGCACCTCCTATAAGGCCTACAGCCATAGGCATTTCTAGGAAGCCTACTAAGTCGCCGTTCTCATCTTTCTCCCAAACACTTAGTGATGTATACTTTCCTGATCTGGCAGCGTATGCGTGAGCACCAGCCTCTAAAGCTCTGGTATCTTGCCCTGTCGCGAGAGCAACAGCAATCACACCATTCATTATTCCTTTATTATGTGTTGCAGCTCTGTAAGGATCTGCGGAAGCGAAAGCCCAAGCATATACTATCCCGTCAACTACTTCCTCCCCACCAAGAACGTCTTTAGGTACCTTACCCCAAGCACGAACTAGCCTCCTGTCAGCTAAGTTAGACACAATCCTTAAGTAAACTTTACCTCCGGTCCATTTCTCTATGTACGGAGCAACCTTCTCAGCCATGGTGTTGACCGTATTAGCCCCCATAGCATCCTTAACGTCTACTATGAGGTTCGTTATTACCATGGGTCCTGCAGGAGACTCAAGCACGTAGACTTCAACATCCCTTACTCCTCCTCCTAGACTAATTAGTAAGGGGTTTGTCGCGTTAGCTATTTCTTTTATTTCTTCCTTATGCTCATATATTAAGTACTTTGCGCTATGAGGTGCTGCAACACCTACTAGCTGTATCTGAGCTATCATAAGTGACTCAGTAGCTTGTGCTTTTATACCGCCACCCTCCCTAAGCATCCTAGCAGCGTTAGAGGCTGCTGCAACAACAGAGGGTTCTTCTATAGCCATAGGAACTAAGTATTCCTTACCGTTGATTAAGAAGTTAGTAGCTATGCCTAACGGCAAGGAGAGAGTACCCACAACGTTCTCTATCATCTTGTCAGCTATTTCGAGAGATAAGGTACCTTCTTTAAGTAGGAGTTTCACGTCATCATCGCTTAGATTTGCTAATTCTTTAAGTTTCTCAACTCTCTCGTTAAGAGTTAGTTTATGAAAGCCCGGCAAACGCGAAGTAACTACTATATCACGACACCTCCGAAATGATATTACGAGACTTGTTTTAAGGGAGAAGTACGAGATTCCCTTGAAAAACTTAAATAATGGTTGCAAGGAATAACTTCTAAGGTGCTTGAAACGAACACGGTCATACTAACGTACTCGCTAGCTATCGCGGTGTTTCTTGCTTGGAGTGCTGGCTCTAACAACGCTGCTAACATAGTAGCAGCTGTAGTAGGAGCTAGAATAATTAAACTGAATAAAGCACTCTTAATTACTTCGGTCTTCGTAGTGTTTGGCTCCATAATGCTTGGATCCAATGTGGCTTGGGTTCTTAGTACGGGAGTTATTAATACTAGATCAACACCTACGTCCTTACTCACTACAGGTATGTTGGTAGCTATGTTTGCTGCTGGTTCCTGGGTATTAATTGCTTCGCTACTTAAAGTGCCTGTCTCAGTAAATGAGACTGTCTTAGCAGGTCTCATAGGTTTCGGTATTTCAGTAAACCCGAACATAATTATGTGGCAGCAAGTCATTATAATATATATTCTCAGGTTCTTTACAATACCTCTCTCAGGTATTATCTCCTTCCTAATTAAGAAGTTCCTAGCTAACTACTTGGAAGAGCCCGAGACTACCTCACCAGCTACTCTACTTTCACTCTTTCTAGTATCAGTTCTCATTACATATCTAATACTAAGTAAACTACTAGGCATTACGTTAGGGCTACTAACAGCACTAGTCTTAAGTACATCATTGTTGGTTGTGAGTAAAGTGTATGTGGATGAAAAATCCAGTAACCTGTATGAGAGGATTTATCTCTACAGAAGCATTTTCTCAGTCTTAATACTTATTCTAATGTCGTTAGCTTATGGCGCGAGTAACGCAGGTATTACTGCTGGACCACTACTCACGATACTAATGAATGAGTTAGGATTCACTAATGAGGACGCGCTATCGATTCTGCTAGTCTTTAGCGGCTTACTCATTTCTTTCGGGATAATTTCCTGGGGTAAGAGGGTTGTAGGTACTCTGGGTGAGGAGCTAGCTACACTCAACTACTCTACAGCCGTAATAACGTATCTCTCAACCTCACTAACTACGTTAGTGCTAGCAGAGTTAGGCGTGCCTGCAGCAACCACCATGGCCGTAGCTGGGAGCATCATTGGAGCTAGCTTAGCAGAAGGCTACAGTGCTGTCAATATGAGGATTGTTAGGAAGATGTTGACAGTATGGGCTTTAACAACACCTGCTTGTGTAGCAATATCTTATGTTTCATATGTGTTAATGATGAAAATCACTTAAGTCCTCTACAGTAGATCGCTAATGTTCTTAGATAATCACTCGCGTCTTCAGCGAAATCTGTTATTCCCTCAAGCGCCTCAATAAGCTTATCAACCATGAGTATTATTGCTGGGTTCTTTATTACAGACCCGTACTTAACTAGTAGCTGGCGTCCTCTAACCAAAATCTTATCTGCGTCTTCTTCAGCTATTTCTACCTTATACGCTTCTTTCACAACCTCATTGTATTTGTGATTAATCAGTAATGAAGTTATTTCGTAGAGTTTTGAAACAGTCTCGTAAGCTTTTTCAGAAAGCTCGTTGACCGTGTTCTTTATCTCGCCAGGTAATTCTAAATATGGAAATAAAGTCATGTTCCTAGCAACTTCTTTGGATTGCTCAGCTATTAAGTCAAGCCTCCTGAGAAGAGTTGATGTTCTCTCCCTCATAAAGCCCGGGTGCAGATCCTGTAACCTAATTAGTAGGTTACGCCTAACCTCATCTGCTATCGTGTCTTCATGTATGCCCTTAGTGAAAGTCTCCATAGCTTCAGCAGTCCTGAATTCCTCAAGAAGCTTAATACCCTCATTACTGAGCTTAACGATATTTACGACAGCTTTAACGTATTTCAGTAACTCATTACTCAAGCTGCTCTCAAACTCGCAATACTCCAACCTAAGCACCCTAAATCTAGTTCATTAACAAATAAAATAATTTCTTAAAGTTCCGGAAGAAGATTATTTTCCTGAGTTCATGCCGTGAAACCAAAGTATTCCTTGACCTGCTTATCACGTTCCCTAATTTCGTTAACGTGATGTTTAAGAGTATTTGTGAATTTGAGCGAGTAATACACTGTGAATATTGAGTGTAGATACATTCCTGAAAGACCGAGAAATCCTTGAAGAGGTCTGTACCGCAGGTATTTTTCTTTAGCTAGAAGCTCTAGCTTTATAGTGAGGTAGGCTAAGCTAGCTAAATACGCTAAGAATACTGCTTCCGCAGATATTGATGTTAAAGAGATTAGGCCTTCTGACACTACTGTTAAGTACGTAATCAATACTATGAGTGGTGAGAGCGTTAAAAGAAACCATGGGATGAAGTCAGGCGGGAGTTTCTTTCCAGCAAGTAGAGAACCCTCAACTAAGCCTCTAACCCTATTACGTTGCCAAGCAATAATTTCTTTCAGGGATTTAGGTACTGTCGTTACTAGGGAAGCCTCCTCACAGAGGCAGAACTCAGCATTACCATGTAGCGAGAGACTGAAAAAGAAATCGTCGCTTCTTGGGATGGCTGGATACATGTACTTCTTGTAGAGGCTTACCTTAACTGCTTTGTTATTTCCTGGTGCATGCCTCCTAGAAACAAGCTTGAAGAGGTGGTGATACGTGTGATACCAGTAGAAGAACATGCCCCAGAAACTATCTCTCACGTATGTAGATCCAGAACACACATCGCATGATTTTCTACTATCAAAACACCTCAAAAAACTACTTACATAATTCTCGGAGTACTCATTCTCAGAATCACCCCAAATAATTAAGTCGTAGCCTAAATCCATAGCATACCTAACTGCCTCCGTCCTAGCTTGCCCAACCCCTCCCCTAAACTTTTGCTTAACAAAATTAATGCACCCAAATCTCTCCCTGAATTTACTAACAACTAACTCAGAATCATCCGTAGACCAACCATCAACTATTAAAACATCAAAATCAACACAAATACTTACACCAGACTGATTAATTAGAGACTCAAGAGCTTTCCCTAACCCCTCAGCATTATCCTTATTCAGCAACACCACCAACACACGCATCTGACTGCACCAAACAGTTAATGAGACCCTGTATATTTTAGCTTAACCTACCAATTATAAAGTTAATTCTCAAGGAACCAATCAAGTAAGAAAACTGATTAAGAGATTAAGCATCATGTTGTTTGTATTAGTTCTTAGATCTACTAATTTAAGATTGCTTTTACTAATACCTGCGACGTTGGTCTTAATACATTTTACAATGCTTATGTTAAAAACTAAAATCCTTCCTAAGACTTATTTAACGTGTATGATTTTAGAAGGAAATATCTTAGTTGTGGATTTCATTACTATGTTTATTATTTTGATTTCCTAGGAATTTCTCCAACTATTTAACGTATCTTCATCAAATAGTTTTTTAAAAGCTTTCTAGATATCCTTATACACGAGGTGTATAATTTGAGTTCAATCCCTAAACCGACTATGTTATTAGTTGGTTTAATCATAGCTATCATAGTTGTTGGAGTTTTAGGTTACTATATAGGGAGTATGACGGTTCCTGTACAAACACTCACTATAACCACTACAAAAACGGAAACTGTGACACCCGTCTATACACCCCCCGAAAGAATTAAGGCAGGCTTCATATATGTAGGTCCTATCGGTGATTTTGGCTGGACCTTCATGCATGATCTTGGAAGGAAGATTGTTGCTGAACTTTATAAAGACTGGCTTGAGACCACATATTACGAAAATGTTCCTGAAGCTGCTGTGGCTGATAAATTAAGAGAGTTGATAAGAGCAGGATATAATGTATTCTTCACTACTTCCTTCGGTTTCATGGAAGGCACTCGTGATGTGGCTCGAGAATATCCTAACTTAATTTTCTGGCACTGTAGTGGTTATCTGCGAGAAAAGAATATGGGTACTTACTTTGCTGACTTCTACCAGATCTACTATCTTAATGGCCTGGCTGCAGGCGCTTTAACGAAGACTGGTAAGGTAGGTTATGTTGCTGCTTTCCTCATTCCTGAGGTTGTGAGACACTTAAGCGCTTTCGCAATAGGCGCTAGAGAAGTTGCTCAGCAGAGAGGACTCAACTTAACCCTATACGTGATAGAGATTGGTGCATGGTATAACCCCATAGCAGCTAGATCAGCTGCTGAGACTCTTGTTAATCAGTATGGTGTTGATGTTATAGCTTTCACCGAAGACTCAACAGCGATAGTGGAGTATGCTGAGGAGCAATACAGACTTGGTAAGGAAATATATGTCTTCAGCCACTACAGTCCCATGTACGTTTACGGTCCTAACGTAGTTGTTAGTGGCCAGTTAGTCAGGTGGGAGGTAATATATGCTGATATATTAGGCAAAATTAAGGCAGGCATCTACACACCAACTAATTTAATCAACGTTGATTACTGGTATCTCCTAAACACAGGAGCTGTTGAGATGGCTGCCCATGTATTCCCTGACGGCAGCATCATGTACATTAACCCGAAGTTTGAAGCTCCTCTTAAAGGAGTCATGGTAACAGATAAGATGTCAGGCAAAACTATGAATGTTTATGATCTAATATGGCTCAGGTACGAGCAAATGAGAAACGCACCTATGTTAATGTCTTTCCAGCAAGTAGCTACTAGCCACATCTACGAAAATGTAACGTCTATCACTATAACTATAGGAGGCACACCAGTCACTTACCCAATAGCGCCGGTCTTCGACCCATTCATGGGTCCGTTGAGCGGGTACAAGATAGATAAACCAACAGAGAGAGTTACGGTAGCTCCTGGTGCTAGACTCGGACACGCTGATCTCTGGGCTATGGATTGGGTTCCAGATTTCGTGAGAATAGTTGGTAGAGCTGGCACAACTTAGTTATAGGTGCCTTAAATGGATACACAGCCTCTTTTTTCTTCAGAAAAAGAATCATTAGTTTTAAATCCTATTATTTCTATCCGTAACTTGTGGAAGAGTTTCCCAGGCGTTGAAGCTTTAAAAAATGTAAGCCTCGACATATTTCCTGGCGAGATGCATGCAATCCTTGGTGAGAACGGGGCCGGTAAATCCACACTCCTGAAGATACTATACGGTATTTACGTACCAGATAAGGGGAACTTATTCTTTAAAGGTAAGAAGGTAGTAATAACATCTCCTCAGGATGCAGTAAAGAACGGCTTAGTACTTGTTTCTCAGGTTCCTCAACTCATAGATTCACTAACCGTTGCTGAGAACTTATCACTATCTTTGCGGCAGTTTGGTTACGTAAGTAGTGTAAAGAAAGTCTCTAAGTTTCTTTCTGAGAAGAGTATAGAATATGGTGTGAGGATAGACCCGGACGTGGAAGTCTGGAAGCTAAGCTACACCCAAAAACAACTAGTCGAAATTCTGAGAGCCTTATTACTTAATGCGAGAGTAATAGCTTTCGACGAAGCAACCACACTCCTACCACAAGCTGAGAGAGAAAAACTCTACGAGTTTATGAAGCTCTTTAAGAGTAAGGGGGGTACTGTCCTACTCGTAACTCACAAAATCCCTGAAGCAATGAAAATCTCGGACAGAATAACAGTCCTCAGGAGAGGAGAAGTGATAGGCACAGTAAAAACTAGTGAAGCTACGTTAGACCAAATCAGATACATGATGTTTGGTGAGAGACTTACTCAACTTAATTTTAGTGGGTGTGAGAAGTTAAATAGGGAGGGTCCAGAAACCCTAATCGTGAAAGATCTTTGGGTTAAAAGCGACTACGGCGTACACGCGGTGAAAGGAGTGTCTTTCAGTGTTCGCAGGGGAGAGATTCTAGGAGTGGCTGGAGTGGCTGGTAATGGTCAGCTAGAGCTCATTCAGGCACTAGTTGGATTAAGAAAAGTTGAGAAAGGTAGTGTAAACTTACGTATTAACGGGAACGAAATAAATGTCACTAATAAGGGCTCCACACTAATTAGGCGTTTAGGGATAGGGTACATACCTGATGAACCTGTAAAGAAAGGGGTTTCCTTAGACAATACTATCGAGGAGAACGTAGCGGTACATCCGAAACTATCGAAGTTCTTAATAAGTTGGAGAAATATTAAGAATTTCGCGTCAAATCTAGTCAAAGAATTTAATATAGTGACCCCGTCAACAAGCACTAAGGCTAAGGTATTGTCTGGAGGTAATTTAATGAAGGTTTTAGTAGCTAGAGAATTAACAGTATCTAAACTCGCTCTAGTAGCCTATAACCCGACGAGAGGTTTAGATGAGGTGTCAGCACATTACGTTAGGAGATTAATAATGAATAAAGCCGTGAATGAAGGCATGTGCGCAGTGATTGCTTCCGAAGATCTCGATGAGATTATGGAGATAAGTGACGTGATTATGGTCATGAATTCCGGCTCAATAGTGGGTGTTTTTAAGTCTGGGGTAAGTAGAGAAGAGATTGAGAGGGTTATGGTGGGTTAAGATGCGCTTGATAGTAGTTAAGCGGGTGAAGACTTCTAACCTGTACTATATTGGGATACCAGTGCTTTCGATATTAATAGGTCTAGCGACGTCAATGCTTATATTTGCTTCTATTGGTGTTCTGCCTAACATGTTTATTGAAGGAATCATCTCAGGTTTCCAAAGCCCTCAGACTTTGAGATATTTCGCCTTACTAGTTATATTAGGTGTAGCATTAACGTTGTGTTTCAGAGCTTCTATCTGGAATGTAGGTGCTGAGGGACAGATGATATGGGGTATGCTTGCCGGGGGTTATATAGCTCTTTTCGTCGCTGCTCAATCAATGTATGTTAGTCCGGGGGAGTTAGCCAATTACGCTAGCATGCCTGGTGTTGAAGTTATTGATAGGAGTCCATACGCACCAGTTGTTTCTGTTCTTCTGATGGATCCTTTGTTAGGCAAACTACTAATGGTTCTCTTTGGTATGTTAGCAGGAGGGTTATGGGCACTGATTCCTGCAGTGCTTAAAGCTTACCTAGACGTAGATGAGGTAGCAACTACTCTCATCTTAAACTACGTTGCATATCAGCTCTTTACCCACTTAGTTTCCTACACTTTAAGAGGTTTGAGTGTTCAAGCAAAGCAGTTCTTCAGAACAGATAAGGTAAACTCAGCACTCTTATTTGATCTTATTCCCGGTACTTCAGTCACCATACAGGAGATAATCATGGCAACAATATTCTTTGTTGTTGTTATTCTGATGTACAGATACACAACAATAGGTCTAAGACTAAAAATAATCGGATCAAACCCACAACTCCTCAGATCTGTAGGAATAGATGAGAGGAAGTATATATTACTTGCAATGTTTTTAAGTGGGATGCTGGCAGGTGCTGCAGGAGTCTCTATATTTGCTGTCCCGGGTGTAGGTAAGTTAGAAAAAATAGCTAACGTGGTTAGCCCACCTACCATGAACTTAGGTTACACAGCCATATTAGTATCGTGGCTTTCAATGCTCGATATACGTCTAATCCCCATATATGCTTACGTAGTAGCTTCACTATTCCAGGGAAGTAGCATACTTCAGTCACGGATTAACGCATTATTACCTGAATTATCATTAACAGGTGCTGCTTTAACTTACATCCCTATAGGTTCTATACTAATAGTTTACGTAGTACTAAGAATACTAACAGATTACTCAATAAAGATAAGGAGGTAGGTAATGTTGGAGGGTGTACTTAACACAATAGTAGCTTCGCTAACAGGGATATATAGCGTAATACTTGCTATGATACCTATATTTGTTTATTTATACTTAGCTAGCTTAGGTAATTCTATTATCGAGAGATCTGGTATTCTTAATTTAGCTATTGATGGGGCATATACGTTAGGTATAGCGGTAGCTTTTGTTATGTTGGTGTCTATAACGGAATTTATAGGAGGGCTTATAATAAATCCTTCACCAACTTTATTGATTCCTACACTAGCTTTACTGATTACGTCGTTCTTGATTGGGTTGTTAGGAGTTTTGATAGCTTTCTTGACTACGAAGCTCCCCATACCTCATGGCGCTATAGGACTCTCAATACAGTTTATAGGTTATGGCCTCGCATCGTTTCTTGCTTACCCAGCATCGCAAAAGGTTAGATATAAGATGATGAGACTTGATACCTACCCTACAACGCCTGAGATTGTTTTGACTTTCTTAACACTATCTATAGTGATCGGCGTGTTAATGTATCTACTTATTTTCAGAACTAAGTTAGGGGCCGCAGTAAGAGCCGTGGGTGAGAATCCTGCAGGAGCTTCAGCTCTAGGAATCAATGTCTTAGAAATAAGAATCGTAGCTGCTTTCTTAGGGTATGTCTTGATAGGGTCTGCTTCCTCACTATCCCTCTTACTTCACACGAAGAACTGGCAAGAAGGTTTGGGGATGGGTTACGGCTGGATTTCCTTCGCCATATCACTCTCGTCTGGCAGACATCCAATCGTAGGAATAATTACTTCAGCGATATTTGCTATTCTTATGAGGTACGCGTACGTGCTTCAAGACGTTTTGGCCACGTTCGGGATAAGCATATCTCCCTTCGTAGTTATTGCTTTACCATTCATAGCAGCAGTATTCATACCTGTGGTAGTCACTGCAATTCCACCATTACGTCAGAGATTCGCGACACCCAAGTACTTAGGGAAAATATTCTTTAGTGAAGAAAGATCTATATGATCTCGTCATTACTTAATAAAAAAGCAACGTCAGTAGTCCGACATTTTAATCCTCGTAAGACAATTCTTCAGGGGGTAAGTGTTTGGGTAAGCAGAGCGATTATGATGAGGAATACTGGTCTCAGGAAATTCATCTCCTTCAGCCTAGCAAGTATCTTAACCCATCACTCATAGACTTTATAGATCATTTACAAAGCTTTGAATATATCCCGGAAATTTCTGAAGTAGCTGATTTAATGGATTTACACACGTCTACTGTGTGGAAAATGATGAAGACTCTAAAGCAGAGAGGGCTTGAACTCCAAGGTCTTGTAGGCGTAAGTCACTTAGGTATGGTTGAAGTTATTTTAATATTTGATAAGTTTCTTGAAATCACTAAATTACCTAAATGCTTGCTTAGAGAGTACGCACCAGTACTGCCTTGGGGTTCTTACCTCAGATACGTAGTGCCTAGAAACACTGTCGAGAGTTTCTTAACTTCCCTGTATGTTAAGCTAGGTGTTGAGGCTAGAGAAGTATATGTGTTACCTATGACGATACACAGTAAGCCTAGCTTAAAAGAATACTATGACATGACAACTAGGAGGCTCCTGCTGGGTTGGGACAAGTTATTGACACGCATTAAGTCATCCCCGAGAGAATTTCTCCCTAGAGAGAGTTTTGGAGAAAAGGTGAGGTATGATGAGATAGACTTACACATAGTGAGGGAACTCGAGCTTAATCCTTTCACATCTATCAAAAATATAGCTAGGAAACTTAGCGAGGAATCAAGCATAGGTAGAACACTTAATTACGTGCTGATTTTAAGACATTACAACAACCACGTGAGGAATAGAGGCGTTATGAGAGGTGTTAGGTTAAGGTTTGAGCGCTTACTTCCAGACTCCCCCATTAAAACCTTAAGCATAATTGCTGGTAACCCAATAGACCTATTGAGAGTTACTAAGGTGTTGAGTACTCACACATACTTTCTCGACTCCTACATGAGCTTATCCGACAACATACTGATAACTCAAGCTCTAATACCGCCTAGGTTAATATTTGACTTAAGCTTATTCCTCGAGAAACTGAAATCTAATGAAATCATAAAATCTTGGAGGAACATATACTTAGATAATACCAGGTTAAGAAAATACGCATTTCCAGTCAAGCTCTACACCTTAACGATAGAGGAAATGCTTAGTTTAAGTGACGATGATTTAATGATTAAAGAAATAACTTAACGTTAGGAAGCGAAAGAACTTAAGCCTTAGTAAGCTGATTTAAGAAAGCTTATAAAGTTATTCAGAAATCATATAAGGGATACATGGTTTTGGAATTCACTAGGTTCCCCACAATAGACGATGTTGAGTTAAATAGAAAGAAAGTTCTCGTCCGAGTTGATTTTAACTCACCCATAGATAAAGACGGTAAGATAATGGATGACTCCAGAATAAGAGCACATCGGCAAACCCTCCTAGCCTTAATTAACTATGGTGCAGCTGTAGTAGTAATCACTCATCAAGGTAGACCAGGTGACAACGACTTCATAACTTTAGAGCCGCATGCTGAGAAGCTAGAAGAAGTCCTTGGTGTTAAGGTGAGGTTCGTTAGTGACGTTATAGGTCCTGCAGCTACTGAAGCCATACGGAGCTTAAGTAGTGGTGAGATCCTGCTACTTGACAATATCAGGCTGGTTTCAGAGGAATTGATTGAAGCAGAACCTGAGAAGCATGCCAGAACCTACTTAGTTAGGAAGCTCTCACCCCTATTCGATTACTTCGTGTTTGATGCTTTCGCAACATCACATAGGTCACAACCCTCAATAGTAGGGTTTCCGGTAGTTCTTCCAACACTAGTTGGTTACGTCATGAAGAGCGAGCTTGAAGCACTAAACAAATCACTACTTAGTAGCGAGTCACCAAGACTCTTTGTTTTAGGCGGTGCTAAAGTCAGAGACACAATAAAAATAATAGAATTCTTAACAAGAAAGAGAATTGCTGACAGAATACTTACTACGGGGCTCGTAGGCTTAACTTTTCACGTGGCTAAGGGTGGTAGGGCGGGGAAATCGCTCTTGAAGTTTCTTGAGGAGAAAGGTCTCACAACTTTGATACCTTTAGCTCGAAGAGTGATTCTCTCCGGAGCCCCCATAGACACGCCGTACGACGTCAAAGTAGTTAAGAATGATGGGAGCATTACTGAAGAACCAATAAACACAGCTGACGGAGTGCCAGTAGATATAGGGTCCTACACCTCCTTAATGTTTTCTGAAATGATTAAAGAAGCTTCTGTAGTAGTGTTAAGAGGGCCGGCCGGGTATGTTGAAGACCCTAGATTCAGGACCGGTACTCTAGATATACTAAAGGCTGCTCTCGAATGTAATGCTTACGTAATAATTGGTGGTGGTCATTTAGGTTCCATGCTTAGCGAGGTCGGTATAACGAGAGAGAAAGGACTTCACGTATCTACAGGTGGTGGTGCTCTCCTTATAGCACTCTCCGGAGAAACACTCCCAGCTCTGAAGGCCTTAGAAATCTCATACAAGAAATTTTTTATGGGTGGTTCTTTATGAAAGTAAGAGTAGGAGTAAACGGGTATGGAACCATAGGTAAGAGAGTTGCTTGGGCAGTATCACAGCAACCAGACATGGAGTTAGTAGGTATTGTGAAGACAAAGCCTAACTGGGAAACACTCTCGGCTGTTAAGAGAGGGCTGAGGATCTATACGTTGAAAGAAAACGTGCGTGAGTTTCACGCACGCGGAATAGAAGTCCACGGAACTTTAGAGGACTTACTTAATTCTGTTGATGTAGTGGTTGATGCTACGCCAGGTGATGTAGGCGCTACCTACAGGAAGGTCTACGAGAGCTTTGCACGTAAAGCTATCTTTCAGGGTGGTGAGGAGCCTAACGTAGCTGAAGTGAGTTTTAACGCCTTAGTGAATTATAATGAAGCGTTAGGTAAGAATTACGTAAGGGTAGTATCTTGCAATACTACAGGCTTGTTGAGAGCAATACATGCAATCTCAAAACTAGGTAAGATTAAGAGCGTGAGGGGTTTCATAGTTAGGAGAGCTGCTGACCTGAAAGAAGTGAAGAGAGGCCCTGTTGAAGGAATAGTTCTTGATCCTCCCAAACCACCCTCACATCATGCATTAGACGTAAATACTGTGATTAAAGACTTGGACATAATCACATACGCTGTAGTAGTGCCTACCACATTAGCACACATACACACTCTCCAATTCGTGCTTGAAAGACCTGTAACTAGTGATGAAGTTCTTGATGCCCTATCTAATACTCCACGCATATTGTTAGTTAATGGAAGTCTACTTAAATCTACTGCCGAGTTAAGAGAACTCGCTAGAGATTTAGGAAGACCTCAAGGAGATATTTTTGAGAATGTTGTGTGGTCTGATAGCGTTCTCGTAAGAAGAAATGAAGTTATGCTAACGTATGCGGTGCATCAGGAAGCTATAGTAGTTCCTGAGAATATAGACGCTATACGTGCTGTGACCAGACTCAAAGAGAAGGCCGAGGACTCTATCAAGATAACTGACGAGAGTCTAGGTATTAAGAGGTGGTTATAGTGAGTTACTATCCTGAACCCACATACATAGTTAGTTACCTCTTCAGGAGAATACTAATACCTGTTGATGGGTCAGCAATGAGTTATAAAGCGCTTGAGGTAGGGCTTGACTTTGCGTCTAGGTATGGCTCTAAGATAAGAGTGTTAATAGTTGAAGATTCGTCAATCCCTGATGTTAACGAAGTTAAGAAGAAAGTTACTGATATATCTAGCAAGAGAGGGATTAGTATTGAGATCAAAATAAAGAAGCCTAACTACCCAGATACTTCAGTAGCTACAGCAATAGTGGAAGAACTATTTGAAGAACACTACGACTTAGTTATATTGACTGCGCGCGGCAGAACTCTAAACCCAGACTTAGTTATTGGTTCGGTAGCTCTGTCAGTACTCATAAACTCAAATACCTCAATCTTCTTAATAAGGTAAGAATGATTTTAATTTAATGTGTCTCACCGATATTAATTAGTATGGTGGTTTGATTGGGTACTGAGAATACCAAAAAGTACGTGTTTGACGAGATCCACGGCTACATTATCTTAGATCCTCTAATGAGGAACTTAGTTGATACGCCTCCTGTTCAGAGATTAAGAAGAGTTAAGCAATTATCTCAAGCTTGGTACGTGTTCCCAGGTGCTGTCCATACGAGATTTTCTCACTCGCTAGGTGTTATGAAGCTAGCAGAGAAAATCACTGAGAAACTCATAAATGAGGGCATACTTAGTAAAGATGATAGAGACATACTTAGGTGTGCAGCATTACTTCATGACGTAGGTCATACCCCCTACTCACACGCACTCGAGTACGTGTTCTATTCTAGGTACGGGATAAATCATGAGGAGTTAAGTTACATGATAATTAATGAGGAACCACATATTAAGGAAGTCCTATCTAATTATGGTCTCTCATCTAATGAGATAGCTAAAATAATTACAGGTACTCACGAAGAACCAGCATTCAACAACCTTTTAAACGGTGATTTAGATGTTGACAGGCTTGATTACTTGCCTAGAGATGCTCTACATACTGGTGTTAGGTATGGCTTAATAGATCTTGAGAGAATAATCCAAACAATAACTTTAGATGATGAAGGTTACGTAGCAGTACACCCTAAAGCAATCCATGCAGTAGAATCCTTCTACATCTCAAGACTCCACATGTATAGGTCCGTTTATTATCACAAAACAATAACAGGGTACCAATTACTGCTAGCCACTATATATGATATGATTTTGTTTGAAAGAGAAGTTAAGAACCTCCTAGAACCCTTCACATCACTGGAAGGTATTAGGAAATCTGTGAGGGAGGGAAATATCTGTGCGTGGGATGACTTCCTAGTAGGTGGTGTGCTGAACGTAGTCCTAGCTAGGAAGTTAGGTAGTGAGATACTCAGAGAACTTATTAAAGCTTACATTAATAGGAGGGGTTATAAGGCTTTCTATAATCACATAAGCTTTAAGCAAGAGCAAGGTATAGCCTCCTCAGAGATAGATAAGCTAAACAGAATTAGCAAAACACTCCTAGCTAAAGGGGTTAACGCCTACACATTCAGGACTTATACGGAGTCTGTCCCTATAATCTCTAGTGAGAAGGAGGTCAGAGTATTAAGTAACGCTAAGTCTATCAAGATATCCGAGTTAGAAGACTCCATAATTAAGAATCTCCCCAGATATATGGAGATCGTTAGGATCTACGCATTACCAGCACTCGAAGAAATAATTAAAAACTTAGTATGATGCTATTTACTGAGTAAACATGAGTTGAGTTATTTTTCCCTTATACTGGAGTTTTAGGGAATTTAATCAGCTTCCTTACGCATTAGGTAGGCATCTGAATCGGGGTAGTAATTAGGTAATCTCTCAACTATTTTGTAACCTAGCTTCTTATACAGATTTAGAGCTTTCTCGTTACTTACGGAGACTTCAAGCTCTAGACACCTAGTATTAAGTTCTGAGCACTTTTCTTCGAAAGATGTCAGTAGTTTTTTGCCTAATCCTATCCCGCGCGCTTCAGGGTCTACAGCTATAGAAGCTATATGACAGCAATTACTGGTTGTTATGAATCCAGTTATGTAACCCTTAACATGCCCACCACACTCAATAACTAAGAATAGTTCTGGGTTAAGAAATAACGCGGAAATAAATACTATCATGGGGTACGGGTACTTAAAAGATTTTCTTTCTATCTCAATTATCTTTTCTAGATCTTTAAGAGAAGCGTTTCTCACTATACATGCGCTCACTTCATAGACCATAACTTCATTACCTCGTCTTCCACGTAAGGGTCATAGACGTATTCTTTTGAGTTTTCTTTAAGTACCTCTAAGAGAGGTCCTTCATGCTTCCTAGGCAGCACCTCACCAATTACAGAGACTTCTATGTTGCTTTTTTTGAGTAAACTTACAGCTTCCTCAACTCGTTCCTTCGGTACGGAAGCTAGTAAAGCACCTGATGAGAGAATTCTTAATGGGTCCAGACCTAAAGCTTTGGTGATCTCTATTGTTACTTCGTGAAGAAGTATCTTATCAGCATATACTCTTATGAGCTTTCCTGACGCGTAAGCCATCTCAGCAAGACCTCCTAATATCCCTCCTTCTGTGGGGTCGTGCATACCGCTTACTAAGCCTTCCCTACTTAACAGAGTTGCTTCCTCCACAACACTAACTAAATTTATCATTTCTTCACCCACATTCAATGTTTTCTCGCTAACTCCTTTAGCTATAAGTGTTTCTCTGAAATCAGATGAGAGTACGGCTGTTCCTTCAATGCCTGCGTACTTACTCATGATGATTAGATCTCCTTCCTTGATATTCCTAATATCTACTAGGTTACTTGACTTGAGTATGCCGAAAGCTGTAGTTATAGTTATTGGTCTCTTAACGCTATCAGTAAATTCTGTGTGACCACCTATCATTGAGGCTCTGTATCTATCAAGAGCTTTCTTCATAGAATTCGTTATCATGTCAACTAGATCCTCACTTGATCCCTCAGGAAGAAGAATAACTGACGTGAAAAACTTTGGGTAAGCCCCTATCATTGCGACATCATTAGCTGGTATGATTATGGAGAGAGTTCCAAGATACTTAACAGCTCCTGAGATAGGGTCTGGGTGTACACCTACCAGAAACTCATCACAAGTTTTAACAGCAGCTGCATCTATCCCCACGTCTGCCTGGAGAACTACTGAAGAGTCATTAGACTTAAACTTGTCTAATACGTACTTCTTAAGGCTTTCAGGCCTGAGTTTCATCTAATTCCCTTCTAATGAATTCTTAAAATAAATAAAATATGTTCGTCACTGAGTGTATTTGGGATTTACTTGGTTGAGGTAGTGTTTCTTGGTGTGGGTGGTTGGCTATCGAATCCCTTTTACGGTCAGTCAGGTATTTTGGTATTAAGTTCTAATAAAACTATTTTACTAGATGCTGGTGAAGGAACTTTAGAGAGACTGTATAAGTGCGTCAAGATAGATGTAAATGATCTTGATTACATTATCTTGACCCACACGCACGGAGACCACGTGTTAGGGTTACCCACTATAGCACAACATTTAAGACGTTCAGTTAAAGTCATTGGATTAAGAGAAACATTAGAAGACTTGAGGAAGATTTTCGAGGCTCTGCATGTGGAGAACAAGCTCCAACAATTAACTTTCAAGGAAATCCCGCCTGAAGGTTTTGAAGAACTTGAGGGTAGGGTTAGGCTTAAGTGGGTTAGAGCTAAGCACGTAATACCATCTATTTCTGTAGTACTGGAAATAGAAAACGTTAAGATAGCTTACAGTGGTGACACTTCTTATAATCCCGAGTTCTTAAATATAGCTAAGCACGTGGACCTACTAATTCATGAGTTCTCAATACCTCAAGACATGCAAGACCTAACAGAAGTCTTAGGTCATACAGCAGTTACGGATTTCGAGCGTGTAGTAAGAGTGTCTAGACCTAAGTGCATAGCTCCAATACACTATTATTTAGAAGCTCCTAAGCTGCGTTTAGAATCTATAGAGAATGTAGAATTAGTTATTCCGGCGCCCTGTTCTAAGCTAAGTTTTTAATAATTAAAGGAAATCTAAACAGGTATGGATTAATTGTAATGCTGTTAAAACGATATTAAACTTTTTAAATATTGTAATAACTATTAATTCAGGGGTGAGTCTTTGCCAGAAGTAAGAAGAATACAGAGATTCGGTAAGTCAACTTTAATGGTTTCGCTACCTGCAAACTGGGTTAAATCGATGAAGTTATCGCCTGGTGATAGTGTCTCGATAGATTTAATGGAGGATGGGTCGTTAAGGATAGTACCTCTTTACATGTCTCAAAAAAGAGAAGAAAAATTACTACAGATAAAAGTGAGCAAGAATTCTTCTGAAGTCTTGCTTGCCAGAAGTGTTGTTGCTGGGTATCTACTCGGCGCCGATGTTGTAGTTGTGGAGGCTATGGATGGGGTTCTCTCAGAAACACACTTGAAGACAGTGAGGGAAGTTATTGAGGAGCTTTTAGGTTCTGAAATACTTGAGCATACACCGAGTAAAGTATCTATACAGATCTTAATAGATCCAAGCAAGTACTCAGCACTTAACCTACTCAACAGGTTACTCAACCGAGTTAAGTTCATGATACAGCATCTACAGATAGCCTTAATCAATAATAAGCCTTACCTACTTCACGAGATAGAAGAGATAGAGAGGGAGGTTGACAGGCTTCATGCACTAGCTATTAGGCAGTTCCTCCAAGCACAGAACGATAGGTCTCTCAGCAAGCACTTAGGAATTAAGGTATCTCTAATACCAGAATATAGAGGAATAGTTAAAGGACTTGAGGAAGTTGCTGACGCACTGAGTTCAGCCGCACAAATACTTAAAGAACTAGATGAAATAGGTCAGCTGACATTATTCAGCTATGAATCAAATATTCTTGGAGAGAGTCTCGACTATCTCCTCATGACTGTTGAGAGAATAGATAAAGTGTTTAGGACTCTAGATCTCTACGTAGCTAATGAAGTCATCAACATGATTACTGAGTACTACACTCTAATAAGAAAATACGATGAACTCTTCTTTAGGTCGCTTAAGCAAGAAGAACCAAGTAAGTTATTTGATAAGAGCTACGTTCTAGTTAGGGAATTCATCGACAGACTAATAGAAGCTGGCAAGTCTCTAGAATCAGTATCTGAAGCACTTTTTGACATATCTATAGAGAAAGCTGGAACTACCCTAGACATATGTAAGGTTTTTATATAGGTATAGATAACATAGGAGTCTTTTTAAGTAAAACAGTTATTGAGTCCTTATATGTGGGATGATGGTTAAGTTTGACGTAACTAAAGCTACGAGAGAGATTCTTGAAGGTGATGTTTGGCAAGCTCTAGAAACATTCCTGACAGAGCTTGAAGCTGCTGGCGCCTCACAAAAAACTGTTCGTGCCTATAAGTATGGGATCAGCGACTTCCTTAAATTCACGAACAAGAATTATGTGAGAGAGTTAAGTATTGATGACTACAGTAGGTGGAGATTAGAGAGATTAAGGAAGGGGTTTCCGGAAGGCTCTAACGATAAGAGGAAAGCTCAAGCTACTCTCCACTACTACTCGTTATACGTGAGAGCATTCATTAAGTGGTTAGGTATAGCTGATAAGATACCTGCGGTTGCTAGACCTAGGGGGAGGAGGAACATAGCAACTCTTAAAGTAGAGGACGTGAAGAAAATGTTTGAGGCAGCAAGAGATATTCTTGATAAGACTATAGTGGCTCTACTTTTTGAGACTGGTCTTAGAGCTCAAGAATTACTGTCACTAAGTATGGAAGACGTTAATCTAGAATCACGTGAAATAGTAGTTAGGCATGCTAAATTCGGTGACGAGAGAGTAGTTTTCATTGGTCCCTTAAGCTACGAGACTTTGAAGATTTACATATACTTAAACAACAAGAAAGAAGGAAGATTATTCAACTTAACCTACAGTGGCTTATATAAGAGACTGAAAACCCTTGCTTTAAGAGCTGGAATAGATCCTAGTAAAGTGAGACCACACGTACTTAGGCATACATTCGCTACCGAGGCCTTAAAGAGAGGCATGAACTTAATAGCTCTACAAAACATACTAGGTCATAAAGATATAAAAACAACACAGATATATGTTCACTTACTTAAAGAAGACATTAGAAAATCCTACGAAAATGCCTTTTACTACGAGTTAAAGTCCTGGAAAACAACTGAGTCCATCTCAGCACTCAACGGGTGAGGATCCTAAATAATTCATGAATCTAATGACGCATCATCTTTGTGTCTGAAACTCTTAAGTTTCTTGCTAGACCATTATCATGTTCAGGATTCTTGGAAGTATTTCCCACCCATGATTTAAGATACCTATAGAGCCTAGCTCGTAACACTCCTTCTCTTCTAACCTCAAGACTTTGTCAGGCACTACTCTACCACCTGCTAGCAATATAGGTACTGGATCATCCGTGTGTGCTCTTATTGAGGGTGGTGTTGCGTGATCTGATGTTACTAGTATTGCGACTTCCTTTAAATCAATACTGCCTAATAACTCCTTAACGTAAAACTTATCTATGTCTTCTATTGATTTCACCTTACTATGAAGGTTGCCGTCATGTCCTGGCTCGTCAGGTCCCTTAAGGTGAACATACACCACATCTACTTCATTAAGTAACTTCAGCGTAGCCTCTAACCTAATAAAGTAATCTGAAGCTTTATCTTCTGTTGGAGGCGGTGTCTCCACGGCACGCATGCCTAAGAGCTTAGCTATGCCATTCTCTACTGGCATCTCAGTTACGGAGCCGAAAGAAATGTTGAATAGTTTGTTTATGGGGAGTAGTTTAGGTAGTCTTGAGCCAGCGTCTCTAACGAGTATAACGTTTGCTTTTAATAAGCCCTTTTCTTCCCTAGCTCTATTAATTGGGTGTTTATCAAGAATTTCGATAGACTTTAGTGTAAACTCATTAACCAGTTCCGCAGTGACTTGAGCACTCAGCGTTGGACTTAAGGGTGTTGACTTCTTTATGTATGGTTGGGGGTTTTTCTCAGCTACTGAGATACTGCCTACTTTCCTGTATGCAGGGTCTGTATTGTCTACCTCATCACTCAACGGAATCTCATCACTACCTATTACTACGACAGCTCTATGTCCTACGGTCGCCTTAACCCTAACGTAGCCGCCGTAATTACTTAGTCTTAACCCGTCTAAAGCCTCAGCTAACTTACTAGCTTCTTCAGTACTCAGTGACCTGCCAACTCTTCTATCAATAATCTTCCTACTACTCGGGTCAATAGTTGCGAAGTTAGCTCTGAAAGCTACTTCATGACCCTCAACGAAAGAGATTCCAGCTCCTATAGCCTCAATAGGACCTCTACCAGTGTAGTTAGTTCGTGGGTCATAACCAAGAATACTCATTACTGCGGCGTCAGACTCTGGAGCTATCCCCTTCCCGACAGTGTAGACAACACCACACACACCTGCTCTCGCTATGAGATCCAGGTAAGGTTTCTTAGCCATACCTAATGAGGTTACAGGATCTGAGAGCCTATCAGCAGCACCGTCTAAAACCAAATAAACAAGCTTCATTACCACACACCGACATTTATAATATTGGGTAAATTAATTAAATTACTCAAGATATTCACATCTTATAGTCGTCTGGCTTCGTCTGTAGCAATCTCTTCGCAGTTTCTATTCTCTTACTGATCGTTTCTTTCTTAAGATTCTCAGCCTTATCAGCTACCTGTTTTAGTATGTTCTTTTCTCTCAGTACCTCGAGTATATTTGGTTCGTACCACTTCCTTGGCGAGTTATTTTTGAGGAGCTTAGTTACTTCCACTACAATTTTACCTATATTTGCTGAGTCCATTACTGCTTCCCTACTCTTCAAGACATCATCAACTCCTTGATAATAAGCTAAAGCCCACGGAGGTATTAAATATCCGAACGAGTTGAAGACACTCATTAAGTAAGCTATAGTCATCATAGCTCCTGCCTCAGCACTAACAGCAATGAATCCTGCTACCTTACCCTCAACCCAAGACTTACCATCAATAAAGATCATGTTCTCGAATATCGTTAACTTATCTATTAAATTCTTTAGATGTCCTGGTGGTCCATACCAGAATACTGGTGTTGCTATTATGAGTGCATCACTCTTCAGTATCTCCTTCATCAGGGTCCAGCTATCATCATTGTTGATGCAGGGAGGTCTGCAAGCAAGCTGCTCATCACTTAAACACCCCTCACAAGGCTTTATGTCGTAGTCGTATATATGAATAAGCTTTGTTTCAGCTCCATATATAGAGGCGGTCTCAAGAGCTACTTCAAGGAGCTT
>JAVVFV010000009.1:0-42857 GCA_039889305.1 Candidatus Zestomicrobium tamdykulense | reverse complement strand
CACACCTTTGGTTAGGCTTGAGAGTCTCTCCAGCGATACTGTTAACGTGTGGTGTAAGCTTGAGTGGTATAATCCCTATAGTTGTAGTATTAAGGATAGAACAGCTTGGTACATGCTTAAGAAAGCTTTTGAGAAGTTAGGTAAGGTTAACGCACTGTATGAAGCCACATCCACTAATACCGGCTTAGCTTTAGCAGCTCTATCCAACATATATGGTATTAAATCCAGACTCTACCTACCTTCCACTACGCAACAGTGCGTTGACTACATACTTAAGCTGATGGGGGCTGAAGTAGTGAGGAAAGAAGCTACTATAACTACTGAGATGATTGAGGATGTTAAGAAAGACGCGCTAAGAGATGGTGCTACCAACCTAAACCAGTTTGAGAACGACCATAATTTTGAGGCTCACCTAAGGTATACAGCTAAGGAAATAGATTTGCAGGTACGTAGTGGTGGGTTAAAATTAGCTGCAGTTGTTGGCGGGCTTGGCACATCAGGTCACTTATCAGCTATCTCACACTACGTGAAAAACAGATACGGTGATCAAGTAAAGATAATTGGGGTAGTACCAACGAAGAGTGACCTGATACCAGGTATTAGGAGAGTAGAATCTGGGATGAAGTGGGTTCACTTAGTGAAGGTAGATAAGATATATGACGTAACTCTTGAGGAAGCATTAGAAGGATTAATCAACGTAGCTAGAAAAGATGGAATATTAGTAGGTCTAAGTAGTGGTGCTATAGTTCAGGCAGCACGGAAAGCTATTGATGATGGCATAGTGAGTGAAGGAGATATCATACTGGTAATTCCGGATCACGGTCTAAAGTACGTTGAGATTATAGAGAGGTGTATTGAGGTCCAGTTCTTCTAGCTAGGAGTATTAACTGAAGATGTCTTGACGAAAGAAATATTTGGGTATAAGAGAATATCTTCTCGGAATCGATTTAAGAGTAAGCTGCAAAGCATCAGGTAGGTGTCGGGATTGAGGATATATTCCGAGGAACTAAGTATTAAGACGGAGAAGAGATTTCAAGTCGTTAATATAACAAGTCATGTTGAAGAGGTAATTCGTAGGAGCGGAATTAATGAAGGTTTCTGCTTAATTTTCATTCCTCACGCTACAGCTGCTTTAATAATAAATGAGTACGAACCAAAAATAGTTAGTGATTATATTAGGTGGATCACAGAGGTTTTCAGACCCGGTGGTGGGTGGGAACACGACAAAATAGATGATAACGCACATGCTCACATAGCTTCAAGCATGATAGGATGCAGTAAATTCCTGCCAGTAGCGAGAGGGGTTTTAGTAAGGGGCACGTGGCAAGAAGTAATGTTAGTAGAATTGGATGGTCCTAGAATGAGGAAAGTACTTATTCAGGTAGTTGGTGAGTAATTAATGCTCCTCATACATTATCATTTTACTTTATATGACTCTACTCAGGTGTATTAAATTGAGTAGCAGTATGGAGAGATACGTGAGACAATTAGAACTCCTAGGTTTTGAAGGTCAAGAGAAATTAAGAAAAGCTAAAGTAGTTGTGGCTGGTGTTGGTGGTCTCGGATCTATAGTGACTATGTATTTGGTGGCAGCCGGTATTGGGCGTGTAGTCTTGTTTGATAATGGCGTTCTAGAACTCAACAACCTCAACAGGCAAATAATCTACTCAGAAGAAGATTTAGGCTCACATAAAGTTTTTGCAGCGATTAAGAAACTCAAGAAAATCAATAGTGAGGTTGAAGTAACGGGATATGTAGAGGATGTCAAATCCGTTAAATTTAGAGATGAAGTACGTGATGCAGACCTAATAATAGACTGTCTTGATAATTGGGCATCTAGAATAGTAGTAGATAAAGTATCGTGGGAGTTAAAGAAACCCTTAATACATGGAGGTATTTCAGAGTTTTACGGTCAAGTTACTACAGTGATTCCCGGAATCACAAAATGTCTTAGATGTATCTTGAATCTTAATGAAGAAAAACTGAATAACCTCTCTGAGAAACCTCCTCAAGTTATAGGACCTACACCAGGTGTTGTAGGATCTATTGAAGCTATAGAAGCCATAAAGCTAATTACCGGTATTGGTGAACTACTAATCAACAAGCTCCTAATAATAGACCTGAAGAGACACGAATTTACAGTACTTAAGTTAACTGTTAGTGAGGATTGCCGGTGCTAAAAGACAGCTTAGCTAAACTTAGCATATCTTCAGATCTCGTTACCCTAATTACTGAGATACTTAAAACTCTTAGTGTGTGGGGTTCTGAAAACCTTAAAGAATTTGGGTGGTTTATGTCAGATCCGTATTCTTATGAGTGGTGGGGCGACTTTAAGGACTCATTCGAAATAAGCGTCTCAGCAATACTAGTGCAGTTGAGTAGGTGGGAAGCAGTTAGTAAGGTCATCAATAAATTAAGAGAGAACAGGTTACTTAATCCGCACACACTAGCTGAAGCACCAATAGAAGAAATTACGGAATTAATTAGGGGGGTAGGATTTCACAAAAACAAATCAAGAATACTGAAGGAATTCTCGCAAATAGTTGTTGAGCGTGGAGGGTGGGAAGCTTTTATTGGTAGGGAGTTAATCAATGTAAGGGAAGACTTACTGAAAATTAAAGGAATAGGTTACGAGACCGCAGACACAATACTCTTATTTGCTGGTAATAAGCTGGTATTGCCTGTATCAAGACTAGCTAGGAGGGTTTTAATTAGGATAGGTGTTAAGCTACCTAACAATTATATAGAAGCTCAGCGAATCCTTGAGGAGAATATTCCGAAAAACCTTGGTAATTATAAGTTATTCCACGCTACTCTAGTAACGATATCAAAGAAATATTGCAGGACTAAGAAACCATTATGTCGTGAATGTCCCTTAAGACACCTATGCAATTATTTCAAGCAACAGTATTATTAACACCCTAAGCTTGAGGAGTTAAAAACACGTAAGAACCTCTGAAGTTCTGAAGAATTACCTCTCTATCCTTCATGACTAGTTGACCATTAATTATCACGTGACGTGGCCAACTACATAATTCGAGTCCTTCGAAGGGTGTCCAGTCAACTTTATGATGGAGCTTGTCTGCCGTTACTTTGAAGCAGTAATTAGGGTCAATTAATACTATGTCTGCGTCAGAACCTATGTTTAACGCACCCTTACGCGGGTAAATACCTGCTATCCTGGCTGGATTCTTTGACGTAACCTCCACATACCTCTCTAGAGTCATGATGCTCAGCTTCTTGATACCTAAGGTGAAAACCAGCGGTAACATAACCTCTAAGCTCGGTATACCTCCCCAAGCATCCCACGTACTGACCTCCTTCTCAGACCTGGTTGATGGTGCGTTATCAGACGCTACTACGTCCACAGAACCTGATGAAAGAGCTCTCCATAAAGCTCTCACATCATCACGGCTCTTAAGGGTGGGAGCAAGCTTGAGGTAGTTACCTAACCTCAAGACATCTTCTTTAGTGAAGTAGAGGTGGTGTGGGGTTGTCTCCACAGTCAAGTTAACCCCGTCTAGGCGTGCTTTAACAACCTCACGCAACCCATCAGCAGAAGAGAGGTGCGCTATGTGCACGCCTTTTTTGAGACCTAGGAACTTAGCTACTTCAACTACTCTCCTTATAGCCATGGCTTCAGCTGGCGCTGGGCGTGACTCATGATACGATATAGGCTCGTTGCTTCCGGAATTCTTAAACTCTACCGTCAGATACTCCGCTATTATGTCGTCCTCAGCATGAATTATGAGAACACCTCCACTATTAACAACTGAACTCATAACTTTAGTAAAACCTCCATCACTTTTGGGTCTGAAAGGCTTACATGTGAAGACTTTAAATAAGTTAATACCTAGGGACTGAAGCAGCTTTACTGAAGACGCGTTGTCTTCATTCATCATCCCTGCTATTATACCGAAATTTACTAAGGAGTCTTTCAGACCTGCATCATATTTTATCTTGAAGGTTTTCTCGTCTTCTACGTACATTCTTAACGGCATATCAAATAGTGTTGTTACACCGCCGTATAAGGCGGCTTCACTACCACTTCTGAAGTCTTCATGATGTAGGTACTGAGGATCGTAAATATGTGCGTGTATGTCTATCCCTCCAGGTAGGGCTAGGAGTCCTCCTCCGTCCAATACTTCATCATAATTACTTGGTGTTATTGCTTTCTTGATCCCTACGATTTTCCCTTCCTCAATTATTAAGGACGCTTCAGTTAATTCGTTACCGCCTGTAAGTAACCTAATATTCTTAATCAGCATCATCTTAACCACCTACGACATCTAGGATTGGATTTACTAGAGTTCCACGCATCACGTCAAAAACTCCGTGCTCGGTTATCCTGACTTCAGGTATTACGGGAAGTGAGAGTAGGGAGATAGTCATGAAAGCTGCGTGGAAGTTTACTCCCAGATACTCGCACGCTTTCATGAAGTTCTTAACACTCGTGTAGATCTCCTCAAACGACTTATCCGATATTAAACCAGCGATAGGTAATTCAACCAATCCTAAAACTCTATCGTTAAGTACTGATACTATCCCACCACCAACCCTAGTCAGTTCCTTTACTGCTAAACTCATTTCCTCGTGTGATTTACCAATAACTATTATGTTATGGACGTCGTGAGCTATTGTTTGGGCTATGGCTCCTCTGAGAATTCCTAAACCCTTAATTATTCCTAACCCTAACCTGCCTGTGGAGTGGTGTCTATCTATTACCGCTACGTACGAGTGATCTGTTTGAGGTGGTAACGTGAGGTAGCCATCTATTATCGGGAATTCATCAACTTCAGCCTTCGTTATTGCTTTACCTAAAATAGCTCTTATGGTTAAGTACCTAACATGGCCGTGTTTCTTAGGAATCTTGATCTTGAAATCTTCCGGCATGAATATCTTTCCAGTCTTTATAGTCTCGTAGAAGTGTTTAGGGTATTCGTAATTTCTCGTAGTACCTAAGTACCGACCATTACTAACCACTAGTTCCCCGTTAACTATTACTGCCTGCACTTGGAATGACCTGAAGTTCTTCAATATTACTATGTCTGCTAGCTTCCCCGGCGTAAGGGAACCTAACTCATTAATACCTAGATACTCTGCAGCGTTTATAGTAGCCATTTGAACCGCGGTTATTGGATCTATTCCTAGCGAAACAGCTTTCCTCAGTATTCTGTTCATGTGTCCTGACTCAACTAAGTCTACAACTTCTAAGTCGTCGCTTGAGAAGCTTAGGTACCTAGTGTTTATTTTCATGTAAGTAAGTATCTTAGAGAGTTCTTCTAAATCTCTCCAAGCACTTCCTTCCCTTATTAGTATCCTCATACCACTCCTTAACTTACTTAAAGCTTCATCCATAAAGACAGACTCGTGATCTCCTCTGATCCCTACAGCAGCGTACGGGACTAGCATGTCTTCAGGTAGTTGAGGTGCGTGACCATCAACTACCTTACCTAAAGATAACGTGAGAGATATCTTCTCAAGTAATTCCTCATCTCCATTAATTATTGAGAGGAAATCCATGACTTCCCCTAAACCGATAACCTCTTTATAGTTAAGGAGTTCTCGTACCTCGTTAAGTGTTACTTCAAAACCTTTAGTAAGTCCTGACTTAACTGGCGGGACACAGGATGGTGCGTAAAAGAATAGCCTGAGTGGCGTATACTTAGATTCCTCAATGAATGCTTTAATTCCTTCAATACCTAACACGTTAGCTATTTCATGAGGGTCTGCAGCAACAGTTGTTGTACCGTTCATGAGCGCTAGCTTACTAAACTCAGTTACTCTGAGTAATGAAGACTCAATATGTACGTGTGGATCTATAAAACCTGGCGTAATTACCTCGCTGGAGGAAGCATCAATGATTAAGGTGTCAGGACCACTATACTTGTCTATATCGAAGTAACCTACCCTCACCACATAATTACGCCACACAGCTATGTTTATTTTCTCTCTTATATCACCTAATACTACGTCAACCAGGTTAGCATTCTTCACAATAATATCTGATTTTAGTTCACCTCTCGCAGCTAAGATTATACCTCTTAACTCTTTTAAGTTGTTTTCTCTTCTTAACAACTTACTGGTCTGCATAATTAACACTCTTAATTTTTAATTTGACTTAATTAATTAATAAATATTAATAAACATGCCCCTTTTAACATAGGTGATTATTTGGTAGACGTATATGTTAGGGGCAAGTTTGTAATAACCATGAATAAAAGAAGAGAGGTTTTGAAAGATGGTTGTGTAGCTATTGAGGACGGGGAGATAATAGCTGTTGGTAAGTGCTCGGATCTTGATAAAGATTTTAAGGGTAAAGCTACTGAAGAAATAAACGCTGATAAACATATCGTGATGCCTGGACTAATTAACACGCACGTACACCTAGTTCAGGGGATGCTTAAGGCTTGCGCCAACTACAAGAGATTAATTTCCTGGCTTAAGGAGTGTGTCTGGCCTCTTCAGGGAAACATGACTCAGGAGGAAGCACTTGCTTCAGCAACCTTAACTATTCTTGAGCTAGTAAAATCAGGAACAACAACTTTCTTAGAAACAGGTCTTGTTGGGAGGTACGGACCCGACAACATAATAGATACTATACTTAAGTCAGGACTTAGAGCTGCTGTAGCAAGACACGTGATGGATATGAGTGGCTATGCTCTAGAGAAAGGAGCACTACATGAAGGTCTTGTAGAAGACGGCGAGACCAGCATGAGTGATACTCTGAGACTTTACAACAAGTATCACGGGAGGGAAGGAAGAATATATGTGTGGTTTGGTCCTAGAACGCCTGGAGCTGTGAGTGTGGAGCTCTATAGAGAGATAGCTGCGAAAGCTAAGGAGTTGAAAACTGGAATCACTATGCACTTAGCTGAGGTTAGGGAGGATGTCGAATACACTACTAAAACATTCAATATGAAGCCTGTAGACTTCATTAAGTGGTTAGGTCTTACAGGACCCAACGTAGTTCTCGTACATGTTGTTTGGGTTACTGATGAAGAAATAAAAACTCTAGCTGAAACTAAAACTAACGTGAGTCATAATCCATCTAGTAACGGGAAGCTTGGTTCAGGAATAGCTAGAGTCTCAGACATGCTTCGAGCAGGAGTTAATGTGACTCTAGGTACTGATGGCGGGCCCAGCAACGACAACTACGACTTAATAGAGGAAATGCACATTGCTACGATACTCCAGAACGCGTATAAGGGTGATCCTGAAGCTCTAAGAGCTGAAGACGTACTTGAGATGGCTACACTAAGAGGTGCTGAAGCGTTAGGTCTCTCAAGTAAGGTGGGTTCAATCGAGGTAGGTAAGCGTGCAGACTTAATAATAATCAAGTACTGGGATCCTAAACTCATGCCTATGAACGACCCTATATCACATATGGTGTTCGCTGCTAACAGTTCGCATGTTCAAGACGTCATAGTTGATGGGAAGATAATTATGAGGAATAGAAACGTACTTACGTTGGATGAAGACAAGGTCTTAAGGGAGGTAGAGTTAAGGTCTTCAGAACTATTTAGTAGAACAGGTATTTGCATAGAACCAAATATCAGGTTCCCGCTGATATGAGATACCAATGTTTTAATTTACGTCTCCTGCCGGCTCGGCAGAAACATAATGAATACCTCCTATAGAAAGTATCAAACAGTGCATCAACAATAAAATATTAGTTTTATGACTTTAATGTATTTAGTGAGTGGCTGTGGAGTATGATTTTGTGCTAGAACTTATAGCGCAGAAAATCGCTGGAGACATAGTAATGAGTGAGAACTATGGTGCTGCGTTGAGGAAGTGGAGAGAGGTTTTCAAGCTAACGCAGACTGATGTAGGGATTCTCATGGGTATTAGTGCGTCTGTCATAAGTGATTATGAGAAAGGTAGGAGATCACCTGGCGTCAAATTCGTGAGGAGGTTTGTTAAGGCTTTAATAAATCTTGATAAATCTAGGGGTTATCCGGTAGTTAAGCAGATAGCTAGTTCTCTTAACTTAAACATAGGAGCTATAATGGATCTTAAAGACTTCAGTACTCCTATGAGACTTGACGAGTTAGTTACTGTTGTTGATGGCTTCATAATAAACTCAAACATGCCTAAAGACATCGCTATCTACGGCTACACGATACTTGATAGCTTAGAAGCTATAGAGAAGTTAAGTGGTAATGAGTTCTGGCAGATAATGGGTGCTACGACTAGAAGAGCCCTAATATTCACTAAAGTCAGTACGGGGAGGTCACCAATGATATCAGTTAGAATAAGTCCTGTAAAGCCTGTGGCGGTTGTCCTGCATGGTACTAAGAAGATAGATCCATTAGCTATTAGGCTAGCTGATAGAGAAGGTTTACCGCTAATAGTGTCTTTAAAACCTACTCCGGAAGACTTAATTAAGTCACTCAGGAAGTGGTTTTCTGAAAAAGAAGAACTTTTCACTGCTTAGTGCTAAAATCACGAACTACGTTTCTCCGTAAGCATGAGTATTGCTTGAGGTATGTCACCGCCAGTCTTCCTTAAGGCGTTTAATGCTTCTTCTCTTGAGGCTCCTGTCTGCTCCATAACAAACCTCACATCATCTTCACTTATCGTGGGTGCTGGCCCTACTACTACTTCTTTACTAGCAATTTCCTCAACTCCTCCACTCACGTAGTATATTTTCTGGTCTTGTATCTTCATTACAACAACTTGAGGCTCCCTAATGATTAGTTCTTTATCAGGGAACTCTATAGTGATTGACTTAACTTCTTTTAATTCCTCAACATCAATACCTAACTGCTTCATCCTCCTCTTCAGTTCTCGGGGATTAGTTGGGAACATTTTCTCACCAGATACTGAATTCATTACCAAATATTAATTACTTGAACAATCCCTATATATAGGGTTTGAAGTGCTTAGAGTAAGAGTGTTAGGTGGAGGCCGCGAGGTAGGTAGAGCGGCCGTGAGTGTTGGCTTAGGTGATAGTGAGCGGTCATTGCTATTAGATTATGGTGTGAATTTCGATGAGGATGATAAGCCTAGGTTTCCTGCACATATAAAGCCTTCTGAAGTGGTAGGACTTATACTAACACACGCACATCTAGATCATGTAGGAGCAGCACCAATGCTTCACGTAACTTCTAGAGTTCCCACGATAGCTACTGCCTTAACTAAGAAGCTATGTGAGATAATGATTAAAGACTTCATAAAAATATCAGGATACTATCTTCCTTACGAGGAGGTAGATCTCTACAACATGATTGACAGCATCCCAGACTACTCATATGAGAGAGAAATCCACCTAGGTGATTACAGAATAAAGCTTCTTAACGCTGGGCACATACCTGGTAGTTCAATGACTTACGTTGAAGTAGGTGAGTTTAGTGTGGTTTATACTGGCGACGTAAACACGATAGATACTAGGCTAGTTTCCAGAGCTAATGTCTCAGGAGTTAAAGCTGACGTTGTAATCATCGAAGCAACTTACGGCTGGATAAAACACCCACCTAGAGAATTAGTTGAGAAAGAATTTCTAGATGCTGTTAAAGAAGTCACTGATAGGGGAGGTAACGTACTTATCCCGGCCTTCAGTCTTGGTAGAGCGCAAGAAATACTAACACTACTTTACGAAAAGTTTGAAGGAAGTGTTTTTTATGATGGCATGATAAGACAGATTTACGATGTATTCATAAGCTATCCTGAATACATCAATAAGTACGAGGAACTTCTGAAGTCTAAGGAAGAGTTTAAGCCTGTCGTAAGACCTTCTCAGAGAAGGAAGATCATTGAGGGACGAGGTAACGTTATAGTAGCTTCAGCAGGTATGCTTAAAGGAGGTCCAGCAGTCTATTACCTAAAGAAACTAGCCGGAAACCCGCTCAGCGCTGTCTTCATGGTTTCTTATCAAGCTCCTGGAACCCCTGGCAGACACCTCTTGGAGGACGGTATTCCTACGGAAGAAGTAGGACATGTCAAAGCTAGAGTTCAGTGGTTTGATTTCTCAAGTCATGCGGGAATTGACGGCCTTCTAGAACTCCTTAAAAACTTTAGGGAGATCAAGTACGTCATAGTGGTACACACTAGTGAAAAAGTAGGGAAGTTCTTCACAGAGAAAGTAAGAGAAACCCTAGGTGACGTACCTGTATACTTACCTCACAATAACGAAGAAATCATCTTAGAGTAGTGATTTCAGTGAATAAAGAATTACTCAGAAGCGTTATGAGAACACTATGTTCCTCCAAAGTACTTACACCACAAGACATAGCGAGTAAATTTAAGTTATCACCTACTGAGATAGAAACACTACTCTCAGTCTTGGTAGGTGAAGGACTCCTAACGAGAGTTGAGACAGGAACTACGTGCTTATGCGCGGGATGTCCGTTTAGGGTTGTGTGCGGTATTAAAACAAGCAACAAAGGTAACGTAACTACAATCACTTACTATAAATTAAGTAGTTATGGACTCAAAATCTGTGAGGAGCTTAAGACCTAGCCCAGAAGAAATGATATTAAGCGATCCTCTCAAGATCTTCTAACGTTTTATATTATGTGCTTAAAATATGTGAGAACTTACTGCGCGAGGGATATGCGTTGAGTACCAAAGCTCGTTTAGCTCTATTATTCTTCGGCAGGGAAGGAACACCCTTAATGGCTTGGCCATTATACAATTACGACGTTAGGAAGAAAATCAATGAATTAATTAATGAGAGTGATGCCTGGTGTGAAGGTAAGTGTGAATTCCTTGTAAAGAAATGGATTAAGACGAGAGGAGATTTCGAGAACATCTTATCGAAATCTACGGAGATTGGCGGTATTGTCATATATATTCTCACGACAAGCATTAATTACGGTTTATTCTACGAAGTGATTAGAACGTTAGGTAAGCCCACCTTAGTCTTAACCGAGCCCTATTACTCCCTCGCATGGCCTGAGATAGCAGAGCTTATGAGAGAAGGTTATCCAGTAGTAGGTGTGTCATCTAGCAATAAGGAAGACCTAATTAAAGGAATCAGAGTTCTATATACGTACATCAAGTTAAAACAGAAAATAAAGACCCTAGTTGTCACAGTACCTGAGGAAGCCTCCCTAGAATCACTTCATAAGCACGAAATATACTCAGGCGATAGGGTTTACTCAAGCACATACTACTCGAGAATTAGGGAATTTCTTGATTTAATTTTCGTAAGCTACGAAGAATTAATTAGTGCTTACTTCAGTACTAGTGATGAGGAAGCTAAGACCATAGCTGATAATATCTTAGGAAGTTGTTATTGGGTTAGGGAGGACATTAGTTTAGGGGACTTAATTGAGGCCGTAAAGATCTACATCGCACTTAAAAAACTATTAAGTAAGTATGATGCTGAAGCATTAGCGATAAATTGCTTCACCATTATGCTTAAGAACCTAAATCTATTACCTGTAACGCCATGTATTGCTGTTTCGCTTCTAAACAATGAAGGAATCCCAGCAGCTTGTGAAGCTGACTTAAGCTCCTTATTAATTCAGATAGTGTTTAAGTATCTGGCTGAAAGACCCGCGTGGATTTCTGACCCAGTAATAGACTTTAGAGATAGCTCCGTTATATACGCTCACTGTACAGCACCAACCAGAATGAAAGGCTTTAATGAGGAATCAGAACCTTACGCTCTTGACACCCATGATGAGAGCGGGAAACCAGTAGTAATCAGAACTAAGATGAGTTTAGGACAAGTAATCACAGTAACTCAGATCTCGCCGGACTTCAGCAAACTTTATCTACATGTTAATAAGATAGTTGATACACCCTTAGTAGATTTAGCGTGTAGAACCAAGATTAAAACCCTAGTAAAGAATGCTATGAAGTGGTTATGGCATTATAACCAACCTCTGCATCGAGTGATTGCTTATGGTGACTGGAGTTATGAGTTATCAATGCTTTCTAAATTAATGAGATTAGAAATTCAGTATGAGCCTGAGTAAGCCTGAACAAAACAAACATATTGCTCAAGTAACTACTAACCTCCAGCTACAACCTCGAATATTACTACTTTCACATTATCATTTATGTAGATTTTCTCATCATAATTATACCTGACTTGATCATTAACTGCTATAAATATTGAGTCTCTCAACTCCTTCAAAACTGACTTGATATTATGTATATGTGAAGATATGAGCTCGATTAATTCATTTATAGAATAACTACCTGGCTCGATCATTATGTTAGCCTCATTACACTGAAGAAGCTTTGCTAACCTATCTGACAAGACTTGAACCCGTATTAGATGACCCCCATTTAATTTAGTGTTACTGCAAAACATTACTTAATCAATCACAGTTAAGTGTGTTTTAATGCTTCTTCTATCGCGAACTCTAGCTTCAATTCTTTAAGTTTATCTAGGGTAGGTATGCCTTTCTCAACGTTCCAGCCACGGAGCATGAAGTACTTATCCAGCATAGAATTGAGGGTCGCTTCTGTCAGTATGTATGTCTTTCCTTCCCTGGTTGTGATTTCCTCATTTAAGATTCTCCAAGGCAGCGTATCATCTTTTCTTGCGCGTCCTTCCCTAACTTGAATCATTCTTTCAAGCGTTACTATTCTCTCACCAGATCTCATTATTTTCTCTGGTGTGCTTTCAATGCCTGTAGCATCCTCAAATAGCTCGCTTAACATGAATTCATCTATCGCAAATCCTGCTGTATCTATGAAAGCACATAAACCAACACTATCCGTAACAGCGTAGATGTCCTCATGCCATATTACTATCTCGGGTCTGCCAGAATCCTTCCCTACACCAGCATTTTCTTCGCTGCCGGTAAGTCTCTTAATGAGTCTTCTGGACTCCTCTGTGAATCCAAATTCCGCAAAAGTCTCTGTATGTAGGTGGTCAGGACCTCTTGGATTCAGTGCGAAAGCTAGCGCATAAGCCCTAGCTATTCTTGTCTCTACCCGCGAATGCTCTAAACCTCTTGACTGGATAGCCCATCTACATGTTTCCGAACCCACTTTATTACACGCTATTACTAGCCCCTCAGCTAGGAGATTCCCCGTCCCCTTCCTAAACGTTATACTCTCTATAAGTTTGATGACCGCGTCTACATCCCCCCACTGAGGTTCAGTACCTAACTCTTCTTTTAAGTTCCTTAAATAGCCTTTCTCATAAGACTCCATAACCCATCCGATAACACCACCTAGTGATATAGTGTCTAAGCCATAGATATTAGCCAGATCATTTAATTTTATGAGTCCATCAGTATCTGAGTTTCCTAAGTTACCTCCTAAAGCATTTGATGTTTCGTACTCAGGACCTACTGTATTAACTCCACCATACTTCTCTGTTTTAGTATGACGGTGACAACTTACGATACATTGAGCACAGCCAACTCTGCCGATTAGATAGCCTGCCTCAACGTAGTACTCACCTGCGTTTTTATATGCATATTCCCAGAAAGACCTCCTGAAATTATAGTATGGCAACGTACTAGTTTTATCTAGACCCATAGTAGCACTAGCAGTGCCAAACTTCGCAGTAGCTATCAACGCTGCATCATTCATTATATTCAAGACGACCCTCAAAGATTTCTCGTAGAATTTCTTAGGACTATATACTACGGATCTCTCTTCCTTCCCGACAACAATCCCTTTAAGTTTCTTGTAACCCAGAATAGCCCCACCACCTCCTCAAGCAGCAACATTATAAACCGAACAGTCTACTGACGCATACTTAACTAGGTTTTCACCAGCAGGCCCTATCAACAGTGTATTAGCGTTTAAGCTGTGCTTCCTTATTAGTTCTATGAGTAGTTCTGACGTCAAGACCCCAGTATTTCTCAGCTGGTATTATATCCACGTGATCATTTTCTATGTATATGTAGACAGGCTTTTCGAAAGCACCATAAATAGCTATAGCAATAAAGTAATTCTTGTTTTGATTAATACTTATAATTGAACTCTCTCAATAGATCCACTGGAGTCTTTCACTCCTTTCAAATTAGGTACTTCATGAACTATGTGCTCGAAGATTGACGGAGTTATATCGTAGTTTTGTCTTTGCGGGTTATTATATATGAGTACTGGCAAGTCAATCTTAGAGAATAATGAGAAATACTTTACTAAGCCTTCTAAATCTTGAGTATAGTATATGGGCGGAAGTAAAGAAATAGCACCTACTCCGAGATTAGCGGCGTGCTTAGCTAGCTCTAGTGAAAGCTTTGAAGCTGTGCTTGATACATTAACTAAGGTTTTACTACTTACATGATTCAGGAATTTCTCTAGGAAGTACACGCGTTTTCTCGGATGTATTGCTAAACCCTCACCATATGTACCGAGAAGAAAGAATCCCTTAATTTCATTCTTAATCTGAAAACTTATGAAGTCTGACAGGGAATTCTCCTTGATATCACCGCTCGGAGTTAACGGGGTGAGAGCTGCTGTTATTATTCCGCCCTCAAAATTCCGCAGACTATTCATGAAATCCCTACTAAGAAGCTAGTGAATCTCTTATTAGTGTTAAATAGAATAATGTTTTATTAAAACTTATTAAGGCAGGAATTTAAAACTTCATCAACTATCTTCTTTACAGCTTTCCTCAAGTGTATGTCTATAGTGACTTTTGAGAGTCCTAGTAACTCACTTAATTTGTTGAGGTCTGTTTTTCTAGGACATTCAAAGAATCCTGTGTCGTATGCGCTCTTTAACACGTTTAATTCGCTCATAGTTAGCTTATCTGTTATGACGGACGGTACCGCTCTACTCACTAACACAGAACATAAATATTCTGGTCTATTAATAGGCTTGTAGTAGACATGCTCAGAAGCATACAGTTTCATTAAATACTCAATGTATTTGATGAGGTTCTCTTTCCTACCAACCACTACATACTTCCTAATACCTTTATCAAAAATATAAGGAGAAAGTACGCTAACCTTATTCTCCTCCGCTACACGCATAAAATCGCATTTAGTCTTATAGGCTAATATATAAGTTAGTTTACCATCATTCCACCATCTAAGTTTCTTGATGTAATTAGTTGATTTCGTAAGTAAGTACCTGTATTTCCTGAGGTCCTCACCGCTTAAATCATTACTGGGTAAATAACCGAAAACTAAATAGAGAGGTGAATCACTCACTTTAATAACTTCAAGATTTATTTTAGTCCTCCCATACTCACTTAATTTACCGAAGAAACTCCTGCTAGATTTCCTAATCTCAACATGCATAACATCGATATCACTCGGTAAAGGAGAATATCTAACCGTCCACTCAACTCCACAAGATATTAATAACAGAGCAAATAAAAGTTGTCATGTTATTCCTACATGATGTGTGAACCTAAAAAGGTTCTTAATTGATAGTATTTACTTTAATTTATGTGAAAATCTTACTTTTCTAGAGTTAAGCTATCTAGGTTTCCTATAAATACTTAAATTAGGGTTTGATAAACTACCTGGAAATACTCACGTTAAGTAGTTCTAAATTCTTAATTCTCGAATAGCGTACTTTTAATACCGGGTCTGCTATGAGATATTCGTTGTTAGTTTTCTCAATAAATCCGTAATTAATTAGTTCTTGTAGGTAGTATGTTAGTTGTTTATCACTGATTGTTTTCTTGAGCTTGGCTGAGAGACCTGTCTTGACTTCAGACCATGTTAGTGGGTTGGTAAGTAGTTTTAGTATGATGAGGTATCTTGTTCTAGCTTGTAGTCTTGTTGAGAGAAAACTTTCTAGTTCCTCCCGAACTAATTTAGAACCTTCCTCAAGAGTTCTAGTGATTGCTTCTTCATGACCTACCCTCAAGGCTTGGTAGCCGTAATAAGTGAGCCATCCAATCACGCCATCAAACATACTTACAGCATCTTCTAGGAACACATCATTAATTACTGCCCCAACCTGCCTGAAACCCTCCCTCAAAACTCTACTGCTTTCTCTCTAGAAAGTCTCCTCATAACTATTGTTGTGTATGGTCTCCCAGAAAGTGGAGCTTTGACTCTCTTAAAACCTAGTAATCTATCAAGCAAGCCTACTTCAGAACCTGCTAGAACTAACTTAACGTAGCTTAGGTAATCATACACATATGCAAGAAGTGAGTCAAAACGCGGGAAGCGAAGAAAGTCTTGAGCTTCATCAAACACTAAGATTAGAGGCTCCTTACTTTTTTCACCCTACTTATTCAGCGCTTCAAGAACTTCTGTGAAGATTCCGCTACCTCTAAAACTAAACTCGAGAGAGAAGCCAGAAATTGAGATTCCTCTAACCACCTCCAGATACTTACTCACTGATTTCCTGGTTCTTAATAACCTAGACAGTGACTCAGCAAGTATGTCGTAGAATGTGTCAACACTAAAATACTCGAATCTCCTGGCATCAAGTATTGCGTGAGGCAAGCCAGACGTATTTAGTCCTACCCTGATAAGAGATGACTTACCAGTCCTTCTAACACCTTATTCTCTAATCAGAGTACTTAGTTCCTCATCGAAGTTAAAGAAATCTTCTCTACGTTCCTTAACTTCTGGATCAAAATACAACTCATACCCCCGAAATTAACTTACACCCCCAGTTATTTAAAGCTATCTTTATTACCTACACAACAAGGAAACTTGTTCATGTGATATTATTTTATTAATTAAAAGTTTAAAAGTTGAAGAGAGTGTAGCTTTCTAACCTCCCTCATAAGCAGCCCCACTTTTAAAGTTTTATAGTGTGAAAGAAGTTAGATTTATTGGTGGGTTAGGAAGTGACTATAGTTAATGAATTTAGTGTTGCTCTTCCTTTAGATACTAACGAAGTTATTTCGGTTTTATCAGATATTCAACTTCATTTAAGTTTATGGCCTGTCATAGAGTCTTTGATTGAAGTGCTGAGCAATAATGAGGTTCTAGCTAATGTAAGGATAGGCAATTCTGTGAGTAGGGTACGTTTTAAGATAGGTAGTGGTAAGGAGGATGAAGCCAGTATAGTAACGATTGAAGGACGTAATGACTTTAGCCTAGAACTCAGGTTAAGTATTGTGAGCAGGAGATTACTTGGTAGTCCCCTAACCCTGGTTAGGGGTAGGGTTATCGTTAAGTCAGCTAATGAGAAGGTGCTGAAGCCTTATATTAAGGAGTTTGTTGAGGCTTACCAGAACAGGCTAATTGACTTACTGCCTGCAGTTATTGAGGCCTGGAAGAAAGGACTTACTAAGAAAGCTGAGAAGAAGATGGAGATAGTAACGCCGTCAGAAAAGGTAGTGCTTGAAAAACAAGCCAAGCGCGAGGAACTACAGGGTGTGAGTCTTGAAGAAAATCCTGCAATTCTTGAGGACGAGATCTTGCTAAGTAACTTGATTCTTAAGTCTCAAATCTCAAGAACTACTAAAGAAGAACTCAGCGGTTCTGAACTCCTGAAAAGGCTAAGTGAAATATATTTAGAGACCAAACTAAAAACTCTCTACGCACTAGCGGTAGACGCAGAAGGTAATAAAGTTAGGGTATTGATCAGAAACAGTACTATTGTGGGTGTCAGGATAGAATCAAAAGAAGGCATGATAATCAATGGTGCGGAAGCCTTGAAAAAACTTAAGGAGATAAATAAAAAAGCGTGGAGAATCACCACGTATTTAGTGCCGGAAAAATCTGCTTGAGGTAGTAAATCCATACACAACAAAATCAATTCGCTGCAACACAAACAAGAAAACTAACTACTACGATAACGATGTTTAAGATATCCTGTATCTTCCCTCATACTTAAATAATGCTCGCCTAGGATGAAACTGTTTTTTAATTTCATATAGGTTTGAATAATTTGGTGTCAGTTGTAATCCCAGAAAATTTAGAAATTTTCTGATAGACGATATGTGGAGAGCCCTAGCGATGAACTTGATGAGTAGTGAGGGTGAGGAAGGACTCAATGAAGTCTCGCAGTTCGCTCAAGGAAGGCTAGCTCCCAAAGAGCGGGCTCCGAGACAGAATTAAGAGAATGAAAGTAAGAGACTAATATCAGTCTCTATGAAAGCTTAACCCCTCACTAAGGTAGCTCTGCGGGAGTTTCTTTACGTGGTTGACGGTATCTATCTTCTAGGTGGCTTAGTAATTTAGAATCTTTTTATAAGGTTGGGTATTAACTTATCTCTCAAGACTCAATTGTTGTTCATGGTTTTGTAGGGGACTTCATCAGCGAGCACCATAGTGACTGTCTTGTAGTTATTATTACGAGACACTACGAGTAGTGTCGTTTATCCCTAGATGTTTATTGGAACAAACATCTATGGATTTTCTTCTCATCTACTCTAAGTAATACTGTTACTTCTGGAGTATGTTCATAGAGTATTAGGGGTAACAGTACAACCTCCTCAAGAATTCCTATTCATACTCAATAAGCTCACAAATCATAACCCCACAAAACACAAAACCTTAAATACTTCCTCTTTCAACAATAAAAAGAAAACAGCTCTACTAACAAAATTAATGTTAAGGGGGTTGGTCCTAGTTGCGGGATCGTTTGCTTTACCCGCAACTACGGGGCCCTGTCAAGGCCAACGCCATAGGCCTTCCCTTTGAGCTAGGAGCTCCTCACTGTAACATGGACTCACTAGAGCTCTACATAAATACTTCCAACTACAAGTATCTAAAATCTAACGCTGCTCATTTCATAACCTAAAAATCAGGGAACTATGAATAAGATAATTGTGGAGTTTTTATTACGTAAAAAGTTATTTATGCTTATAATCTAGCTCTTATAAGACCTCTTACGAAGAGTATTATTAGTAGGATGTCAAGCACTAAAGATATAGCTACTATCGTTCCTGCACCGGCTTGATATAGTGGTGGTAAACCAGGAACTATTGCGTAGAGCCACCATATGAGGCCTGCTGTGACAGTTAACCATAAGAAGAGTGCTGGAATCATTATTAGTAGTGATATGCCTCCTCTGACTTTCTGTATGGCGTAAGCCCATAACGCCGCTGTTAGGAGAGCTAAAGCTGCAAGTAATTGGTTAGTGCCTGCAAACGCTGGCCAAACAATGGAATACGCGTAGACGGGTCTGAACTTGTTAAGTTCTGGTATCCAGACTTCTATCTGTGGATAAGCCATGAGAGCACCCAGAACTACTGGTATGATTGACGCAACCCACCTATTTGTTATTACTCTATATGCTAACTTACTTCTAGGTTCAAGCCAGTCAAACATTTCTCTCCAAGCAAACCTAGCTAACCTGTTGGAAGTATCTAATGTAGTTAACACGAACGCAGCAAGAGCCCATGCCGCGAAGGTCATAAACGTTAAGAAAGCACTCTCAAATACTTCGGGACCTAAGACTCTTGACCAAGCTACTGCCTGCTCTAAACCATAACCAACAGTAAATCTCACAGGAGGTTCTAGACCGATTATTAGAGTTATATTCTTGGTGTCTATGCCTACCTTCAGGAGCGCCTCAGAAACGGGAAGACCTGTAGCAGAAGCTAATCCAGCGAAACTCCAAGCAAGCGCAATAGGGGTAATTACGGCAAGCGAGGAGACCGCTCCCTCAGTTAACATACCTCCGTAACCCACAAGTAATGCGTCTAACTCACTAGATAACTGCTTAGAAGTAGTTCCGGAACCAACCACTGAGTGGAATCCTGAGAGAGCACCACACGCAATTACTAACGGGACCGTAGGCCAGAAATAAGCTATGTTTGCTTTACCTGCCGCAGTGTCTGGTAACGCTCCTATCATAGTACCTGGTCCGACAAAACTCGTGTATACTGGACCTGTGAAAGCATAGTTGAACGTTAGGAGAGCGCCAATAATTGCGAGAACTACGAAAGCCCATAGTAAGTATGCGTTTATGTAGTCTCTGGGTTGTAGGAGGTACCACACAGGTAGAGCTGCAGCTATTATAGAATAGAGTGAGAGGATTATCACCCACGCCTCATAGGTTAGGTGGAGCGGGGTGTTAAGAGAGTAGAAGAATGCTATAACTAGTAATACTATTGATATCAACGTTCCTTTCTTAACACTTATCCCAGTTCTGTATACTAGCAATCCAAAAAGTAACGCTATCGGCATGAAGAGAACAGAGATCGTTGCTGCCGTAGGCGTTTTCTCGAAGGTTAAGGAAGCTACGCTGAGAAACGCTGCTAAAACCAGTACTAGAGCGAACCAAACATATATGAGAAATATGTACTTGGCTTTCCTACCCATTATGTTTTCACCTACACTCATTATAGATATTCCACCATGCCTTACGCTAGCCATTATAGATAAGTAGTCGTGGACTGCACCTATGAATACATTACCGAATAGAACCCATAGGAGGGGTAATCCCCACCCCCATAGTATGGCTATAGCCGGACCTATTATAGGTCCTGCCCCAGCTATTGAAGCAAAGTGATGTCCGTAGAGCACGTACTTATTAGCTGGTACGTAATCAATTCCGTCAAACTTCTCGTAAGCTGGAGTTAACCTATCAGGGCTTGCTCTCGCAACCTTCTTCTCAAGTATTTTCTTCCCGTAGAATATATAAGCTAAACCATAGATTACTAGAACAGTAATCAGTATAATTATTACTGGTACTGTAGTCATAACAAACACCTCTAACTCAGCTTTCTCCCTGTCTTAGCCTCAATTAGTTTCTTGAGATTCGCAGGAACCTCACCAAGCCATAACGCAGGACCTATGAGAATCAGCAAGAAGCCCGCAGAAATTAGTAAAGCGTCAAAAGTTACTATAGGAGTTTTTTCAACCGTAGCTCCTATAGTTTTTTCAACCGTAGCTCCTATGCGCCCTCCTATTAAGCCTACATAAAGTATTTCGTAAGCAAATATTAGGAGACTTAAGAGAGTTATTATTAAGCCTATAGCCTCTCTAGCTTTCACTAAAGAGACACCTCAATTAATATTTGAAGTGGAGTTTATAAGCTTTTTCTATAATCCAGCTCATTCGTCAAAAGAAAATCAAAGAAAGTCAAGGATAAAATAAAAGTAGTTTAATATTATGTTCTTTAAAAAGAGTTTGTGTTTGGTTGTTAATGCAGTACTTTTTACTTGCTGCGAGATATCATGTTGCCTGACTCAGTATATTCATACCTACTAAGATTCTTCTGGTTAGGCTGACGAGTCATCTATTACTGTATGTAGATTTACCTGTAAGTATTAACTCACTAACAATCTTTTTCTGTGTTTCGTTAAGCATCATTAAACCTAACATAAATGTCTTCTCCTCAATTCCTCAATAGTTAGGGGTTCCTAACTCACCAGGCAACCTAACTAGAGCTTTCCCTAAATCACTTAAGTCCCATACGTCGTCACTCACTCTTACTATTAAAGGATTCCAAGTAAAGTAATACGTCCCTAACCCAGGACCCGCGTGCTCTAAGTTTAGGATACTTCTCACGTAACCTAACACCTATTTCCTTTCGTGTTTTAGGTTCCTCTGCAAGAATCCTAGCTATGTCTCTACACCTAATGTCAAGCAGAAGCGTAAAGACCCTTCTTCATTCTCTATTACAGAGTTTTAAACCAGAAATACATGCTGATCCTAGCCTTAGGGAGGTAAGACCTTCAGTTATGGGGGTGCTGGATTAACTTAGTATTCCTCAGCCTCTGCAGTCGTTAATAATGGTCTCTCTACTTCACTAAAGTATTTAGAGACGTGTTTCTCTGCTTCCTCAACACTTACCTCCCTAAATCTTACTTTCTGATGAGGTCTGGCCTGCGCTAGTATGTCTAGATCTGGAGGTATTACGTGGAGAGCTACTGCGTAACCGCCTGTGGTTTGCGCATCCGACATCAAGACTATGGGCTTCCCGTCTGGAGGTATTTGAACATACCCTCTATCAGTAGGTATTGAAGGCAGCCTACCAAGTTTTGATGCTGATCTCAGAGGAGGTCCGTCTAATCTATAACCCATCCTATCACTATCTAACGTGATCACGTATTCCGAATTAAGGAGTATGTCTAAGTCTAGAAGTTGATCAAAGTGAATGCCTTTAGTAGCTCTCACAATCAAGGGTTCGTTCTTTTTTGGTAGTCTATTACCAGGTTTTAGAGCAGGGCGCAAGTCACACACTTCAGACCATAATTCATCAGTATCTACGTCCCTAATTACTAGAGTATCACCAACTCTGATTGGTCTCCCTAAGCAACCGAAGCCTCCTCTAACGTACGTGGATCTACTCCCTAATACCTCCTCACACACTATACCTCCAGCAACCGCTACGTAGGAAATACTTCCTATTTCAGAAGATCGAATAACTAACTCCATACCAGATTTTAGATATATTGGTCTCCACGAAGACACCACATAACGACCAACAAATACCTTAGGAAGACCACCACTAACGGCAACTACTGCGTCCTCCCCAGCTCTCAGTATTATAGAACCAAAAAGCTCAATTAATGCAGTGTTAGGTTTATTACCTACTAAGGCGTTAGCGTAGGCTGCTGCCAGCATATCTAGCGCTCCCGAAACAGGAACTCCGAGAGCTCTATGACCGTACCTACCTAAATCCTGAACTGTAGCTACTCCTGCTAAGTATAATACGTGGAGACTACCCACGATAATCACCTACGAAGATTCCCTCAAAACTCTTAAACTTCTCTAACGGTATTGATTTGAAAGAGATTAAATCTCCCGGAGCTATGGGTGTTGGTGGATTCCTCCTGTAATCAAACATTGTGAGAGGGGTTCTACCTATTAGTCTCCAGCCGCCTGGACCCTCAATACCGTACACCCCAGTCATCTTACCTGCTATACCAACTGATCCGGCAGGAATCTTAATTCGAGGAGTCTCTAACCTGGGTGCTGCTATTCTAGAATCTACTTCACCTAAATAAATGAAGCCTGGTGTGAAGCCTATAGTATAACACCTATAATTAATTGAGGTGTGTATTGTGATGACTTCCTCCTCTCTTAACCCCGCCCAAGCAGCTACTGAGGGTAGGTCAGGACCAAAGTCACCACCATAAGATACTAGTATAACGAAATTCCTCGGCTTATAAATATGACTCAACTCAACGCTCTGGCTCCACTCCCATAACTCATTAACTTTCTTAATTAAGTCATTACTGCTAATCTCTCTTGGGTCGTAAAATAAAGCTAGTGATACTATCCCAGACACTAATTCTTTGATCTTTCCTGATAATTCTTTCTTCAACGTATAATAGAGTTTATGTGTTGCTTCAACACACTCTAGAGAAATGTTACTACAAACATCTATGTGAATTACGTAGCCACCACTACTAAGGATCCTAAGCTTCATGTTTTTCATGATGACTGAAGAACCTCAGCTATTGGCTTAATCTCAATACCGATTTCTTTAAGACTCCTTGAAACCGCCTCAGCAAACTCTATTGCGTTGGGGCTGTCACCATGGATACAGAGGGTATGTGCTTTGATTTCTATGAACTTACCGTTCACGGTCTGTATGACTCCCTTATCAACTATCGATACAGCTCTCTCTACAACCTTACCCACATCAGAGATTACAGCTTCGGGAAACCTCCTAGGAACTAGCCTGCCGTCAGACGTGTAACCTCTATCAATGAATGCCTCGTAAGCAACTCTCAAACCCAACTCCTCAGCAACTCTAGCTAACTGAGAATTGTGTGGCGCCACTATTATGAGGCTCCTATCGTAGAACGCGACAGCCTCAGCAATAGATTTAGCGTAATCCTCCCTAACCCAAGCCATGTTGTAGAGAGCTCCGTGAACCTTAACATGTTGTAGTTTAAGCCCTTCAACCCTTAAGAAAGCATCAAGAGCACCGAGCTGGTAAATCACGTAGGACTTAAGCTCATCTAAATCAACAATCATTTCCCTCCTACCAAAACCTATTAAGTCTGGAAAACCCGGGTGAGCACCTATAGCAACCCCAAGAGACTTAGCAATCCTCACAGATCTCCAAATATTCAGCGGATCCCCCGCATGAAAACCACAAGCTATGTTGACTGAAGACACATACTTAAAAAGCTCACTCTCATCAACAATCCTCCACCTACCGAAAGACTCTCCAGCATCAGTATTTAAGTCAATCTTTTTAACCAAGGGAAGCACCATGAATAATACGTACAGATAAAAATATAGGCTGGATAAAGACTTCACCTTGATGTCTTAATATCTTTTTGTTTTCATACTGATCTAGTCTTAATTGATTTGACATGATTATAGAAACCTCCTAATACGGTTACATAACACACAGTCCTAGAAGTTCTGATATTTAACCTGTTTTGTGGTTAGGAATATTCAGCTCCCACGCATTATGATAGTGTCTTCCATCTCCAGTTCCTATTGTAGGAAAGCTAATAATGTGAGCGTGATTGCTAGTGTAGTGACTAACGCAGTTCTTTAATAATATTACCCCTATTAACAGACATTAAATATTTGGGTTAGCTGTATATACGTTAGGTCCTGTCGTGATATAAGTGTTGCGATTTTGTCTCGGTATCATTAACTCGCGTAAAACTTCTATAACAGGACCTAATACTTTTAGTTTAACGGGTTAGTATTCACGTACTCTCTAGGATTGTCTAGTAGTTTTTTGAAGGTGACTTAGTAGTGCTTCCTGCTTTAAAGCTCTGCTCCTTATTTCTTCTGTGAGTTTCTGTAAGAAGACATTAATCTGGATGTTGCTAGCTTGGAGGTTTCCTCTACCCCTAACAGTAATGGTTTTTTGTTGGGCTTCTCTTCTACCAACTATGATTACGTAGGGTATTGCTTGCTCGTACGCCATCCTTATTTTCTTCTCTAAGGTCTCGTCACTGAGATCCTCAATCACTCTTACACCAGCACTCCTTAGGAGTCTAGCTACTTCTTCAGCGTAGCTAGCAACATCCTTAGTTATTGGAATCACCAGTACCTGAATAGGGCTTAACCAGGTAGGTAGTCTACCCTCAAATTCTTCTATGATTATAGCCATGAACCTCTCAATACTTCCTAGTATGGCTCTATGTATTATTACAGGTCTTTTCTTACTTCCATCACTATCTACGTACTCCAGATTGAATCTCTCAGGTAACGCGAAATCTACTTGTATGGTGCTGCATTGCCACCACCTACCAAGAGAATCTCTGAAGTGGATGTCTATTTTCGGTCCGTAGAAAGCTCCTTCACCTTCTTTAACCTCATACGGGATTCCCAGCTTGTCGAGAGCACGCTTAAGTGATTCGGTTGCTTTATCCCACACCTCATCAGAACCTATGTATTTTTCTGGTTTTGTTGATAAGTATATTCTAGTGTTCTCTCTAGTTATGCTGAAGAGAGAAAGGAGGTTAAAGACTTCCTTAAGTATGTTACTGACCTCTGACTCAATCTGATCTTCCCTCACGAAAGCGTGTCCATCATCCTGCGTAAACCCTCTAACTCTGAGTAACCCAAATAACTCTCCTCTCTTCTCCCACCTATACACAGTTCCGAACTCAGCAAGTCTTATAGGGAGGTCTCTGTAGCTCCTGGTTCTACTCTTATATATCAGGATATGACCAGGACAATTCATAGGTTTAATACCGTACTCCTCATTATCAACATCTGCTAAAACCATCTTATCTCTGTAGAGGTTGTAATGTCCACTAATCTTCCAAAGCATCGATCTATAAACATGTGGTGTATAAACTTCACTATAACCTAACCTGCTGTTTATTTCCTTAACTAGTTTTATTAATTCTTCCCTAATTATCTGTCCTTTAGGGTGGTATATGACTAAGCCAGGTCCTGCCTCATCATAAAAACTGAAGAGATCTAACTTCTGACCAAGGATTCTGTGGTCTCTCTTAACAGCTTCCTCGTAATACTCAGCCCACTCCCTATACTCACTCAAGTCATCGAAAGCCACACCAGTAAGTCTAACTAAGCTAACGTCTTTAGTTGGGTTATGAGCAGAAACATTCCGTATCAAGAAGACCTTGATAGTGCTCTCAGCAGGTCTTACTTCAGACTCCAAGAAAACCTCAACACCATTAACTTCGTAGGTGAGGCTCCGTCCAAGCAGCTTAATAAGTTCATCACTTACCTCACCAACACATGAGAATCTCACGTTACCGGAACTTTCTAATTCTATAACAGCTTTCTCGATTCTTCTTATTAGGTTCTCATCAGGCCACTTACCAGAAGCCGGTACAAAATCACATTTAAAGCTGTCCTCACCCACACTACAACCTGCAGGTCTTAACCAAGGCACATCTTTAGAGATGACATACTGGAGTAATAACCCTGCTCGCGCAAGCACTTCAGATTTTAGTGAGACTATGTTTGGCGTTGCATTACCACCAACCTCTTACTTAACATCACTTAATAAGCATAAAGAAACCTAATATAGTTTTATTAAGGATTTTCTCGTCTAAGTAAGTTGGTTCCTGCTTATCCATTGATTTGAGAACCAACCTCTTTGAGGACTTTGCTTAGTATTGAGTTTTAACATATTAAGTCTCTTATTAGAGTAAAATACTTAAATTACCTTAATGAAATACTTTTGGTGGCTAAGTTTGAGTGTCGCGGCTGGAACCAAACTTAAGAGACTTGTTGTTGTTGATCCAGACCTATGTGTTGGTTGCATGTCTTGTATGTTTGCCTGCTCACGTAGATTTCCTGACTCAGGATTAGGTTATACAGCAATTCATGTGAGGAGTGTAGGAGGTGTTGAGAGAGGCTTCTCAGTCATAGTTTGCAGAGCTTGTAAAGATCCTTCATGTGCTAAGGTATGCCCTACTAAGGCTCTCATATTGAGAAGAGGAGGCGGTGTTATACTGAATCCAAACTTGTGTATTGGGTGTGGTAATTGCAGGATTGCATGTCCTTTCGGTGCAGTTCAGTGGAATATTTACTTGAATAAGCCAGTCATATGTACTTACTGTGGTTACTGCGTTGATTTCTGTCCTTACGGGGTACTAGCACTTGAGGAGGTTGATGCTTGATGAGCACCCGCACGTTAGTTGATGAGTACTTAAGCAAAGTACTCTACATAGACTTAACTAGAAAGACTTTCTGGGTCAAGAGCAGACCCGAATTATTCACTAAATACTTAGGAGGAACCGGAGTCGCTACTCAGCTACTTAAAGAAGAGTTAAATCCTGATGCAGACCCACTTAGTCCTGAAAACGTTGTTGTGTTAGCTATAGGGATCTTTACAGGAATTTACCCAACAGCCTCTAAAGTCGTAGCGATGTTCAAATCCCCACTAACAGGTAATTTAGGTGAGTCCCATGCCGGGGGAAGAGCCCCGATAGCCATAAGGATGGCGGGATTCGGTGCGATAGTTATAAAAGGAGGCAGTGAGACACCCGTATATCTGTCAATCCATGACGGCAAGGTAGAGTTCAGAGACGCTAGTGCTTTATGGGGTGTGAGGAGTTCTCTAACGATAGGTAAGGTACTGAGGGAGAGGGAACCCTGGCCGGGACTAAGGTCTATCATGAGGATTGGTAGAGCTGGGGAAATGCTTGTTAGGTACGCGTCAGTCATACTCGAGACATACAGACACTTCGGTAGGTTAGGTTTAGGAGCTGTCTGGGGTGCTAAGAAGCTCAAAGCTATAGTTGTGGGTGGTAAGAGAGACATACCGATAGCTGACGTGTCTAGTTACAGAAAGATTTACAAAGAATTGTTTGATGAGCTAACTAAGAGTCCAGTAATGCAGAAATACCATGATTTAGGAACTCCATTCAACGTACTGCCTCTCAATAAGATAAGGGGACTGCCTACCAGAAACCTAACATCTAATGTTTTCGAAGGAGCTGAAGATGTGAGTGGTGAAGCTTTCGCTGAGTATTCCTTAGCCAGGAGAGTTGCTTGCGCTCATTGTCCAGTCGCTTGTATCCACATAGCAGTCATAAGGGAAAGGTACCCGCATGAGAAGTACTTCTACACTACCAGGTATATAGGGTATGATTACGAACCCATATACTCTCTCGGCACGATGTTAGGTATTAGAGATAGGGAAGGCCTCCTCAGACTTATAGAGGAGGTTGATGTAGTAGGTCTTGATGCCATGAGTACAGGGGTCGCGCTAGCCTGGACTACCGAAGCCTTCAAGAAAGGACTAATAAGCGAGAAAGACACTATAGTAAAGCCTGAGTGGGGTGACTGGAAAACATACATAGAAATGGTTAAATACATAGTCACACAACCAAACAACTTCTACAAGACGCTAGCTATGGGTGTTAAGAAAGCTTCCGAGATATACGGAGGTTCAGAATTCGCTCTCGTATTCGGAGGTAATGAAATGCCCGGTTATCATACAGGACCAGGAACACACATAGGGTACTTAATAGGACTTAGACATAGCCACTTAGACAACGCAGGATACTCAGTAGATCAGAGGTATGTTGGTAAGGAATACCCACAACCACAAGCGTTAATAGATGAATTAATTGAGGAGGAGGCATGGAGACAGATCCTTTCCTCCCTTGTTGTGTGTTTCTTTGCGAGAGGGGTCTACAAGCCTCCTAAAGTTTCAAAAGCTTTCGAACCTCTCGGCATAAAAATAAGTGAGGAGGAGTTAAAGAAGCTCGGCATCGAAATATACAAAGAAAAACTCAAACTCAAAATAAGACTTGGGTACAGACCAGAAAACCTCAAACCACCTAAAAGAATCTTTGAGACCCCATCACCATTTGGTATTATAAGTGAAGACTACGTAAGAGAAGCCCTCAACTATTACAAAAAGAAAATATCGAATCTTTTAAGTATTTAATACCGTTTCACTGAGAACAAGGTTACTTTATATGTTTATTTTTCTTACTAGAAAATCTTAATGCTTAAAAGCTTTATTAGGTTTGAGAGCGCTAACTATGTGAGGTGTTATTACCAGTGAGCGAGAAACCTACTGCAGCATTTATTCTCTCATTAATTAGCGGAATACTAGTAATTATAACAGCATTGATTATGTTCATTGTTGCAAGCATGTTTGGCTCGATGACTGATAAGTTCCCGAGAATGCCCCACCTACCGGAACTCATAGGGGCTTGGATCACGATTATTGGTTTCGTGGGCTTAATTTTTGGTATCTTGATTCTAGTAGGGGCAGTTATGATTTACTCAGGCGAGCCTGGAAAAGTAAAAACCGGTTCTATCCTAGTATTGATTTTCTCGATCTTGAGTCTCTTTACTGTGGGTGGAGGGTTCTTCATAGGGTTTATATTAGGGTTGATTGGAGGCATTCTAGGCCTTATTTGGAAACCCCCTGTAAAGCAGGAGTCTCCTGCGTTAGGTCTTCCGCAAGTGTAGTGTAGCTTTTTCTTATAAATTTAAGCTTACTCTTGGGTAGTGGGTTTTTTCCCGTAAATACTTTCCCAGTATTCTAGGATGTCGTAACCATATAATCTCCTGAATAATTCCCTACCCTCTAGTGTCATCCTCCTAGGGTCCCATGGCGGGTCGAAAGTTAGTTCTACGGTAATGTTTCTCACACCCTCAATATTTCTTATGGTATCTTCTACAGTCATCGTTAACGTATTTGCTAGAGGGCATCCAGGCGCTGTCAAGGTCATCAGGACATAGACATCTCCCCCCTCATCAACCCTTATATCATACACGAGTCCTAAATCCCATATATTAATTGGTATTTCTGGGTCGTAAATACTCTTCAGTGCTTCAATCACCTTCTCTCTTATGTTGCTACTCATTATTAGCACCTTATAGTTATACGTTAACAGAGTTAAAATATTATGATTGAGTAGTCCCAGCACTCACTAAGTTATAAGTGAGTGTGTCGTTAATAATTTTGGTGTGTTATGATGATTAAAGTAGGTGTATTCGATTTTGTTAGCAGGTATGTTGTTCCTGCTATTAAGAGAAGAATCATAAAGATCCTGTATTTTGAGTATGGATATAACCAGTTGCTGATTTCTAAGTTGTTGGGTATTTCTCAGTCTTCAGTTTCTAAATATGTTTCGAGACAGAAGAAGTTGAGTATAGACTTAAGTAACATACAATTCGCTGAAGCTAGAATTAGAGACTTGATTAATGAGATTGAAAAGAAAAACTTAAGTAGTGAGAGCTTAGAGTTAGCTATTAGTAAGCTAGCTGTAGAGTTGCTTCGCGGCAAACACTTATGTGAGTATCACTCACTTATTGAGAAGGGAATTAAGAAGAACTCGTGTGAAATATGTACGAAGCTTTTTAAGGATGTGTGAGGTGTTAGCTTGATTTTAAGCAAGTACGTAGCTAGGGTTATGCATCCAAGACCTGTATCAGTCATTGTAAGTATGTCGAGAACTGGAGAAATCAACGGCTGCAGTGTCTCGTGGTTTATGCCCGTAAATGTTGATCCATTTATTTTCTCAGTATCTTTAAGTCCTGAAAGACTAACATACAGCTACATCAAGGAAACCGGAGAAGTTACTCTGAACATAATGCCGTTTAAATTTGTTGAGAAGGTTCATCGAGCAGGCAGTGTCTCCGGTAGAGAATTAAAGAATAAGCTAGTCGAGCTAGGTTTCGAACTTGAGAATTCTTCGGTTGTAAGAGTTCCACATATAAGAGGCGCACCAGCCTATGTTGAGGGAATACTGATTAATGAACTACCCTTCAAGGATCATTCGTTAATGGTGTTTAAAGGTCTTAAAGTTTACGTGGATAAGAGATATTTCAAAGAAAATGTTTTTACTGAGGATGCTGAAGTGTTGCTTCACGTGGGAGGAAACGTATACGCAAAACCTAGTAACTACGTGAGAGTAGAGTAAGATCCTAAACCTCGCACCTTAATAGTTACACTCACACACGTACCCAAAGATACTGCTACTTGTAGACGCGACCAAGACCACATCTTATGAGGTACTTAAAACTGCCCTAAGCCTGTGCAACTTAGGCTTCATGAAATTCCTGCATCATGATTATACGTTTCTTCATTTACCCATCTTAACAGAGCCATCAAGACAGATAACCGAGTTAAGTAAGTTCTGTCCATCAATCCTTTAGAGAGTAAATAGATAATTCCCTCACGTTCACCAATATCCGCAATATTATAGATTTTAGCGACTGCTTCTTCCAGCTCTCTAACTTCGTTTCTTGTGATTAACTCTATTAATTTGTTCGGTATTTGAAATCCTGGTGAGAAACCTACTGCTTGATACCCTCTTAAATCCCTAATTATGGTTGCCTGTATATCAACGTATGTGTTAGGCATCACTTCTATCATTCCAGCCTCAACACCTACGTAGAAATCGCAGTCCCTACGTGTTAATGAGGCATGAACTCTTCTTAAAGCTCCCTCAAGAATCTCGCTGAGTCCTATAGGCTGAGGTTTTAAGTTCGTAGGTTCAATACTTACTAGCTCTATATTCTCGTTCTTAAAGACTTCACTAAAAGCTTGCTTTATGCCTTCCAGTTTTGAAGGGTTCTTAGTACCGGCACAAATTCTCATGCGACGCACCCAAGATATTTTTAGGTTGACTAACTTACAACTAAGAACTTCTTCTGAGAGTAGGTTTGAAGAAGAGCTTCACATTATCTCTCTAGATTCTCTTCTCTCAGCACCCTTACCCATGAGTTTACTTACTTGAGAGAGTGCTGCTCTAATTCTTGACTCAACGACTTCCGCTTGACTCAACAGGTCATCAGTAGAGATTCTGATTTTCAAGTAATTCTTAAGTAGGTCTACGACAGACTTAACTGCTCTAAAATCGACTTCGTTAAACTCTACTATAGTTGACCAGGTCTCACCCAACATAACGGCACTCCTGATACCGTAGTAGGAAGCCCACCCGACTATTATACCGTTAACGCCTGTTATGACACCCTCCTCGAGAATGCTACCGCCCAGATTGCTTAACTCAGCTAGTAGGTCCTCGTCGTTTCCTGCTACAAAAACTTTTCTTACGTCGTTGTACTCGGGAACCACGTAAGCAGCGGTAGCGATGAGTGAGGCTGGCTTCCCCCTACTTACTACGTGGTTTAGTAATTCTATACATATCTCGTGCTGTCCGTCCGGGTTCTGAGGCTGTGTCTCACCGGTAAATACTAGGAAGTTATCAACCTCGTATAAGCGGCCCGTAAAAAGTGTTGAGATTCCCTTCCTATTAACAACTAGCTGTGAAGGAAACGTTGTTGAGTAGAGCTCAGCAACTAAATTACCCCCAATCTTTTCTAGTATGTAGTTTACTGACGCATAACCAACCCTACCCATTCCAGGCAAGCCGATGAGTAAGTGCTTATCCATACTCTCATATTCTTTTAATAATCTTACCTTAGTTACCATTTTATTACCTCTATTTCAAGTTGTTTTCCTAAGTTATAAGGATATACCAGTATTAATACATTCATTTTTCCTGCTCTCCACGTATGCTCTCTGAGAAGAAATTATTTCTTTGGTAGCTCTCTCAAGGTCTGTCGAGAGAGTTATTGCTCTCCCAACTACTTCTACGTCAGCACCGGAGCAAATACCCTCACCAGGTTTCGCACCCATCCTCAGTATACCTGAAGCTAGAATTACGTGTTTCTTACCGAAGCTAGATCTAATCTCCTTAATCATGAAACCCTTACTAGCAGGCACTATCAGTCCTGAAGCATCTGTTAGATTCAGCACGTTCTTAATTAGGTGGTAAGACCTATCAATAACTTCTCCGGCCCCCTCATGAGGTAAAGACACTTGCAGGAATAGCTCCATCCCTAATTCCCTAACACGTAAGGAGAGAGGTTCTAAAGCTCCCTTATACCCGACAAAAGCGTGAGAAACAACACCATGGAAACCTACCTCAGAGAGCTCATCCACAACAGGCAACATAACATCAGCAATATCAGCTAGCTTCAAGTCAGCAATGAAGTAGTACTTATCTTTATGCCTGCTAATCAAGTTAGCTATGTTTTTAAGACCGTATCTAAGCATATAAGGTAAACCAATCTTAATACCAGACACGTAATTGTAAATCCTGCCAAGCAACGTATCTAACCTAACTATGTCTGGAGGCGGATAATTTATTGCAAGCACTATAGTTCTCCCACTACTTCTCAAAACTCTGTGCGCAGACAACACTACACACCAACATATCTTCCTAAATTACACTTAAAAACACCTCTACTCAGGAAGATATCTTCCAACACTTCTTGAGAAAAATTTACCAAGTTTACTTTGATGATACCAAGATAGAAGCTCTAGTTTATTATTCTTCGTATTCAGGATTAAACAAGATCATAATACTTCAAAGTTTTAAGCTTAACGAAAGATGTTATTTCTTCTTTAACCCCGAAGAGTATTAGGGGCTCAAGCATTCTCCTATACATATTCTCGAGCTCAACAAAAACATTAAAAAACTCTTCTGGAAAGCTTCACACTAAAAACAACAGTCCTAGTAATAGTATCTTCATTTTTTCTTCACTCTTAACACACCTTCTAAACCAATCCACTACTACGAGCCTGACAACACTACCTAGAAGTAAATGCTTCCCCCAGCAATAGCCCCATATTTACATAAAACTATGATGAAGACTTATATGTTTCTCTCCTTAAACCATTAAAAAGAAAACAGCCCCACGATAACTCGAATATGTTTATTACTGTTGTAGCCAAGCTATTTCTTGCTTCAGCTAGTTCTTTTAATCTAGTGATGGCTGAGTTCTTACCTCGTAGGAAATCTACTAGAACATCTGTATCTATTACTACTCGGTCGATTAAGTAATCCAACGAAACCACGTCTTCCTAATCTCTTCTAGGATCTTCTCTATTTTTTCGTTCTCTATATTTCGCCAAGCACTAGCTAAGTCTATTAAGTTTTTATGCTTCCTAGTTAGTTTAAGTATAACGTCGGAGAAGCTCTCACCAGGTTTCTTAATACGAAGTAGTGCTTCGTAAGCCTCAAGAGATATAGTGATAATTTTTACATCCACAGTAACCACTATATTAATTAAATGCATACTCATAAACACATACACACATTTATGAACATAATTAGCTGTATTAAGAACACTTAGAATCATTAAAGAGAAAGCTACCTTTAAGTATTCTTTCTAATACCTTAACTCATTATATCGTGTTTTGTCCTACATACCTTAGTAAGGTATGTTCAAATACTGCGTTATCAATCTTTAAATTAGTTTGAGTAGTAACAGAATCTTTTTAACTTTTTACTAAAAAATATTAGAGGGTGATAGGATTACCTACGTATGTATCGAGTGACGCAAGATTATTGAGTGCTTCTAACGCGCGGTTTCGCGTTAACATAATAACAAGTAGGTGTAAGGAGTGCGGTATATGTATTGGTGTTTGCCCTACTAAAGTCTTGGTGAAGAGCAGTAAACATAATGAGTATGGCTTCAGATACCCTACCCCAGCAAATATCGAGAAATGTATTGGTTGTAGGCTTTGTGAGTATAATTGTCCAGATTTCGCTATCTTTGTGGAGGTTCTCAGAAAATGATGAAATCTTTTATTTCCGGCAATATAGCTATAGCTGAGGGCGCTATAACTGCTGGGATGAGGTTTTATGCTGGGTATCCTATAACACCTGCTTCAGATATTATGGAGTATCTAGCTGAGAAGTTGCCTAGAATTGGGGGAGTAACTATGCAGTTTGAAGACGAGATCGCGTCAATAAATGCGGTAATAGGTGCTTCATGGGCTGGGGTAAAGTCTATGACAGCCACATCAGGTCCTGGATTCTCACTCATGCTTGAAGCTCTAGGACTCGCCATAATAACAGAAACTCCGGTGGTCGTGGTAGATGTGATGAGAGCTGGTCCCTCTACAGGAGTCCCTACTAAGACTTCCCAGAGCGATGTTATGCAGGTGAGGTACGGTGCTCACGGAGATTACGTGATTCCTGTTTTCGCGCCTTGGTCCGCGCAGGAAGCTTACGACCTAACCATAAAAGCGTTCAACGTAGCTGAGTCCCTAAGAACTCCAGTAATACTGTTATCGGACGCGGTGATCGCGCACTTATGGGAATCCGTGCTTATCGCAGAACCTGGTGAAGTAGAGATAATTAACAGGAAGAAGCCAAATGTCCCGCCAGACACGTATTTGCCGTACAAGCCGGACGATAGTTTAGTACCTCCTATGGCGACTTTTGGTGAGGACTACAACGTAATAGTTGAGTCATTAATACATGATGAGAGAGGTTTTTACAGACAAGATAAAGCTACTTACCGTAATTTAGTTAGCAGGATCATCAACAAGGTCTTGAGCAACATTGACTCGATATTCGAGGTAGAAACTTATTACGGTGATGACTACAGATACTTATTAGTTTCATTCGGTTCTACAGCCAGGTCAGCTCTAGCAGCTGTTAGGATCCTTAGGAAATCAGGCGTTAAGATTGGTTTGCTTAGACTTAAGACTTTATGGCCTCTCAAGCACGAAATTCTTAAGAAGTATTGTGGAGAAGCTGAGAAAGTATTTGTTGCAGAGAATAATACTGGCAAGATACTCTACGACATCGAGAGAGTGACTGAAGATGATAAGGTTGTTCCTCTACCATTATTAGATTTAGAAATACCTGAACCAAAAGATATTGTGGATGGTGTTAAGAAGTGGCTGTGACGTCTTCAGAGAATTCTCACCCGCTGGACCAATATCTAAGGACAGCTCGATTCCCACACATATGGTGTCCTGGATGCGGAATTGGTATAGCTTTAGGTAGTATAATAAGAGCAATAGATAAGAGGATTAAAGAAGGTATCCTTAAGAAAGAAAATATAGTTTTCGTCACGGGCATCGGATGTTCTGCCAGAACCTCCTTCTACGTTAATTTCGATGCTGCACACACCCTACACGGGAGAGCTATAGCTTTCGCTACGGGTGCTAAGCTAGCTAAGCCCGAGTTAGAAATAATTATTATCGGTGGTGATGGTGATATAGCTGGTATAGGAGGTAATCACTTACTCCATGCTGCTAAGAGGAACATGGACTTAATAGTTTTGATGATAACTAACTTTGTTTACGCGATGACTGGAGGACAGGCAGCTCCTACAACACCGCTCGGGCTATACACTACTACGACCCCTTACGGAAATCCTGAACCACCTCTGAACATAATTAAAGTGGTTTCATCTCTTAACGCTAACTACGTAGCTAGAGCTTCAGTCACGCACCCCATGCTCGTGGAGCAATACATGTATAAAGCTCTAGGTATGAAGGGCTTCAGGTTTATAGAAATACTTTCAACATGTCCTGAGGTATTCGGCAGACACATAGGTATAAGAGACCCCCTCACACTATATAACTCTCTAAGGAGTAAGGTGATTATCAAGCAATCACCCAGTATTGATGAATCAGATCTTGACTGGGAGAAAGGCTTAGTTATAGGAGAATATTTAATCCGTGATAACCCGAGTTTCCTAGATAGAATTAAGGGGGGATCAAAATGAAGGTAGAGATGCTTATTGTTGGGAGAGGAGGTCAAGGAATCTTACTATTAGGTCGTGTGATAGGAGTTGCAGCATCTAAGTATGCTGGTCTCTACGTCACTAGTGTGGAGGCGTATGCTTCTGAAACTAGAGGAGGAGAATCACGCGTTGATCTAGTAATGTCTGACAATCCTGAAGAAATAGATTATGTCAGAGTATTAAGTGCTGATATAGCACTCTTCATGTACCCCTACAACCTAACAAAGTATTCAGAAATCTTGAAAAAAGACGCGTACGTATTCATTAACTCCACGTTCGGGAAAGAACATCCTTTTAAAACTCAAAAAGTTTTCTTGAAACCATACAGTGAGATAGCAGAGAAGAACTTAGGGAGTTCTAGGGTAGCTAATATGGTGGCTTTAGGGCATTTAATAGCGAAAACAGGAGTACAGGAGATCGAGCACGTGGAGAAAGCATTGAGAGAAATAATTTCTGAGAACATGTACGAAATAAACATTAAAGCTTTGAAAGTGGGCTTCACGCTAGATTAGATTTTCAATAATAGCTGAAAGATCAGCATAAAAGTATATTCATGTAATGAACTTATTTACTCACTAAATCAAAATACTATATTGAAGACTAAGAACTAACAACAAGGTGATCGTAGTGACGCCGAGCAACACTGACGAAGCAAGATGTCCTGCTTGCGGCAAGCCTGTGACCTACTATGGAGAAGTTGAGTTGAGTAATGGATATAAGGTGGCTAGGTACGTCATTAAATGTAGGGCTTGTGGCTATAGAGAAGTACTACAGGAAGTCATACTTAGAAAGAAGGAGAGTGGAGTTGCTGTTGCGGTAGTTAAGCCGCTGAGACCTAGAGAAAACAGAAATTCCTTCAAGCACGCAAGAAGGACTTAAGAACAAAAACATTTGAATTTTTAATAGCTACCAATCAATACTTAATTAGCACGAGCTTCTCGTAAGCTTTGTTTCATGTCGAAGTTACTAAAGCAACTCTAATCTCGCTACCTTCAGGTATTATCAGGAGCATCCCGTTATTGAAACTTACATTAATTTCCTCAATTCTCTGCGAACCAACGTAATTAAGTAGAGTCTTAGCGAGAACACTCATTATAAGCGATACCTTAGCTATTACCTCAGGGTCAATCACTTTTGTGGGAGCGTTAACTACCACATCAGCTATATGACCTCTACTATCTACCTTCAACACTAAACCAAATCTATCAACAAAATCCTCAGAAGCTTCTCTCTCTTCATACATGACCTCACTAATTTCATCCTTACTTGACACACTATATGTCAAGTAACTCCCTAAAATACCTAAACACTTACATTACTTTATAAAGAGTTAGCCTTTATATGAGATTCGGTTTCTGTGTTGTTTTATTACTTCATTATTTATTTTTCTGTGTTGTCTTGTCATCTTAAGTATCCTAGCTACTCTTAGGAGTTCCCAAGTGTTCCCGTAAGCTTGCACTCAACATTAGTAACTTCATCTAATAACATAGTAGAGAATACTCAAAACTTTACAACATCAACTTTCATAAACTCTCACGAAACCCGAACAGCAACAAATAATGAATTTACTGAAACCAAACCGCTAGAAGTCGAGTTTCGTGATTTTCCTTGCGGAGGTGAAGAACAAAAATATGTTAATCTCCTAAAGTAATTATTTCTTTAAGTATTTTCTTAAAACTCATAGGGGGTGAGGTGGGTTTATGAAATTCTATTATTACGTGCTTAACTTCTGGCAGTCTTTCCTTGATTCTCATACTTAATTCTTTTCTTATGTTATCTATTTCTTCTACGCTAGTGTTTTCCGGTACCTCAATTTGCAGAACGATAAGATATTCGTCAGGTCCTATAAATAGGGACTTCACGTCATTAACGTCGATTATCCTGGGGTCTGATAAGACTATCTTGACTGCTCTACCAACTACGTTTTTGGGTGCTGACTTACCTACTAAAACTTCAAAATATCTGTAGCTGAGGAGAGCAGAAGACGAGAGTAAAATAGCCGAGACTACTAGAGCTCCTACTCCGTCAATCAAGGGATTGCTAGTAATTAATGATATAAGAGCTGCAAACTCACCAACGGCATCAGAGAGGTTCTCGACTACTGTGCCTCTAGATGCAGGGTCTCTTGGCATTTTCCTAAACTCTATTAAACACCAAGAAAGTACTATTAGATCTAGCATTAGTGCGGTCGTAAGTGATGCTATGGAGATCGTGGAAGAAGACACGTCTTCCATAGAGATAAGTTGCTGGATTCCTGAAATAGATGTTATAGCGAATAGAAACCCTCCCAGAATAGCTGATGCTATTAATCCGAAAACATATATAGCTCTACCAAAACCGAAAGGATACCTAACAGAAGGGCTCCTCTTACTTATAGAAAGACCGAAAACTAAGAGTCCAGAACCTATAGTATCGCCTAAGGAATGAAGAAACTCTGCATTAACAGCTACTGAGGTAGCGTTGATTACGCTAGCTAATTTCAGTATAAGTGATGCTAGGTTAAGAGTGAAGGAGGCGTGAACTGCCCTCATAGACTCAAACCCCTACTCTCCAGACGCAACCTCAACACCACCAAATATGAGTACGACTAGTAATTAAGCTCACTCAAGATACCACAAATCCTCAACAGGACCCTCAAAACCGTAGTCTCTAGCCAGCTCAAAAGCTTTCCTGAGTTCCTCCGTACTAACACGTCTCCTTATCTCACCCCACTTATCAGGCTGCCTAACGACCAGGTATTCAGGTCTGTATTGATCCATTATATTAGTCAACGCTCTCCTAGTATTTTCTGAGATCCACTTAAGCACGTTTCTAGTACAACACTCAATATGGTTGGGGAGTACTAAGTGTCTTATTATGACGTCACCTGAGTCATGAGCTATCCTTATATTCCTAAACGCTACCTCAGAGTAATTCTTGATTATGGAGTATTTGAGGGCGCATGCATCATTGCCGTACTTAAGGTCTGGCAACCATATATCTATTACATCTCTTATGAGTTCCATAGCTACATCACTTAAGTACATGTTGCTGTTCCATAATTGAGGTGTCTTCATATCTAGATACTTAAGTGATTTCAGTATGGCAGGTATGTTTGGAGTTGGGTCCCCACCCACGTGGTTTATGTTTATGGCTCCATTCAGCGCAAGCCACTTCTGAATATCTGCTAATTCTTCAGGAGTTTTCTCTTCTGATGGTAGTCCTTCCCGCTGACTTATATTCCAGTTCTGGCAATACACACACCTGAAATTGCAACCCACATAAAATATAGTACCTGAAGGAACTAAAGGAGCTTCCTCCCCCATATGATGAAAGAACGTGTCAACGTATGCGTTGAGTCCACGGACTCTACAGTACCCCATCCTGCCTTCATTCCTTAAAGCACCACATCTCCACTCACATAACCTGCAGGGACTTGTTAGTCTATCAGCTAGCTCAATCTTTAGATCTAGGAGAGTGGGTGTCTCAACTACTTTGTTATTCTTTATGTGTTTCCAGGGATCTTTAGACTCCCTAACCTTGCTCCATAATTCGTTAAAAACTTTCTGTAACTTCGTATGCTCCTTTAATAATTCTTCAGTGCTTAGTATGGTTAGTTCGTCTTTCTTAAGATCTGTTGTTATGTTCTTAACTATAAGGTACTTGGGAGGCATTACTCCTCGCATCACAGAGTAATACCATGAGAGTCTCTCTCTAACTTTATCGTTTCTCCAAACCCTCAATGAGTCAGGTCTTACAAACTCTATGTATCTCAAATACTCCTTCATACATTACCAAGTGAATATATTTTTCAAGTCTTATAAGACACTACAAGTATAGAACTAAAACTGCTGAAACGTGTAAGAACCGAAATTATGTTTTAGCAGGACTGACCATGAATACGAAGTTTAATGAGTCAAGTTACTTCTGGGTAAGGTCTTTAAACGAATAGAAAGGACCATTTATTAAGATTCTCTTGTGTTTAGTCTTTTCATAAAGTTTTATCACTTTCTCTACAGACTCCATAGGAATTCCAGAGATTCTCGGTATCTCATGTGGTTTGCGTCCTTCATCAAATAATCTGTAAAGCACCTCGTCTATCTCATCGTAAGTTAAGCCCAACTCTCCCTCAGCTGTGTGGCCAGGCCATAAATCAGGTGATGGTGGTCTGGAAACTACCTCAGTAGGTAAGTTAAGGTATTTAGCGAATTCTCTTACTTGAGTCTTATATAGTCCTATTATGGGGTGTAGGTCACCAGCCCCATCACCCCACTTAGTAAAGAAACCTATCAAGAATTCTGAACGGTCACTAGTACCAACTACTAACATGTTTTCTTTATTAGCTATGGTGTAGAGTATGATCATTCTACTTCTAGCTTTTATGTTGCCTCTAACTAGCTTATCGGAAGATTCATAACTCATGCCTAGAGATTTGAGGAAGGTACTAACTACGTCAGTTATGTTTATGATTTCTAGTTCTAGTCCTAAATTATTAGCTACTTTATTAGCTATCAGGGTTGAGACTGGATTGCTTTCTATCTCGGGCATGTGGATAATCTTAACTGATGATGTTCCTAAAGCCTTGATAGAAAGAGCAGCACATACTGAAGAGTCTCCTCCTCCAGAAAGACCTATTACAACGCCTGAAGCACCAGCCTCCCTAACAACAGCCCTGATGAAATCCGTTATGATGTTTTCGACCTTGCGGAAATCTACGCTCAGGTGCGGAGGTAACATCAACCCACACCATAAATAAGAAACACGCATACATTTAAATGCAGGAATCGTTGCTAGAAAGTAATTGACTCTTAAAGCTGTTTCACTGATTTCCTCATGATTTCCCTACTCATGGGTATACTTTGCACGAATCACTAACCTGGCTCCACCCAACGATTTAACACAGGCTGATTCTTCTTCTACTAACTATTTAAAATCCAACAAACACTTATTTACATAATTCTTAATCGGCTCTGCATAAAATGCTTGCATACACCACAATACCTCTTCCTCTCGTGACTTTTATAATGATATTAAGCTACGCCGTATACGCTATAACAGATCCTGAGGAAATTAGTTCCATAGCTTCGACATACGGGGTTTCGCTTGAGGCAGCATTCACTCTCCTAGTCTTGGTAATGATTGGAAGTGCTGCAGGGCTAGGTCTACTTATCTACGCACTTAAGAAGTTGGTGGACCACAGACACGCGTTCTTCTGAAATTGTTAGAGTTAAGAAGTCGTGAAGGCACACTTAAGTGATTTCTGGAAGACACGTCGCGTGTTCTTCCTAGTATTCAGTATTTGCTAAACAATTAAACCCCTTATACGAGATGCTTATGGGTGTTTAGTTGAGGAGGGTAGTAGCTTCCGCACCAGGAAAGATCACACTCTTCGGTGAGCATGCTGTTGTTTACGGGTACCCAGCCATAGTAGCTTCTATAGATAAGCGTATTTACGTTAATGCTGAGCTACGTGAAGACGATAAGATTAGGATAAACGCTCAGGACTTGAGGACTTCAGGTGTGATAGTATCTATAAGTAACGGCGAGATTCAAATAACGACTGATTATGGAAAGACTCTCTCAGCTATAGGCTACCTAAACAAAGCAATCGAGTTAACTTCTGAGTACTTAGGTGTTAGGAAAGGGGTAAGCTTAGAAGTAAGGTCTGAGATGCCTGTAGGTGCAGGTCTAGGAACTTCAGCTGCAGTCTCAGTAGCTACGATAGCAGCTTACAGTGCTTGCTTAGGTTATGAGTTAAGTAAAGACGAGATAGCGAGGCTTGGATGGGAGGTCGAGAAAAGCGTACAGGGTATTGCATCACCTATGGATACCTCAATAGCTACTTTTGGAGGAGTTCTCAAGATATGGTTTGAGGGGAACACAATATATAGGGTCCCTCTACACGTAGGTAGTGAGTTGCCTTTAGTAGTATCATACGTCGAGAGAGAAAAAAGTACTAGAGATATGGTTATGTGGGTAAAGAATCTAAAAGATAAGCATCCTGAACTAGTTAACGGTATACTGGAACACATAGGTAAAACAACACTAAAAGCAGAAAAAGTATTGATTGAAGGTAACCTGCGGGAGGTAGGTATCTTAATGAACATAAATCACGGTCTCTTGGAAGCTTTAGGGGTCTCCTCAAGAAGACTTAATGAAGTAGTGTATACCGCTAGGATGGCTGGTGCTTTAGGATCTAAATTAACAGGTGGTGGTGGAGGAGGAGCTTCTATAGCTCTAACATTACCGGATAACATAGACATACTAACCAACGTATTAAGACTAGTCACCCCACATGTTTTCAGAACTAATATCCAGTATGAAGGAGTTAAAGTAAATCATCTTAGTGAATAAATTACCTGAGAACGCTATCTAGGTTTTCTCGCATCATTATCTAGTTACAGACATACTAACCTAAAATCCTTAATAATATTTTAGTTAATTAATGTGGGTTGATAAAATGAGATATGATGTTGTTATTCTTGGTGGTGGCCCAGCAGGGTATGTTGCTGCGGTAACGGCTCTTCAGAAAGGACTTAAAGTAGCTCTGATAGAGAGAAAATATTTAGGTGGTGAATGTAGTAACTGGGGCTGCATACCTTCTAAAGCTTTAATTGAGTTAGGAAATGCTGTAGGACTTGCTAAGTCTCTGAGTAA
>JAVVFV010000035.1:0-5320 GCA_039889305.1 Candidatus Zestomicrobium tamdykulense | reverse complement strand
CTGCCACGGATAAGTAAACGCCGTACCAAACGTAACGCACCAGCACACTCCTTCTAGTTCAATTTAGGTAGGAGAGGATTATCACTGTTATCAGCGCTGCCTCGAAAACCTCTCTAAATGTTATCAAGTATTGTCCAAGCATTTAGGAGTCACCCTACATTACTTCCTTCTTAAGTTTACTTCCTTCTTAAGTATAGAGCAGGAAAAGAGCAGGCCAGTAACGTGATAAAGATGAGCGCGGACTTCGCGGTTCAGTCCAGTAAGTTTGGTATGAAGAGCCTTGAGTCTGCAGCTAGTGCGGATCTCCTGAACAAGGTTAGTAAACACAATAGTAAGGATCGTGGCAAGACACCGAAGCACTTTCTTCGGCTTTCCGAAGTGTTTGAGATTAGCACACGCTGACCAGTACAGCACTAAAGGTTCTATCTTGGTGACTTCCGAGACCTCGTGTCTTAAGTTCTTAACAGCTTCCAGTACTGTGTCTAGCAAAGACGAATCATTGATTACTGCCTTAAGGACCTTCCTGCTCTTCAAGTCCTTGAAAACCCTCCTTATCTTCATGTATTACCACACTCTATTTTCATGCCCATTAACACAGTTAAAGATGTTTTATAAACTTTAACGGCGTTAAAGTTTTCACCTAGAACCCACATACTTTCCAGGACCGATACCCATAGCGCCCCTGAATCCTGTTAGACTACACTAAACGATCCACATATACAGTCTTTTTAACGTACTATAGTACCGAGCAATAAGTCTAGGCTGTAGGGGGGCCTGACCTCTGTTACTTCCTGACTCCCGTAGAACAAACTCTATAAATGTAAAACTACTTAGGACATCCTAACTCTATATCTTACATTGAAGTATAGACTCTACACAATTTTGAGTTTTTGTGAGGGTTAACTACACCCCCTACCCTTTTTGCGTGACACATGTATCCTCCGTGCTGAGCAGGGGTTGGTGGGCTGTGGCATAGATCTCATTATAGGGAAAGTAAGCTTTCTTATTATGTGGAATTTCTCCATATCTAGAAGTTTTCTTAGGTTGGAGAATTCCTTATATATAGTTTTAATTATATACCTTTAAGTAATTTATGTAAGGCCTTAATTAACTTCATGAGCTTCGCCTAGATTTCTTGGTTTTCTCTCCAGATTTAGGTCTTGATTCTTTGCTTGTAGTGGTGACTTTGATTCCTATACCGAATAATTCTCTAGTTATGGCGTCCAGAAATCTTACGTAAGATCCTTTCTGACCTACGAAAGCTCCGAGAACTCCTTCTTCTACCTCAATAGATATGTAGGCGCCCTTAAAATCAATGTCTGCTACTCTTTTCCAAACCCAAGATACTGGGTGTACCGCTCTTATTAGTTCCGAAATGTCTGTGTCTAGCTCAACGCCTCTTACTCTCGTGTTTAGTTCTTTCTCTATAGAGGTGATTCTTTCACCCCCCTTACCAACTAACCTGCCTAGATGACCCTTCTTAACTATTATCAGGTAGTTAGGTACGTGCTCTAAGGATAGCCCGTAATTACTAGCTAACTTACCTATGTCTAGAACTGTTATGACGTCAGCATCGGGAGATTTCAGCCTGACAACCTCAAGAGTCTTCTGTTCTGTCTCAGTGCGTTTCCTGGTTCTGAGCATGTACTCCATGAGTAGTCTCAGACCTATTCTAGCACCCTCCCTAACTATGTCTTTTATTCCTAAGTCAATCACGACGGCTCTAACCTCGCCTGCCAGGATCTCTCGTATAACTGACGTTGGGTCTTGATATTTACTTCTTAAAGCTTGAAATATTGGGTCTGCAGCTACTATTAACCTGCTGTTCTTGCCTACCCTAACTATAGCTTCTATGAGTGATTCTAGTTTCAATGATTGCGCGTCATCAATGAAAATTATTGAGTTATCGAATGTCCTGCCCTTTAAGTAGTGACTATCTGCGAAAGTTATCTTGCCATCATTAACTAGCTTCTCTATTTCTTCCCAAGTCATTAAGCCGCTCAAGACATCTCTCACGTACTGTTTTGAGAGCTCCATAAACAGTGATCCTGACTCAGCTATCGTGACTTCCTTACCTGTCGTGACGTCTATGACCGGCCTGATTACTATTAACCTCTTATACTTGCCCTCACTTACTGAACCTATCCCGTACGCTAAAGCAAATAAAGACTTACCAACTCCAGTAGGCCCGAAAATCCCCACGATAGAGTATGAATCGTTTTTAAGTGCTTCTTTAAGTCTTTCTTGACCTGGAGTCATAGCTTCTATCTTCTCTAGCATTTTTCCACACCAGAACTAACTCATATTAGATTCTTAAATAATTTTTACTTAGGTGTGCTAGGCTGCCTTTCGTAGATCCTGTCAAGTGGAAGCAACGTAAAGAGAAACTAATGAAACGACTCATAGAAGATTTAGAGATAGGTTACTTAGACGAGGATATACTGGATATCCTTAAAAAACTCTTCGAATTCGAAGATCTGTACACCATAAGTTCTTGCAGTGGCAGAATCACCTTCATAGACGGGAATCTACCGTGGGAGAGGAGAGGCTCGACCATAATCTTCAAAAAACATCAACCAATAAAGCTGGAGGAATTCCATGAAGCTCTTAACGTACCTACACTTAAGAGACTATGGCTCGTTGTAACAGGACCGATAATACACGCATCCGCATTAAATATGCGGTCAGCACAAAAACTACTCATGATAGCGAGAGAGTCTGGAATGAAGCATTCCGGAATACTATCCATAAATAAAGAGAAAGGCATCATTGTAGAGCTCAAGACAGGGATTCGACTTACACACCTACTCAAAATAGGTCAGCACATACTACTGAAAGAAAATGAAGCAGAAGAGATAGTGAAGATAGCTAACGAATCATTAATTGAAGGTAAAAAGAGACTGAATAGACTCAGAGAATTATTAGGAATTCAAATCACTAGCCATAATTACTAAATAACCTGAAATCAAGCTAAGAACAAAACACGAGGAAGAAGTCAAACTTACCCTGACATTACTTGTGTTTTGTGTTTAATTCTTAGTCTTGAAACCTTAAATACGTCTTAAGCTACGTATAGTTGTGGTAGAGGAGGGTAGCAGTATTGAGTGAGTTAAGGAATATAGTCTATAAATGCTGGAAATGCGGCAAGGAATTCATGTTTGAGGAAGGTCTTGAAAGCTTCGTTAAAGCTGAGGAGAGAGAAGGTTATACGTTTCTCAGGTGCCCTTACTGTGGTTTCAGGATAATAGTTAAGGCGCGCAGACCAGGTCTTAAGAAAGTTAGTGGTGTTTGATTTTCCTACGCGTGTAGTATACTAAACTACACTTAAGAAAAGTGAGTGAGGAACGATAATTTCATGTTTCCTCTAGAAAAACTAATTAATTTCATTGGGAGTTTAATATCTTTAAAGGATTTAGAGTGGATATTAAGTGATTTAGAATCTAGCGGTTTTAAGGAAGCTCTAATATCTTTCGTAACTAATTCTCAGATACTACCATACGTTAATGTTATTTTCTCGTACTTAGGTGAGGTTGAGTTGATTGAGTGGGTGCGTGTAGAGATCACGATCTCTAAAGATATTGAAGCATTAAGTTTCTTCACTAAGTATTACCCAGCACTCATAAAGTCTGGAGGAGAAGTGATTGTGAAGAGTGACGGGATCTCAGTCTTCTATAAAGTTAAGTTAACTGATGAAACCAGGAAACTAGTAGATTACGTAGCTAAGGTAGCTGAGTTAATAGGAACTGAAGTAAGTGTGTTAAGGTATTCTGGTTACACGTTAGTCTCGTCAGGTAATGAGCAATTAACTCAGTCTACCTCATGAGAGGCCTCCTAAATCGTGGTTAGGGTGAATAAAGACGTGGGAGGAAAACTAGTTCTTGTTGGTGCTGGGCTTTCAGTAGACTTAATTACTTTAAGAGGTATTGAAAAAATCTTAGAAGCTGATATAGTTTATGTGGATTCCTACACTAGCGTTGTTTTAGATGATTTAAGGAGTTTCTTAGCGTCTCGTACTGGGAAGGAAGCAGTATTTCTGGGTCGTGAGGATATTGAGGAGAGATTCTTCGAAACCCTCATAAAACCTGCTTTAGAAGGACTTAAAGTCGTGTTGGTGGTTCCAGGGAATCCTCTGGACGCGACCACACACGTAGCTCTCTTAAGTGAAGTTAGTAGGAGGAAGATAGACTTTGAGGTAGTGCCTGCACCAGGCATAATACCTAACGCACTCACCATGTCAGGTCTCATGGTTTACAAGATAGGTAAAATCGTAACTCTGACCTACCCTAAATCAGGCATCATATCTGAGTACCCATACGATGTCATAAAAGATAATGACTTAAGAAATCTCCACACACCCCTCCTCACAGAAATAGATCTTGAGAAAGGAGTTAAAATGCAGGTTAAAGAAGCTGTAGAGATACTTCTTCAGCTAGAAAGTATGAGGAGAGAAGGTGTCTTAAGTGAGTCTAGAAGAGCTGTCGCGGTCTCGGGTTTGGGCGGGAAAAAACAAAGAATATGTTTCGGGACTCTTAAAGATCTTATGAGGCTCCCTACTCACGAAGGACCTCACACGTTAGTAATAACATCACCTAAAATGCATTTCTTAGAAGAGGAAGTCGCTCAAATAATTTCTAGGAAGTACTGTCAATCAACTTAATGAGGTTCTCAAGAATCCCTATACGCTAGCTACACAACAACAAAGATATAAAGATATTAGTAAGAAGCTCCGTAATTGTCTTAGGTGTTTGCTTTGAGTGAGAAGCTCGTGTGCGTTGTGTGCGGAAGAAAGTTTAGTGTTGGTCAAGGAATTCTCATAAGTTTTGGTAAAAGCACCTACAACTTCCACAGCAAGACATGTGCTTTAAAATTCGTTAAGAAGATTCTAGAAAATCTTGAACCTTCCGAGTTAGAGAAAACTGCAGATAAAGTAGCTGAAGAATACTCTAAAATACTTAAAGAAAAAGCTGAAAGAACTGCTAAGAAAATAACTTGAAAAATTAAACTCTAAATCACCAAACACTAATCACATAAGATCTGAACTCTTTACACAAGAATCACTTAATGAGTTGCTTTAATACCAACATTATCATGATATTAAGTATAGATAAATAAATAAAATTAGGTGTTAGTGTTGAAGACGAGATTGTTAGTCGCAATACTTCTAATTATCCTGAGCTTAGTAGCTGGGATTACCTACTATTTAATAACACCTACTACTACGACAACGCAAACAATCATTACTTCAACTACCACACCTACCACAACCGGTTATGCTTAGCCCGGAATAACTGCCGTTACGCCAGAAGGTTTGTATTTGTGG
>JAVVFV010000034.1:0-5321 GCA_039889305.1 Candidatus Zestomicrobium tamdykulense | reverse complement strand
GATAGAACAGCGTGTCGAGGAGGTCGTAACTAAGGGCAGAATCGCTGGACTGATTTCGCTATCATTCATTGTAGTGTTTAGAGAGTGTTTGGAGATTGTACTTTTCCTAACGCCCTTTATGTTAAGCGAGTCTGTAGCGACGCTTATCGGGGTACTTACCGGGACCCTGAGCGCTCTCATTCTATCCTACGGTATCTTCATAGTAGGCATGAAGATCAGCCTGCAGAAGTTTTTCTACTACACGAGCTTGCTGCTGACTCTCCTCGCAGGCGGACTAGCTGGATATGGGGTGCATGAGCTGGTAGAGTACTACGAGTATGTTGGACTTGAATTAGGATGGCTCGCTAGGCAGGCCTTCGACTTGAGGATTCCAGTAGAGCACCCGATAAGAACGTAGTTGGCTCCGTGTTTGCTATAATGTTCGGCTATACTGTGAAGGCTGAGTGGGCTAGAGTAATAGTTCATTTTCTGTACCTCATGATAATGATGCCCATAGTGTTTTGGCTCTACAGAAAGAGGGATAAGTAAACTAAAAATACAGCACTGGGTTTTAAATAATTGTAGTGATAGCTTTCGTTATTTACTATGTCCTGGCTTAGAGAGCATTGATGTGATATTCTTCCACACATAACCATAGATTAATGCTGCTTATGATTACGTTCTAGTTCTAATAACGTCAGTATAAGTGATGTTCAGCAGGGAAGAGAGTTGTTAATGATGTTGAGTAGGACTCTACGGTGTTCCCTTATCACGACTACTCCTCTAAAACACCTTTCGTTATTTGTTGTTAGAGTGTTCTAGGAGACTAACACTAATCATAAACCACTAACAAACTTCATAAACTGCTAACTAGTAAATAAAGAAAACTCAGCCTAATGAGAACAAACACAGCAATAAGTTAAGCACAAGCTACAAGAAAAACAATCTAACCATCATGAAATCTAGATCACGCTAAACCCAACATAGGAGTAATCACGCGTGAAAACTTCTGACAAAACTCCTTATGTAGAATTTAAAGTAATCAGAATGAATTGAAAGACGGTATTCTAGGGTTCTCTCTCAAATGTTTTGTTGTTTGTTGTTAAAGTGTTCGAGGAGACTAGCTGTGAGTATTGGTAGTAGTATTGATGCTTCACCATAGACTGTAACGTGTTTTGCGTTTGGTTTTATTTTTCCCCAACTTATTGCTTCTTTGCTTCTGGCGCCGCTGAGGCTGCCGTCCCATTCTACGGCTGTAGTTATGTAGACTGCGTAGTCTAGGCCGTTCTTGAATTGGTTCCACCATATCGTGTGGTGTTTGCTTATTCCACCACCAAGTATTAAGGCTAGGCTTTTTCTAGACTGGAAAACTAGGTCTGATAGTTCTTTCATGTCTTTCAGTAGGTTCAGCTTAAAACTAGTAAATTGGGAGTAAATAAATAGTTGTGTTCCGAAAGCACCATCAACTACTCCGGGAACGTAAATAGGTATTCTGTGTTTCCTAGCTACCCCTATGATTGAGTTTGGGTCGTTTATTAGGGCTTCACCAGCTAGTGTGAGGAGTTCTCTAACTCCCCATTCTTCCTTTATTGAGGAAGCTTTACGTACTAACTCACGAACAAAAGACTCTATAGGTGGTCCGTAAGAATCTCTAGGTATGAATACATTCCCTAACCTGTGAATACCTATCCTCTCTAGTTCTGAGTCATCAGCTTCGAAATACCCCTTCAAGTAATTACCACCTAAAGCTCTAGCTATGTCGTGATCTAAAGCCCCACACGTGGTTATGATGACGTTGAAGAATCCCTCATCTATTAATTGAGCCAACAACCCTCTAAGACCAGTAGCTACTAAGTTCCCCGTGAAAGACAGGAATCTTAGATCTGCTTCCTTAACACCCTCCTTAAGTATTTCTGAAGCTTCGTAAAGGCTTGAAGCAGTAAACCCGTGTATCTCCTTATAAACCCTAATCAAGTCACTTACTCTTATTCCTCTCCATAATCTCACGTCACTTATTCTTTCGCGAGAACTCATGAATAACCTCCCCCAACATATCTATCCTTACAGTCTTCTGTGTCTTCTCTCTTAAGTTCTTGATAGTTAATACTCCTTCCCTCAACTCCTTCTCACCCAGAAATACTGCGTAGTCGTAGCCTTTCTCAGCAGCATCACCTAATACCTCACCTACTTTCTTCTTAGTAACTATTCTGACGTCCACTACGTAGCCTGCGTTCCTGAAGGTTGTAGCGACTTGATCTACTTCTGTCGTGTAGTTGGTTAACGCTAATAACATCACCTTAATATTCTTCTCAGGTGGTTGCCACCCCCTACTATTAAGTACTAAGAGCATCCTATCAAGTCCTAAAGCAAAACCTGTTGCTGGGAGGTCTTCACCATCATATATGGAGATCAACTTATCGTAGCGCCCGCCACCACCTATGCTGAAAGTAGCGTCAGGAACTACTACCTCAAATATGAAGCCTGTGTAGTAAGCTAACCCTCTAGCAAAACCTAAATCTATGTAGGAGTCACCCACACCTAACTCCCTAGATAACTCAAGAATCTTTATGGTTTTCTCGAGTTCTTCTAGTGACTTATTATCTAGTCTTAACTTACTTACTTGTTCTCTAATCTCTTCTGGTTTTGAGGAGGAAATACTCATTAATTCTTCGATTAGAGTTTGTCCTGAAGTGTTGTACTTCTTCACTAAGCTTAGTGCTTTCTCAACTTCTTTCTTGTCGAGGTAATGTATTATTAGGTCTTGAGTTTCTTCAGGTATTCCCCACGCACTAAATAAGTGTCTGTAGAGCCCTATATTACCAATCTTGATCCTGTAGTTATCTAGACCCACCATCCTGTAGTAATCTCTTATGAGAAGCAGGAGCTCTATGTCTGCATTTATTGATGAATCACCTAAGTACTCAACACCTGCTTGAAAGAATTCCCTATATCTTCCTGCTTGAGGTTCCTCATACCTGAAGGCTTGACCAATATAGTACAGCTTTATAGGTTTGGGTTTATCACGCATTAATCTTAAGTAAGCTCTAGCTACCCCAGCAGTAAATTCAGGTCTTAAACATACTTGACGTCCCCCCTTATCATTAAAGACATACATGCTCCTCTTTATTTCCGGACCCGACTTAATAGAGAATACCTCGAAGAGTTCTAGTGTGGGTAGTATTATTAGTTCGTAGCCGTACTTAGTAGCTACCTCACTAAATTTCTTTTTGAGATAGTAGAGTTCTTCAGATTCCGGAGTTATTAGGTCTCTCATACCTCTTAAAGGATCTAAACGAATCTTCATGACTCACACCAGGTCTTCCAACCTATACTTCCTCATAGTGTAGTAAGTTACGTCCCCGTTAGCGTCTACTAAAGCTAATAGTGGTTCGAGGTTTTTGAGTAGAGCACTATCAATCCAGCTCAGTAATTCTTTAGTACTTAGTGGGGAGTTTTCTTCTACCACGTAAACAGCGTATTTCTGCCCCTTCATCTCGAAAATCAACACGTTCTCACCATAGCCTGGCTGCGCTACCCTACCCCTATTCCTAAGATCGAGGAATGTGGTGAATTTGATCCAATCATACTTACTCCCGGAATACTTAAAGAATAAATCATCTAACTCAAGCTTCCGACCATCCATATCAATAACCTCATACTCCTTAAGGTATATAAGATACGCTAACTCAACCAGATCTAGTAAATATGCGGAAAACTCAGGTGTTTTAATTCCTATTTTAGCTTCAGTAAAAACTTCTGGAGGACCTCTTACTAGGAGCTTACTATCCTTAACACCCACCACATGCAGGGTCTCATTCACTCCAACCACCACAATAATGTTCCTGACTAATGAATTAAAGAAGTTATAGCTGAGAACCACATTCTTCAGATAACTGTGAAGCTCATCTACTTATAAGATTTAACTAACCTAATACTCGGTGATTAAGTGATGATTAACATTAAGCCTATTGAGTGGCTAAATGGTAGGGTTAGGTGGTTAAATACTCTGAAGCTGCCTTGGGACGAAGAATATGTTGAGACCAACGATTACGAGAGGTTAGCTAGAGCTATAGAAACTATGGAGATTAGGGGAGCTCCAGCGATAGGTGTTGCAGCAGCTTTCGGGGTTGCTCTAGCTGCAGCTAATTACGAGGAAAGCAACGTAACGGAGTTCAAGCTAGTCTTGTTGAGAGTTATTGAGAGGTTTTCTAGGACTAGACCTACCGCAGTTAATTTGTTCTGGGCTCTGAATAGAATGAAGAAAGTAATTCAAGATAATTATCACAGCACTGAAGAATTAAGAAAGAGTGTAGTAGCTGAAGCTCTGAAAATATATGAGGAAGACGTAAGAGTTAATAAGTCTATAGGTGAGGTTGGTAGTAAGTTAATTGATGACGGAGACACCATACTAACTCACTGCAACGCAGGTGCTTTAGCAACAGCAGGTTACGGGACAGCATTAAGTGTTGTGAGGAGTGCGTGGTACTCGGGTAAGAAAATCAAAGTAATAGCTACGGAGACTAGGCCAATGCTTCAAGGAGCACGCCTCACTGTATGGGAACTCAAGAAAGAAGGAATTCCGGTAACGCTGATTAGTGACAACATGGTTGGTTACGTGATGAGTAAGGGTCTAGTAAGTAAGGTTTTCGTCGGTGCTGACAGAATACTTAGTACTGGTCACGTAATAAATAAGATAGGTACTTACACAATAGCTGTGTTAGCACATCACCACAACATACCTTTCTACGCAGTCGCACCAACCTCAACCATAGATCCTGTAAGTAGGTTGGGGGACGTAGTAATTGAAGAACGCAACCCAGACGAAGTACGTAAGATATTAGGGAAGCTCCTCATAACCGTTCCGGACGTAGACGTAATGAATCCGGCCTTCGACATAACCCCACCAAACCTAGTAAGCGGCATAATTACTGAGAAGGGAATAGCTACTCAGCCCTACAACAAAACAATACTGGAACTCCTCAAGTAAGTGTACATAGAATCACGAAAACTTAAACACTCATATTCTTAATCAGTGAAGAGAAGACTCATCACATTATCAGGAGAGCGTCGTAACATCATCTACATAAACCTTTATTAGCTAGCTATTAAATCTTAAGTTAGTATGATGAGAAAACTACATGAAAGATGATTATAGCTGTCTCAGCTGAATTAAAAATAATACCAAATCTCCATACTACGTGAGAGTTTCTTAAGCAATACCTCACATTTTGTATAATAGTAGTAAGATTTATTAACTAATTTGTTGTTTTTGTTACTGGGGTCTTTATGCGTTTAACTAGAAGTTTGTTAGTGGTTTTTATTGTGGTAATTCTCTTAGTAGC
>JAVVFV010000033.1:0-5584 GCA_039889305.1 Candidatus Zestomicrobium tamdykulense | reverse complement strand
AATGTATTCTTCACCTCTCTAGAAAAAGTAGTGAATGAATTAAGTAAGGAGCCTGACGCAATAGCAGATGCAGGCGGCTTAGGTATAGAGCCTGTAATCTACGTTTTCTCGCTAAGCGCTATAAATGCTATTAAAAAAGCTCTCATGTGTGTTGAGTAAAGCTACCTTCTAATACTAAGACCAACGAAAGATACCACAGTACCATAAATAGCTCCACTAACACATGCTGCTAAAACCCATAAACCCATCTCAATAGGTCCTCCAATCATTCCAAAAAGAAGCGCGTCTAAAGCAACTGCAGGAATACCTGCCAACGCCCCAGCAATAGCGCCTGAAAGTATGTCCCAGCGACCATACCTAAACATCATGTAGCCCAGCTCAGAAGCAAGACCCTGCGTAAACCCGTAAATAGCGTTAGTTATGCCGCCAGCAGGAGCTATTAAGGTCTCAACAAGAGCCCCTATAAACTCTCCCAGGAACGCTGAAAACGGCTTCTTTATTAAGGAAGCGGCTAACGGAGCTCCAATAAACCATAAGCCATAACTAATCACTCTAGCACCTATAGGTCCTGTCAGAGCTTCCGACACATAATATAAAGTCCAATTAGCAGTAAATATAACTCCACTCACAACTCCGGTCACTGCTAGTAAGGCTAGATCTATACTTGTGAATTTGGTTGTTTTCACGGGACCACCATAATTATAATTATAATAGAGGTATAAAAACATTTATTATTTAGTTATAAACCATAAACCCACAAGCTTAGGATCAAGATAACTATATAAGAGCAAGTATCCACTGCAAAATTAACGTACAGAATATCATGAAATCTCCTAAGCTGAGAGATTTCCTCTCTTGTATTCTTCTCATACCTAGACCTCTTAGTTCTGCAGAGATACCTCCCCAAACAGCTCTTTCATAACCTAAGTTAAGTAGTGGTAATAGAATACTCTTAAGGTTTTTAGGATTTAGTATCATTGAGCTGAATCCTCTTTCTTTCCGAGTTATGTAGACCTCACTTAAATCTCTACTCAGTAGTGGGAATAATCTGAAGGCATACGTTATTGTGAATGCTATTCCTGGCGGTATTCTCAAGTCTCTTTCTAACGATTTTATTAGGTCTCTCATATTAGTAAGTCCTAACATAAGTAGTGTAGCGCCTACAACTAGAAAGAATCTGAGACTAACTAATAGAAAGGATTTAATCGCGCCCTCCCTAATGATTATTACCTGCGTCGAGATAATTACTTCTCCGGTGTTATGGAAGTAGAGTCCGTTGAGAAACGCACCCCAAACATTCAAGAGCAGGAGAGTTACTAGTAACTTTTGAGGTAGTTTCTTCCTACCTAGGGCGAAGCCTACGATCCCGTTAATTAGTGAAGGAAACATTATTGATTTAATAGAGTTTGATATGAACGCAATCAAGGATATCCCTAAAGCATATAGAAACAGCGTAGATTCTCTGAACTTGAGTTTCATTAGTAGACACCTGCGATACTCTCAAGCATTAGAGCTACTTCGTAAGGTTCTGCTTCCTTGACTCTACCTCCCTCAATTATTAAGGACCTATCTACTAAGTCTAGAAGAACTCTCGGGTCGTGAGTAGATATTATGAAGGAAATCCCGCTCTCACTCAATTTTCTTATGTAGTTAAACATAATATTAAGTAATCTCAGATCTAGTCCGGCCGTAGGCTCATCCATCAAAACAATACCTGGTTTGTAAGCCCATGCAATAGTTAGTGTTAACCACCTGCGCTGACCTAAACTAAGCTTGTAAGGTGATGAGTGCTTCCTCTCATGATAGAAAGGTATCTCCTTTATTAAGTCCTCGACCCGGAGACTTGTTCTCGATGCAGTTAACATTAATTCTTTCTCTACAGTATTTTCAAGAAACATATAATCAGGTGTTTGGCTAATATAAAATACTTTCTTTCCTCTGTTAAGAAGCTTAATTTCTCCAGAATAGCCTTTATGAAATCCTGCTATGGTTTTTAGTAGTGTGGTCTTGCCCGAGCCGTTAGGACCTACTAGAGCTACGACCTCACCCCTCCTCACTTCAAACGAAACATTTTTCAGGAGAGGTTTCTCAGGGTCATGCCAGCACTCAAGTCCTTCAACTAGTAGTACTGGCTCGCCGACTTTCTTCTCTCCACTAGATTTCCTGGGTATTTCATGAATAGGTTCCACATCAACATTCATACTCCTAATCTTGATTAAATTCTCTGACGTAAGTTCCTTCTTCGTATACTCAGCTATCTTCCTACCAGAATCAATCAGTATTAACTTATCAGCAATATCTAGGAAGTACTTAATCTTGTGCTCAACTACTAAGACAATACTGCCTTCCTCAACTAACTCAGTAACGAATCTCCTCACCTCCCTTATTCCCCAGGGATCCATTGACGCAGTAGGTTCGTCAAGCATTATGACGTATGGCTTATGAGATATTGCTGAAGCAAGAGATAACCTCCTCTTCTCACCTCCTGAGAGAGTCTCCACATGATCTAACCTCTTACTTAAGAGACCAAACCTTCCTAACAACTCCGTAGCTCTCGCTAAGGCCTCATCTTTTCCAAACCCAAGATTCTCTAGAGTGAATAAAACCTCATCTAATGGAGTTGGCATTAAGACCTGTTTTTCCGGGTCCTGAAGAACAAGTCCTAGAAGCCTAGATACGGCGAGGCTGCTCTTAAGTACATCCTCATCTTTAATTAATACTGAACCGTTAATCCAACCTCCCAAAAGTGAAGAAAGAACTCCTGAGATAGCGAGTAGAAGTGTTGTTTTGCCAGAGCCTGAAGCCCCACCAATGAGTATTAACTCTCCCTCACTACCCTCAAACCTAATCCCTCTTAACACTGCATCACCAGCATTATAACCAGCAGCCTCCACGTTCACTCTTAACATGCTTGCATTACCATATAATTATATTATAATAGCATTAATAAAAACATTATTAGGAAGTCCACAATTTTATTAAAGCAAAATCGTTAAATGTGTTGGTGAAGGTAGATGAAGATAAAATTCTTTGGTATTTTGAAAGACTTTAGCAAGATGGAGTCAGTTGATGTTGAGTTGAAGGAACCCGTAAGAGTTAAGGAATTACTGAATTTCCTAGCAAATAAGCTTAGTTGGTTTAACGACTTCCTTACGAAGATCAAGGAAGCTAACATATCAATCATAGTATTAGTTAACGATAGTATAGTTAGTGAGGAGTACCTCCTCAGAGAAGGAGATATAGTTACTTTATTACCTCCAGCAGCTGGTGGTTAGTAAAATGGTTGTTGAAGTGTTAATAACGAAGGATAAGCTAAACGTTAATGAATACCTAGAAAGACTATCTAAGGATTCTTCTAAGGAAGGATGCGGAGCATTAGTTATGTTTATGGGCTTCGTTAAGGGTCTCGTGAATAACGAGCCTGTGAATGAGCTTATTTATGAAGCTTACGAGAATTTCGCTCTCAGTAAGATGCGAGAGATTAGTAATGATGCTCTTAAGAATTTCAAGATTAGAGATGTAGTTGTGATTCATAGGATAGGTGATTTAAGACCTGGTGATCCAACAATATACATACTCGTAACTGCTAGAGAGAGAAGTGAGGCATTCAGAGCCGCTGAGTATGTGTTGGAGAGGGTTAAGCACGAGGTTCCTATCTCGAAACTCGAGATTAGAGAGAATGGAGAATTCTGGGTCTTAGGTGACGGAAGACGAATACGAAGACCAAAACTTAGTTAGATTTCCTCTTTAGTCTTCCTAAGTACTTTTATGCTGCTTATTTGGGTCTCAGGATACTGTCCTTTCTCATCCTTCTCATACTTCTTAACCATATCCCAAATATTTAGTAGTGCTAGTGCAACTCCTGTAAGAGCTTCCATCTCAACTCCAGTCTTTGCAGTGGTTCTCACGGTGACAGTGACTTTAACACCTTCATCAAGTATTTCATACGAGGTTGATACGTGTGTTATCGGTATATTGTGGGTTAGAGGGAGTAATTCAGGTGTTTTCTTGACGGCCTGTACCGCAACCACGGAAGATATCGTTAGAACGTCTCCTTTTTCTACTAGTTTCTCTTTTATTAACTTTATGGTTTCTTTCTTGAGTTTTATGTATCCCTCAGCCACTGCCTCTCTGAAAACCTCTGGTTTAGAAGATATGTCAACCATTTGAGCACTCAATTTAATCACCCATACTTAAAATAAGGTTCTCTTAATAAAGTAGCTTTCTTAAGCGCTTCCTCTAACATGCGAGAATCTCTACTCTTTATTGCTTCCTTAACATCAACAAAAATATCTTCTCTAAAGATACATATTTTAATCTTACCACTTGGTGTAAGCCTTAAGCGAGTACACCCACTACAGAGGTGTGGGTTACCGTACCCCCTAATCAGACCCACTTCCACTCCACTATCTAATACGTAGATAGGTCTATTCTGAAAATTCCTAAAGTATTTCTTGACTGCTTTCTGCTCTATTAAATGCTCCACTTCATTAAGACTCACATACTCCTTCACATAGACTTGCTGAGGAGTGCCTAAAGGAATTAGCTCAATCAAATTCACGGAGACATTATTGTTTGTTGCGAAATCAAGTAGATTCGTGATCTCGTTAATGTTTGATTTCATAACTACGAAATTTATTTTCACATTCAGCCCGATGTCGAGAGCTTCTTTAAGACCCTCTATCACACGCTTTAGAGGTGCTCTAGTAATGTATGAGAAGACCTCATCTCTGAAAGAATGAAGACTTATGTTGAGTCTATCTAGACCTGCTTCCAATAAAGCACTAGCTTTATCCTTAAGTAATGAGCCATTAGTAGATAGCGATACTTCATTAGAGTAAGACTTTAATTCCCTAACAATATCTGCTATATCGTTTCTTAATAGCGGTTCTCCACCAGTTAATTTATACTTGCTTATACCGAGTGTTTTCGATACTTTTGCTAAGAACCCATAATCCTCCGGACTTAACGCTTCCTCCTCAAAACTAAAAATTCCCTCTCTATGACAAAATATGCAAGCATGATTACATCTTTGAGTAACACTTACTCTGAACCTATCTACGATCCTCCCGTAATTATCTTTAAGTCTTATTGATGACATCAATACCAACCTCTACCTTTAAGGAATTCATCAGTTAAACCACCCTCACCTAAACTAATTAGGTATTCCTTACTTATTTTTTCCTTTGCCATCACCCAAGGTAACAAAACATCTAGGATGTTCCACCTACTGTAATATATTATAGCAGATGAAACACCTATTACTGGCTTTTCTTGAGCATAAGCAACCATACTCATCGTGTTTGGTTTGATAGGTATCCCGTACATAACCACCTCATCAGCTAATTCAGCTATAGATCTAGGTGTGTAATCTGTTGGGTCTACACTCATTCCTCCAGTCGCTATGACTGCGTCACACTCTCTCAAGAGTTCTGTTATAGCGTTCTTAATTAGTGTTGGGTCGTCAGGAACTTTAATGATTTTTGTTACGACACCACCATACTCAAGAACCTTATTCTTAACCACTGGTGAAGCCTTATCTTCAATCAGTCCTTCAAAGACTTCTGTACCCGTAACCACAACA
>JAVVFV010000032.1:0-6022 GCA_039889305.1 Candidatus Zestomicrobium tamdykulense | reverse complement strand
TCAGCAGCAGGAGAAGCATTACACAAATTACCACCAACAGTAGCCATATTCCTAATCTGCCAAGAACCTAGCATTGAGACAGCCTCGGCGAGTACTGGTAGCTTCTTTCTGATGACTGGAGACTCAATTATATCCTGCATCCTAGTTAACGCGCCTATCTTAATCTTATCGCCCTCATCAACTATGTATCTTAGGCTCTTGATTCCCGAGATATCTATTATTGTTTTTGGTTTGTACCTACCTATCTTCATATCGATTACTAGATCCGTCCCTCCCGCTAATACCTTCACATCTTCCTTCTTACTCAAGAGTCTTAAAACCTCATCAAGTTCTGAAACATGTATGTATTCTATCTCGGGTAACTTATAGAACATGCGGTCTCACCCCCTCACTACGCTTAATAACTTAAGAATATTTTCAGGTGTTAGAGGTAGTCTAGTTATGTTTACTCCTAACGCGTTAGCTACAGCGTTAGAGAGAGCAGCCGGCATAGGTATTAAGGCCATCTCACCAACACCCTTAGCTCCGAAAGGACCATACTTAAAGACGTCTTCTACGTAGATGGGCTTAGCTATCTCGGGAATATCTCTTACTGTTGGTATGACGTAGTCTGTTAAGTCAGGATTTAATATCCTGCCCTTCTCATCAAATACTAGATGCTCCATTAAGACGTAACCCATACCTTGAACAACAGCACCCTCAATCTGACCCTCAACCTGTTGTGGATTTATTATTCTCCCAGCAGCTAAGGCGGGCCATACCTTAAGTACCTTGACTTGTCCAGTCCACATATCTACTTCTACCTCGCTTACTACTGAGATATAGCTGTATGCGGGATAAGCAAACCCCTGACCTACTGTGTCATCAAACCTGCCCTTAGGCAAGAAAAAGTATCCGGTAGCGCTTAATTCAACTCCTCTAGACATAGCTTCCTTAATGAGGTCTTTCCAACCTATGTATTTTGAAGGATCATTCTTAACTAGTGCTTTCTCACCAACTAAAACTACCTCCTCAGGACGCACATTAAGCATGCTGGCTGCAAGATAAACTAATCTCTCTCTAAGCTTCGCCGCAGCTACCAAAACCCCAATACCACCAATGCTTGTACCTCTTGAAGCATGTGTAGCCCCAGAGTCAGGAGCATCAGTACCTCCGAAAATCACCTTAACATGGTCAGGTGAAACACCAAGCAACTCACAAACTATCTGTACATGTGAGGAGGTAGGAGATCCCTGACCTATCTCAGTAATTCCAGTATATACTGTAATAGACCCGTCTTTCTCTATCTTGATGTAAGAGTTAGACCAGTCTGGAACCCCCCTAGACGTGCTTATGCCGTGCCACGCAACACCTATACCTATACCTCTCTTAAACCTGCTACTCATCTCGTTAAACTTTCTATATTCTTCACGTTTCTTTCTCCACTCCGTTACCTCAGCTAATTTTCTTACAGCATCACCTATACCGACAGAGTGATCGAGAAGCTGCCCTGTTATTGTGTACTTGCCTGGTTCTAAGATATTCTTTAGTCTGAACTCTATAGGATCCATACCCAGCTTCTCAGCTAATTGATCCATCTGTCTCTCAACCGCGAACTGTATTGATGCGTTACCGAAAGCTCTGAAAGAACCTTCATATACTTTATTAGTGTAGACAGCGTACCCATCTACTTTAGCGTTAGGTACTTCGTAGGGACCTGAAGAATGCATCGTAGCTCTCCATAATATGAAGGGTGATCTGTTAGCGTATGCGCCCGTGTCATGAATTATTGTTACATCAATTGCTTGTAGTTTACCATCACTACTAGCACCACTCTTATACCTTATTATTGCGGCTTCTCTTTTTGGGTGAATAACTATTGATTCCTCCCTACTATACAGAATGAATGCAGGCTTTCTAGTTAAGTAAGCTGCTAAACCTGCTTTAGCTGCTGCTAAAGGACCTTCATCGTCTTTACCTCCGAAACCTCCTCCCACGTAAGGGACTACCACCTTAACATAGCTTGCAGGAACCCCGAGAACCTTAGCAGTTATGTCTCTTGCTAGATGCGGGTACTGAATACCTCCTATGATTGTTATTCTTCCCTCTATATCGGGTATAGCTAGTGCTGCCTCAGTCTCGAGGTATATGTGGTCTTGATGATGTGTCCTATACTCATTCTCTACTATGACATCCGATTTACTAAAACCATCAATAATATTGCCCCTCCTAACTTTTGTTCTGAAAGCTATGTTAGAACCTGCTTCCTCATGTATTAATACATCAGTTCTCTCTAGAGCTTCTAAAGGATCGAGAATGTAAGGTAATGGCTCATAATCTATCTTCACTTCCTCAGCAGCTCTCAAAGCTTTATCGTAATCAGTCGCCACAACAAGAGCTACTACCTCACCAACATACCTAACCTTCTTCTCAGCAAGTAATGGTTGATCAGGTAATGCATAACCAACTTGATTAACTCCCGGAATATCTTCTGCAGTAATTACTTGATTAACTCCAGGTATGCTTAGGGCTCTAGACACGTCAATATTTTTAATAATCGCGTGAGGTTCGAGACTTAGAACCTGCTTAATAAAGAGTGCTTCACTAATTAAATAATCCTCAGTGTACTTAGCCGTACCTAAAGCTTTACTCAACGCGTCAACTCTAGACATACTCTTCCCGACAACCACGAATTCCTTAGCTTCAAGCCACTTACTAATAAGAAATTCTGACTCAGCATCGATATTTATCATAGTATTCAACCATGATTAACTTAAGCATAGATAGATTAATAAAGGTTTTACGTTAATCACTATAACTGAAAGGAAAGCTTAACTTTTTAAAGTAGGAGTAAGAAAAAGCTCGTGTCTTAAGCCCTGCTTCGTGTATGGGTAAGGATAAAAACCCTTTAATGAACGCAAGACTAAACCTCAGAGGAAGTATTGATTACTATGTATTCTTTTTAAGCCATATACCTTTCGGCTCAGTAATTACTAATCTGCTGTCTTTAACTATCACGTTACCTCTCAGCAATACATACTTTACCTTTCCTCGTAACTCCCAACCCAAGTAAGGAGTAACTTTGTGTTTGTAGTGTAACCATTCTTCAGTTACTAATGTCTTTCCGTTAGGATCCACTATCACTAAATCACCGTCACTTCCTATTCTTATCGCTCCCTTACGCGGCCATAGACCGAAATACTTAGCTGGATTCTCTGAAGCTAATTTAGGTATCCTAGTTAACGGTATTAAGCCCCTTAAAGCCATATCAAGGATTACTGGGAAGAATGTTTGAACGTTCGGAAAACCTGCTGCTGCATCCCACACAGGCTTCAGCTTCTCTTCTTTCGTATGTGGTGCGTGGTCAGAGCCTAAAGCACTTATTATTCCCTCATTAACCGCCCTAAGTAAGGATTCTCTATGTGTGTTACTTCTTATTGGTGGATTAACTTTAATTAAAGTTCCGTACTTCTGGTAATCATCACTACTGAAAGTTAAGTAGTGAGGGCATGTCTCACCCGTCACGTTTATACCTTCCATTAACGCCTCCTTAAGCAACTCAACACCCTCCTTCGATGACATGTGGAGTATGTGTACTCTGCCACCAGTTCTTTTTGACATGAGTATCAGTTTCGTGATAGCTAACTCCTCAGCTATAGGCGGTCTCGCGTCCTCGTGTGCTTGTGGGTCTACCCTACCAGAACTCTTAACCTTGTTAGTAAAGTAGTTTATAAGTTGATGATCTTCCGCGTGAAAAGCCACAGTAACTCCGAGTTTTGAGGATTTGTTAAGTATCTCATAAAGAGACCCCTCACTCGGTGGTGGTATATTACCTGTAGTAGGACCTAAGAAAACCTTGAACCCTACTGCACCTACACTCACTAAGTCTTCAATCATATGAGTATTTGAGTCATGCAACACCCCATACAACGCGAAATCAACGTATGCCTTACTCTTGAGGAGTTCTGCCTTACTAACTAACTTCTGCGGCTCATCTACTGGTGGGAGAGTATTAGGTTGCTCAATAACTGTCGTGACACCTCCAACAGCTGCTGCCATAGTCCCGTGTGTGAAATTGTCCTTATACTCTAGACCGGGCTCCCTCATATGGACATGCTCATCAACAATGCCTGGAAAGATCAGTAATCCACTAGCTTCAATAATATCACTAATACCCTCAGGACTTATGTCCCTACCTAAAGCTACTATCTTACCTCCAACTATCTTTATATCAGCTCTGAAAACACCTTCAGGATCCACTACTAAGCCTCCTTTCACTAGCAAACCATCTTGATATGTATGAGACACCCAAATCACCCTATTGATAACTATGAAAACCTTAATTAAAAGGTCTTCTTACCGTATTATTTTAGCTTGATGATGTTGAAAAACTTGCGAGACTATTCCTGAAGATAGGGTAATTACTCAAATAAGTCTAAGGGCTCAAAACACTCTTAAGCTTAATTAAAACACGAGACTAATGCTGAAAACTAAAAAGTAAAGGAACAATACAAGAGCAAAACTGCTGACTAAACAATTAAACTAAGCAGGTTGCTCAACTTAATCAATCTGAACGATTACGCGAAGAAATCCTATGAAGCTATAATATAGCTTCATCTGTGTTCTCTGAATTTCCTCGTATACGCTTTTGTTTTAATTAATCATAAACCAACTATAATAGCTATTAACGAGATAGAACTAATTAATAAGTCAATAGTAGTTTTCGAGGTAATTGATATGAATATTTCTCGAATAGCTACTACTATAGCTGTCTCCATCAAGACTACTAAGTACTCTTCACCTCTAACAGCTAACACACTCCTCAAAAGCTCGGAAAATATGAAGAGTAGGAGTATATAATCGACTATTAGCTTTAACTTATTGACTGTTGAGGTATAGGATATTAAGGTTCCTAAGTCTCTTGCTAGATAATATGTTGTTATAGCTATCATAATTCCTAACGCTGCCAGAATCATCACATCAACTATGTACATCAAGACATTTATGAGTTTCCTAGCTTTTATGTGTGACTGAAAGACCCATTAACTCATCTTAAGAAACATTCCTAAACAGTACTGTAGTGACCTACTGCTTGGTTTTAGACGTCTTTAATTCGCTAGCTTTCTTAACTGCCTTAACTATGCTAATATATCCCGTACACCTACAGAGATTGCCTCTCAAGTATTCTTTGATTTCTTCCTCAGTAGGTTTTTGGTTATTCCTTAATAAGTACTCGCTCATTATTATGAAGCCTGGTATGCAGTAACCACACTGGATAGCGCCTTCTTCTATGAAAGCTTCCTGAACCTCACTCAATCTATCATTCTTAGAAATACCCTCAATCGTGGTTACTTCCTTGCCATTGACGTCTACCGCTAGGGTTATGCACGAGAGTATAGGTTCTCCGTCAAGCAGTACTGTGCAAGCACCACACTCCCCTATACCGCAAACATACTTAGTTCCAGTTAACTTTAACTTGTCTCTTAAGACGTTTATCAGTAATTCGTTAGGTTTAACATCTAGCGTAATAGGTTGACCGTTAACCTTGAATGTGATTTTCATGACTTAAGTCACCTCCTCACCCTTTCTAACGACTTAATAAGTGAATCATAAACCAAAACCTTCGAAACCTCCTTCCTATACCAAGCACTCCCTCTTACATCATCTATGGGACTTATCTCATCAATCACTAAACGAGTTATCTCTCTTAAGACATTCTCATTAACTTTCCTACCAATTAAAGCTGCCTCACATTTCCTAGCCCTGATGGGGTGAGGAGCTACAGAACCCAAAGCTATCTTAACATCCTTTATTGTATTATCTTCCACCTCAACATAAGTCGCTGCACTAGCTATAGCTAAATCCATAGCCACCCTACTTACCTTAATGAATGAAGACCCTCCCCCCTTCCTAGGTATTACTATTTCATGAAGTAGTTCATAAGGCTTCATAATAGTCATCCCAGGTCCTGTGAAGAATTCTGTTATTGGTATTTCTCTTGTTCCTTCTATGCTTGTTAGTTTTATTTTTGCTTCGTATACTA
>JAVVFV010000031.1:0-6716 GCA_039889305.1 Candidatus Zestomicrobium tamdykulense | reverse complement strand
TATTTGACCTGTTTTAGGATCGACGTAAGTGAGTGGAGCGCTGAGGAGACTCACGTAGTAATTAAATTGATTGTGTGTGAGTTGCCCGTTTAAGTACTTGTTGACTAGCGTTATCCAGACCTGCTTTAAATTACTATTAAGATTTACTAATACTGCCTCGAAGTAGTGTACTATTGCTTTCTCGTAAGATAAAGCTAGGTTGTCATCAAATAGGATGCCTGTAGTTCTATTATCTCTAAGAAGGCTTGATAGAGGTCTTGTCTCTTCATTCCTTCAGGAGTCTCGAAAGCTCTCGGATTTATGGGGAGTCTGTTTATATCAGGCTTAAACCAAACCTTCCACTGTCCTTCTGTAAGAACCCACGCTATGAAAGCCTGAGCTGCTTCAGGATTACGTGAGGTTTTTAGGAGAGCTATAGGGTCTCCGTTAACTATAGTTTCGCCAACAGGAACCAAGTACTTACAGTCAGGGTTTTGTGATTGAGCTATGTATCCGTAGAAATCTATAGTGATTCCTACATCTATGTCTCCCGCAATAACACCGTCTCTCACATCTGCTGATCCCTGATAGATCTTAGCATTAGCAGCCATGGTTGTTAATACTTTCCAGCCCTCCATCCACCCATAAGCTTGCAAGATAATTTCATACATTCTCGTATTACTAGTTGATTGTGTTGGGTTAGCTATCCCTACTGCTTCCTTACCTAAGAGAACGAGCTTACGAGCATAATCTATACTACCTAGGTCACTCCATCTAGTTGGTAGAAGTAAGCCGTAGAAATTAAGAGTATCTAAATTCACAGTAAAACCGAAGGAAGATATTGCTGCAGCAACCCAATATACTTTGTTGTCCGGACCTAATCTTTTCATCGGCGCACCAGCTATGTAATCAGGCACTTGATTCACGGCATCCAAGACTTCTTGAGAAGTTAAGGGAGCTAATAACCCAGCTTGATATAAGGTATCGAAAAGCGTCGGACCGCCTCCCCAACCAACATCATAATTTTTCTGCTGAATAATTGGAATCCACCATCCAGCCTCCAAATACACGAAGACGATATCCTTAATGTTATATCTTCTCGCAATCTCAGAATTTAAGAATTCATTCCTAGCAACGACCTGAATATCTCCTGGATGTCTAGTAACTACGTATAGTACTATACCCTCAGTAGTAGGAGTTGTAGTTAGTGTTGGGGTTGGTGTTGTCGTGGGTGTGGTTGTCGGTGTTGTTGTGGGGCTTGTTGTTGGTGTTGGGGTTGGTGTTGTCGTGGGTGTGGTTGTCGGTGTTGTTGTGGGGCTTGTTGTTGGTGTTGGGGTTGGTGGTGCTTGAGTAGTTACGTAAACCAACACACTAACAATACCGACAACAATAATAATACTAATAACTAAGACGCTTAATTTTGTGAGCGCTTCACGGTACTTCATATTTGTTCTCCAATAAGGGTTATGTTTTGTGTAAATAAAAACTTTACTGAAGAATATATCCATTCACCGTTTCATAGTTTATTTATTAACCCCTCTTTAGTATTCTTAATTGAGGTGTCTCCATGCGTAAATTAGCTACTGTAGTCCTAACGTTATTACTTCTTGCATCGGTTACCGGCTTAATAGCTCCGCAACTCAAAGCAGCTAAGGTCGGGATAGGCATATTAATAGACTTATCTCACGGTCAGACTGCTGGCGGGATAGTTGAAATGATGAAGATGATTCCTGAAGCTTATTGGGTTGTTCTATTATCTAGTGAGGCAGATTTAGGGATACTCCCCGACTATGTTAAGAATAATGCTGAGATTAGGTATGGAGGTTTTACCCCAACTACTTTGAAAGGTGTTGAAATGGTTATAATTGGGCAGGCATTAAGGTTAGTCACACCAGAAGAGATTAGTGCTTTAGCCTCGTGGTTTAATAGCACGCCTAGAGCTATATGGTTAGCTGGAGATAGTGATTACCCCGCACAAGGCAGTGAAATGGCACAGCAAGTAGTTAATATGGTTGCAGAAGCACTGGGATCCCACCTAAGAATAGATTACGTCTCCGTGGAGGACACAATTTCGAACGCTAAAGCAACCTACAGGGTTGTAGGTACTGTAGATCCCGACTCAGAGGTTGCTGAATTAGGTTACGGTGTTAAGTCAGCGTTATTCCATGGTCCAGGACCTCTCGCAGCGGTCCTAGATAATGGGACCTGGGTTAATCCAATAAATGTTAAAATACCTAACGTCTACGTAGTAGCTAGAACAACAGAGGGCGGTAAAATAGTTGAGCACCAGCCTAAGGCGCCAGGCGCTCCCGGAATGATTCACCAGCTATACTCACCAGGAGATACTGGAGTATTCCCTCTCTTAGCTGTAGAGATCCTTCCTAACGGGAATAAAGTGATTGTTAGTGGTGAGTCACCTTATAGTGGCTACCAGTCTGGATTAACTTACGTATACTACGGTGTCATCATGCAGGGTATGAGGTTATTCAGAAACATAGTATTGTGGGCTACTGGCTACTATGGTGAGTTACTAGCTTACAAAGAATTACTTGAAGGTAAGAAAGCCTTAACGGAACTCATTAGTGAGGTTCAGGAACTAGGTTCCAAGCTGAATCAACTAACATCAAATGTCAATAGCTTAAGTAACTCTGTATCCTCTCTACAAAATACCGTTACGAATATTCAAAGCTCCGTCACAACCCTGGAAGGTACTGCTAGTGATTTAAGCTCTCGCGTCTTAAGTCTTGAAGGCGCTACAGCAAACATCACAACATCGATGGCTTTAGGCGGCGTAGCCTTAATCTTAGCACTAATCTCATTAGTACTAGTTTTCATGAAAAAGAAGTAAGTCTAAACCTAATTTTTACTAAGTAAAAACTTAATCAAATTAGTCTCTCATCAACTAATTAATTTCTCCTTAAACATTAGAGATATTGAGGGTCCTTAATGAGTGAGGAAACATTAATTGGGTTGGTTAAGAAAGGCATTGAAATTTATAACGAGCGGAGATATCCGGAAGCAGTTGCGGAACTCCTTGAAATTAGAAACGATATCATAGTCGTTAAGTTTTCAGGTAGTTTCTGTATGTGGTGCGGTATTTATGACTGGGTTGAGGATCTTGTATATGTTTTTAAAGAAGTGGGGTTAGAAACAGTGTTAATGGAGTATGTTGAACCAGAAGATCCCACAGAACCTTTGAGATTTGGGTATTTCAAGATAATCTCAAAAGTTTAAAATTTTGTGAAGCCTTATTAATTTTTGGGCGGAGTCGGCTGGCGGTTACGGGGGTTTACGCCCCTGAGGAAGCACCGCCCTCCACGCGGTGCGAGGACCCCGTAAGGGGTGCGGGGAGACCCGCGGCAACAGCACAGAAACGACACGGCCGCTCCCGAATGTCGATGATGCGGTGAGGACGCCTCGGTAACGAGGTGTCAGTAACCCGCTGAGTATGGGGGCGGATGCGTTGAAACGGCTGTCCCCTCGGGAGCAAGGCCAAGTAGCGCCGATGAGGACCGCGTGAGGCGCGGGTAGGCCGTTAAGCTCCATACCGCCGTAGTACTGAAGGCGGGCTATAGCCGATACCGCCCTCTAATTAGATTAGGATTTTAGGTTGGTGTGTCTTGTTGTAACATAATTCTTTGTTTTAAATATCTTAGACTTCCTTATTAAGTGTGGTGAGATGAGTGTTTAGAGTTCCATTTTATTCTTCTGAAGGCGTAGTAGCTAGTGAGACTGCTTTAGCTTCGTGCGTAGGGGTTAAAGTCCTTGAGCTCGGAGGTAATGCTGTGGATGCTTCCGTGGCTGTGTCTCTTATGCTTTCTGTTAATATTCCTCACCTAGGTGGTTTAGGAGGAGACTTCTTCGCTTTAATTAAAGATCCTCAAGGAAGAATCACGTTTATTAATGGATCAGGTTACGCTCCTGCAAAAATGACTGCGGAATTTATCAAGACTTTAGGTCTTAAGGAAGTCCCTCTAGAAGGTCCCCTATCGATTGTGGTACCAGGAATGATTGACGGTCTCAGAGTGATGTGGGAGAAGTTAGGATCTCTTGAGTGGAGAAGAATTTTAGACTTAGTAATAAATTCTGTCAAGAAAGGTTTTTCAATATCACCAAGTTTTGCTACAGCTCTTAACAACTTTAAAGACTTACTAATAAAGGATGCAGGTTCTAGAAAAACCTACTATAGCTATACTCAATATTATGTCCCAGGACAGCTCGTCAGATTCGATAATATCGTGAAAGCACTGGATTTAATCAAAGAAAATCCCAGGCATTTCTACGAAGGTGATATAGCAGTAAAGATTTCGGAGTATGTGAAATCTCTGGGTGGAGTAATTAGTTACGAGGATATGAGGAATTATAAAGCAAGTATTGAAGAACCCATAAAATTAAACCTAGATAAAATCACTGTATATGAAATGCCCCCAAACACTCAAGGCATAACAACACTTCAACTACTGAAACTTCTTGAGGAGGAACGCGTGGATAAGCCAAACTCTATTAGCAGGTTAAGAATGTATGTAGATTTATTTAAGACTGTTTACAAGCTCAGAGATCTCTACGTTGGTGATTCACGATACATGAGTGTCAAGATTGATGAGTTACTCAGTATTGACTTACTACGTAATAGTTCCTCAGAACAACGCAGGAGTCTCCACATTGATGGAGATACGACCTACTTTGCTATCATAGATAGAGAGGGTACCATAGTATCAGGGATACAGTCTCTCTTCTACCCCTTCGGTTCCAAAATAACGGAACCTACATATGGAATAACCTTAAACTCTAGAGCATCATCTTTCAATCTGATTCCTAACCACCCGAATTCGCTAGCACCTTTAAAGAAGCCGTTACATACGCTCTCTGCTATGATAGTATTAACAGATGATAGGGAGATCGCGTTAGGGCTGTCGGGAGGCCATTTCAGACCTCAGCTACATGCAGAAATTTTCCAGAACATGTTTAAGTATGGTATGAATCCGCAGGAGGCTATCGAATACCCTAGATTCATATGGTATCCTGGAACCAACATCATAGAATTCGAGGAGGGTTTTGAGAAAGGAGTTATTGAGGGATATACTCTACGTGAGGTTAAATATCCTTCAAGACTGGGAGTAGCTGCTGCAGCGGAGATTAGAGGTGGGGTTAAGGCTAGCTACGTTGATATAAGAGGAGATGGTCTTGCATTAGGACTACTCAGCTGAGGATTTCCCGCATTAAACTAAGAGCATTCTCGTAAGCTATTTTCCTAATGTCTGACTCACTAAGGCCCTTACTTCTTAAGGTTTCTAGAAGTATCTGTATCTTATCAACAGACTCAAGTCCTTCAGGACCTGGAAGACCTAGAAGACCATGAAAATCAGAACCTATAGCTAGTATGCTCGAACCGAATCTCTCGTACACATACATGAAATGATTAATTAAATCATTAAGGCTTGATCTCTTCTTAGGAGATATGAAAGAACTCACGAAAGACAATCCTAGAACGCCCTTGTTCTGCGAGAGAAGCTCTAGAATTTCGTCATCTACGTTTCTCTTATGATCATGTACTGATTTAACGTTTGCATGACTTATCATGACTGGTTTCTTAGAGACTTGAAGTACGTCGATGACTGTCTTTTTACTTGCGTGAGCTAAATCTATCACTATACCTAACTTATTAGCGTACTTAATGAGTTCCTCTCCATCAGGAGTTAAACCGTAGTCCTTGATTGAGAAGCAGGATGAGGCCCATTTATTATTGTAGTTCCAGGTTATACCAAGAGATCTCACACCTAGCTTCTTGAGAATGACTAGGTCGTAGGGGTCGTCAATAGCGTCAGCTCCTTCCACATGAATAAGGAAACCAAGTCTATAGTTACTTGATTCAATAATTTCATCAACATCCTTGATAGACTCAATAATTTTTATGTCGTAAGCTTCGGATAGCGAGTAGTAGATCTTAATATGTTCGAAAAGCTGTAGTTGAGGATACCTCATAATGACTCCAGGCAACCACCTATCTCTTTCTTTCTTCTTAAGTAGTTTTATGTCAAAAGTGTGTGTTCCGGGAAACACGGAAGAGAAAACGATTCTTACATTACCGCGAACATACTTGGGTATATCAGCGTCTCTACCTATTACATCAACACTAAAATCTGCTAGGGGCTGGCCACTACCAAAAGTTAAGAAATAAGTCGAGACATCTTCATGTAAATCTACGATTGGGTACATAAACTTTTGTCACCGTATTTCACTAGCACAAACACTTAAAAATGGTTAAGTAACCCATAGTGTTTCTTCTGAACACGTGAAATATTTTATATAAGGAAGTTCCTTATGATAAGGACTAATGGTGAGGACGGGTGAGGGTGGGTGAATCAATAGCAGATGTAGTAGGTGAAACCCCCGTAGTGAAACTTAGGAGGGTAGTACCTGAGGATGTAAAGGCTGAGATTTGGGTTAAGTTAGAATTCATGAATCCCTCAGGCAGTGTTAAGGACAGGATGGCTCTCTACATGATTAAGAAAGCTGAAAGAGAAGGTAAATTAAGTAGAGATAAGGCTATAGTAGTAGCAACAACAGGTAACACAGGAATAGCTTTCGCAGCTTTAGGTGCTGCGTTAGGCTATAAAGTAGTTATAGTGATACCCGAGGAAATGAGTAGAGAAAGGTTCCTGCTAATTGAGCACTATGGAGCAGAGATAGTTAGAGTGCCTGGCGGTGAGTCGGACGCTTTTAAAGCTCTTGAGTAC
>JAVVFV010000008.1:0-51442 GCA_039889305.1 Candidatus Zestomicrobium tamdykulense | reverse complement strand
GCAAATGGGTAGGAGAATCAGAAAAAGCAATAAGAGAAATATTCAGAAGAGCAAGACAAGCAGCACCAGCAATAATATTCTTCGACGAAATAGACTCAATAGCTCCCGCTAGAGGCTTCAGAACAGACACTGGAGTCACTGACAGAATAGTTAATCAGTTGCTTGCGGAGATGGACGGCATACAGACACTCAAAAACGTTGTAGTGATCGCTGCAACTAACCGCGCTGACTTACTAGATCCTGCGTTATTAAGACCTGGAAGGTTTGACAGAATAATATTTGTTCCGCCGCCAGATAGAAGGAGCAGATTACAAATACTTAAGGTTCATGTCAGGAAGGTTCCCCTAGCTGAGGATGTAGATCTGGAGAAGTTAGCTGACTTAACTGAAGGTTATTCTGGCGCTGACCTGGAAGCACTAGTTAGGGAGGCTGTTATGATAGCATTACGTGAGAAGTTTGAGCCAAGACCCATAAGTATGAAGTACTTCCTTCAGGCAATGAAATCTATTAAGCCCTCACTAACTAGAGACATGTTAGAGACCTACCAAAGAACATACGAGACTCTAAAGAAGATGGTTATATGACGTAAGAAATTTCTGTATTCTTTCGTAGATTACCTGCTCTAAATAATCATTGTTATTCCTAGGTTAGTTTTGATATAGGTGATACATAATGAGTGTGTAGGATCTAAGAGAGGGGGAAGTGAGGTTATGGAGCGTAGTGCATGTAGTTGTTTTAGTGTTTTTTGACTGCTATAGGCGCGTTATCAGCTACTTTGAGTATCTTCCTTCAAGTAAGTTACGGGGTTTCATGGTTTTACTTAGCGATAGTAGTTCAAATGGTTTGGTTTGTGGGGGTCCTAGCTAAGTGCTTAGCAGGCCTCCTAAAACCTACTTCAGGACTCATCCTGATTAAGGGTGAGTGTATTAGAAGAGATCTTATTCACGCCTAAGATTATTGGCGTGCGTAACGACTTAATTAAGGATAGTTTAAAGAAGTTTTGAGTCAGTTAGAGATAAGTACTGAGATTCTTGGAAAGCCTGTCCTCAGCCTACCTAGACACATTAAGCTGAGGGTGTTTGCTGAGTTCTTAAGAAAATTAAGAGAAGGTGGGTCCACAGTAATTCTGATAACACACGATATAGAGATACTTGCTAGGTATTCTGAAAGAGTAATCTTAATGAATTCGGGTAAGGTAGTAGCTGACGAAGAAACTAGAGAGATACTTAGTGATGTAGAATTCCTGAAGAAGAATTCCTTACTACCTACTTACACTACACAACTAGTAAGAGACCTCGTGATCGAGAAACACATACTACTACCCGAGAAACTCGTTAGGGTTTTGAGTCTTGAGTCCTCAACACAGTAATCTTATCTGAAATATTAATAACTCGTAAATCTAATTATACAGGTGATTCAAGATAATTAAGCAACCCTTAATAGAACACTACGACTTCGGTGAAATAGTGGTTGGTGGGCGTGAGTACAACCGTGATATAGTGATTCATCCTGAAGGAGTACTTAGTGATTGGTGGCGTGTTGAGGGGCACAGACTCCAGTTAGTAGATGTTAGAGATTTCCTCGGTATTAAGGTAGACGTAGTCATCATAGGAACCGGATATGACGGATTCATGAGAGTAGATGATGATGTTATCGAAACGTTCAAGAAGTCTGGTGCGGAGGTGTACGTGCTAAAATCTAGGCGGGCAGTAAGCAAGTATAATGAGGAAGTAAGTAAAGGTAGGAGAGTACTCCTCTTCATACACTTAACATGCTAAACAAAACCACGCCCTAAAACACCTACTCTATCCTAAATCCCTATGCTTAAGATCTTAAGTGAGTAGGAACTACTAATTTGTGAAACCTTAAATACTCACTTTACTGTATAAAGATATGCTGGTGTGAGCTAATGACTGTTTTGAAAGCCGGTGTTCTCAATGCAGACACAGGAGATCTGAGGGTAGTTGTAGTTCCTAGGAACATCGCCTCAGTTAACGGGTTGAGAGGAGGTTCGAGAGTTAGGGTAGTGAGTGGCTCCAGATTCGTTACGGCCTGGGTCGTAGTATCTGAAGAAGATGGGGAGGAAGTCTTGCTAAGTAAAAGTGTCTCAAACACTCTAAACAACCCAGATAAAATTGAGTTATGTATGCACTCTATAACTCCCTCCGTGGATTACATTAAGAAGAAGTTAAAAGGGTTTAAATTAAGTGAGGATGAGATACGTTCCATAATAAGAGACATAACTTCCGGTGCTTTGGGGGTTGCAGAGATAGCTACCTTCGTAGCAGCTCAAACAAGTGTTGGGATGGATATTGATGAGATAGTTTCACTAACTAAAGCGATGGTTGAGACAGGTAATATCCTGAAGTTTGATGAGCCTGCTCACGATATTCACTCTATCGGTGGGGTCCCAGGAAATTCTAAGGTTTCCTTAGTTACTGTCCCGATAATTGCGGCTGCAGGAGTCTTTATCCCGAAGACTTCGTCTAGAGCGATAACCTCGCCTGCAGGAACTGCTGACACTATGGAGGTTTTTGCGCCAGTATCATTTACTGAGGAGGAAGTTCTTGAGTTAGCGAAGAAGGTTAAGGGATTTATTATTTGGGGCGGCACACTTAATCTAGCACCTGCAGACGATATCCTAATACGTGTAGAACACCAGCTAAAACTTGACCCTACTTCACAGATGGTGGCATCAATACTCTCTAAGAAGTTAAGCATGAGTATAAGTAGCTTGATCATAGATATCCCGACAGGTAGGGAAGCTAAGGTAGAGAACATTAATGAAGCCAGAAATCTCTCTTCGCTCTTCGTTCAAGTAGGTAGTAAGTTAGAACTTAGTGTGAGATGCGCTATAACGTACGGCGGGCAACCAATAGGGTATACTGTAGGACCTGCACTAGAAGCTCTGGAAGCTCTGGAAACACTCATGGGTAGCGGACCTATGTCTGTCAGAGAGAAAGCTGCTGCGTTAGCAGGACTCGTGCTCGAGGTTGCTGGCGTAGCTCCTAGGGGAGGCGGACGTAAGATCGCTCTCAACATACTTGAGTCAGGCAGAGCTCTCCAGACTTTCCTGAAGATTATCGAAGCTATGGGCGGTAATCCTCACGTGAAACCTGATGAAATACCTGTAGGTAGGTATAAGGCTGAAGTCAAGGCACCTATAGACGGGTACGTTACTGCGGTCTACAACAACGCGTTGTCACGTATAGCAATGGTTACTGGAGCTCCTCAAGACAAGGGTGCTGGCTTAAGACTTCATGTGAAGAAAGGACATAAAGTCAAGGAAGGACAGACCTTACTAGAGATCTACAGTAATTCTGAGAGTCTCTTAGACGAAGCTCTTAAGTTAGTTGAGGTTCTTAAACCAATAGTTATTGAGGGAATGCTGCTGGAGACGTTCCCAGAATACCTGTGAATACTTCCTCAACAACAATAGTAACTCACTAACGTGTTGGGATGCAAAACACTACCCTACTTGAGGCTTTTCTTAATCTATTCATTATAGCTAGCCCTACACCACGTTCTTCAAAGCTTTCCGAGATAGCTACATCAACTCCTAACTCATCAACTTCTCTGAGCTTCTTGAAAAGATTCTTAGCTACCTCATACAAGTTATTCCTCGAGCCAATCTCAAGCGTTATTATGTTTCCGTAATCTGAGCAAGTTTCCCTACTACATATGATAGCTACTCTAAGACGCTTCTGCAAATACTCCTTAATCAGCGACTTAATGTACTCGAGATAGGCTGATTGAGTAAGGCATTGACCAGACTCAACTAAGATTAACGTAGTTTGTGGTGAGTAGTGTCTGTATTTTGTTCCAGGACTCAAAGCTACCTCAGCTTCTTCTAACCCTTTAGCGAATGCAGGGATTAATACTTTAAGATTAGTTAGTCTCTCTAAGTCCTCAACACTTACGGGTCCTGGTCTTAGCAAGACTGGCGGATCTGTAGTTAAGTTAATTATTGTTGATTCAACACCGAAGAAAGTATCACCACCATTTAATATCATCTCAATTTTTCCTGATAAGTCTTTGATGACGTGGTCTGCAGTAGTGGGTGATGGTCTTCCTGATAAGTTAGCACTTGGTGCTGCTATAGGGTTCCCCAACTCTCTTATAAGAGCGAGTGCTACCGGGTGTGCTGGGCATCTAACAGCAACAGTTGGTAGTCCGGCAGTAGCTTCAGGCAACACCAAATCACTTTTCTTTAGAACAAAAGTTACGGGTCCTGGCCATACCTTACCAGCTAGCTCGTAAACGAATGAGGGGATCTCCTTAGCTACTACCTCCAGTTCTCTGAAATCACTAATATGCAGTATTAGGGGATTGTCTGGAGGTCTCCCCTTAACACTGTAGATTCTCTTAACTGCATCTTTATTGAATGAATCAGCTCCTAAACCATATACTGTCTCGGTCGGGAAAGCTACTAAGCCCCCCTCCCTGAGAATCTTAACAGCCTCACTAACTACTTCTTCTGATGGGTTTATAGGGTCTATCTTAAGTACTCTAGTCTCTATCATCCCACCCTTTCAGTGTCTAGTTTACAAAGCAAAAATATTTTCTTTTTTGTTCCTGTACCGCGTGATGAAAACATACGTAGCGTCGTTACTGCTCCGTTCTCACGACCTGATTACATGTCTATAAATAGAGAATCTCAAGCTAATGAAGGGTTATGTTTTTAAGATTGCAGGATTCGCTAGAACTTATGTGGGAGTATTCATGAAGCGTTTAGTAGTGTTTTTGGGTTACGACGAGAAGAGTAATACAGTATTGAGGAGAGTTTCCCAAATTAAGTACTTATTTGATGATGTAAGTATAATTTATGTGCCGGAAGTAGATTCAGAAGCTCTTCAAAGGCTTTCAATACCATACGTTAAGATAGAATCAGATAGTTTCTTAGAATACGATGATGCTGCGGCTTCACCTAGTAAAGAATTTGATGAATTATTTGTGGAAACACTACTGAAGTAACTGAGATGAACTATTTTAAATGATTCTAGGCAGTAATAGAGACTTTATATAGATTTTTACGTGCATGAATTAACTTAAGATTATTTAAACCTTGTTTTAAGTTTTATAGGGAACTCAATGAGTGTACTGGAAGCTTTGTTTAAGCCAAGTTCCATAGCGGTGGTTGGGGCGTCAAGACAGCCCGGCAAGATAGGTTATGAGATTTTAAGAAATATTAAGGAGTATGGTTATAGTGGTGAGGTATATCCTGTAAACCCGCAAGCTAAGGAAATACTTGGTTTTAAAGCATATCCTAGTATTGCCTCAATACCGGACACCATAGATATGGTAGTTGTGTCTGTTCCGGCTCATATGGTTCCTGACGTTATAGAGGAGGCTGGGAAGAAAGGAGCTAAGGTAGCAGTTATCATATCTTCAGGCTTCAAAGAGATTGGGAGACAAGATCTCGAGGATGAGGTTGTGTTGAGAGCTAGGAAGTACGGTATGCGTGTTTTAGGACCCAATATTTTCGGTATCGTGTACACGCCTGCCAGAATGAATGCTACGTTCGGTCCTAAGGACGTGATACCTGGTCATATAGCATTCTTAACTCAGTCTGGCGCTCTAGGAATAGCTCTCATGGGAATGACTATAATGGAAAGAATAGGTGTTTCCGCAATAGTTAGCTTAGGGAATAAATCAGATATAGATGATGCTGATCTCCTAGAGTATCTTGCTGGTGATGAAGCTACTAAGGTGATCCTAATATATCTTGAGGGTGTTAAGGACGGCAGGAGATTTATTGATGTGACGCGTAAAGTATCTCTCTCAAAACCAGTAATAGTTATTAAGGCTGGTAAGACCGAGGTTGGGGCTAAAGCAGTTGCTTCACACACTGGATCGTTAGCTGGTAACGTTCTCATTTATTCCACAGTCTTTAAGCAAACAGGCGTACTTGAGGCTAGAAATCTTGAGGAAGCCTTTGACTGGGCTAGAACATTCTCTTTCTCTCCTGAGTATAAGGGGGGTGATTTAGTAGTTGTTACTAATGGTGGTGGTGCTGGAGTACTAGTAACTGATACACTCTCTATGAATGGAGTGCATCTATCCCCACCTCCCGAAACACTAGTTAAGACGCTTAAGCCTAAACTACCTGGTTTTGCTTCACTAGCTAACCCAATAGATGTCACAGGAATGATATCTAATGAAGGCTACGTGAATGCTGTTATGTCAGCATTGCTAGACAATAATATAGGAGTTGTTTTAGCAGTATATTGCCAGACAGCAGTAACAGACCCCACAATAATAGCAGGCGAACTCATTAAAGAGATTAAGGAGCTTGGTGGCTTACCTAAGCCTCTAATAATTTCCTTCATAGGTGGTGAGGAGGTTTACTGGGCTATACAGAAACTAAATAATGCTGGGATACCTGCCTTCCCAATGCCTGAGAGAGCAGCTTCAGCTACTGCCGCTCTCATAAACTACTACAAAACACGTGAGAGACTCTTAAGAAATGCTTAAAAATCTCGTTACTCATCTATCAAGAGGTGAAGAAGTGTGGAGTATGTGTATGCGTCCCTGCTCCTACATACAGCTGGTAAGGAAGTAAATGAAGAAAACCTTAAGAAAGTCTTGAATGCAGCCGGTGTGAAAGCAGATGAAGTACGTGTTAAGATGTTAGTAGCAGCACTCAAAGAAATAAATATTGATGAAGTGCTTAAGCAAGCTACCCTAACTCCCGTAACCCCAATTGCCCCAGTAACTGTTCAAGCAGCTGCTCCAGCACCCCAACAAGCACAACCAACCCCGACTAAGACTGAGGAAGAAGAAAAGAAAGAAGTTAGTGAAGAAGAGATAGCTGAAGGAATTTCGTCTTTATTCGGCTAAAGAATCATTTCAAAACAATAAATTAAACTAAGCAATTACCATAAGAATACTCATTAAAACATCATACCAATTTAATCTTCATTTAGAAATATTAACCCTGAACCATTACTTCATAAGGTGATAAAAGAATGCGTGAGAACTTAATAAATAAGAAAGACGTGATAATCCTGCGGGAATTAAGTACTAACGCTAGAGTACCTATAACTAAGATTGCTAAAGTTCTCTCAATTTCTGATGTTGCTGTAAAGAGGAGGCTTGTGAAGCTTGAGGAGAACGGTATTATAAAGAAGTACACCTACATAATAAACAATAAGAAGCTTGGTTACGACATAGTGGCTTTAATAGGACTTAACACGTTACCTGATAAAGTACTTGACGTAATTAAATTAGTTAAGGACAGAGATGACGTGACTTTCATAGCTCTATCATCCGGAGATCACAACCTAATAGTTGAGATCTGGTCCAAGGATTCTGAAGAATTAACTAAGGTAGTTGAGGACTTAAGAAGGATTCCTGGTGTGACAGCAGTTTATCCAGCAATAATACTTGACGTCATTAAGGAGAGGGAACCTATCCCGCAGAGGTTTCTTAAGGAAGCTCTAGAAAAAAGTGGTTGAAAACACACTAACGGTGTTCTCTGACGAGAGCAGAATTAATAGGTTTCGATAGTTTCGGCATAAGATCAATGGCAACATTTCTTGAAACAACAGATACTACTGTTTTCATAGATCCAGCTGTCTCGATAGCTCCTATCAGGTATGGGTTACCTCCCCACGAGATTGAGTTGAGGAGACTAAATGAGGTAGCTACTAAGATTACTTCGAGAGCTTACGAATCAGAAATAATGATAGTGAGTCACTATCATTACGACCACCACGACTTAGGAGACTTAGTTCCTGTTGATGTGTACAGAAATAAGATAGTTCTTATTAAAGACCCTAAAAACCACATAAACATATCACAACGTATTAGGGCTGCTAGGTTTTTCAAGAGAATTAGCGGGCTCCCGAAAGAAATCAAGATAGCTGATTCAAGCACGTATGCTCATGGAAACACTTTTATTAAGGTCTCATACCCAACCCCCCACGGTCCTTCCCCTAAGCTAGGTTACGTTATTCAAGTCTTGGTGAGGGATAACGACAAGAAAGTTCTTTTCACTTCAGACGTTGAGGGTCCGGTAAACGATGATGCTGTGGACTTCATGATAAATAATCCTGCTGACCTAGTCATAGTTGATGGACCACCCATATACCTCTTTGGCACAAAGAAAGAAGTTAGTGACCCTGAGATAGCTCTACGTGAGTTAATAAAGTACCTATCCCTAAGCACGCCTGAGTACCTGATTATTGATCATCACCTACTCAGAGATTTAAATTACATTAAATTTTACGAATCATTGAAACCCTACCTCAGGAAAACCAAATTAGTAACAGCAGCTGAATTTATGGGGAGGGAGCCAGAACTACTCGAAGCTAAGAGGAAAGCGCTTTATGGGGATTGATGAACGTCTTTACGATCCTCTAGAACTTTCAAGAAGTGTTGAGTCTTTAGTTACTAGGGAGTCAAGAGGGCTTATAGAGAGGAAGTATTTCAGGTTTAGGGGTGGTAGGTGGTACGGAGGAATTGCTTCAGCTGACGTAATAGGATGTAACCTGAGGTGTAGGTTCTGCTGGGCTTGGTATTTCAGGGATAGGCACGATCTAGGCTTCTTCTCGAGTCCGAGGGAAGTATTTAGGAGATTAAGCGATATAGCTCTCAAGAGAGGCTACAAATACTTAAGACTAACCGGTGGTGAACCAACTATCGCGAAAGAACACCTACTCGAAATCCTGAAGCTAGCGGAAACTTCTGAATTCATATTCATTGTAGAGACTAACGGCATACTGATTGGAGCTGACCCAACCTACGCTAAAGAATTATCTAGGTTTAGCAACATATACGTTAGGGTGTCTTTCAAGGGCACCAATCCACAAGAATTCACTAAGCTAACAGGTGCTGTATCGAGGGGTTTTGAGCTACAATTACAAGCTCTAAGGAACCTTCTGGATCACGGGTTGGTGCCGGGCCGAGACTTCGGTGTTGCTGCGATGGTGGGTTTCTCATCAGACGAAAACATCGCAAGATTCGTTACTACGCTTACATCCATAGATGAGAGACTAGCTACCGACATAGACTGGGAGTATGTCCTTACGTACCCCCACGTAATGAAGTTGTTGAGTCACTATAATCTAAAACCAATTAGGACTTACAGACCGGAAGACGTGAAGGAGTAACTCTTGCTTTACTTAGGTAAGTTATCTATTTCTGGTTCTGGAGCTGCTTCAAGCTGCTTCAAGACGTAACTCCTGATTTCAGAGGGGCTCGGCAATTCTCTCACTAGCTTCCCTTCATGCAACCACATCAGCATGAGTTCTTCTCTACATCTTTGAGGTTCTTTATCGAATGGCGTTATCTCGTAGTCTAAAGTACTGCATCTCCACACTTTCTTAGCTCCTGGCCACTTACCTTTCTTAGTGTGAGGCACCCACACACCATCACGATACTTCTCTACTATGTCCATGCTTAAGTCTATTGACGGCGGGAAAGTTATTGAGGTTCCTACACCGAAACCATCAACTAATTCCCTTAATTCCTTAACAGTCTTTTCGTTGAGTCCTCCACTAACGTATATCTTCACGTGTCCCTTACCGATGAGTTTTAGCGTCCATCTTATCTCTTCTACCATTGCTTTTATGTCTCCTCGTCTACTTCGTGGGGTATCTATCCTCACACCAAATAATTTATCACCGAGACTCCTGACTGCTTCAAGCGTAGCGAATCTCTCGTCGTGGTAAGTATCTATTAAAGCTATTCTAGGCACGTCAGGTTCCACTACTTCATCAAAAGCTCTCCATGCAGAAACCTCATCATCGAATACTAGAATCAGTGCGTGAGGCATGGTTCCAGAAGGTCTTACGCCAAGGGTCTCCATGTTGAAGGCACCTGAAACCCCGTCCATCCCACCTATGTAGGCAGCTCTATCAAGCATTGGGTATATAGCTGGGTGTGCGCTCCTTAACCCAAAGTAGAGGAAAGTTTTTCGTGGTGCTAACCTCTTAAATCTTGCGGCTTTAGTTGCTACTGAAGTATAGTGTCTTAATATGCCTAGGAGGGGGGTTTCTAACTCACACATGTCGTAATAGTTTCCTTCAACAACCATTACTGGGGTGTATTCTCCTATTAAGGTTCCTTCAGGCAACGAATACACGTTGAGTGGCTTGTTCTTGAGAAGGTAGAGAGCTTCCTCAAGTCCTGCGTAAACAGCCCACTGATACCCTTTAGGTAAATCAAGAACATGCACCTCCATCCTAACCCTCACGTTCTCGAGCCCCTTAGCTTTAAGGATCTTCTTAGTTCTAATAAAGTAGATGTCAGTTATCTTACCGCTAAGTATGTCTTCTTCACTAGCTATGTAAAACCTCATTATCTTCACCAAAACACAAAAGTATTGGAATCCTTAAATAAATTTATCTGTAAAAACAAACATAAACAATCGTGAGCTTAAGCATTATTCAACAGACTTTATCGTTTATGGAGGTTAGGAAGCCAGGATATTAATTCGTTAGCTGAATCTTCATCCACTACGTTAAACTCCACCAAATCCCTAACATATTCGGTGACATTATCTAAGTGTATGAACTGAATATACTCTTCACTTACTTCCGCTACGTAATCACCCAACACAACATACTCTAAATACTTACCATCAATAGTTATGAGAGAGTATGTAGGTGCATTAACAGAATCCAGGAAGGTTTTTATTATGCAGTATTCGCAATCCTTATAGAAAGTGTTTTCCTTAAAGCTTAGTAAACCAATAAACGATTCTTTACTACAAAGATCTCTGCAGGAGTTTAGTAGGTCCTCTATTATGTCAAGCATCCTCTTCTCTAGATCACTTAAGGAAGTACTCATTACTGATTCCTCAAACAGATTACTGGTTTAGTACTTATATGAGTCACCTACTCTTTAAATTAAGTTATGAGTCTACTCAGATAAAGTGTTTACTGAAGAACTATTAGAAACTCTCACCGTATTTTTCTAAATAAGTTATTTCTTTGAGTTGTTTTCTTTCTTTAGGTTCTGGTTGTTCAGCAGGCCAGCCTATAGCGAAGAGAGCTACGGGAACGTAGTTTTGCGGCGCGTTAACGAATTCCAGTAACTCATTTACGTTTCGCAGCGTCTGTATCCAGACAGCACCGAGTCCCATGCAGTGGAGTGCGAGCCAGAAATACATAGCTGCTAGTGAAGCGTCAACTAAGTATGAGGTAGGTGATTCCTCCTTATTAGCGAGAACTAAGACAGCAACCTTAGCACTCATGAGTGGCTTAGAATACCTCAACATCTTGGTTAAGTCCTCAAGCCTCCTACTATCACGAATAATTATAAATCTCCACGGCTGTTTGTTCCCTGCACTCGGCGCATACCTAGCTACTTCAATAGCCTTAAGAACCATATCTAAAGGTACTTCAGCATCCTTAAACACTCTTATACTGCGTCTTTTGAGGAGTACTTCAATACATGCGTTACTCAATTTAATCCCTGCTATAACATAAGGAGGCTCGTAATTTAAGTCTTAACGTTGCTCACTACTATGACTATAATATTTTATACTCCCTAGAATCTTGGTGTGAGTAGTGAGTTCAGAAATCTTAGAGAAGATTGAGGAATTGATTGAAGAAGGTGATGTTGCGTCACTGAAAGATTTTCTAGCGAATCTAGACCCGCACCTAATAAAAGAGATTCTTGAACATGTAGGACCTGAGTTAAGAACCAAGATAATACCGCATATACCTCTACACAACATGAGCTCAGTCATACCTAAGTTAAGTGAGGAATTCTTGAACGAAATAACTTCTCTTAGGGGTTTAGATGAGTTGCTTGAGTTAATTAGTAGGATGCCCGTAGACGAGGCTGTAGACTTGATACAGAAACTATCACCTAAGACTGGAAGCAAAATACTTAGTTTACTACCTCCTCAGAGAGTTAAAGAAATATCTGACTTGCTTAGGTACCATCCAGAAAGTATCGGGGGCATAATGACTACCAGAATACCTGCTTTCAAGTCTACCCTCACCGTGGATGAAGTCATTAAAGAGTACCTAGCTAAGGAAAGTGCTGGAGCTTACGATAAGCATAACTACGTGTACGTGATTGACGCGGGAGGTAAGCTAGTAGGCTGGGTGGAAGTCAAATCCCTACTCACTAAACCCAGGAATAAGCTACTTAAAGACATTGCTAGTAAGATTCCTGCTACTATTGATCCTCTCTCAGACCGCGAAATAGCAGCTAAACTAGCAGTTACTTACGACCTCACAGAACTCCCAGTCGTTGATAAGGATAACAGGTTGCTTGGGATCGTTACTTTAGATGATGTTCTAGACGTTGCTGTCGCGGAATTCTCTGAAGACCTAATCAAGTTCGGTGGTTTCACGGACACTATCAAGAGTAGCTACGTTGGCGCTGACGTGAAGTCCGTCATCATGCGTAGAGCACCCCCGATACTCTTTCTTTACTTAATGAACGCTATAACAGGAAGTATTGTTGCCTCTTTCGTCGGGATTATTGAGAAAGTTGCGGTGCTCGCAGCATTCTTACCTATGCTCTCAGATAACTCAGGCAATATAGGTTCTCAAGCATCGACCTTCATAATCAGGAGTCTCGCTTTAGGGGAGATTAAGCCTAAAGACTTATTTATTGTTTTACGTAAGGAGATGCTGGTATCGTTATGTATGGCTTCGATCTTGTTACCTATTGCGTTCCTCATAGCATTCACGATAACGTTCTTCTCATACAGTGGTAACTTATCTCACGCGACTTACGTGGGTTTAGTAGTCTGTACAGCTCTACTGGTCTCCATGCTACTAACAGATGTGATAGGGTCTCTCCTGCCTCTCTTTCTAGCTAAGCTACATGTAGACCCAGCAGGAGTTTCAGCACCAGTAATAACAACCATAGGAGACATAGTTACAGCAATCACTTACTTCACAACAGCGATTTATCTTCTGAGTTAAGTAAGAATTTCAGTGTCTGATTAATTGTTTTCGTTTTTACATGTTGTTTGAGCCGTAAGATGGGGTGAGAGCTTCCTCTAGGAGTAAGGACTACTGGGTAATTAGGTCTAGCTAGTTACTATCCTTGTTACTTGAAGAAGTCCTTCCTAGGTATTTGTCTTTCACTTGCAGTAAGAGCTTCCCAAATTCTAGAGGGATCATCAAGACTTTACCGAGTAGTGGTACACTCTCGAATGTCTTTTTAAGGAGTTCGTAGTCTTTCCAATAAAGACTACCAGTAAAAACTAAGAGTACTATGTACGTGATTAGGGAGATTAATGATTTAGTGAGTAACCTGATTACGTAATTCTCTATCATGTAGTGAGTAGGTATTGCTATCAAGACAGACGAGAATGAGATTACGTAGATTCTTATTAGGGGTTTCCAGCTTATGTTTATGTTTAGTTTTCTAGTTACTAGCAGAAGGTACGTGAGTGCTGGGAGTCCGGTTAGGGAGAGAGCTACTGCGTATCCTTCAGGGCCTGCACTCAATATTAATAAGTAACTTACTGGCATCATAACGAGTAACTGAATTATTGAGGAGTATAGTAAGTCTTTAGTCCTTCCGAGACCACCCAGCAAAGCTGTTAAAGTTACTGTGAATGGCGCGTACACATACCCGATAGACATTAAGGTTAGGTAGTGTGGTGCTGTTACGTATAGCCTGCCGTAAATAAATCTCACCAAGTCTTGCGAGAATACTCCTATCATTAAAGCTACTTGAACCGTGAATAAACACATGTATTTAAGCACATTATTCAGTAGCTTATTTATGTCTCCCCACGCACCCCTAACTTCAAGACCTGAGAATACGGGGAATAGGGTTATTGAGAAAGGAGCTATAGTGAGTGTAATCAATGATATGAATTGGTTAGCTGCCTGCATATTACCTAACTCAGCGTTAGTAGCTACCCTAGCTAGCATGACGTACTGAAACCTCTGCAGAACAACGCTTAGCAGACTCGATAAATACAGCGGCAAACCAAACCTTATTAAGTCGGATGATCCTATAATACCCTCACGAGGTTTTCTTAATTTAATATAGTTGAGTATTATTATGAGGCCCGCAGCACAGGACACCACATAACTCACAATGTATCCGAGCAGAGCTCCAAGCACTCCTAAACCTACTAAAACAAGTAAAGGACTTAACAAGAGTTTCGTTAATGACTGCATAACCATAATGAAGGATCTCAACTTCATACGTCCTAAAGCAGTAATTATTGCGAGAGAAGAATTCATTAATGCTGTAGAGAAAGTTAAGATAGCTGTAAAGCTAACGTAGTAGCTGAGCTCAGGTCTCTCAGCCAGAATCGTGGAGAGCTCAGGCGCGAATAAGTAGTTCGTAATTGAAACAGCAGAAACTATAATGAACTTAAGTATGAGACCCTTAATAATAACCTCCTTTACTATCTCATCTCTCTTTAAAGCATTAAACTTAGAAACATACTTCACGAAAGCTGAGTCAATACCGAAATCAGTGAAGAGTAGTAAGACGTTAGAAACCACTAAAGATACTGAGTAAACCCCGTAATTCTCTGGCTGCAGCAACCTAGCAACTATTATGGCTGAGACAGCCAAGAAAAGAGTAGATAAGAAATTACCTAGAAAAATAACCAAAACATTTCGAGAAGTCCTAACAAGCACTTTCTCGAATTCTTCACTCAACTTATCTAACCTTGAATAAATTCCGAGCACACACCTTTAAAATATTCCTACCCTAACCTAACAAATTCATCGTGTCAGATTTGGTGGCGCCGGGGGCGGGATTCGAACCCGCGTGCCCCGTAGGAGGCAGTGGGTCTCCTGCTAACGCCGGACATGACTCGAGCCCACCCCCTTGGACCGCTCGGGCACCCCGGCCTCCAAAATACTTTTGTTTTTCCCCTAAATTAAGTTTTAGATTCTGACGATACTCTGTGAGTACTTCTTACTAAGACTCTAGAGAGACTTCACAACATCACGCAAGTTAATAAATTTTCCAGATTGAATACAGCCAAAAGAAAGACTTATAAACTCGGGGGAAGTATAGAGGACTTGGGGGTAACCCCTATGTCAGAAAAGAAACCCGAACAAAAACCTGAAGAAAAGAAAGCAGAGAAAAAGAAGAAGAAATAATCACTTTGTTAAACTCATGAAAACTAATCTCTAATTATGTTTTTTATTACAATTTTGTGATCGATATAGGGGATTTTTCCAAGAATTAGAAAACAACTTACTTAACTTACATTTAATTAATCTTGAAAACTCAACTACGTCTTTATTTCTTCGAGAGGCGTATCTAGAAACAAGCGTGTAGAGTGTCTATAATAATATTAAGTATTAGAAGTCTGGCAGCTCAACTAATGTTTTTGCTTTTTCTTTATTTTCTGCTAGTTTTTCTTGATGTTTTTCTAGGAATTTTCTTAGTCTTTCGGCTGTTGCGAGTTTGCATTCACCGCATAGTATTGTGCCGGATCTGCAGTCCTCGTAAATTTTCTTTAGTTTTTTGTCTTCTTGTACTAAGTGTAGTTGGTTTAGCTCGAATACGGGGCACTTGTCTGGCTCGCCACCTAGTTTTCTTTGTTCTTCTGCTGTTGCTCTACCTCCTGTGAAGGCTTTCAATAACTTACTTACTGATTCGTTTATTGGGTCTGTTAGAGCTATGAATGATTCAGGTTTTGAGGAACTCATCTTACCTCCTGTTAGTCCTGAGAGGAATTTATGGTATGTTGAGGCAGGTCTCGTGAACCCTAACTCATCACTGAATCTATCAGCTATGTCTCTAGTTAGTCTTAAGTGTGGGTCTTGATCCAGCCCTACTGGGACTAGAACAGTCTTGAATCCTCCGAAGTGTGGTAGTTCTGGGTGTAGTATGTCTGCTGCTTGAGTTAATACTGCCATCATCTTAGCTGGTTCTAGGTTTTCCCCGTATATAGCTACTAACTCAGCCATAGTTACTTTCTTAGCGAATAACTGGATTAGTCTGTAGTATTCTTTCCTGTAGTTAGACTGGAAATATATGTGGAGTTTCCTGGTTTCTAATCCTAGAGCTAGGTAGTTAGCTACGTACTCGTTTATAGCTAGATTAATTACTTCCTCCCTACTTAGTTTCCTGACTCCGTAAGCTTCTACATCAGCTATCGCTAAGAAAACCTCAGCACCTAAGTTCTGGTAGTAGATTACTTGATCTATAACCATCTTATGCCCTAAATGCATCTTCCCTGAAGGCATCAAGCCTGTAAGTAGCGCGAAACTTAAGTTATTTTTTAGCGCGTCTAACACCTTCTCAAAATCCCTATGACCTACTACAGCCCCCCTCCTAATAGGTAGTGGTAGCGGACTGAAAGACTCAAGCTGACGAACAACCTCATTAAAAGGTCTTACACCGAAGTACGTGAATAACTTCTCGTAATCTCTCAGCCCCTCCGAAGACCAAGGATCTATCCTGAACTCCACAATAGGCATCACCACACAGAAAGTAAGCACGAAAACCTTATATATTTTTCACACAGAACAAGCTTACGAAAACTAAACAATTAATGGAATTAATCAAGCTAATAACTCATACAGTATATCTGGTGCCGCGGCCGGGATTTGAACCCGGGTCACGGGCTCGAAAGGCCCGCATACTTGACCGGGCTATACTACCGCGGCACCAAAACAAATAAAAAACAGAGCCTTATAAATCTCTTCACTACCCACCTAACTAATGATCTCAAGTTCCCACACGAATACATACCCTCACTAGAGCTCCAAACAGTGGTGTGGGGTGAGAAACACTATTGGTGGTTGGTGCGGCGGCCGGGATTCGAACCCGGGATCTCCGGCGTTCTGTGAGGACCTTCTTGGCAGGCCGGCGTCCTGATCCAGGCTAGACGACCGCCGCCAATAAGATTAAGTATGTAGAGGATTATTAAGTTTTTCCCGAAACTCTCCGAATGATTATTTCTCGGTATTCAGTTACTTCTTCTTCATGACGTACCGGATTAATGATGTTGTGAAAAGCAGTGCCGCGAGTAGTAGTGTTGGTGTTTCAGGTATTTTGAGCTCTACGAGACCAACATACAGTAGTAGTGCGCCTAGCGATGAAGCAATCAATCCTATCAAGAGCTTGAAAGCAGCGTAAGTAATAATTAACAACCCTAAGAATATCAAGAACCTCAGAATAATTGATTGTGTGAGACTTAGTGAGTAGCTCGAAGCATGTTCGATGATTGCCTCTAATGGTATGTAGTACGCTATCAAGACACTCAAGAAGAAAGACGCGATAAACCTATACTTAATAACACCCAACACAAAAAATATTAAGAAAACCATTAAACCAACAAAGAACGAAATAAAATTGTGTTCACCTAAGATGCTTGTAGCAAGAAAAGATGCAAGCCAGCCAAGCCACAAACCCGAGATAAGACCTACAGCCAACCTAATAAAGAAGTGACCCCAGAAAGCAACAAATAAACCAGCTAAAACTAACAGAAAACCCACAATACTCAAGCCACACCACCACTAAACAATAATTCACACCCTAAAAAATCAGTAACCCACCAACAAAACTTTTAAATCCACAAGTAAAGACATCAATAGGGGCCCGTAGCTCAGCATGGTGGAGCGCCCGGCTGATAACCGGGAGGTCCGGGGTTCAAATCCCCGCGGGCCCACACAAAATAACAAGAACTAAAAGCATAACAACGAATATAATTGGCGCGGGGGTGCCCGAGCTCGGTCAAAGGGGGCGGGCTTAAGACCCGCTGGCGTAGGCCTGCGTGGGTTCAAATCCCACCCCCCGCACCAAACTACCTCATTAGGTTAGTGCTTAACTAGAAATATTTTTAAGGTATCGTCTTTGTTTCGTAGCTTATATGACATATTTGCGTGCAGGTAAGAAATGCGTAGACCTTAAGACCGCGTCTAGAGTCTCTTCAGTATTATGTGTTATGTTACGACAATATCTAGAGGATTGGTCTGTTTTCTCCGGTTCTCATTTTTATTTCGGCGTATAGTTTTGTAAACCATTCAGGGAATTTCAGTTCCTCATTACTGATTACTCTGTCTGGTGTGTATGGTTTTATGTCCAATACAGGAGTACCATCAAATAAATCAAGGTTTTCTACATGTAGGAATCTCCCATCACGTTTGATCAGCTTCACTATTGTTAGGCCTACAGGTACTGGTCTATGTGGTGAGTCTGTACAAAAGACACCGACCTCAGGGAGTTCTTCTAGTTTAAATCCGTATCTCAGTAAGCGCCTGTGCCTGACTTTAAGTACTTTTTTCTGGTTATTAGTGACTTTATGGAGATACGTTATCAGTATTAAGTGGGAGAACCCATCAATACCTTCAAGACCTTCCTCATACTCCTCATAAATCTCAACAATTCCCGGAACCCCAACATCAGAATTCTTGACTTCATCATCACTAGAATTCGTCCTAATCACACCTATAGGTCTTAAAACTATCTCCACCTTCACATCACTAATAGAAACTATCAGCAATAAATATAAAAGTAGATTGAGTTCCTAAACTAGGTTTTGAGGTTCTTAATTAAGGACATTACTTGTTGTTAGTTATTTCCGGTACTATAAATCAACACTATTTTTAGGTCTCCGTTAGTTAACTCGTACGTGCTTGTATTGATCCGCACAACAGCTTTCCAACCGCTGTTGATCGTGATAGGTAGTTCTGTTAAGTAGTCTTGTACGGGGAGATCCTCACACTTTAGCCTACCCCAGTAAGGCATATTACTGGCTCCGTACTTAGTAGGTTCGTAGGGATAGACAGTATACTCGTTTTCTCCTAATTCGTAAGTACCTGAATAATCTTGAAAACTTATGTTAAAGCCTTTAAGTGTTGCTGGGACTTCATAATTATTCTCGATTACTAAACCAACCCAGACGTAATTTGTTTCTCTGTTGTTCTAGATATACGTATATGGTGTCTCTATCCTCACTCAAGCTCACGTAGTTATCCTCAATTCCTTTACACCCGTCGTAAGCGTATTTCACGAAGACTCTTCAAGAACCTATATCTAAGTCAGCACGCGTCACAGAAACAGCCACGTTCATTTTGAGTGTTTCACTCCATAATGCTGCGGCCGGAATAAACATTCACTAAAACAAGAACCGGCAACACGTACCTCACATAAGCATAAACCAACCTAAACACACCAACGCTTTTTAGTATTTGTGTTGTGGCGGGCCCGGGGGGATTTGAACCCCCGACTTCCGGCTTAGGAGGCCGGCGCTCTATCCTGGCTGAGCTACGGGCCCAGCCAAGTTTTTATTCATTAGGGAGTTATTTAAGTGTTTGTTTTATAACGTATGGTGGTGTGTTTGAGGAAGATTTTCCACGAGCTTCGCAGGCTTGATGAGGTATTAAGTGTTGTTTCTTCTTACGTGGAGTTGAAGCCTTTAGGTGTTGAATCAGTTAGTTTGCGTGATGGTTTTGGGAGGGTTTTGGCTGAGGATGTTTACGCGGTTTATGATTACCCACCCTTCGATAGGTCTGAAGTTGATGGTTATGCTGTTAATTCTGTTTCGTTGGTTGGGGTTGAGGAGGATTCTCCTACTAAGCTGAAGCTTAAGGGTATCATCAAGATAGGTAATTCCCCAGACACCGAGGTTGGTGTAGGAGAGGCTGTCGAGGTAGATACTGGTGCGGCAATACCTAGAGGTGCTGATTCCGTGGTTATGGTTGAGTATAGTAAGAGAGTTGGTGATTACGTGTATGTATATACTTCAGTAGTTCCGGGAGATAACGTAGCTAGGACAGGCTCTGACATCATGAAGGGGGAGCTAGTACTTCGGGGAGGGACCTTACTAGGACCTGCCGAACTAGCGACTCTAGCAGCGGCTGGCGTGAGTAGAGTTAAGGTTTTCGTTAAGCCTAAGGTAGGGATTATTTCAGTGGGTTCTGAGCTAGTTAGTGTTGAGGAGGGGATTCTTCAAGACTACAAAATATTTGAGGTTACCTCACACTATATTGCTTCGTCACTACTTGAGTTAGGTGCTACACCGAAATTCTACGGCGTAGTACCAGATAGTGAGGATGTTTTAGAGAGAGTCCTTAAGAGAGCTCTAGATGAGAATGACCTAGTAATTACTGCTGGAGGGACGTCAGCAGGGATTGGAGACCTGACTTACAGGGTGATTGGAGGTCTTGGGGAACCAGGCATCATTATTCACGGGTTAAGAGTTAAGCCAGGAAAACCAACTATAGTGGCTGTGGTTGGTGGTAAGCTAGTGTTCGGTCTTCCGGGCTTCCCCTTATCTGCAGCAATGATTTTCAGGTCTGTAGTGGTTCCCATAATTTCTAGGCTTGCTGGCTTACCCCCTAATTACTGGAGTAGGTCAGAGGTTAAGGCTCTCGTGCTCCAGAAAGTCTTAGGTGTTAGAGGGAGGACCACCTTAGTTCCAGTTGCTCTCGTGGAGAGGAGAGGTGTCTTAATAGCTTACCCAATACTGAGTCCTTCCGGGTCTATCAAGGTCTTAACTTACGCGGACGGATTTATTGAGGTGCCTGAAGACACGTTAGTTGTTAGTGAGGGTAGTGAAGTAGTTGTTAAGCTGTTCAGGAGATTCTGGAAAGCTCCGGAACTAGTCTTCATAGGTAGTCACGACTACATAGTTGATGAATTAATTAAGTTGGTTACTGAAGGACCTAACTACAAACTAATTAATGCTGGGTCTTTAGGAGGTCTTTTAGCTGTTGGTAGGGGTGAGGCTGACTTATGCGGTACGCACCTCCTTGATGAGGAGAACAACGAGTATAACTTACCATACATAAAGAAGCTTAACCTAGTAGGTCAAGCAGTCTTGGTTGGTGGTTGGGTTAGGGAAATCGGGTTCATACTGCCTAGAAACAACCCTAAGAAAATAGAATCGTTTAAGGATCTCTTCAGAGAGGATGTAGTCTTCATAAACAGGAATAAAGGCTCCGGAACTAGAACACTCATAGACATTAACTTAAGGATAGCCGCTAGAGAACTCGGGATAGAACCAGATAAGATACCTAGAGTTGTTAGAGGGTACTCCAACGAAGCTAAAACACATAACGGAGTAGCCGTAGCGGTTCTTCAGGGGAGAGCAGACGTTGGGGTTGGGGTCAGGTACGCTGCCGAAATGTATGGGCTAGAATTCATTAAGATAGGTGAGGAGATCTACGACCTCGTGATACGTAAGGAAAGCAAAGATAAAAAACCTATACGAAAAATTCTGGAAATACTGAGTAGCGAGAAAATAGAGAAGATACTAAGTAATTACGTGGGTTACAAAACATACCGAAACACGGGCAAAATAATTATGGAGTAATTGATTTAATCAACTACTAGTTACTCAGCAAATAATAATTTAAAGAGCTTAGTAATAAGAATTATGTGGGGCCGGTAGCTCAGCTGGAAGAGCGCCGCCCTCGCACGGCGGAGGTCCCGGGTTCAAATCCCGGCCGGTCCACCAGTAGCTTTCGCTACACGCCCAACACGTACCTAGCTACTAGACTTAATGCTACGGAAACTCCTATAGCTGTTATTGGGTGCTGTTTGAGAAGTAGGATTAGAATGAATGCTATAATGAATATCACTACTTCAACGAGTCTTATCGCGTTGTTTTGGAGGAGTATCGTCTGACTTATTCTTAGTAAAGCTATTAATATTAACGCAACAACAGCGGAGTTTATGCCTCTCAGTATTGTTCTAGCTAGGGGTGTTGTTAGGTAGGGAGATAAACCCGTCGCGATACCTAATATGACTAGATATGCTGGTAGCACTACTCCTAACGTAGCTATTATTGATCCCGGAATACCACCTATCTTATAGCCTACGAAGGTAGCTGAGTTTATTGCTACAGGACCTGGAGTGCTTTCAGCAATACCTATAATATCAACGAATTCCTCGTTCGTGAGCCACCCCCTAACCTCAACGAACTCCTTATGCAGGAGTGCTATACCGGCGTAACCACCCCCAAACATGAAAAATCCTATCTTCATGAACTCTAGGAACAGATCCAGCAATACACTTAAGAAACTCACCAATTTCGTACTCACCAACTTTATAGCGAACTAATAAAATTAATTAAGTTCCTTAAAAACTAGCTTGATCCAGAACAAGAAAGAAGCTTCTGGTAATTCCTTATTACGTCTGCATACCACTATCTGTTACTCGTTAGTTGCGGATCTTTGGGCTTTCTTAGATAAAATCTCCATGAGTTTCTCTTCTTCTAGTGCGTGTTTCTCCTCCTGTGTGTGCTCTTGCGGAAGCCAGTCTGGCTTGGGTTTATTTGCGTAGTAGGCTCTTATAGCTCTCCTAAGCGCACCAACAGCGAGTACACCGCAGTGGTATTTGATTGATGGCAAGCCACCGAGCTCGTCAGACACTTCTTTCCAAGAGATTTTCCACGCTTCCTGCAGACTTCTCCCCTTAATCATCTCAGTTAATATGCTTGCTGCAGCTATGTTTGCCGCACAACCATAACTCTCAAACCTGGCATCAACTATCTTCTCACTCGCTTCATCAATCCTTAAGTATATTGCTATCATATCTCCGCAAGCTAAGCTGCCAGCAAATGCTTCCGCGTCAGCGTTTTCTAACCTACCGAGGTTTTTCGGGTTTCTGAATAACTCGAGAACCTTCTTCCCATACGTTAATGGTATCCTACTCGACAACTTATCTCACCTCCTTTAAGGGTTTAATTGGGCTTATTGATCTAATTCTTTTTACGACACCCGGCAAGACATCTAAAACATAATCTATGTCTTCTAACGTATGGAATGGTGTAATCTTCATTAGTAGGCTTCCGTGAGCTTCCTCATGTTTCCTACCGATCGCTAGGAGTACGTGGCTAGGCTCCAGTACGCGGCTAGTGCACGCACTCCCACTAGAAACGTAAACACCGTTTAAGCTTAACTCAATTGTTAAGGCTTCCCCCTCACAATAAAGGAAGCTTATATTTACGTTGTCCGGAGCTCGTTTCTCGCCGTAGGGTCCGTTCAGTATTATGTGATCAACTTTCTCTAGAATACCGTTTATCAAGCGATCTCTGAGCTTACTCATCCTAGATATGTTTTCCTCAAGATTACTATGCATGAATTCAACAGCTTTAGAAAACCCTACTATGCCTGGTACATTCTCGACTCCGGGCCAGAGCTTCTGCGTACTGAGTTGCCCGTAAATAATTGGCTCGAGCCTAACCCCTTCTCTAACGTATAGTGCTCCAACACCTTTAGGTCCATACACTTTATGACTACTGAAAGACGCTAAATCAACATCAAGTTTCTTCATATCTAGAGGTATTCTCCCAAGAGCGTCGCAAGCATCCGTATGAATTAGGATTTCCTCGTCTTTATCTTTGATAATGTCTCGTATGGCTTTAATATCCTGCACCGTACCTATTTCATGATTTACTGCCGCCACACTCACGATGAGGGTTTCTTTATCTACGTGCTTAGATAGGAAGTCTAGGTTCACGAAGCCCTCCTTATCGACAGGAATCTTTATCACCTTAAACCCGTGTTTTTCGAGTTTCTCAGCCGGGAATATCACACTTAAGTGTTCTATGCTTGAGATAAGTATCTTTTTTCTCCTAGGTGATGCTGTTGCTGATCCTACTATAGCTAAATTATTTGCTTCCGTTCCGCTATGAGTGTAGACAATTTCTTCCGGGTTGCTATTGATTGCTGAAGCAATTTTTGAAGTAGCTTGGTAGAGGGTCTGGTAACTTATCCAGCCCATTAAGTGGGTTATGGATGGGTGTCCCTTACCATCCCGCTTATAAGCGTCCTCCAAGGCTTTCAGAGCTTCCGGGATTATCAAGCCTGAGTTCTCATTATCTAGGTAGACTTCCCTTTTCGGCGTGCCGTGAAACTCAATAAGCTCGCTTACAGACCTTGATAGATCACTATAGGTCAACTCAAACCCCCACATATATCTGATATACGTCATCAACTTTCTCAATTTTCAGAACCTCATGACCTACACTTAAAGCCCATTCCTTAATATCTCTAGGAGCTGCTGGATCAGTTGTTAGGAGCATAATTACCTGACCAGGACTAGATTTCGCGACCGCCTCAACCAACGCTAGGAGCGGGCCTGGACAAGACTTATACCGAGCATCAACAACTAAGTCTGCCTTCAAAGAATACCACCACAGCTAAGATATGAAGAGATTAATATCTGAGTCTTTCGCTCTATTCAGGAACGTTGCAGCCCCGACAACTCCGTCCACATACTCTACTAGATCCTCGGTTTTTACTCCAAGAAGACTCATAGTTGTGGAGCACGCGTAAATCCTTAATTTCCCGGTCTTCCTACCCTGTTCCAGTATCTCGCGCCAACCCGGCATAGCTCCAGATCTAATTGCGTTCCTTAACCCATCCTCATAAACTTTATAATCTGAACTAACTTCTTTCGGCTCATACTCTTTCTTTAGTGCTAGGAGACCCCAGAAAGTAAAGAATATTTCTGATTCCCAACCCATAGTAGCTGCTGTCATAGCTAAAATCACGGCTGGGAAGAGCTTATCTAATTTCTCCGAAGCAACTATCACGGATATTTTCGGCACTTTCACTCACCAAGTAATATTATATAACAGTGTTATATAAACTTTTAGTTTCTCTACTAGTCTACATAACTAGTCCTAAACTACTCTACATATTCTTTATAGATAGAAAACATTGTTCTACGATAGTATCTATATTTTGTGCTTACCCACAGATATTTTTGAGGTTTTATAAACGTGTTATACTAATAAAGATTAGGTGTGATGGGTTGTTACACCAAGATCGTGGGGGATTTAGTTCCTGGGAAATCAAAGTCCTTCAGACTTAAGAATAAGGGAGAAGCAGTTCTTTCGGGGTTTGAGGTAGAATACTATTCTAGGCAATTAGTTTTTCGAGATATAGGTTACGAGGGTCAGGTTAAGCTTAAGAGTGCTAGCGTATGTATTGTTGGTTTAGGTGGACTGGGTTCACCAGCTGCTTTACAACTAGCTTCTATGGGTGTGGGGCACTTACGTCTCGTAGACCACGACGTTGTTGAGTTGTCAAATCTTCAGAGGCAATATATCTATAGTATTAAGTTCTTAGACTACCCGAAAGTTGAAGCCGCGGCTATGAGGCTTAGGGAACTTAACCCAAACATAGAGGTTGAGCCACTACCAGTATCTATAAACTCCAACACTATTGAGGAAATCATCAGAGACGTTGATGTTGTTGTGGACGGGCTTGATCGGATGAGTACACGTTACGTAGTTAATCGTGCTTGCCAGAAGCTTGGCGTACCATACGTTTATGGTGCAGCTATAATGTCTTACGGTAGTGTCTCCACAATCATACCTGGTGAAACACCGTGCCTAGAATGTTTTCTAGGCAGGATAGATGACAGCATGTTTCCCTCATGCTCTGTTGTCGGTATTCATCCTGCAATCCTAAACATCATAGCAAGCATAGAAGTCTCGGAAGCAACCAAGATTATTACTGGGAAGAAACCTAGGCTGGCTAGTAAACTCCTACACTGCGATATTAGCGAAATGGTTTTCGAGACGATAAGTATTCCGAAAGCTAAGAATTGTCCTGTCTGCAGTACGGACCAATCCACGCTTAAGCCTATTAAGGAGAAGACCGTCATAGAGCTTTGCAGAAGAGAAGGTAAGAGAGTATTCCTCATAATCCCGAAGAAGAATCTCGTCATAGACATGAATAAACTATCATGGATAGTAAGCAATACTAAGGATTTTGAGGTTAAAGTCAGAGCAAACCTCGGAATAACATTCATTGATAACTCAAACAATAAAACCATTAGTATCCTGAAGAGCGGAATAATGATAATAAATAATGCTAAAAACGAGGATGAAGCTCTCAACATCTACAGAAAAATAATAATTAACGAGCTCGGAATCAATGCTGACAACATAGGACTATGATTAAAGATCTAGAGAAACCTAATATCAACATTTGCTCCAAATTTTCGTTAAGAATATCTGCTTCGTGATTATTATAAGATAAATAACAGATTTATTTATATTGTTAGTGTAATATGCGTGATTAAACACTACGTAACTGAAGCCCAATTGGTTGAATTAGATAAGTTAAAAGAACACGAGGAAGTTAATTCAATTCGTCTAGAAGAGTTAAAGAAGGAAATAAAGACAGATACTATCCTGAAGTTTGCAATAGTCGTTGATAAAAACACAAATATTATTTTTGATGGTGGGCTTTGGTTCAATGCTCTCAAAGAATTAGGATGCAAAAGAATTCCAGTAATTTACGTTGATTATAATTCACCAGACATCGAGGTCTTTTCCTGAAAAGATAATCAAACCTTAACAAAGAAGGACGTGATTAAGGTTGGCTTAAGTGGGAAGAAGCTTCCGCCAAGAACCTCAAAGCACATGATAAAAATCGGAGATAAACTGCTTCATATCTCGGTAATACAGAAAAGAGTTGATGTTCCGCTTGAAATACTAAGGAATGAAGTTGATCTCGTAGACATGAAAATTGTTAAACCGACGGCGTACGCAGAACTTAGGGAGATATTACCACTATACGTTAAATTCTTAAGTTGTGGGATTGTTGATAAGCCTGTAATTATCGATGTGAAGACTGGTGTTTCTTAGAGGGTAATGAGGTCTTTTATGCTCTAGACTTACTTTTCGCAAGGAGAATACCAGCTATAAAAGTTAACATTCTCATTATGAAGATACGATCACTACAGCCCGGACTTAAACCAGTAACGATTGAAGCTATAATTGAGGCCGGACTTAAAGGACCTAAATTACTGCCGAAAAGCTTTGGAGTACTGAGAACCTCTCAAAATAAGTATTCTCTTAAAAGAGTTGTTAGCACCTAAAGAAAAAGATAGCAGAATCCTTAAGGTTTACAATAGTACTCTAGAGTTACTCTATGAAGGGTAGTCAACTCCTTATCAAACACTAAGAGGAGTGTTTGGGCTAAGCTTGAAGGTTATAACCCATTTAGTAATAGCGTAAAGGATAGGATTGGTTGGTCGATGATAATGGATGCCTTATAGAAGGAGGAGCTTAAAGAAATACTGTATGAAGCTACATTAACAAACACAGGAATAGCCTTGACATCCATAGCTAACATCCTAGGAGTTAAAGCTAAGCTCTACATACCGATGACTATACAGAAGGTGAGTGACACCTACCTAAAGGTTTTAGGCACAGAGGTTATTAGGCTCCCCGTAGGATTAACTGTTGAAGCCATAAGTCAAGTAGACTCTGAAGCAAAAGAAAGACTACACACCTGAACCAGTTTGAAAATGATGCTAACCTTAAAGTCCACCTAAAATATATAGCCAGAGAACTTAACGAGCAGCTCTTGAGTGTGGGATTAAAACCCACCGCCATAATTAGTGGTTTAGGCACGTCTGGTCATATGAGTGCTATATCCTTTTAAGAACAAATATGGAGATGATGTGAGAATCATTGGGGTTCAGCCAGCACCTAACGAAGTAATTCCAGGAATAAGGAGGATAGAAAATGGTTTCATTGGACATTCTTCGATGAAATCATAGAGGTTACGCAAAAAGAAGCCATAGAAGCCGCAATTAATATTGCGAGAAAGGAGGAACTACTAATAGGGTTGAGTGCTGGCGCTGTCGTGCATGCGTTAAATAAAGTCTCATGCGATGAAGGCGTATATGTCTTGATCTTTCCAGATACTGACTACAAGTATGCGGAGCAATTCGAAAAATACTTCGCGAGTCTGCGAGGAAAACAGGAAGGAGGGTGCAGTGCTTTGAGCAATAACATACTCTCCAATTCTCAGGTATTCTATAGTAGGTAAATAGTCTTTCAAGAGCTAGTGCTTAAATATTGTGGCGTCATTAAAACCAGCTTCTCCAGAAGTAGAGGAATGCTCATTAGAAATGATTTTAAGGTGATTTTATGTTAAACCCACACCTTATAAGGGATGATTTCCCGATTCTAAAACGTGAGATTAACGGGTTACCCTTGATATATTTCGATAACGCTGCTACGACTCAGAAGCCAAGGCAGGTAATCGAAGTTGTTAAGGAGTTCTATGAGAAACATAACGCGAACGTCCGTAGAGCTGTTCACATGCTTTCTTAAGAAGCTACGGAACTCTACGAAGAAGCTCATCATGAGGTAGCTAAGTTCATAAGAGCTGAAGACATGAAAGAAATAGTTTTCGTGAGAGGTACGACAGAAGCCATAAACCTTATCATTCTGTGGGAAATCCTCTCGAAAATAAAGAACTTCAAAGTAAAGTATAAATGATGATGGCACCCTGAATTATGAGGCTTTTGAAGAAGTTATTTCTAGGAAAACTAAGATTGTGTGCGTAACTCACGTTTCAAACGTTACGGGAGTAATCAATGATATTAAACGTGTAGTGAAGGTAGCTCATGATTATGGAGCGTTAGTCTTAGTAGACGGTGCTTAGTCAGTTCCTCACCTACCTGTAGACGTTAAGGATTTAGATGTTGATTTTCTTGCTTTCTCCGGTCATAAGATGCTTGCACCAACAGGTATAGGAGTCCTATACGGTAAGCGTGAACTTCTTGAGGAGATGGAGCCGTTCCACGGAGGTGGTGGGATGATTCGTGAAGCATTCTTTAACACCACTGCTAGGAGGTGCTCAATCTCTTGGAACGATCTTCCATGGAAGTTTGAAGCCGGCACACCAAACGTAGGTAGCGGTATAGGTTTGATGGCAGCTATAAAGTATTTGAAGGCTTTAGGAATGGAGAACGTCAGAGCTCATGAACAGACCCTAACAAAATATACTCTTAAATGCATGTGTGAATACGAAAAATCAATGTTGAAGGTATTAATTCTCATGAAATAGTGATGTTTCTTGACGGGTACGGGATAATGGTTAGGAGCGGCCATCACTGTGCTCAACTCCTACACCAAAGATTTAAGATCCCATCGTCTGTGAGGACTAGCTTCTACATTTACAATACTCGCGAGGAAGTAGATCGCTTTATTGAAGTCCTAAAAGAAATAGGGCGAGTCCTATGACTACGAACTTAGAAGAATATTTTACTTCAAATACGGGAAGAAAGACGAAGCTATAGCAAAAATCGAGAGAACAGTTACAGGAATAATTTTCAACCTAACCTATAAGGGTCTTTCTATCCGCCTCTACAAGACCGGGAAAGCAATACTGAAAAAGACTGAAAGAAAAGAGCAGGTACAAGAAATTCTAGCTGAACTCTTGTCTTAATTCTGTAATAAATGAGTTAAGTAAACACTTAGTCTTAGTTCGCTCCACTATTAAGAGTTATAATCCCTGATTAAGGTCCCAGACGTATTAGAATAATACTTAAATATTCACACGCGATTATTAGAGTCAGAACTTACTAGGTTGGTGAGGATCTAAGCTCTTGAGGCTCGTAATAAGTCGCAAGGATATGGAGAAAGTATTTAGGCATGCTGATGAGAGTTTTCCAGTTGAGTGCTGCGGCATACTTGCAGGGAGAAAACTTGAGACTGTGTATGTTGTTGAGAAGGTGTATCCAGCGAGAAACGTGCTGGAATCCAGTTACGAGTATCTTATGGATCCGGAAGAACAGCTCAAGATATTTAAGGACGCTGAAGCAAACGGTCTAGAAGTTATAGGTTTTTATCATAGTCATCCTCTAACCGATGCATATTGGTCAAGCATAGATGAGGAGAAGAGCAAGCCATGGTCAGGGTATGTATTCCTAGTAGTTTCACCTAAGAAAGGCAGCTTCGTCGCTTACCTCCGAAAAGAAAATCAAACTGTTAAGATAGACGTTAAGATATACTGAATCTCTGCAGCCCAGACCCCTACGAAAATATTGCTAAACACTAAACGAAAACTCGTGGTGAAACAACATCTCAGGTGTTTTTGTAATGCATCTAGGTTGGTGCGGGGGGTGGGATTTGAACCCACGCAGGCCTACGCCATCAGGGCCTAAGCCTGACCCCTTTGACCTGGCTCGGGCACCCCCGCCAATAATATCCTAGTAAATAGGATTTTTTAAATTAATACGTGAGTCACGCTATCTATGTGTGTTGTCCACAACTTAGAGTCTCCTTCGTGGTGGGAGGTCTGCTTATCTGTGTCCCTTATATTTTATGGTTAGGGTTTTAGCACCTATTCGTGTAGCTACTTTCCTTAATGCTGTGTCATCACTTATAACTACTACGCTACTGCATCTCCCTAGCAACTCACTCACTAATGCTAGGAGTTCTATGTCTGCCTCAGAGAGCTTCTCGAGAACACCGAGTTTCTCAGCTAGCTGACTAATTCTCTCTCTATGTGTGTTTTCAGGCTCCTTAATCCTTACTCTATCTGCTGAGAGAGCTAGTTGGAGGTTTTTGAGGCTTTCAGGATCTCTTACTTCCTGGATTACTTTCCTGGCTGTGTAGACGTTTTTTGTTAGGTAGAGTTGGTAGCCTGCGAAGAATGCTGCGGCGTCAAGTACGTAGGCTTCCTCACAAGCATCGTTCGAAAATCCTGACGTAGTAGTCACCCAGATAGAACCTAGCGAATTTAGCTGGCTTAGGATATTCTCTCACGATTACGGAGTCTTTAGGTCTTAACGTCATGCTGAAAGCACCATCAATTATTAAGAGTGCTTCCGGGGAGTCCTTAGCTACTGTTATCTTGATTTCAGTGTTTGAGGGGAAGATCACAGGCCTCGCACACAGAGTTATTGATGCAAGTGGCGTCACTATTAATGCCCTCATTGAGGGGTCTACTACCGGTCCTCCAGCAGCTAAACTATAAGCTGTCGAGCCTACGGGAGTTGCTACTATTACTCCATCACCTACTAACCTCCTGTAGACCTCCTCATCGTTTTTATGGACGTGTAGTCTTATCACTTTAGCTCTACCACTTCCTGAGCTCACGATAGCTACTTCATTCAGTGCTGGAGGTATCGTGCCTGCCCCCTTAACCTCGCTTTTAATCCTCATATACTCGACGAACTTGTAGTCTCCTGACGCTATCCTAGAAATCATTTCTGAGTATTCGTATGGGGGAACATCACATAAGAAGCCTCTCCTACCGTATCTTATCGTAGCTACGGGTATGTCAGCGTCTCTCAGTAGGTGGAGTGTGTTTAAGACTGTCCCGTCACCCCCTATAACCACTATCATATCTACGTCGTCTTTACCTAGATAGAAGAACCTATCCCACGATATGAGGTCCTTAGCTCTAGCGTCCAGGAATGTTGTTAGTCCTTTACTCTCAGCACTCCTCAACACTAGCTTAGCTAGCTGCAGAGCTTCAGGACTGTTAAGCTTAGGCACTATACCTAACCTCACATACCCCACCAAAATAAAAGTGTTAGAAGATTTATTATGATTGAGTCTCTCACTACAGTCCACTATTACGGGTGGTGGAGGACAGTGTGGTTAAGGTGTGTTAAGGTCTTAACTAAAGACGTTGAGAAAGTACTCAAGCTTCTTAAGTCTAGGGACGCGTACGTAAGGAACTGCAAAGTAAAGAAGTTGAGTGACGGGACAGTCGCTATCCCTATCAAGGAAGACATAAACTTAAGCATTATTGAGGAGCTTCTCAAAAATTTAGTTAGTGAGTCTTGTTACGAGGACTTCTACTGCGGTATTATCGGGTTGTCCTTCAAGAACTTGCTTGAGGGGTTAGTTCCTGAAGGTGTTCTTCAGAGGATTCCCTCAGCTTACGACATGATTGGTGACATAGCAATCATCAACATACCTGAAGACTTGCTAGAATACGGTAGGTTGATTGGTGAAGCAATATCTAAGGTATCACGCAACGTTAAGGCCGTATACGCTGGTGGTTACGTGGTCGGTGGGTATAGGGTTAGAAAGTTAAGACATATTTACGGAGACCTAGTGAGTAAGACGGTACATAAGGAGTACGGCCTAAGAATCGCTGTAGACGTATTAAGAACGTATTACAACCCTTCATTAGCGGAGGAGCATAGGAGGATTGCCGAGCTAGTTAGTGATGGTGAGTTAATTGGTGATTTGTTTTGTGGTGTAGGTTCTTTCTCACTCCACATAGCTTCCTTAAGGAACGCTACCTCATACGCTGTTGATTTCAACCCTGACGCAGTGAAGTGCCTCATAGAATCTATCGAGATGAATAAGAAGAGACTTAAAGGCAAGATTGTGCCTGTCTTGAGTGACGTAAAGGATTTCCTAAGTGTAGTAAGTGAAGGCGTATTCGATAGAATCATCATGAACTTACCGCTCGAGGCTCTGGAATACGTCCCCCTAGTTAGTAGTAAGCTACGTGTAGGTGGTACACTCCACGTATACTTAGTTAGTTACTCAGTCGAAGAAGCTAAACACATGGTTAATGAGGTAGTAGATCCATCTATTTTCTCCCTAGCTAATATTAGGAAAGTTCTTGATTACGCGCCAAGGAAATACGTGTTCAGAACCGACTTAAAGAAAATTGCTTAGTTATGTCTGGCTGAGCTCAACACCCTCGTAGAACAGGGACCTCATAGATATTACTTTAAGGTATTCTTTAGGGAGTACGGGCTCACCCTTCTCGTAAGGGAATGCATAAGGCAGAAAAATCTCTAGGTTTGAGTTAAGTATGTTGAGTTTTATTGTTAATCCGAATCTTATGTCTAGGTCTCGCAGTGTAAGTCCCTCAGATATCTTCTTGAGGACATACGCTGCACCAGCAATCGTTAATTGTTCCTTCCCTAGATTCCTAGCTACGGCTCCAGGCAACTTACTAGTTATGAGTTCATGTGTTCTCCTCTTAGGTGGGTGATCACCCATTATACCACCTATCACTACAGCCTCAGCCTCTTCAAGATCTTCAGGACTTAACTCCTCATACGCTACTGGATCTAATATGATGACTTTGCTTACTGGAATACCACTAACTACTAGGAACTCCCTAACGTTCTTCGGTGTTGCTTTAGCTAGGGTATTCAGTACTTGAAGCATTCTCTCGTTCGTGACGTTGGTGAAGACTAAGCTACTCTTAAATAAATCAGCAACGAAACTGTATTCACTAAGGAGCCATGGAGAAAGAAATTCCTCCCAGTTATCTATTATGAGTAGCGTTTACCCTCACCACACACTCATTACTTACTGAGTTAAGTAGCTTTAATTACTCATGCTTCATACTTAATTCTTAAGGAATGTGTTTAAAAGTAGTGTATTGTTTTTAGTGTCGGTGATGGGAGTGCTAACTAAAGTAAGGTTATTTTCTGCTGTTTTATTACTTTCAGTTCTCGTGGTGTTCTTTACTGGTTTATTCATGTCTGCTTTAAGCACGTATGTTGTTAGGGAGGTTAATATGTACCTACTTGCTGTAGGGGGTTCTAAGGGTTCTTACAGGGGTGTTGCTACGCTACTTAAGGTTGGTTTGATTCCTGGTGACGGGGCTGTTTACCTCTCGATAGATCCTTTATCCGAGCTTGATATGCAGTCTTCCTTAAAGATGGCTTCCTTAATAGCTAGCTTTATTACGGGTTTCGAACTCAGCAACTACTCTGTTTTGGTTAGGATTCAGTCTAATACCCCCATAGTTGGAGGTCCTTCAGCAGGTGCAGCACTTACGACAGCCTTAACAGCTTTATTCAGTAATAGTTCCCTCAACGAGTCCGTAGTCGTTACTGGGATGATAATGCCTGACACGCTAGTAGGTCCTGTGGGTGGTATTCCGGAAAAGCTTGAGGCTGCTGCTTCCGTGGGTGCTAAGATGATGGTGATACCTGCCGGGCAGAGAATCTCAGTAAGTCTTAAGACTGGTTCCCTAGTTGATGTTGTTGAGGCTGGGAAGAGTCTAGGTGTTGTGGTGGTTGAAGCATCAACTATTTACGACGTCCTCAAGTATTTCGGGATCTCAGTATCTCTGCCTGATAAACCCAACATTAGTTTAGGTACTGAGGTAGAGAATGCTTTCAAGTCCGTTACAGATAGTTACAGATTCGAGTACGATTCACTATACACTAACGTTAGTAATGACTTCCGTAGTTACTCGGGTTCTCTGAGGCGTGCTGGCGTAAACGACGACGTCGCGAGGTTCTTAGACTACTCCAGAAGCAGTGCTTTGAGGGGTGAGGAAGCCTATAACTTCGCAAATTACTATGCTGCTGCCTCAGATTATTTCGGTGCGTTAGTTTATGTGTGGACAGCTAAATTCATTATCGACATGGTTGTAAGAGGTCGTGACTGGTCAGACATTCTTGGGTTTGTTAGTGAGGAGGTATCTAGAACGTCCGAATACTTCGGTTCGTTAGTATCTGGGGTTAGGTCCGAGAGTGTGGGGGTTTCTAGTCTCAGCGTGTTGGTTGAGCTAGCAGGCAGGGTTTATGAGTCTCGCGCGTTCTTGAAGCAGCTGAGTTCTGTTGGGACCCCCACAATCAATAACGTTTATGAGGCTGCCTACACATACATGAGAGCTAGGTCCGTGTATGGGTGGGGTACGGTTTACCAGGTTCTTGAGGGTCCTGATCTAAGTGTAGATATGGATTCTTTGAGAAGCGGTACTGAGGTATTGTTGAGTTTTTCTCGTGCTTCCGTAACGTATCTTCAGTCTCTGCTGGGTTCTTCAGTAAATACTAGTAGGTTAACTAATTATTTAGACGTTGCTGAGTCTTTCTTATCTAGTGGTGGCTTAAACAATACTTTGGTTTCACTTAGTCTTGTGTTGAAAGCTTCTTCTTACGCTTCTATAGAGACACACTTAAGTTTTGAGGTGAATACTTCCTTACTCGTTAGTAGGTTAAGTAGTGCGGCTCGTCAGTATATTGGTCTTGCTGAGAGTCTTGGTGTTAAGCCTGTCGTGTCTTTAGTGTACCTGGAGAGAGGGCTTTCTCTAGCCGGGGTTGATGATAGTAGTGCGGCTTACTTCCTAGATCAAGCTATCCTCAACTCTATGTGGTATTTGATTCTTTCGAGGTCTAGAATCTCCTTCAACCTGACTGAAACACCTAGCAGTACTCCCGAGCCTGGGTGGGGTGTAGAGAACTACGAGACTACCTGGTACTACGTCCTGGCTGTTGTGGTTGTTTCTGCTGTCTCGGGTGCTTTGCTAGGGTACTTATCTAGTTCTAGGAAGTCTAGTAAGGAGTAATTTCTGTTTCCTGAAACCTAGCTAGTATTTCTTCTGCTTTTTTCCTTTCGTCTTGATTTATTCTTACGTAACCAACCCCGACGTTCGGTATCCCCAACACTACGCAGCTGTTATCGGGTGATTGAGCTATTAGTGGGAGTGCTAGTAGGTCCTCCTCACCTAAAACCTTAATCAGTATTTTCTGGTTTTTGCTTAGGGCTTCAACAGCTTCTCTTATGGTGTTCAGAGCTTCTTGAGTTATGTGTCCTGGAGGGTTCCACACCTTAACGACTTCACAGAATCTCTCTTCATTTATTTCCGGTGTTTTGTTGGTTCTTCTTGTTTTGCAGTCTATGACGCATATGTCTGGTGTTTTGTTGTTTTCTATTATTGTGTAGCAGACCAGGTCACCGACTGCTATCAGCTTAGAACATTCTCTGAGGTTTTCTAGTGTTTTCTTCATTGTTTGTGTTGGGTCACTCCCTACAACCACGTCTCTAGTTCCTCTAGATAGTGTTTCTCTTAATTCTTCAGGTAGTTTCAGTGCTTTCAGTTCTTCCTCACCACGTAATGTCTTCCTCAACAGCTAGTATAGCTCCGTTCGAGATCAGTTCCTCAAGAGCTCTCCTACTTGTTTCTTCACTTACTCCAGCGATAGCGTCTGTTAGCACTACTACCTCGTACCCTAGCTTGAGTGCCTCCATAGCTGTTTCCTTAACGCAGTAGTCTGTAGCTACCCCAACCACGAATAATCTCTTAACACTCCTCATAGCTAGTATGTAGTGTAGTGGGGTTAGCGTGAATGCTGAGTACGCTTCCGTGTCTGGTTCTGTTGCTTTAGATATTATGACAGTGTCTTCAGGTAGTTTAAGTTCCTTAACAAATCGTGCTCCCTCACTCCCAACAACACAGTGCGGGGGCCACGGACCTCCACGCTCCCTAAAAGACACGTGGTTTGGTGGGTGCCAGTCCCTAGTAGCTACTATTGTTAATCCAGCTTTACGGAAGTACTCCACATACTTATTTATCTTACTCACTATCTTCCTGCAACCAGCTACAGGAAGTGATCCACCCTCACAAAAGTCTTCCTGCATATCAACTACTACTAAAGCAGAGTTTCTAGTCACACCAACCCTCAACACAAACACCAATAAGTACTCCCAACCAAGACTTATTTAAATAATCACTAAATCATACAAAAAATGAAGAACACAATCATACAAAAAACAAATACAAACAACCAAAACACAGGTCAAGAAAACCACTAAACTTTATAAACTCTCAACACCCAGAATAATAACGGCGAAACGCCGCGGTTAAGACGGCGGCTGGGTCAGACACGGGGTAAAACCCCGAGAATGAAGAACCGCCCTCCAACCGCGGCAACAATCATACTCATAAGATGGAGGCGTGAATAAGCTGGGGCACTAACCCCAGCACATTCACGCCTGACAGGAGCCACCCAAACCACGCAGTAGGTAATCACCCCAACCCCGCGGCCTTGCGGCCGCGATTCCGGTTGATCCTGCCGGACCCAACCGCTATCGGGGTGAGGCTAAGCCATGGAAGTCGCACGCCCCGATAACCGGGGCGTGGCGGACGGCTGAGTAACACGTGGCTAACCTACCCTCGGGACGGGGACAACCCCGGGAAACTGGGGCTAATCCCCGATAAGTGAGGAGGCCTGGAAGGGTTCCTCACTGAAAAGGTGGTGTAGGGATGTCTACACCACCGCCCGAGGATGGGGCCACGGCCCATCAGGTAGTTGGCGGGGTAACGGCCCGCCAAGCCGATAACGGGTAGGGGCCGTGAGAGCGGGAGCCCCCAGATGGGCCCTGAGACAAGGGCCCAGGCCCTACGGGGCGCACCAGGCGCGAAAACTCCGCAATGCGGGCAACCGTGACGGGGTCACCCCGAGTGCCCCGAAGAGGGGCTTTTCCCCTCCGTAAGATGGAGGGGGAATAAGCGGGGGGCAAGTCTGGTGTCAGCCGCCGCGGTAATACCAGCCCCGCGAGTGGTTGGGACGGTTATTGGGCCTAAAGCGCCCGTAGCCGGCCCGGCAAGTCCTCCCTTAAAACTCGGGGCTCAACCCCGAGACGGGGAGGATACTGCCGGGCTAGAGGGCGGGAGAGGCCGGCGGTACTCCCGGGGTAATGGGAGTGTCTCGATAATTCCGTACATCACTCGAGTTCACTAATACTTATGATATTTTGTGGAGAGTGTTGATTGCTTTCCCATGTAAATAACAAAGAACTAAAAGGCTGCGTAGGTCTTGCTCGGAATCGTGATAGGCCAATACTGTCTATTACTATAATAAGTACCCAAGTATGTATAAGAGTGAGAAACCCCGAACTTTAAGTCACCTGAATACGCAGTGTTAAACCGGAAATAACAAGAGAGCTCCGGTAGCGAACTTCGCCCAGTCGAACTTTGGCTACGTGAGTAAATGCAGCATGTAAATAACAAAGAACTAAAAGACCGCGAGCCCGAACATTAGTAGCTTTCTCTGTAAATAACAAAGAACTAAAAAAGGAAGGAAGGAAAGAAAATAGTTTTCGGGACCTCCCACCCCAGGGGGCGAAATCCGCTGATCCCGGGAGGACCACCAGTGGCGAAGGCGGCCGGCTGGAACGCGCCTGACGGTGAGGGGCGAAAGCCGGGGGAGCGAACCGGATTAGATACCCGGGTAGTCCCGGCTGTAAACGATGCGGGCTAGGTGTTGGACGGGCTTAGAGCCCGTCCAGTGCCGCAGGGAAGCCGTTAAGCCCGCCGCCTGGGGAGTACGGCCGCAAGGCTGAAACTTAAAGGAATTGGCGGGGGAGCACCACAAGGGGTGGAGCCTGCGGCTCAATTGGAGTCAACGCCCGGAATCTTACCGGGGGCGACAGCAGGATGATGGCCAGGCTAACGACCTTGCCGGACGCGCTGAGAGGAGGTGCATGGCCGTCGCCAGCTCGTGTTGTGAAATGTCTGGTTAAGTCCAGCAACGAGCGAGACCCCTGCCCCTAGTTGCTACTCGGTTCTTCGGGGCCGAGGCACACTAGGGGGACTGCCGCCGTTTAAGGCGGAGGAAGGAGGGGGCCACGGCAGGTCAGCATGCCCCGAAACCCCCGGGCTGCACGCGGGCTACAATGGCGGGGACAGCGGGACCCGACCCCGAAAGGGGGAGGTAATCCCTCAAACCCCGCCGTAGTTGGGATCGAGGACTGTAACTCGTCCTCGTGAACGAGGAATCCCTAGTAACCGCGCGTCAACATCGCGCGGTGAATACGTCCCTGCTCCTTGCACACACCGCCCGTCGCTCCACCCGAGTGGGGGAGGGGTGAGGCTCATTCTGCGGGTTCTCCTGCAGGGTGGGTCGAACCCCTCCTTCGCGAGGGGGGAGAAGTCGTAACAAGGTAGCCGTACCGGAAGGTGCGGCTGGATCACCTCCTTTGCTCCCCGGGTTGGGGTGATTGCTTACGTGAATGTTTGGGTGGCTCCTTCATGAGGTCTGGGAGGATTTCCTCCTAGACTGATGGGCGTGATTTTAAGGTCTTAATGAGCGCCGCGCACAGGCTCCAACAAACTGCACCGACCAACGCCCTGAGGCGTCGACGCCAAGCCGTCCGGTGGATGGCTCGGCTCGGGCGCCGAGGAAGGGCGCGGCAAGCTGCGATATGCCCGGGGGAGGCGCAAGCAGCCGTCGAACCCGGGATCCCCGAATGGGACTTCCTGCCGGGGGTTAACAACCCCCGGCGACCCCATTCAGGGGTCGGGAACCCCCCGAACGGAAACATCTTAGTAGGGGGAGGAAAAGAAACCAATCGGGATCCCCTGAGTAGGGGCGACCGAAAAGGGGTTAGCCCAAACCAAACCCGCTGGCGATGAGTCAGTGGGGATGTGGTGTTGTTGAGCCTCTGGCTGGGTCTCGAGCCCGGGAGGCCGACCCACAGTAGCCGAAGTGGGCTGGAAAGCCCCACCGTAGAGGGTGATAGACCGGGGTGTCGGGTCTTCTTACCGACCTCCGGGTCAGGTCCCGTAGGCGGAACTGTGGGGGCCTCTGCCGGAGGCTAGAGTACCACGGCTTGGTTTTGCCGTGGGAAGCTGGGGGTCACTGACCTCCAAGGCTAAATACGTCCCGAGACCGATAGCGCACTAAGTACCGTGAGGGAAAGCTGAAAAGAACCCCGTGAGGGGGGTGAAAAGAGCCTGAAACCGGATGGCCAATCACGGTGCGGCTCGGAAGGAGTGATGCCCTCCGAAGGAAAAACGGGTAACCGTTAAGTACGAGGAGGGCTGACCGGAGTCGCACCGTCCGTCTTGAAACACGGGCCGGGGAGTTCACGGCAGTGGCGAGCTTAAGGGGGTTAACCCCGAAGGCGTAGGGAAACCGACAAGCCCGCAGCGGGTAAAACCGTGAGGGGCGGGGTCTGCAAGGGCCCGGAGTCACTGCCGTGAGACCCGAAACCGGGCGATCTAGGCGGGGGTAGGGCGAAGCCGGGGGAAACCCCGGTGGAGGCCCGAAGGGATGCTGACGTGCAATTCGCTCCCATGACCTCCGCCTAGGGGCAAAAGACCAATCTAGCCCGGTGATAGCTGGTTCCCTCCGACATGAGTCTTAGCTCAGCCCCGCCCGAGGTTGGTTACGGGGTAGAGCTACGGATTAGGGGTACCGTGGGTCGGAAGACCCTGGACTCCTAGTCCAACTCCGAACCCGTAACCACCGTAGACGGCGGGAGTGGGGCTCCCCGGGGTAAGCCTGGGGGCCGAGAGGGGAACAACCCAGACCGGGGTTAAGGCCCCTAAGTGCCGGCTAAGTGCCAAGCGTAAAGGGCGTCCGCGGCCTAAGACAGCGGGAAGGTGGGCCTAACAGCAGCCATCCTCTAAAGACAGGCATCCTCAACGAGTCAGGAAAGCAACGAGGAGCCTGTCGGGGATGGAGTGCGTAACAGCTCACCCGCCGAGGCCGCGGGCCCCGAAAATACGTCGGGGCTTAAGCCGGCCGCCGAGACCCCGGGGCACGACCTCACTGAGGTCGTGATCCGGTAGGAGGGCGTCGGGGTGGGGCAGAAGCCGGGCCGTGAGGTCCGGTGGACCCGCTCCGAGTGCGGATCCCGGCGGTAGTAACAGCAAAGTGGGGTGGGAATCCCCACGGCCATAAGGGCTAGGGTTCCTCAGCAACGGTCGTCAGCTGAGGGTTAGCCGGTCCTAAGGCGGCCCCTAACCGGAGTCGCCGAAAGGGAAACGGGTTAATATTCCCGTGCCGCGGGGGTAGGTGCGGCAACGCAAGCCCGAACCCTGACGCGTCGGGGTAGACCGACCGGAGCAGTCGCTCCGGCTAACTACCCGAAGGCCGGGGAGTACCGTAATGGTGAGAACCGGCTGAAGGGGGGAATGGCCCCCGTTAGGGGGTTCGGTCGATCCCTGGCGCCCTTGAAAAGGGGTTCGGGAACGATCCCCCGCGCCCGTACCGAGAACCGACACAGGTGCCCCTGGGTGAGAAGCCCAAGGCCTGTGGGGTCTAACCCAGGCTAGGGAACTCGGCAAATTAGCCCCGTAACTTAGGGAGAAGGGGTGCCTGCGGTTCTGCGGAAGACCCGTGGAACCGCGGGCCGCAGTGACTAGGGGGTCCTGACTGTTTAATAAAAACACAGCTCCCCGCTAGCCCGAAAGGGTGTGTACGGGGGGTGAATCCTGGCCACTAGCGGTACGTGAAGCCCGGGTACAACCGGGTGAAGCGCCGCTGAAGGCCGGGGGTAACTCTGACCCTCTTAAGGTAGCCAAATGCCTTGCCGGGTAAGTTCCGGCGCGCATGAATGGATCAACGAGGGCCCCACTGTCCCAGCCTGGGTCCCCGTGAAGCCCACGGAGCCGGTGCACAGGCCGGCATCCCCCCGTAGGGAGAGAAGACCTCGTGGAGCTTTACCGCAGCCTGGCGTTGGCTTTCGGGTTGCGGTGCGTAGCGTAGGCGGGAGGCAATGAACCCACTCTTCCGGGGGTGGGTGAACCGTAAGTGAAACACCGCCTACCGCGATCTGAGAGTCTAACCCCGGGGTAACCCGGGGGACAGCGTCAGGTGGGCGGTTCGGCTGGGGCGGCACGCCCGCGAAAAAGCAACACGGGCGCCCAAAGGCCGGCTCAGGCGGGTCAGAACTCCGCCGTAGAGTGCAAGGGCAAAAGCCGGCCTTACCAGACCTCGCGTCGTGAGGGGTCTGGTCGGGAAACCGCGGCCTAGCGAACGCTCGTGCCCCCTTCAGTGGGGGCCGGGCATGACAGAAAAGTTACCCCGAGGATAACAGGGTCGTCGCGGGCGAGAGTCCCTATCGACCCCGCGGTTTGCTACATCGATGTCGGCTCTTCCCATCCTGGCGGTGCAGCAGCCGCCAAGGGTGGGGCTGCCCGCCCATTAAAGGGGAACGTGAGCTGGGTTTAGAGCGTCGTGAGACAGCTCGGACTCTACCCACGGGGGGTGTGGGCCGCCTGAGGGGAAGGTCTCCCTAGTACGAAAGGAACGGGAGGCCGCGGCCTATGGTGTACCGGCTGTCCGGCAGGGCATGCCGGGCAGCTACGCCGTAGGAGCTAACCGCTGAAAGCATCTAAGCGGGAAGCTCCCCCCGAAAAGAGGCGGCCGCTCCCTTCCGGGTTTCCCGGGAGGGGGAGGGCACCCGTAGAAGACGGGTTTGATGGGGCGGGGGTGTATGCCCGCCGCTCCCAACAGCCCGATGTCGGCGCTTTCCTGCAGGGTGTTGGTCGGTGCGATGTTGAGTGGGTCTGTGCGCGGTGTTCTTACGTCTTAACGTGTTATTACTGTGTTTTGTGGTGTTTACTTAGTTGTGTTGTTTTCTCTAGTATCTTATCCTGAATGTTTTGAATTCATTCATGCATTCTGAGTACTCGATTTTTACTTCCTCAACAATAGCTGTTGGTGGTCCTCTACGTGCCCACCTAATTAATCTCTCGACTTTCTCGGGATCTCCCTCAATAACTGCCTCAACACTTCCGTCAGGGAGGTTACGGACCCACCCAGTAACACCTAACCTCAAAGCTACGTCACGCATAGTGGACCTGAAGAAAACCCCCTGAACTAAGCCGTAGATTCTTAAGTGAGCTCTAACACACTCACTCACTGCGGGAACCCTAAATAATTATTATGTGCTCAAGTATTAAGTCATTAAGGGGTGTGTTCCCAGGAAACTACTACAGCTACTCAAAGAAAAGATTAGGTTGAGTAGGGAGGTTAGGAAGCTCGCGGAGAAGTACGGCTACAGACCATACATGGTGAGTAGGTACCTAGAAATACTTAGAGATTACAAGGAAGTAGAAGAATTGTTGAGAGCTTTCGAGAAGAACTTGAATCAAGTCGTGAGGTGCAACACGCTGAAACTGACTAACTGCCGAGAACTAGTCGAGAGGTTGGGGAAGCTTGGCTTCAGCTTAAGGAGTATTGAGTGGTGTAGTGAGGCTTACGAAGTAGTTAAAGAACCTGAGAAACCCTCCTTAGGCTCAACACACGAGCACCTGGCAGGCCTCTACTACCTACATAGAGGTAAAGCATCACTAATACCTCCGAAGATCTTGAAACCAACAAAGGAAGACTTAGTGTTGGATCTCACTGCAGCACCAGGAGGTAAGACAACACATATGGCTCAAATAATGAGGAACGAGGGACTCATAGTAGCGCTAGAACCAAACAAAGAAAGAATAAAGATACTGAGGAATAACGTGGAGAGACTAGGCATCAAGAACACTGTTTTACTAAGGCTTGACGGGCGGGTGAGCAGCAAAGTATTCGGTAGTTTCTTTAGTAAGGCGTTACTAGACGCACCCTGCACCGGAGAAGGAATAATAATGATTGACCCAACAAGAAAAACGAAAACCACGCTAGAAGACCTAGTGAGGCATCACGAGAAACAGAAGGAGTTATTGAGGAGTGCGTTAGGTTCTGTGAGGAGTGGTGGTAAGGTACTATACACTACGTGCTCCATAGCACCTGAGGAAAACGAACTCGTGTTGAGTGAGGTGCTGAGAGAATGGGAAGACGTTAAGGTAGTGAGTCTAGAGAGTCCGGTGAAGCTAGCACCACCAGTAACAGAATACTACGGGATACGAGTAGACGATAGAGTGAGGTTTTGTGGGAGGACATACCCACACACGCACGGGATGGAGGGGTTCTTCATATGCATGATGGAGCTGAAGTGAGGTGTCAGGAAGCCAGCCTGCAAGAGATTAGGGAGGAACTACCACCACACATCGTTGAGTACCTAATGAGTAAGTACACGCAAGCAACACTACTCATCTGTAGTAACAAGATCACGGAAGTCTTCATACTGAGTAAGGTTATTGCTGAGGTCGTGGGTAGGGTGATTACGCAAGGACTAACACCATACGCCGCAGGACTCTACTTAGGTAGGCTCAGGAAAAACAAACCACGCTTCATACCTTCAACCAACATACTCCAGGAAATGTTTCGGGAGACAGAGGAATTAATTAACGCGCTTATCGTGGCTGAAGAAGGTCTTAAGCCGTTCCTTTACGGGGGAGACATACTTAGGAAGTCCGTGGTTAGTTGTTATGAGCCGGTGAGGAAAGGGGAGGTAGTAGCTGTGCTCGGGACAGACAAGATAGTTTATGGTTTAGGACTATCCAGAATAAGAAGTTGTGAGGAACTCGAGAATATGGAGGACCTAGAAGAAGTAGCATCAAACGTTTTTGATGTTGGGTGGTACATAAGGGGTGAGGCACGAAAAGAAAGGAAATATAAGGGTTAAGTCTTCCGGGAAACCATAATTAGTGGTGAGCACCATAACGATCATGGAGTATGAAGTCAAGATAAGAGTTAGTGATTTAGGAAGTATAGAGGAGAAGTTAGTGAGTAGTGGTTGGGTTCTGGAAGACGTTCTTCTAGAGGAAGACCGCTACGTAGACCTGACACACTGCGCTGGTACTCCAGCACGCCAGATAGCGCTGCGTGTCAGGATTAAGAAAAGCATCCTGAGAAACACATCAGCAGCTGAACTAACTTTTAAGGGTGCGTTGGTTGAGGAGGGGGTTAAAGCACGTGAGGAAATAACGACAATCCTGGAAGACCCAGAAAAAATAACCAGGATACTCCTACTTTCAGGTTTCCCGATAATAACTGTGAAGAAGAAAAGGAGAATATACTCAGCTACAGGAAATAAGGTGAAGATATACCTAGATGAGGTAGAAGGGCTGGGGAACTACGTTGAGGTCGAGCTAATAAATCCTGAGTCAAGAGAAGAATACTTGAGGATCCTGAACAAAATTAAAGATGAGTTAGGACTTAGTAAGGAAGAAAACATAATTAAGTCTTACCTGGAGCTCAGAATGGAGGCTTGGAGAACGTGAGACCACTAATAGCTGTCTTAACAGACTACGGACTTAAAGACCACTACGTAGGACACTTGAAAGCAGTCATAAAGCTTGTTTGTCCTGAAACAGAAATCATAGATATAACACATGACACACCAAAATTCAACATAGTTTTAGCTTCCCACATACTCAAAATAACTAAAAAGTACTTGCCTAAAAAGACAGTAGTTCTAGCTGTAGTAGATCCTGGAGTCGGGAGTTTGAGACGCAACATAATAATTGAGACACGTAATCACGTATATGTAGGACCTGATAACGGGCTCTTAATACCTGCTACGTCAGACGAGAATCCGAGAGCTTACGAAATAAATGTTAGTAAAGTTAAGATTGGTAGAGTTAGTCACACGTTCCACGGGAGAGACATATATGCTCCAGCAGCCGCCATGATAGCGTGCGGAGTTAGTCCTGAGTCTTTAGGGAGTGAAGTAAGGTATGATGAATTAGTTAAGCCTCCTATAGTCTTGGATTGGGCTGAAGTAATTGAGGACGGACTAAAAACAAAAATAGTGCACTTAGACGACTTCGGAAACATAATTACGTCACTCAGTAAGGAGACGCTAGAGAAAGTACTTAGAGTTAGGATAGGTGATAAGATAAGCATAACTACAGACTTCAAAACATGGTATGAAGCTAAGTATGTTGAGAGCTTCTCACACGTTCGTGAGGGCGAGCTAGCAATATATGAAGGAAGTTACGAGTTGATTGAGGTAGCGGTTTATATGGGTAGAGCCGCAGACATAATTAAGGGAACCGAAATAATACTGAAGCCAATTTAGTAAGTCGTGATCCGGGAATCCTCAACACTAATTACTCCTGATCATAGATTTTGTGTGGTTCAGCGAAACTTCTGAATTTAAGAGTTTACTCGTATTCGTTAATACGGTGGGAATTGATGGTGTGGAGTGATGTTGTGAGGGCTGTGTTTCCCGGCAGGTTCCAGCCAATCCATTTAGGTCATCTTAGAGTGATTGAGTGGGCTTTAACGAAGGTTGATGAGCTCATAATAGCTATAGGGACTGCTCAAGAATCACACACGGTAGTCAACCCGTTCACGGCTGGTGAGAGAGTCTTAATGATTAAGGAAGCGTTGAGGGAGCATGGTGTGGACCTCACGAAAACATACATAATCCCAGTACCAGACATACTCATGAATTCTGTTTGGCCTAATTACCTCCAGATGTACGTGCCTAAGTTCCGTTACGGCATAGCTAGGAACCCACTAGTTTTGAGGCTCTTCAGAGATTCCGGATATGAAGTCTTGATCCCGCCGCCGTTCGAGAGAGGCAAGTACTCATCCACAACCATAAGGAAGATGATGCTCGTAGGTGATGAGGGTTGGAGGGAATTAGTACCGAGTTCTGTTGCTAGAGTGATAGATGAGATAAGAGGTGTTGAGAGATTAAGGGAGGTTACAGGGATAGATAAATGATAGTGATAGATGGTTCTTACGGTGAGGGAGGCGGGCAGATACTCAGACTCTCAATAGCTCTCTCATGCATAACAGGTAGTGACGTCAAGATCTTCAACATAAGAGCTAAAAGAGATAATCCTGGGTTAAGGCCACAGCATGTTACGTCAGTTAAGATTGCTGAGGACGTGTGTAGAGCGCGGACGGAGGGGGTTGTGGTCGGGTCTACAGAAATTGTTTTCAGTCCCTCAACAATCAACCCCAGGAGTATGGAGTTTGATGTTGGGACGGCTGGCTCAGTAACCTTAATCATGCAGACAATACTCCCAATACTAGCGTTTAGTGAGAGGAGTGTTGAGGTGGTTTTGAAGGGAGGTACGGACGTGCCTTGGTCACCTCCCGTAGACTACGTGAGGTACGTAATGCTACCACACCTCTCCAGAATGGGGTACCGTGTTGAGGTGGATTTGCTGAGGAGGGGTCACTACCCGAGAGGTGGTGGTGTAGTCAAGCTAAAAACACTGAACACTCTTAAGAGCTTCAGCTCACTAAACCTGACTGAGAGAGGTAGAGTCAGGATTATTAGGGGTATCTCACATAGCGTTAAGTTACCTAAAGACGTTGCTGTAAGGCAAGCAGAAAGCGCGAAAAACTACCTAAAATCTAGGGGTGTTGAGGTTCCTGCTGAGATATCGTTAGAGTTTTATGAGCCGGATAAAGACCCGCACTTAGGGCCTGGGTCAGGCATAGTTCTCTGGGCTGAAACAGAGAACTCCATTCTCGGCGGGGATTCTCTAGGAGCTAAGGGGAAGAGAGCAGAGTTAGTGGGTGTGGAGGCTGCTGAAAAACTACTTCAGGACCTCAATACTGGTGCTGCTCTAGATAGACACATGTCTGACAACATACTGATATATCTGGCACTCAGTGAAGGACCCTCAACTATTACTGGTGCGGAGTACAGTATGCACGCACACACAGCTTTATGGGTGCTGAAGCAATTCTTGAGGATAGAGTATGATGTTAGGGGTGAGTTAGGGAAACCATTCAGACTCACGATCCAGCCAAGAAAATAAGTTGGATTGTTTTGGCAGGTGTTTTGCTTAAATAGTTGGTGTTAGATTTATCTTGGTGTGTGGCAGGATGCCTTTCAAGAATGGTGATATGTTGCTAGTTGATTACTCGATATTCGTTAAGGAGACCGGAGAACTCGTTGATACTACTGCTGAATCCGTAGCTAGGCAGTACAAGAAGTATGAGGAAGGCAGGGTTTACGGGCCTGAGTTAGTAGTTGTTGGTGAGGGTAGGTACATAAGAGGGTTTGAGGAAGTGGTTTCTGAGGTTGAGGAACTCAATAAGAAGTACGAGGTCGAGATCCCGCCAGATAAGGCGTATGGTGAGAGAGACCCTAGTAAGGTTAGGGTTTTCCCTGCTAGGCTTTTCCTGAAAAACAACATAACCCCCGATGTTGGTAAGGAGGTAACCATCAATAACTCCGTAGGCAGGATAATAGCGGTGACTGGAGGGAGAGTAACTGTTGATTTTAATCACCCGCTAGCAGGCAAGACACTTAAGGCCGAGTTCACTGTGCTTAAGAAGCTTGAAGACGCTGAAGAGAAGGTTAAGTACCTGATTAAGAGGCGGATTAAGACTCTTGACGTCAGCGCTATTAAGGCTTCCCTGAAGAGTGATGTAGGTGTTATTGAGGTAGAACTACCTAAGGATTACAGGCTTAGTGAGAACATACAAATAACGAAGTACTTAATCTCGAGAGACATACTGAAGTGGCTGGAGGGGGTTAAGGAAGTAGTCTTCATAGAAAGGTACGAGAGCACGGAGTTCGGAGGCGGTGAGGCGAGTGAGTCAAGAGAAGAAACAACCTGAAGTAAACATAGGTGTGGTAGGTCACGTAGACCATGGCAAAACAACACTAGTTCAAGCCTTGACAGGGATATGGACAGGCAGACACTCAGAAGAACTCAAGAAAGCCATGACCATAAAACTCGGGTACGCGGACGGCGACATATATGAGTGTCCAGACGCAGAACCTGAGCGCAAGTACGTGCCTCAACCAACGTGTGCTGACAGCACCTACAGGAGGAGTGTTTCTTACGTTGATGCTCCAGGACATGAAGTATTGATGGCTACGATGCTCTCAGGTGCTACGTTGATTGACGGCGCGCTACTAGTTATAGCGGCTAACGAGCCGTGTCCCCAACCCCAAACTAGAGAACACTTCGCGGCTCTAAACATAATGGGAGTTAAGAACGTGATAGTTGTTCAGAATAAGGTTGATGTGGTTCCTCCCGAGAAAGCACTAGAGAATTACAGAGCTATTAGGGAGTTCTTGAGAGGGACTCCTGCTGAGGACGCTCCAGTAATACCTGTTAGTGCTCTACATAAGGTAAACGTTGATGTCTTGACTACAGCTATCGAGAAACTAATACCTACGCCTGAGAGAGACCTCAGCTCACCTCCTCTAATGTTCGTTGCTAGGTCATTCGATGTTAATAAGCCGGGCACACCACCAGCTGACTTGAAGGGTGGCGTGATTGGTGGTGCATTACTGAGGGGGATTATTAGGGTTGGTGACGAGATAGAAATAAAACCCGGGATTAAGGTTCGTAAGGGAGGTAGGGAGTACTACGAACCACTAACTACTGAGGTAGTCAGTATTAAGTTTGGGGATAGGTCTTTCAAGGAAGCCAGGCCCGGAGGCTTAGTAGCTCTCGGTACTAGACTAGATCCTTCACTAACTAAAGCAGACAGTCTAGTAGGTAATGTGTGTGGTAAGGCAGGAACTGTGCCGGACCCCGTAACGCAGGTCTCGATCAGGCACTCCCTCCTTGAGAGGGTGCCAGGCACTAAAGAGTTGGTGAGGGTGGAGCCACTCAAACCTAAGGAGACCATCATGATTACTGCAGGGGTAGCAGTGACTTTAGCTGTTGTAGACTCGATTAGTAGGGAGTTCGCATCATTAACGCTTAGGAGACCTATAGTTGCTTGGAGTGGTATGAGGGTCGCGATTAGTAGGCAGGTTCTAGGTCGCTGGAGACTCGTTGGTTGGGGTCATATAGAGTAAGTCTAGCTTAAGGGTTTCTTGATGAGGTTATGTAAGCTACTACTAGATACTAGTGCTCTACTACTTGTTGGTGAGGGTGTAGACCTGGAAATCAAGCTACGTGAAGACCTAGACTGCGATAGGGTTGAGCTATACACCCTAGACACCATAGTGAGTGAGTTGAGAGATCTCGCATCAAGTAGGAGCGTCAAGAAAGCACCACCAGCTAAGCACGCCCTAGATTTCGTGACTAACCGAGTAATAGTCGTGAGTACTGGGACTACTAATTTGTCTGGCGATAAAGCCTTACTAACCTACGCCTCATTAAACCCGGAATACATAGTCGTTACTCTGGACAGGAAATTCAGGAAGTCGCTGAAGTTAGTAGGTGTTAAGGTAGCTACCTGGTGGTCTAGTAAGCGTAGGTTTTCAATAGCTTAAATTTCTTTCTCATGATACTTATGTAGGTGTGTTAAGGGTGTTCAGGCTAGTAACTATCGAGGATATCGTTAGGATACCTCCCGAGTTCTTCGGCGTGGACCTAGACTTAATAGCACTCAAGCAGCTTAAGGAGAAGTATGTGGGTAGGATAGACCCGAATCTAGGTGTAGTCATCTCTGTGTGGAGAGTCTTAACAGATCCTGAAGGCAGGATACTACCAGGTGACGGTGCTACGTATCATAAGGTAGTAGCTGATCTCCTAACTTTCTACCCAGTACTTCAGGAAGTTATTGAGGGTGAGATCGTTGATGTTAAGAGGACAGGCATATTCGTTAACGTAGGTCCTGTTGATGCGTTCGCTCACGTGAGTCAGTTAGCAGATGATAAGCTAGTGTATGATGAGGCGAGAGACTCACTGATGGGGGAATCCACAAAGATAGTTTTCGTTAAGGGGGACATCGTGAGGGGTAGAGTCATTAACGTCTCAGTAGCTCACCCAGTCAACATAAGGATAGGACTAACCCTCAGGCAACCAGGTCTAGGTAAGGTGAGGTAGTCCTCATGTCTGCTGCGAGGAGTAAGAAACCAGTATTTAAGGCCTGCACGAACTGTAGGTACCTAGTAGGTAGGGACGTGATTAAGTGTCCTAACTGTGGGAGCGAGTCATTCACTGATGACTGGAAAGGTGTCATCATATTAATAGATCCTGAGGGGTCTTCAGTCAGTAAACACCTAAACGTCAGGAAAGAAGGGAAGTACGCGCTGCAGTTAGGGATTTAAGCAACATGATTTAGGGTTTTCTACTGTGGAACACGTAGCAACTTTTATTAGTTTTAAGGACGTAAAGCTTTATGTAGGATATGGTTTATGACTCAGCTACGTAGAGTAGGCTGGTATAGCTGATTGAGTTAAGTAAGAGAGTATAGGAGAGGCTTGATTACGGGGTTACTGGTTGTGTCAATCATAGCTTTACTTCTCCAGAATGTTTACAGGGAGTATGCTGAGGATGTTGTTAAGCTCATGTTTACTGAGGACTACAGCTACTTACTGGTTTCATTTATTACGATCATATTCGTGCTGTACTTATCTTTGAGGTATATGGGTTTCATATAAAGGCTTAAACACGTGATAAGAGATTAAGTCAAGTGATTTACTTCCAGCGTATCCTGGTTTTAATGTCTTTATCTATTTCCTCACCTATTTTCGCGGACCTCATGTATGATGTCTCCACAACCTCCATTAACCCAGCCTTAATCCCTCTATCTTCAAGAATCTTCAACCCTCTTATCGTTGTTCCTGCAGGTGTTGTTACTTCATCTCTAATTTCTATTGGGTGTGTTTTTAATTCCTTGAGTAGCTTGATAGTTCCTTCAATCATGTCGAGAACTGCCCTATAAGCAATATCTCTAGACATTCCTGAAGCAACAGCACCTAAGACAAGACCATCAATTATTTCAGCCATGAATGCTGGACCGCTACCTACTAAGCCTGTCCACGCGTCCAGGTATTCTTCAGGAACCCAGTAAACACTACCTAAACACTGGAAAACCTCCTCTACCACTGTCCTCCCGGAAGTACTTACGTCGTCGTTAGTTGCTATAGCTGTGGTTGATCTCCCTACCAACGCGTTTATGTTCGGCATAGCTCTGAAGATCTCCGCACTCTCAAGAACCTTACTTAACGTACTTAGCTTAACACCAGCCATTATCGAGACAACGACCTTACCTGACCACAACTCCCTAAGAACCTGGTTGTAGAGTTCTGGGAAGTGGTAAGGCTTAACACTTATTACTACTAACTCAGAATTACTTACTACGTACGCGTTATCCCTACTAACTAACGCACCTAATTCTGAAGCTTTCTGGAGTGTCTCGTCTCTCCTCCCACTAGCGTATATTTTGACTTCAGGCATGCAAGTCTTCAGAGCCTTAATGATTGCTGACCCTATCCTCCCAGCACCCAGAACACCAACACTAGACCTAACCACCAACACATCACCGCGTTACTGATTAAGTATTGATGAATCAAGAACATATAAACTTCTTATGTCGGGGAGTCTTTCAGGAAGCATGAATAAAGTCTTCCTGACTACCTAGCTTAAACTTAAAATATCTTGGGTTGGCTTATTTAGTGGTGTGAGACGTGAGTCAAGCACCATTAAAAACCGTGAGTATTGAGGGTAGTGCTGTGGTTAACGTGCTTAGTGAGAAGCATAATAAGGTCATAGGTAGG
>JAVVFV010000007.1:0-52847 GCA_039889305.1 Candidatus Zestomicrobium tamdykulense | reverse complement strand
TTTCTGACAAATAACAACATTAGCACCAGTAGCAGCAATCTTCTCAACCATATCCTTAAGAACTCTAGTCTCCTCATCCAGGAAAGTCTTTATCTGGTCTGGGGAAGTTATGTTTATTTTAGCAGTAATGTCCGGCTTCTCGATCTCTAGTGGTGCGTCTATTAACGCGATCTTAGCTTTCTCAACCCTCCTAGGCATACCGGGGTGAACAACCTCCTTATCTAGCACTATACCATTAATCAGCTTAGTCTCAGCTAGTGATGCACCCTTCTTCTTCTCTATCTTAACGTTATCGAGTCTCACGTCATAAGTTCCGTCAGGTCTTTTCTCAGCTACCTTCAGAGCTGCCTCAATACTTAGATCTATCATGTGGTCTATAATGTCGGGGGTCGCTATGTATTTAGAAGCTAACACGGAGTAAACCACATTCCGTAATTCACGTTTAGAGGCTTCCAAACCTTCAGGGGTTTCCAGATCCCTTATATTGATTTTCGCACCAAGTTCATCAAATGTTTCGAGAGCCATGCTAGATGCTTTCTTATAACCCTCAATTATTATTGTAGGATGTATGTTCTGATCAAGTAGTGCTTCCGCCTTACCCAGCAACTCACCAGCAAGAACAACAGCTGAGGTAGTCCCGTCACCTACTTCAGCGTCGGTAGCTTTAGCTACCTCAACAAGCAACTTAGCAGCAGGGTGCTGAATCTCCATCTCCTTAACAATAGCTGCGCCGTCATTAGTTACTGTTACGTCACCAAAAGAATCAACTAACATCTTATCCATTCCTCTAGGACCTAAGCTGGTCTTAAGTATCTCAGCCAGAGCTCTAGCAGCTATTATGTTATTCCTCAGAGCCTCACGACCGTACGTCCTCTGCGTACCCTCCTTAAGAATAACCACAGGTATACCGTAAAGAGCCGACATGTTTGATCCCATTAACTCATCATTAAACGGTTCTATTTAAGCTTTTCGGTTCCTGAAAACCATTAAAACTTATTAACCCAAATCCATAAACAAAGACGTTTCTTAAGTCACGCAATTAAAGATTAAAAGAAAACCACTAAACAGGATTTCTCTTAAGTATTTCATATTTATTAGTTTTAGAATTCTTGATTATTAGGTTGGGGTGAATGTGAATGTCGAGCACTAGTGAAAAACAAACACTAAATGAGGCTAGGATAAAACAAGCTATGTTAATGCTTGAGAAAATAGTTAATGACTCAAGCATACCGAGAAACATTAGGAGAGCAGCTATAAACTCACTAAACATGTTGAGAGATCTCTCATTAACTCCCGGTGTTAAGGCAGCAAACGCTGTGAGTATTTTAGATGAGGTAACTCAAGATCCTAACATGCCTATGCACGCGAGAACCGCGATATGGAACGTCATAGCAGTACTTTCAACGGTGAAAGACTGAATCACGATAATAAGTAACTAAAAATTAAGTAAGAGGTAACCAGTCCCTATGTTTTTGAGGGTTCGTGTTAGAGGAATATACTCAACCGCTATCTCCAAAATACTGAGTGAGAACGGGATAGAGCTAATAGACGTAACACCATCCATAGCTTCCAGACTCAAGATAAACGAGAACAGAGGATTACCTGCTGACGTCACAGTCAAAACCGAAAACGATAACTTATCACAAATAATGCTGATAGGATTCCCCGAAGCAGTAGAAAAAGTTTCAGAGATACTAGAAACCAACATCCCTGATATGCTTGTGTTTAAGCCGTTAACAGGTCTCTACACCACGTTCAAGACCCGCATAGTAGGGTATGAAGGTAGGGAATGCATAGCTTTAAGCCCGTGGGGTAAGGCAGTACTAGTAGACTATAAAGAATGTATACGAGATGCGGAAACCCCGGCCACAACCATAAAACTAATCACAAACAAAGATAGTAAGATAGTGCTTTCAGAAAACATAAGGATAGTTGGTAAGTACGCGATATTAGGGAGAGGCTCAAACATTACTTTCAGCCACTTCATAAGGAACAGGAACAGAATCTCAGAATTAATAGATATCTCAGCAAAATATGTTCGGGAAGGATACAGCATAAGATGGAGGAGCAACGCGGACGAGGCAAATCTACTGGAAATAATGAGTGAGTTAGAGGAACTCTCAAGAAAGTATGAGGAGCTAGTAAAGAAGGTTCAGAAAGCACCGCTACTGGAGGTAGTGTATGAGGGTGAGTCTGCTAAGTTCTATGAACTCACATACAACTCTAAAATATTCTTAGATAACGTGAGGAAGGAAGTCTGTCCTACAATATTCCTGCATCACTTATTCAAGAGCTTTGATGCAAGGGATAGTAGCCTTGTAGGACTCCTAGATATTTTATCAGCTAAAGTATCTAGAGACGAAGAAAATAAACTAATCTTTAAGTGGTTTTTAAGTGAGTTAAGAGAAAGAAAAGAAGCTATAATAGAGCACGAGAAAGCTTCCGGTAAAGTAGTTTTCATGAAAGGACTAATAAGTGGGGTGCTAGAAGAAGAAGCACCAACACTAGTACTTAAACGCATAATAAAAACCCAGGGAATTTACGACGGACTGAATATACCTAAAGAGGTAGGAGACGTAGCCTTAACAACCGCAAAGATGGGGGACTGGCACATAAAACACGAGTATTTCAACAAAAAAGGCGAGTTTAAAGGCGCTTACATAAGCTTCAATACACCAGCCGAGATATTATATACTGGCAGAATCCGCTACATAGACCTCGAAGTAGATTTAGTGAGAGTAGGGAATGCAGGCTGCAAACTAACAGACACTAAAACTTTCCACGAACTCCTCGCTGAGGGAATAATAACTCAGGACATACTAGAGAAACTCATCACAGAGTTTGATAAAGTCTTCCAAGACGTTTGCAGTAAGACCTACACCTCACCCACACATCACGTAACACACCCCACGAAACCCTGAGTAACCACAAATCTTGAAACCATGAAGTAGATCTAACCAGGTCTGCAAACATTAAACTATAATGAGGAGTTTTATTCCAAGACTTAAGAGTAGGTTGCGGGTGGGCTCCTCACGCGTTTCTACGGTTGTAAGGTTATAACTTGAGGTTCTAGACGAGGGTGTCGCGGTTTTTTTGAGTGCAGAGTAGTTTAAGTTTCTTGCAGAGTATCCTAACACATTCCTCAATAACGTTTTCTAGATTGTTAGAAGCATCTACTTCTGTCATTAAACCTTTAGTTACGAGTTCTTTATAAATCGCTCTAACCCTGTGCAGGAAGTTCTCATCCTCTTCTAAGTACTTTATCTTGGTTGTTGATGATTGTTTTCTTCGTAAGCCTAAGCTAGGCTCAATATCTAGGTATATGGCTAGGTCAGGTTCTGGCGCGAACCTATTTAGGGTTCTAATCCACTCGATATCTACGTTCTTAGCTCCTTGGTAAGCAAGAGAAGAATAGTAATACCTGTCACCAACAACAATTAATCCATCTCTTAAGGCAGGAACAATAACGGAGACTACGTGATTATATCTGTCAGCAGCCATGAGGTAAGCCTCCATGACGCCGCCTAATCTCCTACCGTAATCATTGATTAACTTGATGAAGTCCTCACTATATGGTTCGTACGTATATAGTACTCTAAAACCCTCCCTCTTCAAAGCCTCAGTAATTCTTAAAGAAACGGTTGTTTTGCCGGAACCGTCAAGTCCCTCAAAAACTATGAAGTAACTCAAAACAATCCACCTGAATCATCCTATCTTGAGTATATTTCCTTCAACACACGCGTTAAGCCCTTCTAAAGTCTTCAACTCGTTAAAGTCTAAGACACTACTCACGAGCTTATACAGCGATACATCAGCTAACACACAACCAGCCACTAGAGTCGAATCTACGGATCTAGTTATTAATGCTTTAGGTGCTAAGCCTCTCTTACTTAGTGCGTAAAGAACGTAAGGACCTACAGTACTACCTACGAGTGCTGGCACAACCAACACAGACCGCGCAATACTCCCAACACCCTTAACCTCCGCGCTCTCAACCACAACGTCTCCTAAAAAAGAGAATGGGTGAGTAGATACTTTCAGCTCACCACACACGTTCTCGGACCCGTAAATTCTAAGTACCTCGTATGTCTTCACTTGATTCACCCTTAAGAAACTCTCTGAGAATTTCTTCCCTATTTTTGATTATTACTTTAACCCCAGCTAATTTAGGCATATAGTGAAGAGCTTTCCCAGAATCAGTAACGACGTACTTAATACCTACTAAACTCAACTTGGTAGTGACTGGACACATCCCCTTAACGACCCTCACATTCATCCTACTTAAGTAATCGGTTATCTCCTCATCTAAACTCACAGTATCACTAACACCTAACCAGAGCTCCCCCATACCCGAACCTCTCTTACCCATATCCCGCAGACGCCTCAGCAAATACGCGAACTCTCTAGGTGAGAGGTGAGGACAACCGATAAAGTATAGGATCCCTCCATACTCCTTAACTTCTTTAAAGTCTAGTAAGATATCTCTTAAATCACTTAAACTAATAGAAAACTTTTCCTTAATATCTGAGTTCTCTAAGAGTTCTTGATTATCAGGAGTTAACTTATTAAAAACCACCATCGGCGCGTTAGATGTAGAACCGAATGAAGCCAGGAAAGCACGAACGCCCTCCTCAGGCACTTCCTCAAGACCCTCCACGAAAGGTATTAAGTCAGGACATAACTCACCTATTTTGAGACCAATCAACGATAAGTGAAGGAAACTACTACTCTCTCCAGTTTTAATAGTTACGAGGCACTTCGGCTTACGTCCCTCACGTAAGTGAACACCTGCAGCATAAGTCTTTCCTAAGAGACCCTCTAATAAAGCTAAAGGACCTCCTTCCCTATTACTCCAAGCACCAATAAGTGAGTTAGTAAAAAGAACTGCGTTAGATTCTGCCCAAGCTAGGTGCTCTCCATACGAAGGCCTCCTAACGTAATAAGGAGCACACGTAAATGCGCGAGCTCCCATACTCCTCAAATAATTAATTATCTTTAATTGCTTACTTCTCACATCCTCAGGTAAACTACCATATGAAGAATCTATTATGACTGCGTAAGGATTAGCTGTAGTGAAGACCTGAAATCTAGCGTTGCTAGTTGCTAGAGATTCTATGAATTCTAGCCCTGCATCACCTATGTTAAAGTATGAGATACCTGAAACATGAGCGTGCACTACCGGGATTAACTTCTCAGCACCTAGAGAATCACCAACTGTTGTGAGTACCTTCATAGCTAACGCGTAAGGATACCCTAATTCACCGTTAAGTATAGCTTCTTCCTCCCTAGTTAAGTACATATTGTTAACCCTCAGGTACACCCGGTTTCTCGAAGAAATTCTTTCGTGAGAGTGGGTAAGTAGCCACTATTGCTACTTTATCTGTTAAGCCATCATCAGAACTAGGATCTAGCGTAGAACCTCTACTCTCCCTAATCACTAGAAGACCTCTAGATGCTTGAAACCTGGTAGCTATCGCCCACTCAACATCTTCCAGGTTATCAGGATCTATATCTGAATCAACTATAACCACATGCTTCAAGCTCGGGTGCCCGGCGAAAGCAGCTAAAGCAGCGTTCTTCCCATCTCCATCGTGATTTCTCTCAATAGATATTACTGCATGCAACCACTGACCACCACCATTCGTCAACCTAACCTTAACTACCTTAGGAACAACCCTCCTAACCGAGTCCCATATTAGAGCTTCCCTAGGGAAACCCATGAAGTTCTTATGTTCTGCGCCACCAGGAAGTATGACGTGGAAGAACGGGCTTTCTTTAACTACGTATATAGACTCAATCTTAATCAGTGGCTGCTTCCTAACAACGTCGTATAGGTTTAGGAGATCTACGAAAGGACCCTCATCAACTAGATCTAACGTTATCCTACCCTCCATAACTACTGAAGTTCCTGCAACGACAGGTAGCCCGTATTTAGGGGTTCTCACAATAGGTACTTTAGCCTCACTTAAGAAAGAAGCTAGCGAAAATTCAAAAACTCCGTAAGGTGGGGATATCGAAGACGCGAGAAAAATTAGTGGATGAACACCAATAGCTATTGCGACAGGGGTTTCAAGACCTCTCGATCTATTCTGCTCGTAAATCCTGAAGAGATGTCTAGGAACCAACCTAACCGCAAATCCCCCATTAACCAGCATGAGTCTATGAATCGAGGCATTGTATGAGTCTATTTCCGGTGTCTTAGCGACTAAAACTGAAGTATCTATGTAGTGACCTCCATCTCTTTCAAAAAACTTTATTGATGGTAGCTTACGGTAATCTTCCTCATACCTAACATAAAACTCAGAGAATGAATACTCCGTAAACCAATCACTAAACTCTCTCTCCGCACTCATAGCATTAACTAACTTTTTGTAAGCCTCAATATCGCTACTAACTCCTAGGAACTGATAAAGTCTCTGACGTGATCCAACTAAGTTACCTACACATGGAGGGTGCTTACCAGCTACTTGGAAAAGAACAGTCTTATTAAGTTTTTCAGCCTTCATCAAAACTTTAGTAGGCTCGTACTCATCTCTTAATGGTTTCTCAATAATCATTAACTCCCCGCGACTACCTAAATCATTAATGATTTCCTTCAAACCCCACAAAACCTACTCACCTCTCTTGACCTCCCTATACTCTTCATCCAGCTTAATATTGCTACTAATTAAGCCTTTTATGAGTCCTTCATAAGGTGTTCTAAGCTTAATCAAGATATCGTTACCCTCAAATCTAACGTCTTCTACTATCCCTACAGCAACCTCACTCATACCTTCTCCTACCACACCTACTAAGCACCTCACTAAGTCTCCCACATTGAAGATAAACAACTTAATTGAGTATTTCAAGTACATCTCGTTTCTTAACACATCCAACAACCCTACGTGCAGCGGACTCTTAACTAGTAAAGTAAGCTCCTTCTCATCTTTACAAGCTCTTACTACGTGAGGCATTACCGAGTAGAGTTCAGGAAACATCTTAACCAACTCACTTACAGAAACCTCAACACAGTTTAGGGGCAGCACCCCAACCAAACCAACTTTACTCGCTTGTAAGGTCCTCACAGAAGAGTTCATGAAGTACTTCCTATATGCTTCAGTCCTTAACCTCTGTCTCTCCTCCCTACTCCTGATTCTCGGCTGCTCAGGTGGCTTAGCCTTAATTATTTTAAACATATCACGAAAAACACTAAACATCAAATCACTTAAGCCGTCGTCAAGAACTATGAGGTGAGTAGGCTTAATCCACCTAAGTAGCTCCAGCTTATACGAGATTCCGTCTCTCCCACTAACCCATCCGTCAGTATTCACTATTACTGCGTCGCAGTCTCTAGATAGAGCTCGGTTAATCAAGTCTACTAAAGAAGCTATTATTCTGGTGCTGCAGTTTCGCGGACTAATACAACCAACAAACCTGAACTCACTGAAGCTTAATTCTCTCTGCCATATGAAGGGCTTATCTACTACGGCTAGTGCTACGGTAGCAGGCATTGCTAAGTCTTCCTGCCCAACATCACCCTCAACAATACAGCAATTAATTCCCCTACTCCTGAGGTAGTTAGCTATGAAAGCTGTTAAGGTGGTTTTGCCTGACTCAGGAGGACCTACCACAACAACCTTAAGCTTCTTACTTACCGTGAAATCCTTGCTGACAGCTTCAGCAACACGTAACCAATCATCAACAACCTCCGTAGAAGGATCTACGACGTTGAAAGACCCGCCGAAACCTAAGAAAATCCTGAGATTTGTTTCAGCAAGAGCTTTAAGAGAATAACTCCTTAACTCATGAATTATTAGATCACTCCCCCTACCGTATGTGTTGCCTACAAGCAGTATCTCACCATCGATTACCTCAATTCTTGCAGGACCTGAAACCCTCGCTACCTCACCAGTTCTTAACGTGCATGTAATCATACTCACAGACTACCCTACTCAAACTATACCTCACACTATTTTAGTGTTTTTAGACTTTTCTTAATGGTTAAGTAGATGACTTCGTTAAGAGAAGACCCCTGCACGTGGCTTAAGAAGGTATCGGCGGAAGTAATTAGAGAATTGCCTTTGATGAAGAGGTATAGTCAGCACATAATGGTAGACTGCAGGTTGGGGTATTTATTCAGAGAGGAGCTCTTAAGACTCAACGTTAGGTCGGCCGTGGAAATAGGTGCTGGTCCAGGTCTCCTCACAAAATTCATTAAGGATGCTGTTAAGTATTTAATAGCTGTAGAGCTAGACATTAAATTCTTTGAATTCGGTAGAGAGCTAATCAGTGAAGAACCAAACATAGAATACTTAATGAGTGATGGACTCAAACTACTTAACAGTAACGCGGTAAGAGTAGATGCAGTAGTATCAAACACACCTTACTCACTCACGGGCCCCCTACTAGCATCGATAGTTAAGTCAAACACCCCCTACGCACTACTCACACTCCAGAAAGAAGTAGGTGAGAGACTAATCGCTACACCAGGTAGTAAGTCCTACGGCCGCGTAACAGTCTTTATTCAGAAATTCATGAAGCCAGAAATAATAGATTACGTAAGTCCTACGGCTTTTTACCCACCACCAAAAGTTTGGTCAGTACTAATTCTCTTGAAGAGATATAGAGAATGGTGTAAAGAAGATGAAATCTTCGAAGAATTCGTTAAATGCGTGTTTAACCAAAGAAGAAAGAAAGCTCTCAAAGTAGTTAAGGAGTGCTTAAATAAACTCTCTCTCAAGAAAGTGGAAGATATTACTTTAAGAGACTTACTAGGTGAGAAAAGGATTTACGAACTAGACGTTGAAACACTTAATTCTATTGTGAAGCTAGCTAGTAAGTAATTCTTAATCGTCCTTCTTTAAGAGCTATGTTGATACATGCTCTTGAGTCGGGATTTCTGAGATCTTTCTTTCCGATATATGTTGTTGGGCACACGTCAGTAGTACTACTCTCATCTACTAAGATAAGAGTATATCTGCCCTCCTCAGCTACTCTCAAAACCTCAGGCATTAAAGATTCCCAGAGTCTTGCAGGAGATACACCAATCTTAATAACGACTTTTTCAGGATGCAGTAAGTCCCTAATCTTGTTTATGACTTCAGCTAATTCTGAAAACTTCTTGACAGAGTCGTAACCTAGTAACACGTTATTAGCGAATATTACGTAATTTATCACGGTATCACCAGGATCCACACCCACTACTAGGGATTCTACCCTACTTACTCCAACTAACTCAAGAAGACTAATCAAAACATTATCTTCTGATATCTTCACTATCTTAGCTCTACTAACGTCGCGACTCCTCCTAATCAGTTCAAAACATTCCTCATCAACCAGTAACGTAGTATCATTACGTAAGTCATCCTGCAACTCAAAAACCTTATAGTGAAGGTCTATTAAGTCACTAAAACTCTTGAAAATACTCATTAATTTAGGGTCGCAAATAGCTACTACGTTCTTACTACTTGCAGACTTCATACTGACTTACGTTCACCTTAATAATAAGGATTTCAACACATATAATCCTTAAACATCTACGGTTAGGTTCTTGAGTTCTTTTGTGCTGGTTCTACATTACTACAGTCTTTTAAGCATAAGCGAGAAGTTATTCTTAAGGGTATGTAGTTGAGTAAGGTACTAGAGTACGTACTGAGGGTAGTAATGCTATACCTACCAGCGATGATAGCTAACGCAATACCCCTAATATGTCGTAGGTATGTTTTCAGAAACCCACACCCAATAGATTTAAAAAAGAACTTCTACGACGGGAGAAGATTATTCGGAGATAATAAGTCGATTGAGGGTTTTATAGTAGGGGTTATAGCAGGAGCGTTAATCGGGTTAGCATACGGTTACTACATGCCTTCACGAATTAGTGAATGGATTTCTTACGGTTTTCTATCTGGTGTGGGGGCGATGAGTGGAGACCTCCTTAATTCATTCATTAAGAGAAGAATAGGTATGAAGCCCGGTCAACCCTTCATACCACTAGATCAGATATCATTTATTATTGGAGCTTCCGTACTCATCAAACTAACGAGAGCAGACCTAGCAATTAATCAAGAATTAAGCTTCGTTGATCTCCTGGTAGGTCTCCTGCTAGCCGGGATCCTCCACCCACTAACAAACTACATAGCTTACCTAGTCGGAATAAAAGAGATGCCGCTCTAGCTAACCTATCTAGGGAGTAAACAACTACACCATCAACACTATCTAGATATCCAACAACTCTCCCAGATCCGGGTTTCTCACCAAGAAAATTGAAGAACTTAATTACTGCCGGTATGCAGCGGTATCAGGTTGGCCATATCTCGTTAGCTGAGTGAAAACACAAGACGAGAAACTAAGTAGACCTAAGAAAAACGTAACGCTACGTAAATAATAACACAAAGCAAGTATTCAGAGCAAAGATATCATGAAGTAAATTATTTAGGACTCAAATCTTTACTCAAAAACGTTGTTTTTAGTCCTCTTCTTGAAGAGGAAGTAAGCAATCAGGATCGTCTGGAGGGCAGGGAGGAGGACCTCCTTCTACCTTTACGAGTGGTTTCTTATTTATCTCGTCATAATAATTACTGAGGTAGCTCATACTCTTTGATCTCTTCCAAGCATCTACATACACGTTGTTTTCAGCTTCAGCAGTCCTGACCCAACGAAGATACTGTAACACTACAGATGCACTAAATGTTGTGTCTGTATACTCTACGAATCCTAAGAGTTTTGCGAGAGGTCCGGAAATACTTCCAAGAAATAAATCTACTACTAAACTCTTCGCAATACCGAAAATAAGAGATCCTAGAGAACTTGTAAACCCGATATCACTCGTGTTAGATTTTATATCTAACTCGTGGTTATGGGGGGAGTCTACGAAAGCATGACTTAAGACCTGGCTCACACACGCGAGAGAGCAGGACAAAAACTCGAACCTAGTTTCTAGGATATTTCTTAGCTACTCTCTGAAGAGCCCTCACTGCTTGAGTACTTGGCGAGAATTCTGTAACTCACGTATTTGTCTTTAGGGGAGAATCTTGGGGGGTGTGGGCAAACAGTTCGTGTACCGCACGCAGGACATACTTCTTTTAAAGTATATCTGCCGCAATTAAGACACTTCATCATTAAAAACTTCACTTTGTTTTTTCCCTCTCAAAAACTAGCTCGATACCATACTTACTGGCAGTATTTCTGACATTATTTAATGCTTCTGTTAAGACTTTCTCAGCTGTTTTGTAGTCCTCAGCTAAAACCTCTACAGCGTACCTAGGAGCACCAACCGTATATATCCTTGATGAGAGACCTCCCGAGCTCTTGATGTAGTACGCGATAGATTCTAGAATCTCCCTAATCTTGTCAATACCGTCCGATGCTGTAGTACTAAGAATTATTATGCCGCGTATCTTAACACTCTTAGGCTTTATCCTCTTCCTGACTTCCTCAACTATTACTGGGATCCATTCATCAGGGATTTCCACCTCAGTTAATAGCTCCTCACCCCTAGTAGCTACCTCCTCAAAAGCTGTCATGAGATCTCCAAAATAATCTTCAAGTTTCCATCCTACTTCCTTATATGCGTCTTCAAGAGATTTACCTAGTTTTTGAGCCATTACCTCAAGCATTTTCTCAGCTCTCTGAATCTTCTTAAACTCTATAAGCTTACTCCTCTGCTCGCTATCAGTAACTCTCTTCAAGGAAACATCTATTTGGTTCTTCCTAGTATCAACTCTTATTACCTTAACTACCACCTTCTGATTCTCTCTGAGAATCTCGCGAATATCCTTAACGTACTTAGAACTCACCTCAGACCACGGTAAGTAAGCCTCTATATCGTTATATTCATCTAGCTTTAGGTAAGCACCATACTCAAAAATCTTGTTCACAGTACCTATAACTAATTCTCCAGCCGAAGGAATCGGTCGTCTCTTCCTAACCAACACATACCCCCATATTAACTAAGTATCTTGACTACCTCACCCAGTAGCTTAGCTTTAGCACTTGTAGGCTGGACTAACTGAGTACCACAAATAAGGCATCTCACAGGAAATGAAGCGTGATCGAAAACTATTTGTTCGTTACCGCATGAAGGACACTTAATCTTGAGGAACTTGCTCTTAGGCATAGGTATTAAGATTTTCCTCTTCCTACTCATGCTTTACTCAACACCTCACCTAATTCTGCTTTCTTTAACCTAATGCCTTCCCTATGACTAATATAACCACACACACCACACTTAAGTTTAAGAACAACTTTCTTCGTTGTTTTAGCAAATCTTTTCTGCTCGGGTTTCCTCTTACTTCCGTAACCCTTAGTCTTCCTATCATATCTTCTCTGACCCTCAGCAAGAGACCTCCTCTTACCTGATTTATAGATCGTTATGGAGTGCTGCGTATGTTTCTTACACCTCGGGCAGTACGTCTTAAGTGATTTAGGTATCTTCACGACCCAGCACCTCACCCACTACTAAATCTTGTGATCACCAGATAATTTAAGTTTTGCTTAACACTTAATACTGTGCCCTCGTACTTTTCCTTTCTTCCTCAGCCCTAACCTTAATTATTCCTAGAAACACAGCACAGCTAACGCAATAACACTTAGTTACAGGGTACCTAGCTATTATAGCACCTTTCTTCTCTAACTCATCAGCTAGTTGCGGGTCGACAGGCGAGTACCACCTCGTAACACAAACAGCTTTATCTTCAGGAACTAACCTACCACACTGATCGCAGTGAATCAACTCTACAGAACCCTTACTACCTTTACGCCTACCCCTGCTCTCACGCTTCTTCGGCAAACCCAACACCTATAGCTATTGACTCAAGACCTTATAAATTACTAGTTCATGAAGAGACACAAGAACGCGTTAAGCTACCTATTGAGGAATCATGAATATTCTTAATTATTTCGACTCTCTACAATGAAAACATGAACATATCCTGTGGGTGAGAAAATCAAGATGTTTAGTACTTTCTAGCGTACCTCATATGAGTTACTGCTCTCCTACCACAAACAGGACACTTGAGTTCTCCAGTCCTTACTTCCTCCCTTACCTTGAGTGGGGTTCCTAGAGCTTCTAAGCCATACTTGCTTGTTATGAAATCAGCACACCCTCTGAGACCACACCAAGGAACTTCAACTATATATTTCTGCTTTTTCAGCGCTTCCTCCAAAGCGTTTAAGTCATTTACTTCAGCTATGTGGGTCTTGAACAAGTCCCAAGCTCTCTTACTAAGGTTAAAGTCTATCTCTTCACCTAACTCTCTTAAAGTTTCTGGAAGCTTCTCTAGTGGAGCTTTAAGCTTACTTAAAAGATCTCTCCTGAAGATCGTGGCTTTCCCTTCACTAAGTTCTTTAGGACCTAAGTCTATTCTTAGAGGAACACCCTTAAGTTCCCAATACGTAAACTTCTCGCTTGGGGCTTTCTCCGCATCCAGATCAACAAAAACTCTGAAACCTTCTTTCCTGAGATACTCAGAAAGTCTGCTTGCTTCAAGAAACACTTTCTTCTTCTCCTCGTCACTACCAGCAGGTATAGGAACTACGACTACCTGGATAGGAGCTACCTTGAAAGGAAGTACTAAGCCTTTCTCATCACCGTGAGTACCTATAAGAGTGGCTATGACTCTCTCAGAAATCCCGTATGAGGTTTGCCACGCGTAATCAATAGACTCATCCCTCTTCTGAATCCTAACCTCGAAGACCTTAGTGAAGTTCTGCCCTAAATTATGTACGGTACCTATCTGGAGTGCTCTTCCGTCAGGCATTAGGGTGTCAAAAGCTATCGTGTAGATAGCTCCAGGAAACTTATCCCAGTCAGGTCTTCTCGATACTACGTAAGGAATACCTAACAAATCAAAAAACTTGCTATAGATCTCTACAGCTTCAGAAACCTGTCTTTCAGAATCCTTAAAGTCTTCGTGAACTGTGTGTGCTTCCTTGAAGGTAGTGACTTCCCTGACACGTAACATAGCTCTAGTAGCTTTCGTCTCATACCTGAAGATACTGACTACTTGGTAGTACTTCTTAGGTAGCTGCTTATAGCTCTTGATCCAGAAAGACTCCATGTAAGTTAAGGAAGTCTCACTAGTAGGTCTTAAAGCTAGCTTAACATCCAGAGGATCTAAACCACCGTGAGTAACCCAGAAAACCTGGTCTTCAAACCCTCTCACGTGCTCCGACTCCTTAGCTAGGAGATCCTCCGGTATTAAGAGAGGTAGCAATATCTCTTCATGACCTGTGGAATCAAGTAGTGAACGCATTAAGTCAATAACGTGTTTCCTGAGCTTAAAGCCATAAGGCATCCAAACACCAAAACCCTTGACGGGGTACCTACCGTAATCATAGAGCTCAGCCTCCCTCAAAACCCAGTCAAACCACTCACTAAAACTCATATTTTTCAGGTCTTCTTCCTGAACCATGCCACACCACTCAATCTAAAAGTAAAACACGAATTACTTCTTATTAATATTTTTCCTAGGAGTGTGAGGAACTGGCGCCGCGGCCGGGATTTGAACCCGGGTCACGGGCTTTCTGCGCACCTAAATTTTTATTCCCGTAAGAGGTTCGACAGGCCCGCATACTAGGCCAGGCTATACTACCGCGGCACCAATCATTTTTAGGTGTGGAGCTTATAAGCTTTTACTGCGCAGAAGTTACTACCAACAAAATATATTAGGGCTGTTTAATGGATTAGTTAAGGTGCTGTAGTAATGAGTACTACATACGCTGAGTTAGGGGAATTACGTGAAGGTAGTTTCATAGTAATTGATGGGGAGCCTTGCAGGATAGTTGAGATAAGTAAAGCTAAGACAGGTAAGCATGGGAGTGCTAAGGCGCATGTGGTTGCTGTAGGTATATTTTCTGGAGTAAAGAAAACCCTGGTAGCACCAGTAGACCAGAGAGTAGAGGTCCCAATAATTGAGAAGAGGTCTGGCCACGTCATAGCTGTTATGGGGTCGAGTGCTCAGATTATGGATCTAGAAACTTACGATACTATAGAGATAGAACTCCCAACAGAAGAAGAATTAAGGGAAAAAATAGTTGTCGGTGCTGAGGTAGAGTACTGGAACGTCTTAGGTAAAAGAAAAATCATGAGAATCTTAAAGGGAGCTTAATGAGTTACTTAGGAAGACTAAAAGAATTAGTATCTGATTTTGTGAGAGGTAAGGGACCCTACGAAGAAAGCGTTAATGAGTTTATAAAAGAACTACAGAAAGAACTAATTAAGGCTGACGTGAATCTTAAGCTAGTAATTGATTTAACTAAGAACATAAGAGAACAAGCCCTGAAGTCTGAACCACCCCCAGGAGTCTTGAGGCGTGAGTGGTTTGTTAAGATAGTTTACGACAACCTAGTAAGATTCTTCGGTGAGGAAGTAGTAGAGGTACTGCCTAGAAAGATTCCGTGGGTCTTGATGCTCATCGGCATACAAGGTAGTGGGAAAACAACTACTGCCGGGAAACTCGCGTACTACTATAAGAAGCTTGGTTACAAATCATGCTTAATAACTACAGATACTTATAGACCAGCCGCTTACGATCAGTTAAAACAAATAGCTGAGAAACTTAACGTTCCATTCTATGGTGAGAAAAATAACGATAACCCTGTCGAGATAGGTGTGCACGGCTTAAGCAAAATGCTTAAAGAGGGGTGTAGTTTAGTAGTAATCGATACTGCAGGAAGACACGGGTACGGTGAGGAAGAATACCTCCTTAAAGAGATGGAGGAATTAGCCAGAGCTTTAAAACCTGATGAGATCATGCTAGTTATTGATGCTTACATAGGTCAGAAAGCATACGACATAGCGAAGAGATTTCATGAGAGAACCCCTGTAGGTTCTATCTTCGTGACGAAGCTTGATGGGACTGCTAAGGGTGGTGGTGCGCTCTCAGCAGTTGCTGCTACAGGAGCTAAAATAAAGTTTATTGGTGATGGTGAAAAACTTGAAGATATAGAGCCCTTCAACCCCAAGAAATTCGTTGCTCGATTACTAGGTCTCGGAGACTTAGAAACCCTGCTAGAGAAGTTTAAGGCTCTAGAAGAAAGTGAAGAGGTTCAGAAGAGGCTTGAGAAAGCTATTCTTACTGGGAAGCTAACACTAAGAGACGTCTACGCTCAAGTCAAGTCTTTAAAGAGGTTAGGACCTCTAAGGAAGGTTCTCCAGATGATTCCAGGCTTTGGTATGGCTATACAAGTTGATGACGAGAAACTCCAGATTTCTGAGAAGAGTATGGAGAAATGGTTACATATAATGGATTCAATGACTTACGAGGAACTTGATTACCCAACAATAATAGACAAAAACAGGATAAACAGGATAGCTAGAGGTGCTGGAGTAAGTCCTAACGACGTGAAAGAACTACTGAGATATTACGAGACTTTAGTAAAAATGATAAAGACGTTGAGGAGTAGGAAAGACCTACTGAAGAGGTTCGGTTTGAAAGATGTTTCGCTTGAGCAATGAATTACTTGATAAGGTGTTTAGGGCACTCCATAATTACCCTCTCTGTGATAGGTGTTTAGGAAGGCTTTTTGCTAAGTACGGGCTAGGATTAAGTAATTCTGAGAGAGGTAAGGCTCTCAAAATATTGTTAGCGATGACCATACATAAAGAACTAAGTAGTAGCGAGAGTGTGTTAAGTAAGGAAGACCTCATGAGGATGGCTGAAAATGGGGGTAGCCCGATCTCAGACCTGGTACAGTACTATGTAGGGCCTGTTAACGTCAAGAAATGCCATATTTGCGGTAATAAGTTAGATGTACTGATAAACGAATTAACTGTTAAGTGTCTAGACCTCCTCAAGAACAGAGACTTTAAGTCTTTATTGGTTGGTGTAGAGAAGAATTCCACATACGAGGAAAAAGAAAAAGAAGTTGTGTCTGTGTTGAGTGTAGACTCTTGGGAATCAATCAGGAGAGAGATCAAGAGAGAAGTAGGTAAGAGACTCCACTTAATTACTAGTACAGAACCTAATTTTAAGGAACCTGATGTTTTGCTAGTTCTTAATCTAGATACAGGAGAAGTCAAGATTAGGTCTTCCCAGATATTTCTTAAGGGGTATTACCTGAAGTTAGGGAGACACATATCTCAGAAGTGGTGGTATTCTAAAGATGGTGGTTTAAGATATAAAGCATCTGTAGAGGGTGTAGCGGAGAAACTAGCACGTGTGTTCTTAAGTGACGGTATTCTGATACATGCGGCAGGTCGTGAGGATTCTGACGCAAGAATGTTAGGTAGTGGGAGACCTCTGATTATTGAGGTTGTTAATCCTCGTAAGAGAGAATTCAGGTTAGAGGAAGTAAATGATGCTTTACTTGATGAGTGGGTTAAGATAAGGATACTCACTACCTCGTCTTCGAAAGAACTTGAAGAAGTTAAGAAGGCTAGGAAGCCTAAGATGTATAGGGTAGTTGTTTATGTGCCTGAAGGGATTGAAGAAGAGGAACTCAAAAGAATTGAGGAGGGATTAAGTAATTCTGTAGTGCATCAGAGAACTCCTAAGAGGATACTTAAGAGAAAGAAAGATGTTTTAAGGCATAGGAAAATACATATGTTAGTTGCTAGGATGCTTTCTAAGTACTTGATAGAGTTAGTGATTCTGTGTGAGAGCGGGCTTTACGTAAAGGAAGTCATTACTGGCGATGAAGACCGCACGAACCCCTCAGTTAGTGGGTTGCTAGGTAAGGAAGCATATTCAGTATTTCTGGATGTCTTAGAGTACGTTAAGGACTGAAGTAGTTATGTTAAGCTCCGAACCTCCTCTGTCTTTTTTGGTATGATCTAATAGCTCTCAATAAATCTATACGTCTGAATTCAGGCCAGAAAACATCGCAGAAGTAGAGTTCACTATAAGCTATATGCCATAAGAGGAAGTTACTTATTCGTAACTCGCCTGAAGTCCTTATAACTAAATCTGGTTCTGATAAGTTTAGTGTGGTGAGATCTGAGGCTGCGGGAAGGTACTTCACGAATAATTCTTCACTTATCTCATCTATACTTATTTTGCCTTCCTTCAAGTCTCTCGCTAATATCTTCACAGCATCTACTATCTCCTGCCTACCGCCGTAACAAAGAGCTACGTTAAGGATTCTCTCACTATACTGGCTACTCAATTCCTCAATTCTTCTTATCTCAGATCTTAGGTTTTCAGGTATTATGTTTAGCCTCCCTAAGAATCTTACACGAACTTTATACTTCTCAAGTATTCGCTCACTTATGAACTTATCTATTCCTCTCCTCATTAAATTAAACAGATGTGTTTTCTCTTCCTCAGATCTTCTAATACAGTTCTCGTATGACATAGCATAAACAGTTACTGCCTTAACCCCAAGATCCCAAAGCCAGTTAAGAACTTCTTCTAGTCTCTCATAACCAATCTCGTGACCAATATTCACGTCAAAACCTTGATTTCTTGCCCACCTCCTATTCCCGTCCGGGATTATAGCTATGTGTTTAGGCATGGGTCCTTCAGAAATCTGGGTATATAGCCAGTTCTCGTAGAAATCGTAAACCAGCTTACCTAAAGGTCTAGAAATAAACCTAAGTTTTCGGCTTAAATTCTTCGCTAATCTGGCGAGAGACAACATCAACTCCAGTAATACCCCCAAACAAATATATAGTGAACCGTAATAATAATTTCTTACTCGCGCGCGTCAGCACTTATTAACCTTAAGCTTAATGATAGTTTAGATAGTTTAGTCGTGGCGAGGTGCGGTGTTGAATGAGTGTGTATCAAGGGAACGACTTTAGGAAAGTGTCAGGAGGTAGGAAAAGACCACATAGAATGAACAGGAAGTACGAGCTAGGAGGATTTCCTACAATGACCGTAGTTAGTGAGAAGGAAGAAATAGAGACCATAAGGGTGAGGGGAGGTAACCTCAAAGTACGCCGTAAGAAAGCCTTATACGCTAACGTAGCAGACCCAACAACAAACACAATTAAGAAAGTAAAAATAATTAAAGTTATTGAGACCCCAGCTAATAGAGAACTAGCTAGGCTATCAGTAATTACTAAAGGTACTGTTATCGAGACTGAACTAGGCTTAGCTAGAGTTACTTCAAGACCTGGTCAAGACGGGGTAGTCAACGCAATCTTAATTAATAAGAAGTAATAATTCTTCATTTTCCCGGAAGATATAAATAAAACTTAATGACGGTGTAATTAGTGAAGGAATACATTATATGGCCAGAATACTTCTCAGCAGATCTCAGCAGGAAGCAAGGAAGAAGAATCAGTAAGTCATTAGCTGTAGTTAAGACTAAGATAAGACCGGAAACAGTTCTTAAAGCATGCACAGAACTAAACTGGAAATGCAGAATTGAAGAAGGTAAGTACCCACGTACGTGGTTCGAGTCTTACGGTTTTAAAATAATCATAGTATTAGAGAATAAAACAGAGAATAAACACACACTAATCAAAACTTTAGCGAGTAAGTTGAAAGAAGTTAGTAGCAAACCAGCTTAATTCAGTTAAGAAAATTATTAATGTATTACGTGAATAGCCCGAAATACAGCTCACAAGTAAAATCAAGTATTACATTAATTATTACTTTTAAGTCAGGACACAATATAAAGTCTTGGCTCAGGGATCCCTCTTGATTAAGTTAGGGTATTACCTTCATAAGACTCCATCAGGGAAACTCATCGTTAAGCTTAGCGGTAAGAAACCACCTAAACTTGGAAGTAAGGTAGTAGATAGTAGAGGAAATTTAGTAGGTATCGTAACCGACATAATAGGTCCGGTGAATTCCCCCTACGCCGTAATTAAGCCACTCACCACAGACTTAAGTCTTAATCAGCTTGAGGAGGTTTACGTGAAGTCTGTGAGGGGGTAGGTAAGATGTCTTCATGTCCTCAATCATCAATAATATACGATGAAGTTAGAGGGGAGTACATATGTACCGAGACAGGTGAGGTATTAGAAGAAAGAATAATTGATGTAGGTCCTGAGTGGAGGTTCTTTGAAGTAACTAGCGAGGCAGGTAAGGTAAGAGGCAGCGAGCCAGTAACTAGCAAGGTTCATGATTATGGTTTATCTACCGTGATAGACGAGCATTCCTATGAGGGGAGAAAACTTAATGAGCTCAATAAGTCTTCCAGAATACATAGTAGAGAGAAGAGGTTAGTGAAAGCTCTCCAGTTAATGAATTCAGTAATCAACAGGTTAAGCCTCCCTAACTCAGACCTAGTAAAAAATGATGCCGGCATGATAGTAAATAAGCTCTACCGTAAAGGCATCATAAAGAAGAAAAATATGCGAGCTATAATAGCCGCAGTAATCATCACCACACTCAAAAATCACAGTATCCCGCTCGATACTAGAGAAATTCTTAACTTATGCCAAGTAACTCAGAGAGAGGTTTGGAAAGCACTCCTCAAAATCCACAGAGATTCTGGAGAAAAAATACGTCTCGGTGTAGTAGACCCTCTAAGTTACGTGAGACAATACTCGTGTATTCTGAAAATCTCCCCAGAAACAGAGTCTCTAGCTATGAAGTTGGTTGTCACGGCTAAAAACTCAGGAATAACGTCTGGTAAAGGACCTCAAGGGATTGCTGCAGCATCACTCTACATCGCCTCAATACTCATGAACGAAAAACTAACACAGCAAAACATCTCTGAAAAACTAAACGTAACTGAAGTAACGTTGAGAAACAGGTACAGAGACTTAGTTAACGAACTAAATATAGTAGTAGAACTCTAGTAGTTTTTAACTCTAAGTAGCAGAGGTTCTTACGAGAAAGACCATAAAGAATAAGCCGAGCTAACTGAACTATCTAAGTTAGGTCTAGTAATCTAAACTTAATTAACTTAATTTCTGTGTCATCCCTTATTCTCTGCTTACCGTATATCTTCCTCAGTTCATTAAGAAGATCCTCCCTATTCTTGAAGCCGTCATTTCTTGCGTCAGCATCCGTTAATTCACTTATCTTTTTTGTAATGACATCTTCAATAATAGCTTTACCTACGTGGACATCTCCTACCCTCACATCCACTATATCACCTTTTCTGATGTTAGAACGGAGTCTTATAGTTGATGTTTTCTTACCTAGTATTATGTTCCTTCCGTACTCTTTCTTGAAAATCAAAGTCTTCCTCATTGGATTTCACCAAACTCTAAATTATTGATTTAGTCTCTTCACTTTTTAAAATTCTCTGTTTTTCCTATATTCCTCAATTAACGCGTTAATATCCTCGTACGTTAACCCATACTTCTTCTTTCTCCTCTCTTCTGCGAGCTGGGGAACTAAAGCAACAAGCCTGTCGAAGGAATCTTTATCAATCGCTACGATGCATTCATTAACTTCAAGAACTTCTTCAGCCGAGACCGCAGGTATTAGTTCTTCCTCTACTAGGTGTTTACTTAGTCCTAACGCGGTAGGAGGTAATATAAAACCTAGTTTCGAATCCTCAATAAGTTCTCGCGCTTCTTTTAGAGCTTCACTTATATTGTACGTGAAAGCTACTGCAACTCTTTCTTTACTGAGTTTCAAGAACTTAACGCACTTACTACTATATACTGGGACCAGTACGTGTGTGCCTGTGTAAAGTTTCATGAATAAGTTTTCGTAATTGATTACCTTAGACCTTAAGGTATTGTTTTCATTCTCTAGTATTCTTAGGTGTACTTCAAGATTCTTTACTCTCTGCATGAGCTCACTAACCTTTCTATCTCTGAGGATCTTCTCATTAAGTTCTGAAGACATGCTGTCTAGACGTGACGAGAGATCCCGTACGGTTTTCTCTAGCTCAAGCACTCTCTGCTTATAAAACTCCTTCTCCTTCTCAAGAGTACTCATTTTTTCTTTGAGTACTTCCTCCGCCTCACGTGTCTGAGAAGCGACGTCGCTTTTTAAAATAATTGAAGGTTCCTTCTTTTCCTCCCTCACGTAATCATTAATTACTTCCTCAATTATGCTGGAGAGATCCTCGTTCATTAATACCTTAACCTTGTATTTCTGTAAGTTGATATCGTGGAAACCCATCTCTCTCAACTTATAAGACAATTTCTCTAGCTTATCCTGGAATTCCCTGTAAGCCTTAAGCGCAGCTGCTAAAGCGTCTCTTTCGTGTGAGTTCTTAATATCTATTGATGGGTGTTGCTTAACAAACTCAGCAACAATCATTTCTTTCTCTACAGTGCTTAACGGTTTCTGAGGTACGTAAAATAATGCACCTAGGGAAGCAGCTAACTTCCTACACATTTCTGGGGGCGGGTTTTTATCTGTAGCTACTAATACTGGATGTCCGAGCTTAATCAGTAGGTTATGTATATCGCCTCTATCAAGTTCTCTCCCTGAAGTAACATACACTAGGTTCATATCTAAATCTAGTACTGCCAAACCTACACTAACTCCTGGATCATACCCTACTATTAAGTAGCGTTTCTCATCACTTCCCCTAAACTCAGCTATGTTGCTGAGGAAACTCTTACTAAGAATAGGTCTGATCCTAACTACTACATCCTTACTCTTAACTTGCTTGATTAAGCCATAAAGTCTCTCACGTGATGTGTAAACAATGAATAAAGCTTTCTCGATACCGCCGTCACTCCTCCTAACTGCGAGGTCGTAATCAATGTTATTTTTGTCGAGAACCTCCTTCACCTTCTTCACGTGTCTAGTAACTATAGCACGTAGGTTCCTGAGATATTTTTCTGTTCTGGAACCCCCTGCTATTCCGGAACGTCCGGGATACACGTATATCTTTACCTTATCTTCGAAAACCTTTAATCTACTGCCGTAGCCTTCTTTTGCTAGGTAAGCCACAACTAGAGCTGCTTTGAAAGGATCTAGTTTACTTTTATCACTAGTAAGTCCAGCCTCCTCAGCTAGGTACTGAACCTTAACTAGCTTACCTGACTCAACATTGACTTGAATTAACGTAAGACCTGGGGGAAGCATCTTAATAACTTTAAGCAAGTCTCTCTTACTACCACCTAACTCAAGCACGTTATCCGTAGCCAGAATATCAGGTCTTATATCCCAGAGCTCTCTAATTAATCCTCCCAAACTAACTTCCTTAACTGCTTTAAGCACACCACCCTCCAAAAACACCATCGCGTACCTAAACTGCGATAAGTCACTACCAGATCTCACAATATCAATACCTACTATCTTCTCAGAACTCATCCCTCAAACCCTTCACAAACTCTAGACAGTCACCCACTTTCTTCTCTAACCCATAATTTTCTTTGAAGAATTTAACCATATATGAAACATCCCTAAATAAGAGTTTTTCAGCTCCGGGCTCGTCCCTATACACGTATTGAGGCCAGTCAATAATGTATGGTTTCTCACCCTCACCAACACTAACCAGAATATTGTATTCGCTTAAATCCCCGTGAACAATGCCTAAGTGTACGTAAGCACTTCTTAAAGCAGTCATTATAGACCTCAAGATATTCTCAGGCATTAACGCTGTCTTATACCTATATAACTCTATCCCATCCACGTAATCCATAACTACAGAGTGCTCCACGTGCGCGTAAACCCGAGGAACAAACGAGGTATAATTACTTAACTTACTTAAAACCTCGTACTCCCTACTTGCGGCATTCCTTGAATGCATAAACCACCTACTCTCATCTAAAGCATAAGTCCGGACCCTCTTAATTTTCTGGAAACTGACGCGCCCGATTTTGTAAAACTTAACAGCAACAATCTTCTCTGCAGGTGTTTTAGCGATATAGATCTCGCTTTCTTTCCCAACACCAACCCTAGTTCCTAAATAACCCAGCACACCAGAATCACTTAGTTTTTTAAGAGCTACTAAATCTAAGCCCAGGTAAGTGAGCCTAAAACTTTGAGTAGTCCTATGCTTAACAACTGCCTTCACATCAATCAACTCCCGAAGAGATTTAATAATACGTGAAGGAGTAAGCTTAGTAGTTCTCTCAATCTCCTCCAGAGGTACGTACTCGTATTTAAGAGTAAGACTATTAAGCGCTGCCAAGATTCTAAAACTTTCGTCACTTAATCCCTTATAAATTAGAGCTAATTCCGTTTGTCCCTAGATGATCATTTTAATATGGTTTATATATTTATTTCCTCATCTAGGGATTTCCACCTTACTCATAGTGTTTTTCTTCATTACTATGGGTTCATGAGTAGCTGTCGAGCCTAACGGCATGAGGCTCCCATCTATTTTAAGCTTCAGGATTCTTAGGGTAGTGTCCTATTGCCTCCCGAAGTTCTAAAAACAAATTATAACCGCAACATCCCTGTGCCCTGTTTCCTTGCCTACGGGACATACACCAATCCTAGAACCATTATTATATTTTATTTTTGCTTCATGTATTGGGCATATTTTGCTAGTGTTTTAGGATCTACATGTAACTTTTACACTATATTCTTTAGTTTTCTCGTTGATAGCGTTCTGTATATTCTTGAATGGTACTTGATAAATCCTATGTCTTAACTGGCCATCATTAATCTTTAATCATATTCTCCTGAGGATTTTCTTCTAGATCTTCTAAGACTATAGTTTTCTTCTCCTTAAACTTCCTCATTATCTTATAAAGAAAAACAGCCTCCCCACTTCCCTAATCACCTAACGAGCAATTATTAATATTCAGCAACGAACCTAACATCACTACTCAGACCCGGGTTCACTCATCACTTTCTTCATGTTAAGAAAGTTAATTAAAAATAAAAATCTTAGAACAACATGACCTTACCACTCAGCACCTCATACGTGATCTTGGTTATGTTTTCTAGCTCATCATTAACTATCTCAATGACATCAGACTTAATAGCGTTGAACGCTTCCTTCTCAGTAGGTATTAACCTTACTAAAGCCATTTGAGGGTCATCTATTGGGTGACCTATCCTAGAAAGAAGCTTCACATAAACTTCCTTAACCTTAGGAACTTCATTAATTATTCTGGTAGCTATCTTATTGGCAAGAACATTATATATTTTGCCGACATGAGTTACTGCGTTTTTACCGGCAGTAGCTTCCAGACTCATTGGTCTCATAGGAGTTATCAGTCCATTGACTCTGTTACCGCGACCAGTCATCCCGTCATCACCGTGTTCAGCGGAAGTCCCAGTAACAGTAATATAGACAGAATTCTTCTCAGGGATATCAGCACTATTAATGAATATTTTGACATCGTACTTTCGTGCTTCATCCCTCTTAGATAACTCGTTAACCACGTAGTCCTCAACCTTATTTTTTACCTCTTCTTTCACAGACAAGTAATGACTCAAGTCCGTTATTAAGTGGGATATCATTGCTGCAGCAACAGTAAGTCTTATTTCATTACCTACTCTAAGACCCATCACCTTAATGTCTTCCCCAACCTCGGGGAATCTCTCTTTAAACTCATGAGCATTCAAATATCTCTCAACACCTAAGACAATACTCTCTAAGAGTGTTAAGGGCGCGTAACTAACTCCTATGCTAGTGTCGTTAGCTAATGGTTTATGCTTCTCCTTCAACCCAGTCTCATATGTTTGAACTAGGTCTACGCTACCTGTCCTTATCATGTAATCAACTATCACGTGCCTCTCAGGATCTAGAAACCTAAAGTTCTGGGAAATCCACTTCTTAACAGCATCAACAACTATAGTGCCTACGGGAATCCTGTCTAAGCTCCCGTTACTTAAGCTCACGAACTCCGTAGCTCTACCAGCAACTAGTATGTATATTGGGTGAAGAACCTCACCACCACTGAAACGAGGTTTTGACTGCCCACCAACCACTAAAACCTTATCTACGTTATGATGTAAGATCATGTTATAATTCTCTAGGTAGTACTTAGAGAGAGCAACACTAGATACTTCGGAAGCCGCATCAGCTATGTAATCCGGGTGGCCGAGTCCCTTCCTCTCAACAAGCTCGACCCTCCACTCACTAACTGGTAAGTAATCAGCTAGCTCAACCTCAATATTTCTAGTTATCATCACACACCACCTAAGACATAAAACACGATGAAATTTTAAATATATGATTAGGTTGTTAAGTCTTCAGAAGCGTGAGTTATTTCTTTAGTACGTAGGAATTTATCTAAACAACAAGCAGGTAAAACTAACTTAACAGTTTCTTCACCATAACCCGTTATGATTCTCCAGTAACCGCTTAGCTTAAGCTCTAACTCAGGATCACCAACATCTATTAAGAGATATTTTATTTTGGCAAGCTTAGAAGGAGTTGCTAACACGAATATGTCGTTCTTCTTAACATTCCTTAAAACTCTAGTACTAAATTGCTGGTTACCCCTACCAAAAACATATCCCTGCCTACCTATAACAGACACTACTATAGAAGCATGACCATACTCCTCCATCAAGCCAAGTATTTCCGACTCACTTAAGTCTCTACCTACTAGTCTTCCATCATAAATCGCATCAACACCTAACAACGTTTTCTTAAGCCCTAAAAGATCCGCAATCGCTTTAGTTGTTGTTCCGGGGCCTAAGAAGTAGAGGACTTTCGGAAGCATGTAGTTCTCAATAAAGTACTTAGCAACACCCCACTTCTCCTCCTCCGAACCACTAACTAAGTCTTTGGAAGGTACTATAAATCCTTCTAGAACTGGAGTAACCGCGTATCCATACAGACGAACATTCAGTAAATCTTCTTTAAGCTTAGCCTCATCAACATCAGCAACCTCAACCTGATCCATAACAACACCACCTCTCTCAAACCCTACTACGACCTCAGCCGCTATTTCGGGGGACACAGCAAAAACACCTGAATACATCTTAACCCCGGAAGGAACCCCTAAGATCGGAATCTTAGCTCCTGCAACACTTAACACGTCCCGCGCCGTACCATCACCACCAACGAAAACTATCAAGTCAACACTATTCTCTAGGAAGACTTCAACAACTCTTAAAGTATCTTCACGTGACGTAACACGCTTACTAGGATCAGGTAAGTCTAGGCACTTAAACCTTAATTTACTTAAGCTTAAGTAATCGCAACCCATCACGGAATTAGCTGCTATTATTACTCCCTGAAAACCTTTCTCAGAGAGTGCTTGAAGAAACCTAATAGCTTTCGAAGGAGCTACGGGTTTAGCACTCCTCCTCAGAGCTTCTTCATAGAGCTCACCATCAGTTCCTTTAAGTCCTACAGAACCCCCCATACCAGCGATAGGATTTACAACGAAACCTAACTTCATCACTACAAACCCTATTTATTGTGTGGGTATTACACTCCTTGGCTTTTTAGTTTTTTCAGATACTCGTATGTTGGTGCTAGAGTCTTCGGGTGATTAGCTACTAAAACATCTAAGCGCTTGACTGAGATGTTGGTAGGCGTTGATTTAACAGCTTGCGGATTCTTGTATGCAAGATCTATTATCTCCTCATAAGCCTTAGCTAACTTATCAATATTTTCCTTAGTCTCTGTTTCAGTAACCTCAATCATGTGTGCTTCCTTAACTATTAACGGGAAGTATATCGTTGGTGCGTGAAGACCTCTATCAAGTAAAGCCTTAGCCACGTCCTCAGCACTAACTCCTGTCTCCTTAAGAAGATTCTCGAAACTCACAACGAATTCGTGCTTACGCCACCTGCCCTCACCATAAGATAGTGAAACCCCCCTCATCTTCCTTAACTTACTCATCAAGTAATTAGTATTAAGAACACTGATTTCCGCGATTTCTCTTAAGGCTGGTCCTAAAGAAGCTATGTAGATGAAAGACTTTACTATAGGTACTATATTACCGTAGAACCACGACACCCTACCTATAGTTCTGCTTAAGTCGTACCTCAACTTATATGAACGACCATCAAAACCTACTATAGGTACTGGCAAATACTCTACCAATTCTTTCTTAACACAGACAGCACCAGCGCCCGGGCCTCCACCACCGTGCGGTGCCGCGAAAGTCTTGTGCAGATTCAGGTGGACTATATCGAAACCCATATCACCAGGTCTCACTATACCTAGTATGCCGTTAAGGTTCGCACCATCATAATACATCAACGCTTTCTTCTCGTGTATGAGGTCAGAAATCTCTATGATGCTTGACTCGAATATGCCTAACGTATTAGGGTTCGTTAACATTAGTCCTGCAGTGTTATCACTTAACACAGACTTCAGCGCTTCTATATCTGTCTCTCCGTTCGGTGCTGTAGGTATCTTAACTACTTTGAAACCAGCCATAGCCGAGCTAGCAGGGTTTGAACCGTGAGCAGCTTCAGGAACTATCATCTCGTTTTTGTTGTTATGACCTTTATCGTGGTGGTATTTTCTTATTATGAGCGCGCCCACAAACTCGCCAGCAGCTCCTGCAGGAGGCTGCAGTGAACACTCATCCATACCTGTGATTTCTGAGAGCCATCTCTGCATCAAGTACATAATCTCCAGTATCCCCTGAACCTCTTCTTCGTCTTGGTATGGGTGGAGATCTGTTACTCTAGGGTCTGAAGCTAGCTCTTCACAAATCTTCGGGTTGTACTTCATCGTGCAGGACCCTAAAGGCACTGGACCTACATCAACACCGTAAGACATCTGAGACAACCTATTATAGTGTCTAACAACTTCCACCTCACTTAAGTTAGGTATCTTAAGCTCACTACCTCTAATCAGAGACTTAGGTACTCTTCTTAAGGCTTCAGAAGCCTCATTAACGAACTCATCATCTATTAAGAATGTCTGCTTACTAAAATTACTTAATTCAAAGACTATAGGTTCCTCCCACTTAGCCTGCCTAAACGTCATCACTGAACACCCCTTAACACTTCCTCAAGAACCGTTACTAGAGCATCTATGTCTTTCCTCGCATGTAGCTCGGTCACGCAGACTAAGCTACACTTACTTAACTCCTTATAGAATCTGCTGAGTGCTGGACCTATGCTAATCCCCCTACTAGACAGCAACTTTATGATTTGGTCAGCACTCCCACCCTGAAACTTAATACTCACCTCACGGAAGTATAAAGAATCACTGAATAACGGTTCTGCTACGCCAGTATCTAGTAAACGTTTTATTAGGTAGTACGTCCTCCCTAAGATAGTCTCACCAAGTTTCTTGAGTCCTTGAGATCCTAGCAAGGTTAAGTAGACAGCAGCTCCTACAGCCTCTAACGAGGAATTAGTAGTTATGTTAGATGTTGCTTTCTCTCTCTTAATATGTTGTTCTCTGGTTTGAAGTATCATCGTAAAACCTAACTCATCACCACTTAAAGTACGTGTAGCACCAATTAATCTCCCAGGAAGTTGCCTTAGTAATTCCTTATCATCGTTTATTCCCAGAATACCTGCTGAGGGTCCTCCGTAATTAAGGCTTATTCCAAGACCCTGAACATCACCAACCACTATATCAGCACCTAGGTTCCCCGGACCCTCGAAAACACCGAGCGATAAAGGATTTGAGTAAACTATGCTTAAAGCGTCAAACTTGTGTGTTTCCTCAATAATCTCTTTAAGAGCAGACTCAACAACACCAAAGAAATTAGGTGTCTGTATGAAGACTGCCGCGGTGTTCCCGTCTAATTTACTTCTTAAATCACTTAAGTCTGTCTCGCCAGACTCAGAATTCATCCCAACATTAATGATGTCTAAGTTAGCCCCGAAAGCCCAAGACTTAATTACCTCGACTATCTCTGGGTGTGTACAATCACTAACTAAGATTTTCTTTTTCTTCTTTACTCGAGCAGCCATTAAGACTGCTTCAGCTGAGGCAGTACTGCCGTTATACATCGACGCGTTAACTATCTTAACCCCGTATAGGTTAGCTATGAGGCTCTGGTACTCAAATATAGCTTGCAGTAATCCTTGAGCTATCTCTGCTTGGTAAGGAGTATATGATGTATAGAACTCAGGTCTGGAAAGTATTGCTTTCACGACGGAAGGTACGTAGTGCTGACACACACCACCACCAACGAATGACGGGATACTACTTAAGCGATTCTTAGAAATTAACTCGTTAAATAGTCTCCTCACCTCATACTCAGTTAATGGTTTGCCGAAACCAACATTCAATACTTTATTAAGGATTATTTTGGTTGGGACATCATTAAATAGTTCCAATATCTCGTTTATGCCTAATTCCTTCATTAATTCTTTCTTGACGTCTGGTGAGGAATTAGGTATCCAATTATGTGGCATATTAGTCTCCTTGTAGTTTTCGTTGACTTAATTAAAATACTTTTGCGTTGATTTATTATGAGGGTGCTTAAAAATAGTTAGAGAAGTATCCTTACTAAGTGTTCAGAAGGAGTTAGGTGGTAGTGTAGGTGAGTTCGCTGGCTGGATTACTTCTATGGATTACGGTAATCCCCTAGAGGAGCATATGTGTACCAGGACTTCAGTGTCTGTGTTTGACGTATCACATATGGGTAGGTATGTGATTAAGGGTAGGCGCGTTTTTGAGTTCCTGCAAAAACTAGTCTCTAAAGATCTCAGTGAGGTAGGCACTGGAAGAATGAGTGGTCCCGTATTACTAATGAACGAGAATGCCGGTATTAAAGACGATATCATGCTCTACAAAGTTAGTGAGGACTTATGGCTCGCAGTAGTTAACGCTCCTAACGTGGAGAAAGACCTGGAATGGATGAATACTTGGAGGGTTAGGTGGGGCTACACAGACATAGAAATAGAGAACGTCACACTCAAATCAACCCTAATAGCTATTCAGGGGCCTAAAGCTGCTGAAGTAATGGAGAATCTAGGTTTTAACGAAGCTAAAAACCTCAAAATTCTTGAGTTTGCTTACGGCGCTGAAGTAGCTGGGAAGAAAACCGTGTTAGTAAGTCGTTCTGGGTGGACGGGAGAGGAGGTTCGGTCTTTTGGTTTTGAGATTTGGACTGACATAGATCACGGAGCGGAAATACTTAGGAAGTCTGTAGCTTCAGGAGCTAAGCCTGCAGGACTTATAGCTAGAGATACCCTGAGACTTGAGATGGGTTACCTCTTAATAGGTCAAGACATGGATGAGACCACAAACCCTGTTGAAGCCAGGTACTGGCTACCCATATCTCTAGAGAAGGAAGACTGTATAGGATGTCCTAAACTAAGAGAAATATATGAGAAAGGAGTTTCCAGAATTAGAGTAGGTCTTAAACTCAAGAAAGGTTTAAGAGTAATTCCCAGACACGGTGCAGGTATCTATGCAGGAAACAACCTAGTAGGTAGGGTAACCAGCGGTGCTTTCTCTCCCTACTTAAATACTGGTGTAGCTATGGGTTACGTGAACGTCAGCCACGCATACATAGGCTCAAAACTAGATCTCGAGATAAGGGGAGAAAAACAAAAAGCTAAAATTGTTGATTTCCCATTAATTTGAGGTGCTTAAAATGAGTGGACAAGAAACAATAATAGTGAAGACGAAGCTCGGTGAGTATTCAGTACCTAAGAACCTACTCTACACGACTAAAGACGAGTGGGTAAGGATTGAGGAAGACATAATAACTTTAGGAATCACGGACTACGCTCAGAAGAAGCTGAAATACATCGTCAACGTGGAGTTGCCGGAGGTAGGTAAGAAAGTTAATGTTGATGAATCCGTAGCGACTCTCGAGTCTGTTAAGGCTATAGCAGAAGTCTACACACCCGTAGAAGGGGAAGTCATCGAGGTTAATGAAGAACTTGCTGAGAAACCCGACTTAATAAATACGGATCCCTACGGACGTGGATGGATAATTAAGCTGAAGTCTTCTAAAATTAATGAAAACAAACTATTAAGTCCGGAAAATTACGCAGACAAAATTTCTAAAGAGGAGTAGTTTACTATTCTTGATTTTTAAGATCTCAAAATTGACAATACTTGAAGTTAGTGGGAGTATGTACCTTAAGATGCCTCCAAAAATAAAAATCCTTGAGGCTGCTGGCGCCGTAGCTGACGGCAGAATCGAGAAATTAAATAATAAGTTATTCAGGGTAATATCTTCCGAGAGAGATAGAACCTACAGCGTATACGTAGATTTAGAGAAGGGGGAAGCCTGTAGCACGGATAACGGCACAACATATAGAGGCTACATAGGTTACCCCATAATATCCTCGTTACTTATTCTTGGTGTTTTACCTTACGATGCAGTAATAGGTAGGTCGCTCGCTAACATAGATTGGAGACGTCTTAACGAGACTCTCAAGAATTATTCTCTAGTTGAAGAGAAAGTTAAGGAGATTGCTAGAGATAGGGGAGTAAGTCCGGAGCTAATAGATAAGTACTCAAGTAATGTTTACGAGCAATTAAGAAAAATAAAACTAGTTAAAGTGAATAAATGCCTTAATCCATGAAGTACGAACTATGTAGATAAAATTTATTTTCTCATCATAGAATTTACTTTGAGGGAGTTAGGAATGAGAGCTAAGGTAGCTATAATTGATGGTTACCCAATACTCATGAATCTTTACGAACCCTACAAATACAAGCTTAACGAATATAATATGCTAATAAAAGATAGCGGATATTACTTGAAACCTCTTCATTTTGTGTATCTTAAGTCTCTTAATATTTTTCTCAGTATTAGGTATGTTTATTTTGGTAGATACTGGTATAGAGTATATAGGATTTCCGGCTCACGTAACAGATCCAAGATGAGGTGGATATACGTCGGTAAGGAAAAACCCGACCCAACACTACCTGATCCTCCACTAAATCCTTTCGAGGGTTTGTATGTTCTTGCTGTAGGTAGTGATGTATTGTTAAGTGAGAAAAGCTATAAGGCCTTAGTCAGGATTTCTGAGAGTTTCCACGGTGTTAATGTGTTTGAAGGTAAGGTAGTAGACCTTACTAAGCAAAACAAGGAATCAGAACCTCAAGACTTCTGGTCTCTCATTATTTAGCTCGCTACGCACCCACTCTAGATAGTGATCTCTTCTAGAATCATCTAGGAGAATATCAACTAATTCTTTAGGTATCTTAGTGAAGACTTGCTCCGGCTTATTTATCTTATGAGGCAGCTTAACTAGTTCTATTGGGTGTGTCTTAATAACTACTTCCTCCCTACTTATGTTCAATGTTTTAAGTAGTTTCTTAGATGATTGAGGCGCTATAGGATAGAGCATAATACTGAGAGTTAAGACTGTTGTAAAACCAACGTTTAAGGTGTTCTTAACCTCATTAACATCCTCCTTAATCTTAGCCCAGGGAGCCTTAACATTAACGTACTGATTCCCTCTCTCACTCAGCTTAACTATTAATTCACTAGCTTCTCTGAGCTTAGCTCTATACATTAAGGATTTGTAGGAAGCCCATATATCATCAACGTACTTCCTGAACTCTATGTCTGTGTTATCAGTCAGCGTTACGTCATAAACTACCCCCTCAAAAAACCTGTAGATTAAAGTCAGTACCCTATGAATAAAGTTTCCTATATGGTCATTCAACTCGTTATTAACGAATCTCACGAACTCAGACCACTTAAAGTTTGTGTCTTTGTCTTCAGGTCTCATCCTCACTAGTGAGTACCTCCAGTAATCCACGTTATCAACTATCTTGAGTGCTTCATCAATCCAGACACCAACCCTCCTACTCTTACTGAATTTCCTCCCCTCATACATCAGGTACTCTGTAGCTGAGATTAGTGTTGGTAGTACGTAGGGTTCTTGCGTGGCCATGAGTAAGGCGGGAAGTATGACCGCGTGAAACGGTATGTTATCTTTACCTATGAAGTAAGCAGTCTTAGCTTCGCTGTCGAGCCAGTACTTAATCCACTCACCCTCATTACCAAGCTTAATAAAGTACTCCTTAGTAGCTGAGAGGTAGCCTAGCAACGCATCAAACCAGACATATATGGTTTTGTCTTCAGAGCCGGGGAAAGGTGATTGTATTCCCCACTTATTATCTCTTGTGAGTGATCGAGGAGCTAAGCCTGTTGTCTCTATCCAAGACTTAGTGAAGTTTCTCACGTTCTCATCTAGTAGGTCCTGTTTTGTTATCCACTCAAATATGTTTTTCTCGAGCTTATCTAGCCTGAAAAACCAGTGCTTCCTGTTTTTGAAGACTGGGGTAGACCCACATAAAACACACCTAGGATTAATTAATTGTTCAGGCTCCAGAAGCCTGCCACAATTATCGCATTGATCTCCTCTAGCTCCATCAAAACCACAGTATGGACACACACCTTCAACGAACCTGTCAGGCAGGTATATCTCGTCTTTAGGGCAGTAAGGAACTACCTGAAGCCTCTCATCAATAAAGCCGTTCCTAAAAACCTTCAGCATGAATTCCCTGACGAATTCCTTATGAGTCTCATTCTCAGTTCTAGTGTAGTTGTCGAAAGATATGTTCCATAACTTCCAGAGCTTCACTATATACTCGTGTGACGAATCAGTCAGTTCTTTAGGTGATACGTTCTTCTTACGAGCCTCAACTTCTATGACTGTACCGTGTTCGTCACTACCGCTCACGAAAACCACCTCATCACCCATCATTCGCAGAAACCTAGCGTAAACATCAGCTGATAAAACACTACCAATCATATTTCCTAAGTGTGGTACTGAGTTTATGTACGGCCATGCTGAAGTAACTACCCATCTCCTCACACTCACCCACCTCTCAGTAATTTTACGTGAATCCTCTTAATAACTAACAACAAGATACGGGATTATTATATCTCTGAGACGTTTTAGTAGTTTGGTGGGGGTTTAGGTTTGAGTAAGCACTATATGTATCCTTTTCTAAAGAAGCTAGATGAGTATTTTAGAGAAAGATTCGGGAGTGAGGTAGACTTAGCAGCACTATTCACTAACAGGACCTTGAGGGATAAGGCTGTTGAGAAAGTGAGGAGAGCGCTTTCTAGGAAGAGAAGTAAGAGCTCAGGTGCCAGCACTGTAGAGCTGGATGAGGATGAGTACATAGCTTTCTATATGGGGTTGCTCGTAGCAGGCTTCACTGATGTGTGGGCACTCAAGAAGTACGTAGATAGCGAAGTAAAGAACTTCATAGAATTGATGAAGCTGGAGAGTAGCAAGTTTTTATGGAATGTTTCACGTATGCTGGGCTTATCAGGTGAGTTGCTTGCTAGAGATGATGAGTGTGGTTATAAGGTTGTGTTGGTTTCCGAGCCTAAGCAAGACATATCGTGCTTCCAGTTCAGGTTAACAATATCTAAGTACCTGACCTACGCTGAGAGGCTTCTAGGGGAGGCTGGCTGGTCACTACTAGAGACTTACGTGAGTGGAGGTTACGTTTACTTACCTAAGAGTAAATACGTGCGCCTACTAGAAGACCCACTCAAGGAATACCTAATTAAGTTATTTGATGAGTTAAGTGTTAAGCTGACTGACGCTAGTGTTTTAGAAGATTTAAGAAGCGAGATAGCTGAGGTTATTCGCAGAGAATACAAACGCTCGCGTATCGAGGAACCTGGTCAAGTGTCCCCTAGCGAAATCAAAGAAGTGTTTTTTCCACCATGCATTAAAGAGCTTGTTAAGTCTTTGAGAGTTAACGAGCACCTAACACATATTCAGAGGTTCGCATTAGCTACGTTCCTACTTAACATAGGAGCCTCAGTAAATTACGTCCTCGATTTAATGAGGAACGCACCAGACTTTAACGAGAAGATAGCTAGGTACCAGATAGAGCACTTAGCTGGGATGAAGGGTGGTGGGAAGAAATACAAGACCTACAGCTGCGCCAAGATGAAGGAGTTAGGTATGTGTGTGGCTGAGTGCGGAGTTAAAACACCTATTCAATACTACACGAGATTGCTAAGAAATCTTAAGAAACCCGGCGAAAGACTATCTTCTCGTAACCAGGAATCTTAAACCCCCTCTTAACAGAAAATCTTAAAACATTTTTTGGTTTAATCTCGTACTTGACCCCTACATCCGCCTCAATTACCTCAAAATTTGGTGGGAAGACCCAAACAACGCTGTAGTCGTATGTAGTGGTTTCAGACTCGTATATGTTCTCGTACGTGTTATACCCTTCTGTTAAGTCTCCTCTAAAATGAATCAGGAACTCTATGTAGGGTCTCTTAAGAGAGCCTCTGAATCCAGCATTAACTAGTACTACTTTAGGCTTAGTTACCACGCCATTAATCTTAACTATCTCCTCATCCAGGAACGACTGCATGTTATTCCTCATGCTCTCTAGTTCCTCATCTAACCTAATCTTTAGTGCTTGCGCGAATTCCTCCTCAATATCTACGTACTCGTAAATCATTATTTGGTGGAAGTCCCCTGCTGGCGAGACGATGAAGTATCCGTAAGCGTATATCGGCTTCACGTCACGAGTACCTTCCTATCTTCTTTAATCACTCTCAACACTACTGCTGTAGAGGTTCCCTGAACCCCTTCTAGTGTTCCTATAATGTCTAGTAAGTCAGAAAGTTCTTTATGGTCCTTAACATATACTTCAGCTACGAGAGTCCACTCACCAGTTACGTCGTAGATTGCTTTGATGTTAGGTATGTTAGCTAACTTACTAGTTATGTCTGTGTACTTCCTAACATCTATTGAGAGGAATATAAGAGCTCTTAAGTTGAGGCCTACTAGTTCTGGAGCGACTTCAGCTACTATTCTCTTTATTAGTCCTTTCTCTTTCAGCTTCCTTAACCTCATATATACTGTGGAGGGGCTCACACCAAGTATCTTACCAATCTCTGAGTAAGTGAGGTCTGCATTTTCTTGCAAAATATTCAGGAGTTTTTTATCTAGTTCGTCAATTTCTTGAACCATACTAATCACCAATTATAAAATTATATGCAGATATAAAATTTTTGTTATTTACGCTTTTGGCGCGCTTAAATATTCTACTACCTCTCCACTAGGTAAATTAAAGGTAAGACGTATTGGTTGATCAGAACTAAACTCGATTTTAACAGCGTCAGTAACCTCACATAGTGGTAAGACCTTAATTATGTAGCTCTCGTCGTAAGAGCTTCTAGAACTCTCATCAACTTCCAGCTCTATTAGTGAGCCACCCATAACAGAGAAGCTGACCTCACCACCTACCTCCGGAGCAATAAGTTTTAATACTTGATTATTGCTTGCTTCGAAAACTATAGTTCCACTACCTTTTAAGTCGTTTAAAGCTGTTTTGAATGCTGATGTATATGCAGACCCCCTAACCTTGAATTCCAGACTTATCTCAGGTATCTCAGATACTGGGACCTCGATGGACTTATACCTATACCTCCTCACAGTCACAGACTCAATAACGAACTCGTAAAAATCCTCACCAGCTCTAAACACAACCTTATCTGACTTCTTAGGTTTAGGTAGGGTCCTCATCAGATTACTTAGATTCACTCCAACTGAAGTCTCCTCAACCACATTATATGTCAAGAAGCTAGACGAAGGAACATAAACACTAACTAAAGCTACTTGAGCAGGGTCGAGAGCTTTTATCTTAAGACCCTCAACATCAAAAGTAAATAAAGCCTCATCAACAATACTTGAAATCATCTCAAGAATCCTGCTAAAAACCCTACCACTAGGATACTCGACAACAACCCTAAACTCTTCCTCACTCACTAACAACACCACATATATAATTACAGAAAACACAAATAAAATTGGTAACTAACAAATGATGAAGAACATCGGAACAGAACAAAGATGAAGAACCGTGTGAGGTCTGACATAACTTAAAAACCAATAAAAACCAAATACTATTGGTGGCTCCGGTAGCTCAGTCCGGGAGAGCGCGGGGCTGTGGACCCCGAGGTCCCGGGTTCAAATCCCGGCCGGAGCCCCACCAACAAAATCACTCCTTCCCACAACACAATATTTTATCTTTCACAATACTAAAATTAGTAGGGCCCGTGGCCTAGCCAGGATAAGGCGCCGGCCTGCGGAGCCGGAGATCCCGGGTTCAAATCCCGGCGGGCCCGTTTTACGGTTCCTAACTATGTTAGAACTGTTAAGGGTTTTCTAAGGATACTCTTGAGGTTGTGGAGGTAAGAATATCCTTCATTAACTCACTAGTTTCGTATTATCTTTTTGTAGGTATTATGTAGACTTCCTGCTTTACTTACCTGTAGATATTCAGCTCATTACTCTCTATCTGCGTAGTAGGTTTCTTTACTTACTTCTTGTTAATTTAGGAATAGTTTTAGCTTCTCAGGTTCCTTTAATGTCTAATTTAGGGTATGTATTTAACTATGTCTTAAAGAAAGTTATTGTTGTTTTCACGTAATTCTGTGTTCTTGATATAGATAGAGAATCCTATATCTTCTCTTCGTAAATAAGGGTTTAGTACTTATACTTTTATTTTTCTGAAGTCGTAAGTGAATGAAGAAAACTTTATATAGGTTTACAAAAATGCCTACTTATCAGGTGTTTTAATAGGATGTGTTACGGTGTCTGCTAAGATTCCGAAGAGACTGAAGGAACTTCTAGATAGGTATGGTGTGAAACCTGGCTCAATTATTAGGAAAGCTCTTGAGGAAGAGGTTAAGAGAGGAGTGCTTGAGGAACTGAAAGTACTTTCTAAAGAGTTGTCTAAGAAACTCTCACATATCTGATGAGGAAATAGCTGAATACGTGAGGATAGGGAAGATAAATAATCATGTATTTTTACGATGCTAGTGCTATATTGAATCTCGTGAAGAGAGGAGAGATAAGAATTTTCGTGAAAGGATGTACGGTGGATCTCACCATTTATGAAGTCATTAATGCGGTTTGAAAGGAATACTGTCTACTTAAGAAAATACAAGCAGAAACAGCATACTGATTAGTTAAGCTACTTCCTAAAATTCTTAATGTGTTAGACCTACACACAATAAGAGGTTCTGAAAAAGAAGTACTAGATATTACTGTAGAAGAAGGAATCACCATCTATGACGCGTCATATATATACATAGCGACACGAAATAAATTAACTCTAGTAACTGATGATAAAAACTTACAGAAATTGCTAAAAATTCACGAGGATAGTAACAACCACGGGGATTATTATTACTACTTTCTATGAAGAATATATCTTTAACGACACACTTATACTAAAATAATAACAAGCCTTTACCTACTGGAGAGTTTTTGAAGGCGGGCCCGCCGGGATTTGAACCCGGGATCTCCGGCTCCGAAGGCCGGCGCCTTATCCTGGCTAGGCCACGGGCCCCTTTCTTTATGTGTTTCTTTCGACCTAATTTTTATGTGTTTTTGTTTCTATTAATTCCTACTGAATTATTGTGGTAAGATATTATTTGGTGTTACTCGCTATAGATCTTAGGGTTGGGTATGCCTAAGAATAGTGGGAAACGTGACTCTGTAGTGAGTTCTTCTAAGGGTAGTTCTAGGAAGCTTACTGATTTTGTTAAGAATGTTTCTAAGGATGAGCAGGAGGGTTCTGTAGCTTCGAGTGAGCCTAATGTTTTAAGTAGTGATGAAGTTTTAGCTTCTGGGAAGTCTCCTGTTAAGAAGCCTGATTTTAGTGTGGTTTTTGATGGTGTTGAGTTTGATGTTTTCTCGAGTTCTGTGAGGACTACTACCTACGCGGAATCACTCAGTAATTTTGAGTTGGTTGATGAGGTTCCTGAGTCTTACTTGCTAGGATCGTACTATAATGGGGATCTTAGGAAAGCGTACTTGAAGCTTTACGAGGATTCTAGCGGGAAGATTTACGTGTGGTTTGATAAGACTGGACATATGCCTTATTTCCTAACTGACACACCACCTAGCGAGCTAGACCCGAAGATAATTAGAGATAAGTCTTTCGAGAAAGTTGAGGTAATTAAGAAGTACGACCTCTTGAGAGGTAAGGAAGTTACTCTAACCAAGATAATCGTTAAGGATCCACTCGCAGTACCTCGAATGCGTGGCTTAGTTACTAATGCTTGGGAAGCCAACATAAAGTACCATGACTGCTACATGTTTGATAACGGCCTCATACCAGGCATGAAGTATAGGATTAACGGGAAAGGAATCACACCAATACAGCCTAAGCTGGAAGAAGACGTACTAAGCCTATATAAGAAAGTTGTTGAGGAAGAGAAAGAACTCCTAGAACTAGCTCTTAGGATGGCTCCGCTATTCGAAGAAAAACCACCGAAAATGAAGAGACTAGCTATCGACATAGAAGTCTATACTCCAACCAGACTCAGAATACCTGACCCCTCCGACGCTCACTACCCAATCATAAGCGTAGCTCTAGCAGGCACGGACGGATTAAGGAAAATTTTCTTAACGTATAGGGAGGGAGCAAGCGTAGAAGATGTTGAGAGATTGAAGAACCTTAAAGCCGAGATCGAGATATTCGATAGTGAGAGAGCCCTGATCTTGGAGCTCTTCAGAATAATGAATAACTACCCACTAATCATAACATTCAACGGCGATAATTTTGACTTACCCTACATATACAACAGAGCACTACTTTTAGGTATAGACCCAACATACATACCGATAGAAGAAGTAAGAGATTTTGTTAGTGTTAGGCACGGCTTCCACATAGATCTCTACAAGTTCTTCAGTATCGAAGCAATACAGAACTACGCGTTCAGTCAAGCATATAAAGAGAAGACGCTAGACGCGATAGCTCAAGCACTACTAGGAGAAACTAAAGTAACTATTGAAGCAGGTGTTAGTGGCCTACCTCTCGATAGGTTGGCTGAGTATAACCTGAAAGACGCTGAATTATCACTAACACTAACAACATTCAATAACGAACTCGTGTGGAAGCTCATAGTCTTGATAATGCGTTTAGCTAAGATGTCCCTAGAAGACGTTACGAGACGTAAGGTTTCCGCGTGGGTTAAGAACCTGATGTACTGGGAACACAGAAGAAACAATTACTTAATTCCTGAGAGGGAAGATCTTAAGAGGCTGAAGGGCGAGGTTAAGACTGCGGCTAAGATCGGTGGTAAGAGATATGCTGGAGCCATAGTTATTGATCCAATACCTGGGGTTTACTTTAACGTGGTTGTTCTAGACTTCGCCTCACTATACCCAAGCATAATTAAGGTGTGGAACCTAAGTTACGAGACTATAGACCCTCCGGAAGGGTGGTGCGGAGATAATAATCTGCTAAACGTGATTGACGAGAAAGGTGAGGTACTACATAAGGTTTGTAAGTCTAGGAAAGGAATAACTTCAGCTCTAGTTGGTTTATTAAGAGATTTTAGAGTTAAGGTCTACAAGAAACTCGCTAAGCACGCGAAAGAAGAAGTTAAGAGCTGGTATGATGTTGTTCAGAAAGCTCTTAAGGTTTACGTCAATGCTAGTTACGGCGTCTTCGGACATGAGTCATTCCCTCTCTACACACCATCATTAGCAGAATCCGTGACAGCTCTCGGGAGATACGTAATAACGAAAACCCTCTCTAAAGCTGAGGAACTCGGTCTCAGAGTCCTCTACGGAGATACAGACTCCCTCTTTATATGGAGTCCTGACCCAGACGCTTTAAGTAAGCTTAGTGAGTGGGTTGAGAAGGAGTTATCGCTAGAAATAGAGCAAGACAAAATATATAAGTACGTGGCTTTCGCACTTAAGAAGAACTACGTGGGTGTCTTGGAGGGAGGTAAGGTGGACGTGAAGGGTCTTGTAGGTAAGAAGAAGAACGTCCCTAAAATACTTCAAGAATCCTTTACGAGAATTCTTGAATTAATCAGTAGTATAGAAGGTACTGCGGAATCCCTGGATGAGGTGAAGAACAAGATAAGACAAGAGGTTAGGGAACTCTACGTAAGACTTAAAAACAAAGACTTCACTCTAGACGACGTGGTCTTCAAGACTACCTTAAGTAAGGATATTGAGGAATACGTTAAGACAACACCAATCCACGTTAAAGCAGCAACACACCTCAAGAGGCATGGCGTGCCTGTGGAGAAGGGTGTCACCATACTATACGTTAAGGTTAAGGGTTCAAGCAGTGTTAAGCCTGTTCAGTTAGCTAAGATAGATGATGTTGATGTTGCTGAGTACCTAAAGACTGCTAAGTCGACTTTCCAGCAACTACTGATGCCTTTCAACATATCTTGGGAGGAGGTTGCTGGGGGGATAGGACTGACCTACTTCACCTCAAGTAATAACTCCTCCGATACTCATTAAGTTCTTCTTAAGTTCTTCTAAGACCTTACTGACTGTCTCCTCAGCCTCACTCAAGTTATCGCCAAACACCTGCACGTAAATCTCGAGGATAGGAGCACTTATCTCGTGACCTTTAGGATGTGTTTTTATGTAAACGTTCTCATACTTTCGAAGAATCTCTTTAACTACCTTAGCTGCGGAAGACTCAGGAACTCCTGAAACTTTAAAGGATCTTTCCGCGAAGACTTTCCTCACACCGAGTTCTCTTAGTTTCGGCTCAACGTAAGACACCCACATACTCTCAAGTTCTCTTGGAACCCCAGGTAATGAGATAATTAGTGTTTCTCCGTATCTCACTATACAGCCGGGAGCTGTACCAACATCATTAGGTATTACTTCACTACCTTCAGGCATGTAAGCCATCTTAATTCTTTCGGGAGTTAAGGGTAATTTTAACACGTCATATTTTTCCTTAATACTTCTTAAAGCTTCCTCATTAAGACGCAACTCAACCCTTAAGGCTTTAGCTATTGCTTCAAGAGTTACGTCATCGTATGTTGGTCCTAGACCTCCAGTAGTGACTAGTAGGTCTGGCTTACTACTCAGAACGTAAGATATGAGTTCTGATATAAGTTCTACATCATCAATCAACGACACAACACCTAACACGTTGAAGCCTAGTAACGTGAGTCTCCTGCCGAGGTATGCTGCATTAGTGTTTACTACCTTACCACTCACTACCTCAGTACCTAGCGTGAATACCCAAGCTTTCCAAACCTTCACTCTCCTCACCAATCAATATCAAATGAATACTTTATTAAGTGGGTGTAGATTATAGTTACTGGGTGTTTTATATGGTTACTGTTAAGGAACTCGCAAGAGTTGTTGAGTCTTTCAGGAATGAGATGGTTAGCACGTTAATGAAACTTATTGAAGTGCCTGCTATAGGACCTGATAATGGTGGTGAGGGAGAGCTCGATAAAGCTTTGAGGCTGCAAGAAATAATTCGTGAGTGGTCTTTCGATAAGGTAGTGCGTATTGATGTGCCGGACCAGAGAGCTAAGGGTGGTGTCAGACCTAATATTCTGGCATATTACTACGGTGAAGCAGGTCCTGAATCCCCAAGACTCTGGATACTCACTCACCTAGACGTAGTACCGCCGGGTGACCTAACTCAGTGGACAGTCACGGAACCCTTCAAACCCTTAGTTAGGGATGGGAAGATCTACGGCAGGGGTAGCGAGGATAATGGTCAGAGCATGGTTGCATCACTATACGCTGTTAAGGCCTTAATGAGTTTAGGGGTCAGACCTAAGAGGACCGTAGTACTGGCTTTCGTTAGTGATGAGGAGACTGGGAGTAAGTTCGGGTTAGGCTGGCTAGTTAAGGAACGCCCAGATCTCTTCAGGAAAGACGATTTAGTGTTGGTTCCTGATGCGGGGAATAGTGAGGGGACCTTCGTAGAGGTTGCTGAGAAAAGTATTCTGTGGTTTAGGACTAGAGTGAGGGGTAAGCAAGTTCATGCTAGCATGCCTCACTTAGGCTTCAACCCAAACAACGTCTTGTTTGAGTACGTGAGTGAGTTGAGTAGAGTTCTTCACGAGAAGTATTCTTTAAGAGATGATTTATACAAGCCACCAATAAGTACTTTCGAACCCACGATATGGAGGAGTACCAGCAACGCACCAAACATAATACCTAATGAGTGCGAAGTAGTTTTTGACTGCAGAGTACTTCCTAACTACCGCCTTGACGACATCTTGCGTGACGCAGAAAACATAGCTAAGGAACTTGAAGTAAAGCATGGTAGGTTAGTAGGTAGTGAGAAACTCCCAGTAATTAGGGTTGAAGTAGTGGAAAGGCTTGACGCACCACCCCCCACACCACCAGATAGCTTAATAGTTAGGTTGCTCGTAAGAACTATTAGAGAATTGAGAGGAAAAGAACCAAGGATTGGAGGCATAGGTGGCGGCACATTCGCAGCATACTTCAGGAGGTTAGGTATTCCCGCGGTAGTATGGTCTACAATAGATGAAACCGCACACCAACCTAACGAGTACTCCAAGATAGACAACATGGTTGAGGATTCTAAGATAATGGCCGCACTAACAATGCTTGAGGAGGGTTGATTAAGTGGTTACGAGTAGTCCTCATAAGTATTTATTATTCCTCGTGACAGGGCCTGAAAACAATATGAGAGAGCTTGCTAAGAGATTAGTTGAGGAAAAGCTTGCTGCGTGTGTTAACGTGATTAATGGGATTAAATCTATTTATTGGTGGGAGAACAAGATTAACGAAGATACTGAGTCACTACTAGTAATCAAGACTGAATCAAGCAAAGCACAAGACTTAATAAGATTCGTGAGGAGCAATCACCCATATAAGGTGCCTGAAGTAATAGGGCTAGAGATAAGCGTAGGTAATCCAGACTACCTCAGCTGGATACTTGAGTCACTAACTAGTAAATAAAAATATTAGTAAGTTAAGTGTTTTAATTTGGTGATGAGGGCAGGTATTTCGGATTCGTGACGAGTGACACCGGATCTGATAAAGATAATTAATAACTTAAAGATCACGTAATTATAGTTTGAGGGTTTAGGTTGATTAACGAAGGAGATTTAGTTTTGATTTACGTAGATGAGAGGAGGTCTAAAGTTGTTAGGGTGGTTAAGGGCAAGATCCTACATACTGATAGAGGATACTTAAAACTTGATGATTTAGTAGGTCTTGAGTGGGGCTCTAAGGTTAGGTTGAGTACTGGGGTTACGGCGTATGTTTTGAAGCCAATGCTAGTAGACCTGATGTTTAAGTCTTTCAAGAGAGTCACGCAAGTGATATACCCTAAAGACTTAGCTTATATGGTGATACTGTCAGGTATTGGGGAAGGTTCCAGAGTTGCTGAAGCAGGAGTAGGTACGGGTTTCTTAACAGCTGTCTTAGCTTGGGTTGTGGGTTCTGGCGGTCATGTTTACGGTTACGAAATAAATAAAGAATATATTGACATAGCTTCAAGAAACTTAGAGTTAGCTGGACTTACCAGCAGAGTAACACTAAAGAATAAAGACATTACTCAAGGGATTGATGAGCAAGAATTAGATGCTATATTCCTCGACATGCCTAACCCCTGGGATGTTTTCCCCCACTTACAAAACTCTCTAAAACCTTCAGGTAGTTTAGTAATTTTCGTCCCAACAGTAAATCAAGTACTAAAGATACTAAGCCACATAAGAGAATTCAAGAAACTCACTAATATTAGTGTTACGGAGTTAATGCTTAGAGAATACCAGGTGAGTCAAGAAGCTCTCAGACCCAAATCAATAGGTGTAACTCATACAGGCTACATAATTACGTCCCGCTTCGTTAAGGAAGCACCATAATACCCGCACTAGCAACCAAACCAGTAACTCTCCAGAAATACATTACTGCAACAAAAATCCTGGAATATGCTCTAATATGTTTTTACCTTTACAGAGAATTGAAAACAGCTTCTATTTAGTGTAGAGTCTATACCCGTATGTTGAGGACACTCAACCTGTTTTACCCTAAGTACTACTTCAAAATACGTGATAACATTAGATCTGAAGCAACCCTGATTAATAATTAGCCCTTATATAGCTCACACTAATTACTAGAGCTTACACGTACTTCAGGCGTTACTTGAGTATATATTAGGAATGCTTAATTGCTGTAATGATTTAGTAGAGTCGTAAGCAGAACTAGAAACTTTATTTTATTGAGGTAATTTCATGGAAAAAATAAACTTTAAAAAGTTTTGTTATCTTATCCTGTAAAAGTCTAGAGTGAATTTCAGGTATATTGGTATTGTGTACCACATGAAATCTGTTTTAGGCCTGCCTGAGTCAATATAGCCTACAGTAGTCACGGGGAATGACATGATAGCGTTTAAGGGTATGATGTAGTATCCTCTGTTCACGTTAGGTGAGAAAGTCATAATTACTTTGAACTTATATGTGTTATCCATGATTACTGGCTGACTAATTGTTAAGGTTATCCCATACTCACTAAGATTTGGAATATAGTAGTACGTAGTCATGCCTAACGGCCTGACGATCCCATCACCAACTACGGCAACCTTACTGGGGAGCAGGTTGCTCGGACCAGTCACTGTTACTTCAGCTACTCCAGTTCTTGTTGGTGCTGTGTAGCTATATTTAATATCGAGAGTTATTGGTATTAGCTCTAGTGTGAAAGGCTCCTCATAACTCCTACCACTAAACTGAATATTCCTAACAACTACTCTGTAAGTCTCGGCTAACGGTCTGTAAGTCTCGATAGGTGTTACAGGTGATATGATTAGTGATTCGCCAGGACCTACGGAATCCCAGAATCTAGTTGGGTTGTAGTCACCCCATCCTCTCGGATCTCTACTGAGTTCAGCAGCTAACTGAACACCAGTCACTCTATATCGACGCACGATCCCTGTTTCTTCCTCAACCATGTAGTACGTGTAGGGACCGTATAGATGGACGTCTACGTTGCTAGCGTATGTTGGTATGTCGTGCGTTGGCCACAAAACTCTGAGTCCTAAAGCCCACAAATTCTTGAACGTCGGTGATACGTAAATCTTGAAGACTCTCCAGTCACCTGACTCATACCTCCAAGTATAGTCAAAAGCTCCTCTGAGGTATGTGTTCCTGTACTGACTTGCTTCAGTGTAGGGCGATAACACGTAGTTAGAAGGTGTTCTGAGTTCTATAGGCACGAAGAAGGAGATAGGTACTAAGAATTTATGACTACGTGTAGTTTCTTCAACAACTATGTAACCACTATAGAATCCTGGTTTTGCAGGACCTCTAACAATGACGTTAGTTCTCACAGAACCTAAACTCGTGAATCTTGAAGGTATTACTCTAACGTCACCCCACGCAACATACTTATACCCTACGACCCTAGCCTTGATTGGTAGATCGCCTCTATAGGTAGCGCGGGTCACACCAATCCTAACAACGAGATATCTAGGTAGTTGTTCTGGGTCAACACCCATATAAACCCTAGCTAGATTCTCTATCTCCTCAATACGTCCTTCTAAATCACCTATCTGAATCCTTAGGGTGTTAGCTCCCCTTATGTCATATGATATCCTGGCAGTCTCAAGCCAGGAGAACTTACCGTCCCCTCCTACATCAATCCAGTAAGCAAGCTCTAACACTGTATTTGGTATCCTCACGCTGAAGTTTCCTGTTCTGCCACCACTCTCGAAGTACTCGAACGGGAACACAGCCTCAATCTCGAAGAAGTCATACTGCTTAAGAGCCTCCATATCTATCACTAAGTGACCATATATGGTTGCTGCAGTAATTTTCAATACGAGGTCCTCACCACTACAGGAAGTTATGACTGCTGGATCAATAACTCTCAGCACCATGTCACATAGTCCTACAGAGTCTGTGCTCTGCAGCCTGATTGGATAAACCTTATAACTACCAGTACCATCAATGATTAACTGCCTTATCGTTCTATAACCTGATCTGATATAGGGTATGAATATCTTGGGTTCGTACCAAGTACCATTAAGCATTCCTTCATAAGTGATGGAGCTGTACGTACCACCCATCTCAGAGATTAAATCGTTTAGGATGTTTGGTGAGTAAACTCTCGGGAAGCTTGGATTCATGACTGCCGTAACAGCTTTATACGCGTCCACGAATCCAGCACCTTGAGAAAGCTCATCAAATCCCATATCTTGAGCAGTATTCATCAATATAGTCTTGAGTAGGTATGGCGGCATCCTAGAATTCCCGAGACTCTTATACGCAGACACAACTAAGGCACCAACCCCTGCAGTCATGGGGGTGGCTTGACTCGTCCCACTAAATAGTCTATGCACTAAGTTGCCATTAAACGTTCTCAAACCAAGTGCTTCCCAGGTTCTCCCAACAGCCCACGCGAAAGAACCAACAGCAACTATGTCAGGCTTAACTACACCAAATTCTGTAGGACCTCTATTACTCCAACTTATGACTTGCCTGCTAGAACCAGGCCAATAGTAACCGTAGATTGGTCTATAAGTAAACTCTGTAGCAGCACCAACGCTAACAGCTAATGTTGAGGATCCAGGTGATGCTATAGTACCCCATCCAGGACCGCCATTACCTATAGCAACGAAGTGTGTGGTTTCGGACTTTATGGTGGTGTAATCAAATATTGCACTTGAAGGATCCATGCCTGAAGCCCAGCCCCAAAGCGCCCACCCACTAGCACCGTATGAGTTACTAGTCATGTCTACTTGGTGCTCTCCGATGTAGTCCCAACTCCAGTCCCAGCCCTCAAAAGCTATCCACGGGTTAGTAAGTAGTGTTGGCCAAATATAGACGGAACCAACACCATACGGTGTAACAAGATCAAACCCGCTGAAGAAGTATATCGAAACAACCACGGTACCGTAGTATAGAGCTGGTGCTGCCGCTATCTTCGTCTTAGGTGCCTGACCAGCAATACTCCTGGTACCGTATCCAGTACTAGCGTAGTAATCTCTCCCGGCTGCCGTGGTAGCGCAGAAAGTACCGTGACTATGAAAATCATACTGTATAACAACGTAGTCTCCGTAAGGATCTAGACCTGGCCACACCATCGCTACCGGCTCATACTCCCATACATCACGTACGTCCACAATAGCTGTGGTTCGATAACCCTTTAGTGGAGGCAAAATCTGTACCTCCTTATCCAACCAATCAATCTTCTCAAGCAATATCGCGAAGGCTGCATCATATACATACCCAGCTAAAGTCCCGATAGAGTAATCAGTTATTCCGTCCTCGTTTAGATCTCTAGCAATGATTTCATTACCGTAACGTATTGGTGTTTCGTCAGCGAATGAGAAATCAGGTATTGTTGGAGCGCCAGGTATTATTACGTTACAAGGTGGTGGAGATAGTGCTAGCCCTAGTAAGTAAAGTGCGGTAGAGGTATCGGCGTACAGCGTGTCATAAAACCTATCTCCATCACTATCAATTACTATTACTGGGATAGTGTACCAGATTCTTGTTAATGTACCGCCAACATATGTACTCATGAACTGTAATAACAAACCAAACTTAACGACACCATATCTAGGTATCTCTCCAACATACCACTTATTATCTACTGGGAACTTAGGCCAGTCCACATAAGATCTACAACCAACAATCTCAACGTATAGGCTGTTAGTCCACTTAAACACGTAGTATGGTGGGGAGAACACGTATAGCTGGTCTGGATCCACGTATATGTAGCCGTCCCCAGTATCTACTGCTTCGACAGGTGTTAGCACTAACCCGAGACTGCTAACATCAAATACTAGTGGGTACCCGTACTCATCCCTAGCTATCGCGTCTAGTCCTAGTCCTGGTGACCCATAATCAACTCCTGTATCAATTATGCTTAACTTTACGTTCTCACCCATGATGCCGTAGTTCAACCACACATCAATAGACTTAGTTATGTTGAGGGTGTAGTGGTAACTACCCCCCTCAGTAGCTTGGTAAGCGTTATTAAGTTCTTGAATAGTTTCCCCTACATTTCTGAGAAACTCCATTTCTTTGTTTATAAGTGCGTCAATCCTTATGTCAGGCAATATTGCTAGAACTCCCTTAGTGCTAGCAAGCTTCGCTAAATCATCTCTCGATATTAAAGCTAATACTACGTTGTATAAGTGTGTTGGAAAAACTCCTAACAAACCCCCTACCTTACCTCTCAAGCTTGAGAGAGATACAGTCTTATCAAGAACTATTATGACTCTCCCTACCTCAGCATCATTATTAACGACATTAAACCCTACATCCTCAAACCCTACATCCTCATCCTCAAGATTCTTGAAAGATAAGAAAGCAGCGTCCTCAACGTAAGCACCATATTTCCAGAAATTATCATTGTATAATGTCGGGCTAATATATGCTGACGCACTTGAAGAATTTAAATTACTTAAGGAGCTTAAAGCAGTAGTCGGCGTAACCACTAGAACTACTGTTGGAGCTAGCAGTAAGAGAATCACGAGTAGAGATATGAATCGGTTTCTCAAAGTTACACCTCATAATATTTATTTAAAACAACCTTATTAAATTTTTACATCTAGCAACAATCCTACATCTTTAGTTTGAGTAAGTCAAAATTTATTAGTTTCTTTCTGTGATAACTCTACACAATAACCATTACTTTAGTGATTAAATTTCTAATAGGGCTGTTTCTTTCCATATGATTAAGGAGAAACGTACATGTCCCCTATATAGGGATGCGTTGACGGATTTTAGGAGTACTAATATTTGTTTAATGTAATGTGTGGCTATGCTCTAAGAATGAGTGGATCTTTCGAGTGCTGATCAGTAGAAATTAGTGATTAAATTTTTATGCTGTTTCAGTGTTTGAGGTATGGGGTGAGTAGTGTTTAGGGTTGTGTATGTGCTTGTTTTATTTCTTGGTCTCGTAATTTTCTTTGTTTTTATGTATCGTGTTTTCCTCGTAAGTGATCAAACAATACGTGTCAGGATATCAACTACTACTTCTTTGTATGCTACAGGTTTATTAGACTATCTTGCTAGTAAATTCAGCTCAAGATATCCGGAAACTAGTATAGAATTTATTGCTGTAGGAACTGGAGCAGCTCTTAAGTTAGCTGAGAAGAAGGATGTCTGTGCTGTACTTATTCATGAACCGGGCTTAGAGAAACAATATCTTGAAAAAGGGATTATCGATGATAGGAAAATCTTCGCGTACAATTACTTCGTAGTTGTTGGTCCTAATGAAGATCCTGCAGGTGTTTCTAATTCTACAGATATTGTGGAAGCTTTCAGGAGAATATATAGTGTTGGTAAGGCAGGTAAAGCCTTCTTCATTAGTAGGGGGGATAAATCAGGAACTCATGTTAAGGAATTAAGTATATGGAGGTCTGCAGGACTGAGTGTGGAGAGATCTACGTGGCGTTTGAGTTGTGGTTGCGGGATGAGTGAAGCTTTAGTGATAGCTAATGAGTTAGGTGCATACACATTAAGTGATTTAGGGACTTACTTAAAACTTGAGAAGGCTGGGAGATTAAGCAAGCTAAGAATCCTTTACGAAAACAAGAAAGATAACACAACAATCAACATATACAGTGCTTACGTAGTAGCTAGTTGTGAAGGTCTTGAAAGAAAGTATGCTGAGTTCTTCATAAACTTTATTTATGAGAACCAGCAAGACTTAATAAGTAGTTTTGGGGTTGGTGAGTATAGAGAACCATTATTTTACCCAGCCAAAAATAAGGAGCTTGTTCTTCAGGAGCTGTGGGAAGTACTTACTTCAGAGTATGGGTGGTCTTAATGCTTGTTAACGAGACCTTAAACACCATCTTAAGGTCTCTCTATATTTCGGGGACAGCAACTCTTTTATCACTTACTTGGAGTATCCCGGCTTCTTACTTTCTAGCACTTAAGGAGAGATCAAGGTTTTTTGAGACCTTAGTAGAGGCGTTAGTAGGTATGCCTACAGTCTTGTTGGGACTGCTACTATACTTCGTTCTCAGTTCTTCAGGACCGCTAGCTCCACTGAAGCTCTTATACACTCCTCAAGCAATAATTATAGGTGAGTCTATTCTCGTAACACCACTAATAATATCAGTGAATTACAGATTACTGAAGAACGCTATAAGAACGTACTCAGAACTAGCTCTCAGTCTCGGCGCTAACAGAATACAAACAATGAGTCTTGTTTTAAGAGAGACTATGCCCGGTATCACTGCCTCAGCAATTATGGGTTTTTCTAGAGCGATAGGTGAGTTAGGAGTTGCTATGATGGTTGGAGGTAACATAAGTGGCCATACGAGAGTACTAGCTACAGCGATAGCTTTAGGAGTTGCTAAAGGCGAGTTTGAGGAAGCAGTCTTCCTAGGCTTCATATTACTAGCAATAACAATGATTATAGCAGTAACCTTAAAGTACTTGAGTAAGGTGTATGAGGAGTGGTACGCGTAGAACTCAGTAACGTGTGGTTTCAGTACCCCAACACGAGGAAATGGGTTCTTAAAGACGTATCAGTAAGTATCGAGAATAACGAATTACTAGTTGTTACAGGACCTAACGGTAGCGGAAAAACAACGCTGCTTAAGATAATTTCCCTAATTTACGAACCCTCAAGAGGTAGCGTAGTAGTGAATCAGAGAAATTTCTGGGAGTTAAGTAATTCTGAGAAAATCTCAATACGTAGGAAAATCACGTACGTGCATGAGAAACCAGTTATTTTAAGAGGTTCTGTACTCTACAACGTTGCTTACGGACTCATAGTCAGAGGACATGAGAAGGAAGAAGCACTTAAGAAATCTAGAGAGATGCTTGAGGAGTTAGGTTTGCAAGACTACGCGTTACGGAGCGCGCACGAGTTATCAATAGGTGAAGCACAGTTAGTAGCTCTAGCACGTGCTCTCGTTCTAAACCCAGAAACACTAGTTTTGGATGAACCCTTCGCACACCTAGACTCAAAGAAAAAAGAAGCATTAACAAAACTTCTTAAGAAGAAGATTGAGGAAGGAATAAGCGTAGTAATATCTTCTCATCAATCAGACTACTTAAGGAATCTTAATGTATCTAAGATCATAAGTCTAGAAGACGGTAAGATAGTGTCATTCTAAATAAGCTTACCACCCACCAGAAACTTACTAGTCCCTATTCCGTAGTCTGTGTTTAGATCCGTAGCAGTTATTAGTACTGCAGATCCAGTTTCTAGAATCAAAGTAGTAATCTCGTCGAGGTTTAAGAACGGCTCATCAGCGACTAGTAGTTTAAGTTTCTTAACAAGTGCTCTAGCTAAAGGGAAAAATAAAACTACAATACGTAGCAAAAATCCTAAACCTAACACCCACCTCTAGTTCTTCGTTATTTTGTGTCTTTGGACAAGAGCCCTCACTTTTTCAGTCTCGAACTTTTAGTTCTTTGTTATTTTGTGCAATAACAGCCAGAACAGGGAACAGGACGCTAAAGATAGTCGCAACTGCCTTTTAGTTCTTTGTGATTTAATTTGTTTTTTCTCTCCTGTTTG
>JAVVFV010000030.1:0-7910 GCA_039889305.1 Candidatus Zestomicrobium tamdykulense | reverse complement strand
TTAATGTACTTATAAGCGCTACTATAGCGTTTAGTGAGGTGTCTGTATAGACTGTGAAGTCTGTTCTTCCGGCTTTAGTTACTAGCGTACCTGACGCGTCATAAATCGCTGACACCTGACCTTGAGGTGCTGGCTCCTCACCCCACCCGGGAGTCAACAATATCACGTAATGCCAAGCATAATCATCAGCTACAGTAACCTTCAAACCATACGTGGAGGTGTTCGTGATGCCTGAAGCCGTAGTTCTCACGTAAATCTGTACGTGCTGCAAGCAGAAGCCTGCAGGACCATTCCAAGGATTACCTCCTAAGTCTCTCAAGAACACTAGTAGAGCCACGTGTGTAGAGTTCTTCATAACCATGAATCCAGTCAAGTCGAAAACTCCAGGTCTAAAGACAGCGTTAGTTGGGTATGTATAGTTGCCAGTACCCTTATCATCACCTACAGGATCTGAAGCACTGAACACCACAATCATCGGCTCCTGAGAATAAGTAACCCCCACTAACAACACTGAAGCCAAAACTAAAACCAAGAGACCTAAAACGATAGCAACCCTACTCAACATAATACACCTCAAGATATTACATTATAAAAAGGGTTAATAAGCAAAATAAAAAGAAACATTAAGATAACACTATTTAAAACTATGAAGGAAAAAACTTAAAAAGTTAGAAAGAAATATTTAAAGGTGATAAATCAATGAATAACAAAAGAAAACTAATCGCTCTGTTAGCTATAGCAGCACTAGTAAGCGTGGTGAATGCCTCTATATTCGTATACTACCCAATAATTCTAACGATAAGTCCACAAGAACCACCAGTAATATTCATGGAGGGAAGTAATGCAGGCAAGAAAGATTTATGGGGTAACATCATAACAGTAGAGATAGAGGATGAGGGCACGAAGCTTGCTATCACGGTTCACCCGACACTACAGAAAAACTACTACTACGATATCGTTAAGGTAAAAAATAAAGATACAGATAATCCTTACTACATAAAATTCAGAGTTCTCGAACCAATAAATGATGATAGAATCTCTAAAGCCTACCTAATAATTGGTGGCGTAAAAATAGATTTAATGAGTACCGAACTACAGCCAGGCGTCTGGATCGAGTTAAGTTCAGGTGGTATCTTAAGAGTTGATCTATATTTAGAACTTACTGGATATGTAGGCGGCGATATCATTGTTGAAATGGATTTAATATTCACGACGGCTCTAACCACTGAAACACCACCGACTGTGCCTCCCTAACAACTGATAGGGTGTTGCAATGAATGATTGGCTAAGTCCACGTATTCTTTTTGTTTTAACAATCTTCTCTCTCCTAAGTTTTCTTACTGTTTGCTATACATCTGCCTATGTTTTTTTCTCTATTCAGGTAATTCTCCACCCCCAGTCTCCACCAGTAGTTTTTAGTGGTCTTAACGAATTCTTTATTTGCACTGATTTAGTACTTTATAAGAGAAACACGCTAGTCTTCAGTGATTTCGAGTCTTACCCTCTTCCAGGGTGGGGGAATTTAGGTGGTTCTTGGGACCTTACTAGTGGTTATAAGGGTAACGGACTTTTAGGTAAGGATAATGATGGTGGTCCAGGTGGGTCTTCATTTTATTACTGGAGCTCCTCAATATCTGCTTATGATTGGTTAAGTATTTCTTCTAAGGTTCTCCCGCGTGCTGGGGGTTGGCACGGGGTTTCACTCCTTCAGCGACTAACCAGAGATTCAAGACTCTACGAGATATCTATCTATGTGACAGGCAACAGAGGATTTCTAGAGATCTGGTACTACAGTGGGAGGAGCTGGGTGTGGCTGGGTAGGAGTGAGTCCTTCTTTTCTGTTGATTTTTCTACTTGGTTTATTCTCTACATCAACTATAGTAGAATTGGTAGAACCAACTATATCTCAGCTAGGATATATAGTGTTGGAGGTATTGTTCTTGCGTCGCTGAATGTTAATGTCGAAGGTCCCCAGTATTTTGTTCCGTCTTATGTGTCGGTAAGTGTTGATAGTGGTGTAGGAGTTAGAGAAGCAGTATTTGATGATTTCGTGGTTTCTGTTTCTGACCCGCGTTATGTTTATGTTGAGGGAGTACCTCAGGGTTTTATTTTGGGGTTGTATGATGATTTAGGTAATAAAGTAACTGAAGCTATATCGCCTGGCGGTACCACGTATCTTAACGTGTTAAGTGATGTGGTTGTTGGTAGAGGGTTTGGTGGGGTCTTCCAAGTCTACGACACTAGCAGGAATTTATGTCTGTCTAAGAATTTCGTAAACCCTATCGTGGGGAGCGATACTTACGTGTTAGTTGTTCATCGAGTAGTCGCTACTTTCTATGACGAGAACACGTTGGTGGAGCTTCAAATACAGCTTTCTAGTTATGATCTCCGATTACCTAAAACAGTAGTTCTTAATGTAGTGTCGGTTGACGTAAATCCTTATTACGCAGGACTCATCCTATATCCTGAGTATTCCTTGATTCAGTCAGATCTGAGGCTGGTGTTAGAGATTTCTAACGGTACGAGTAGTGATTCCTTAATAATTGATGGCGGGTCACCACCTCCAAATCCTGTCGAGACTGATTTGCTTAAGATTGATTCAAATGTTAATCTTGTTGTGAGTGTTGAGGTTAGTAAGGAGAATGTGAGTACCTCAAGAATATATCTAGAACTAGTTTACTGTGTAGACCCGCAATCTAGGGGTGTCTGTGTTTATTATCCGATTATTCTGGAGGTGTGAGGATGGATTACAGAACCACACACGCGATAACTTTAGTTGTTGTGGTATTTTTGTTTGCCTTAATACTTCTTAGTAGACTTATTTATTTCCCAGTAAATTTTTCGTTAGTTTATGGTTACTCGATGTACCCTACACTAAAACCTGGTGACTTGCTTGTAGGTATCCATAAGGAGATAGTGGGTTACGATGTGGGTGATGTTGTAGTCTGGTGTAGTAGCCTCACCTACTGTACCGTCCACAGAGTAGTTAGGTTTGTAGGAACTTACGTAGTGACTAAAGGTGATAATAACCCGTCTGAAGACCCACCAATACCTGAGTCTTATGTTAAGCACAAAGTAGTCTTAGTGATACCTTCTATTGCTTGGTTCTCTGCTAGCTCCATAAGTGTTGGCTTATACCTGATTAAAAAGAAAGAAAAGATATTATGGCTTATGAGGAACCTCAAAAGCGTAGAACTGTTGATTTTCTCAATCTTCATAGTAATTAATTTAGTGTTAATAGCTTTAGTACCTATACATCATCTAGCAGTGGAATCAGTGATAACTAAACCTACCATGAACTTGAGGAGTATCGAGATACTTGACCCAGGATCCTTAATACTAGTGAGATACAATCCTCAGCACCTAAACATAATTAGTGTTGCTAAATGCTTAATCGAGATCAGTGATCAGGTAGTTGAGTGCCGTGCCTACATACCGGCTTCAGACAGCGTCATTATTATAGTGCCTTCCGAGACCTACGTAATAGCTTTTAAGGAGGGATTAACCAGCTTCAAGACACTAGTCAACTTAACGCTAGATAAGGGTTTCTTAGTAGGTAGCTACCCACTACACATATCTTGGAGCAAACTAGGAGTCTCGGTTAATGGGAGTTCTCTAGTCCTGAACAACCCTAATTACGTACCAATCAACATCACGTACGCTAAAATCACTTACATCAGTTATGACGAGGAAGCAAGAATTCATAAAGTAGTTCAGGTGAAGGAGCTCCAGAGCTTCATAGTAGGACCAAAAAACACTTACGTACTACCCGTTGAGAGTAAGGGAGAATACGCCTACGTGATGATCAAGTACTTATTCATGGGTGAGGAAATTATTGAGCAAAGAAGAATTAATTTTAGTTAAGAGATTACGTAAACTAATTATCCCAACCTCTATCTACTCTGTCTTTTTAGGACTCTTCATAATTTACTTAACTATAACCCCCCTCTACGTAGTTGAGGGAGTGATTGAGGGATATATCGCTCTAACACGTTATGAACTAACATTTTACGGCACTCCAGTGCGGCTTGACGCACTATTAAGCGTGAGTTACTTATCAATATCACTACTCATATTGAGTGCGTATCTGGTGGTTGTGGGATCACTAACACTCTACCTATTCTTTAGAGGGAAAAACATCAACATGAGTGTTAGGTGGTTGTTTGGTGGAGGGCTCTCAACATTAGCTTCCTCAGGGCTTGTTTTAGCACTCATTAATAGGGTAGTATCAACGATCGCGACACAGCTAAAGCTAAACTTAAATCATGCAACTTCAGCAGGTATTTTATACTTAGGTACGTCCAGTATTTACACAACATATCCCGCAGAATACTTGCTATCTCCTCTAGTAGTGCTTATAGTAACTCAAGTATACGTAGTCTTAGCCACAATAACATACCTACACATGATGATGATAGAAGAACACAGGCTAGCAAAATACCAACTTTACAGAGAGATTAAGTAAAGATCGTAGGTTCTTGACGAGACACATACAACAAATAAGCATCTTAAGTAATTAAGAAATTAAGAGCTTGCTAAGTTTTTATTTAGTTAATGATTAATTCTATTAGGTGGTAATAATTGACCTCGTTGAGTGAGGGTTTACTGCCAGCAATTCTAGGACTACTAAATGCTTTCCTAATCCTCACTATAGTGGTCGTTATACTTTACCTTTATAAGTGGTTAGTTGTAAAGAAGAGAACTAGAATACCTACACCAACACCAGAAATAGAAGAGAAGTTAGTTATTGAAGAAAAACCGAAAGAGAAAGAAACCCTAACTACTCAGGAGGTTGCTGCAGCAGTCGCCGCAGTTAAGCACCATATTAAGTCTACGTTGAGGCGTGGTGTAGGATTTTCTGAAGCGTTCAAACCATCATCACTATGGGTCTTAAATTGGTTAAGTGAAGCAACTCAAACACTAGATCACAACCCATATATGAACCTAAGAAGTCGTGAGTAGAGAGATCAAGAGTCAGTATTACAGGTTTGACTACTTAAGACTTTCTCGGCAGATTATGCTTCACACTTCAACATTATCTACTTCCCTTCTTTAGGTTCTCCCAAAATCCTTAACAACTTCTCTACTACTTCTGTAGCGTTCTTACCTAATATCCTTATCATTGCTTCCTTTCCAACATCTCCAGTATCGTATATAATGTCTGGAACCTTCTCACCATATTGTTTGAGAGCTTCACCCACGATCCACTTAAGACTACTACCCTCGACTTTCTTAGATTCTTCAGGTTCTTTTAACCTATCAACTCTGACAACTAGATACCCTAACTCAGTAGCTTTCTTTACGTATTTCTCATCATATCTCAAGTTAATTGCTGCTCTCACATCAGGATTTCTCTTCAAGACTTCAATAACTAGTCTGGCTAGATGTGAGGATGCGCCGAATCTTACAGGTCCTACAGCTTTAATACTACTCCCATACCTTACTATCCTACCCATGATTCCCGCAACATCATTCGGGTTTCTCACGTAGTGCGCCGGTATGCTCTCTACTAAATTCATGCCTACTTCAGGAACTGCTTCACGAACTTTCTCAGAATTCCTGAGTAATTTTTCTAGTGCTTCTTCAATACTTAGTAGTGTTGAGTATTTTTGTGCAGGTATTTCAAGCCATGCCACAGGATTAACTGGAGAGTGTCCCTTACCTACCGGCACCCCGAACTCTATAGCTCTAGTCACGAATTCCTTAGCTTTAGTTACTGCGTCAAGGATACTCAAACCCTTAGCTAGGTAAGCAGCTATAGCAGCTGAAAAAACACACCCAGTTCCATGAGTACCTACACCACTAATTCTCGGAGCACTCAAGACGTAGTATTTACCGTCCCAGTAGAGGGTATCTACGGCTTCACTACCTCCTAAGTGACCACCCTTAACTACCACGGCCTCGCAAGAGTATTCCTCATAAATCTTCTTAGCTGCTAGTTTAGAGTCTTCTAAATTCTTTATCTCGATTCCTGAAAGGACTTCTGCTTCAGCCTTATTTGGAGTTACTACCTTAGCTTGAGGTAGTAACTCCCTCTTAAGAGCTTCAACAGCGTCTTCTCTAAGCAGTCTAGCACCACTCTTAGCCACCATAACGGGATCCACTACTAGAGGGAAAGAAAATTCCTTGACTGCTCTAGCAACAAAACGTATTATGTTGCTATTACTTAGCATGCCGGTCTTTCCCGCATCAATACCCATATCTTCAGCCACAACTTTAACCTGCTCATAAACTACCTCGGGAGGTATGTCATGTATTGCTGTAACTTCGTAGGTGTTTTGTGCTGTCACGCTCGTGATAGCCACGGTTCCGTGAACTCCTAAGGAAGCGAAGGTCTTTAAGTCGGCTTCGATCCCTGCACCACCACCTGAGTCACTACCTGCTATAGTAATAGCAACTCTCCACGAACGATTACTCAATACACTCACCGATACTTACATATCACTAAAGAATAAAAACCTTAATAATCAAGTTTTACTGGTGATAAAAATGGAGCCTCTTGAGTCGAGAATTTCTAAAGCTATATGGAGAGCCACAGCAGATGATTGGTTGAAATTGATAAATACGGACGTCGTAGTAGTTGGTGCTGGTCCTTCAGGTCTTACGGCGGCTAAGTATCTAGCAAACTCAGGTCTTAAGACTGTAGTACTTGAGAGGAGGTTGAGTTTCGGTGGAGGCATAGGAGGTGGCGGGATGTTACTACATAAGATCGTGGTTAATGCGAGAGCAATACCTATATTGAAGGAATTCCATGTTAGGTATGAGTACGTAAGTGATTATGATCTGTATGTACTAGATTCTTCCGAGCTTATGGCTAAGCTAGCAACTGGAGCTATAGACGCTGGAGCTAAGATAATACATGGTGTTACTGTCGAGGACTTAATAGTTCGTGAAGAACCCTTCAGGGTTGAGGGGGTAGTGATACAGTGGAGTGCTGTACCTCTAGCAGGACTCCACGTAGATCCACTCTTCATACATTCTAAGGCAGTAGTAGATGCTACAGGACATGACGCAGAAGTTCTTAGAATACTTGAGAAGAAGAATCCCTCAGTAGGTGTTAGATTACCTGGCGAGAGATCTGCTTACTCAGAATTAAGTGAGCTGAAGGTCGTTGAAATGACTGGCAAGGTTATTAATGGACTCTACGTGGCTGGGATGGCTGTCGCTGCACTAAAACACCTCTACAGGATGGGACCAATATTTAGTAGTATGTTACTTTCAGGTATGAAAGTAGCTGACGAGATACTCAGAGACTTTAAGCGAGGTTAATAATCATGAAGAAACCTTCGGAAATTCTGTGGAGCGAAATAAAAGAAATCTTCAACGCAATAATCAATCATCCATTTATTGAGGAGTTAAGTAAGGGTTCATTAGATGAGGAAGTATTTAAGTATTACGTGATTCAAGACGCGTTATACTTAGATGAATACTCACGCGTTCTAGCAACGCTTGCTGGGAAAGCCCCCAGGGAAGAATGGGTCAAGGTATTTGCTGAGGATTCAGTAGCTATAGTGGAATTCGAGAAAACCCTCCATAAAGAGTACTTCAGTATTTGGGGCATCACACCCGAAAACCTCAGGGAGATACCCCTAACACCAACCAACATGGGGTATGTAAATCACTTATGGAGAACAGTCTTACTAAGTGAGTTTCCTGAGGGTGTAGCAGCAGTGACCCCCTGCTACTGGATATATCTTGAGGTCGGTCGCCACCTAGAGAAGGTCGGGTCACCTCACAAACTCTATAGTAAGTGGATACTACTCTATTCTTCTAAAGAATATGCTAAGTATGTTGAGAGAGTCTTAGAAATACTTGATGAGGTCTTAAGCTCAGCGAGAACAGACCTCTGGTCTAGAGCCTTAAGAGTCTTCAAGCTAAGCACGATATACGAGTACATGTTCTGGGACTCA
>JAVVFV010000029.1:0-8157 GCA_039889305.1 Candidatus Zestomicrobium tamdykulense | reverse complement strand
AGACTAATGAACACTGTTCTAGAGCAGGTAGGTATGGACGTAGAAACAGGAACCATAGACGTAGACCTAATAATGACTGGTAAAGCTAAAAGCATGCGTGATAAAGAAACCATTATCATTAAATTAATAAGAGAGATAATGAGCTCAGGCGAGGAATGTGTTAGGTATAAAGAACTACGTAAGAGAGCTTCTGATTACGGAATAGATGATGAAGTTCTTGAGAAAATAATTAGGAATCTAAGACGTAGTGGTGAAATATACGAGCCTAAAGCATCTTGCTACGCTATGACAGAATAACATAAGAACTATAATCGTTGTTTGGTTCTTTTAAGCTTAAAAATACTTAAGCTTCTACAGGACCTATGACTTCTTTTCCAGCTAACTTATTTATGTGAGCTACCTGCTCATCAACGTATTTTTGTATAGTGCTTACTTCCTCCTCTGTCAGGTGTCCGAATCTTCCTTGAAGTTTCAGGTATTCTCTCACGGGCTTCCTCTTAGGTACTGGAGTAGTCACGTTTAGTATTCCATTCTCTATTTCGTAATTCACCCACATACCCGTCTGTACAGCCAGCTTACATAGTGTTATAGTTAATGCTGGTTCGTACCTCCAGCCAGGCACGCATGGAGAGAATGCATGTATTAGTTTAGGCCCCTTAATACTCATGGCTTTATTTATCTTCATGTAGAGGTCAGGGAGATATGCTGGGTTTATCGTGGCTACGTACGGTACTTTATGAGCTAGTGCTATCCCTATAATGTCTTTCTTTGGTCTCCACTCACCGTGCCACACCTTCCCTACCGGCGTGGTTGTGGTCCAAGCCCATAGAGGTGTGGCTCCACTTCTCTGTATGCCTGTGTTCATGTAGGCCTCGTTATCATAAACTATGTAGAGAATATCGTGTCCTCTCTCAAGCATTCCTGAGAGTGCTTGAATACCTATGTCGAAGGTTCCACCATCACCTCCTATAGCTATTACTTTTATCTCTTTCCCAGCAGGTATTTGACCTTTTCTTTTAAGTACATTGATAGCTGCTTCAATCCCTGAAGCACCGGCCGCAGCATTCTCGAAAGCTATGTGTAGCCATGGATGCATCCAGGAAGTTTCGGGGTACAGTGTTGTGGTTACCTCAACACACCCGGTCGCGTGAACTATTATTGTGTCTTTAGGTATTGCTTTAGTTATGTGTCGCATCAGTATAGCGGCGCCGCAACCCTGACACATCCTATGTCCTGGTGCGAATCTTTCCTCACGAGGTAAGTCCCTAATAGTTAATACTTTACTCATTCTCTCACCCCAATAAATAGAGGCTCTCTAGGTAGTTCGGAGATTGGCTTATCTTTTAGTTCGGAGAGCTTACTGAGCATCATACCTATGTGTTCATGTGTTACTGGCCTCCCTCCAAGACCAGTCACGAAACTTAGGGTCTTAGTATTTACCTCATACTTACGTAATGTAGCAGCTATCTCTGAGTGTAGAGGTCCTGGGCATGAGGAACCAGGTACTAAGGCTTTATCAATTACCCCAACAATCTTAACATCTCTGAGATATCTTACTATTAAGTCTTCTGGGAATGGTCTGTAGAGCTTCACTTTAAGCACTCCTACTTTAGAATCTCTGCTCCTCCTCTTATTCAGGTAAGCTTTAACGTTGCCTACCACATGACCCATAGCAACCAACACTATTTCAGGATCCTCATCACCGTAGAACTCAATCGCGCCATACCTCCTACCAAACATCTTAGCGAATTCCTCAACACTTCTTTCAAAGACTTCCCTAGATTTCTTCATTGCTTCATACTGCTGCTTCTTAAACTCAAAATACCACTGAGGATCTGCTAAAGCACCCATAGTTATGGGTTTGTCAGGATTTAGCGTGAACCAGGTTTTCCTCTTCGGTGCGAAACTTAGTGCTTCTTCCCTCTCTATCACGTTAATAGGTTCTGTTGTATGCGTCATGAAGTACCCGTCGAGAGCAGTAGTTACTGGTAAGAGAACTTCCGGGTCTTCCGCTATCCTATACGCTAGTATGACGTCATCATGAGCTTCCTGATTATTCTCAGCCATCATCATGACCCAGCCAGTGTCTGAGACAGCCATGAAGTCGCTGTGATCGTTCCATATATTTATTGGTGCTGAGAGAGCTCTCGTCGCTATAGTCATGACGATAGGCAGTCTTAGTGAGGAAGCTATGAACATTATTTCATACATTAAAGCTATTCCTTGTGAGGAGGATGCAGTATAGACTCTAGCACCAGCGGCTGCTGCACCAACAGCTGCTGAAAGTGCTGAATGCTCTGATTCCACATGAATCATTTCAGCATCTAACTCCCCATTAGCTATGAATTCCGCTAGCTTCTCAACTATCGTGGTCTGGGGGGTTATTGGGTATGCGGAGATCACGTCCACGTCTGCTGACTTAACAGCATACGCTACGGCTGAATTACCTGAGAGTGGAATTACTTTACCCATTTACCTCACCTCAGGAACCATCTCAATAGCTTTAACAGGACACTCCTGTGCGCATATCCCGCAACCTTTACAGTAATCATAATCTATTAGGTAAGATATTTCGTACCTCTTATTTGTTGAAGTAACGTAAGGCTTGTCAGCCTCTATTATTGCTGGTTCTGGGCAGTAAGACCAACATATACGGCACCTAATACACTTATCCTGATTTATGACTGGTCTCATAGTCCTCCATTCAGGAGTCTTATAACGTCTTGAAGAACCTGGCTCAAGTATAACTGCTCCTATCGGTAATTCTCTCCAGGAAGGCAATCTGCTACTCAAGGTTTAATCACCTTAAGTAATTTGTAAGACTCATTAATTATATTTACGTTAACCTCAGCTAACCTCCCATGAAATCTCTCCCTAACAACCTCTATCACGTCATCTAGAGACACTATGTTAGTAGCGGCTACCAGAGCACCTATCATAGCGGTGTTAACGATAGGTTGTTTAAGTATGTTCATCGCAATACTCGTGGCATCAACTGTCGCTACGGTTACTCTCAAGCGTCTTAAGTCTGCTATCTGATTCAAAATTTCTGAAGGTTCCTTAGTAGTGTTTGCTATTAAGTAACCACCTTCCTTCAACCCTGCAAGAACCCTAGGCGACGTAATCATGTAAGGATCTAAAACTATCACAGCGTCCGGGCTAGTTATAGGTGTTCTATCATAGATTATTTCTTTGTTAATTCTGGTGTACGCTGTAACTGGAGCACCTCTCCTCTCAGCACCAAACTCCGGAAACGCTAAAGCATAGAAGCCAGCCTTAATAGCTGCTGAGGCAGTTATGTCGGCTGCCGTGACGGTCCCCATACCACCGCGTCCATGCCACCTAATCTCAAACATTTTGTTAAACCCGCTATAAAATTGAGTCATAACAAAATAAATTCGATATTAACTATGAATTAACTTCAACATAAACTAACGCACGCAAAACTACGTTATGGAAGCCTACCACACAATTCATGAAGGAAGCCTTAAAGCTTTAAGGGATGTCTCTATATGTTGAGTAAGTACTTATCTCCTTAATTAACTTTAAGTACTTCCGCATTAAGTCTAGTCTTACTGAACGATCTAGCCTCTCTATCTCGACCTCAAAGACGGCAGGTTCATAATCATTGTAGAAATCAACTACATCACCAGAACTATTAATTAGGAAAGTTGGTTGTTGCAGCTTCTTGTCACTTAAGTAACCTCCTAAACCAACTAGAGGTATATTGTTCTCCACAGCTCTAACAACACCTAACTTAAGAGTTAATTCTGGGTCGCGCTCAGTCAGTAGTGGTGGATTAACTGATACTATGATATCACTCCCTAAAAACTTACACACTCTTGCTACCTCAGGCACTTCAAGTTCTTTCAAATAAATAAAACATAACTTAATACCGCCAACATCAAATACTTCAGGAGTCTTGTTCGACGATATTTTATCATTAACAGGCAGTATATTACCTGCTTTGAAGAACGGCTGCCCTAACGGAGGTATTACACCAGTAGAAAAATATGCTTTATCACCACCCTTCCTAACAAGAGGAGTTATCACGATAGAAACTCTACTCCTCCTAGCCACGTTAAGTAGCTTCTTAATAATGTTCCTTACATGATTCCTGTAATTATTGTACTTCCTATACCCATTAATGAAATCATAAAGAGAACTTACTTGAGAAAGACATAAAAGTAGAGTTACGTTGCTCGATATGTGTTCTAAGACCTCGTTTATAGACTCAGCATACATTCTAGAACTACTACTTAAATCTAGTCTTACTACAGCAATGGTTTTCCTATAGTTCATACCCAACCACACCAAGCAATTCGTTCATTTTCAGCTCTTCGTATAATTCTTTAAGTAAATCATTATATAGCGTGTCATCAGTTTCTATAAGACTCATCTTATTCTCCAGGACTCTAGTCCTCTCCTCACTAACTAAACGCGCGTATCTCTCGATCAAGTAATTATATACCTCAATACCTAGTAATGATGGTATTAACTCTCCTCTCTTTCCGGAGAACACGTACCTACGTTTAAGAATAGTCTCAATTACTTTAGCGTAGGTTGAGGGTCTACCAATACCTCTCTCCTTCATAGTTCTTACTACGGATGCTTGAGTATGTAGCGGGACCTCATACATCGCCTTAATTTCGTATTTGAGGTCAGAACCTCCAGAACCATAAAGACTATCTTCAGGAGTTTGATAAACTCTCAGACTCTTAAGGATCGTGTCAAACCCATCAAACACCACCTCAGAAACCGCTTCTTTACTAGTAAGCGGCAACCTAACACGTCTTGAGTCCTTAGTAACCACATCCACAAGAAATTCCACAACTTTCTTCCTAATTATAGCTTTAGGCATTTGAGACGCGATGAATCTCCTGAATATCATGTCATAAACCCTGAAATACGTGTTGTGAAGTCTTCTAGGAATCTCTATAACACCCTCACTAATTAATTCTCTAAGCATCTCCACATCAACAGGTCTCGTAGGCCTTATACATTCGTGAGCACCGCTAACACCCCACGACCTACCTTCAAAGAACTTGACCCACGAATCACCAAACCTACTAATCAGATACTCTCTCGCGACCTTAATCCCAGCGTCAGAAACCCTCACACTATCGGTTCTGTGATAAGTTATTAAACCAAACTCAAAGAGTTCTTGCAAGATCTGCATTACTTGAGATGCTGGAATTCCTAAAGCGTTTGAGATATCTGATAATGCAGTATCCGTGGTATAGGGTGGTGGCGGACTTACTTGCTCCTCACCTAAATCACTACTCCTAACACTAACCAGAACCTCACTAATGTTATCACGCGTAATTAAGTTCCTTAAATCCTTAGGAATCTTAACAGCAATACTCAGACCCCTAAAACGCAGCAATAAGTACGTAGACAAAGACTCACGACGTTCTTCATAGTTTTCTACGATCCACCCAAGAACAGGGCTCTGAACCCTCCCAGCACTCAATCTCTTGAAAGATTCCCTATACTTACTGCAGAGCACCAAATACTTGCTGACTTGTCTTGATCTAGCGTTGCTGTGCTCGCTAATAGCTGAAGCAAGTCTCGAACAGAAGTAGTCTCTCCAAAACTCGTTCTGCAGCTTACCGGAAAGCGAGAATCCTACCCACCTATCCTCAATCCTCCTAAGGAGCTGTGCCTTAACAAGCTTGAAGTTTATGTCGCGAGGATTATTCAGAGCATTAGTTACTGCCTTACGAGTCACCTCGTGAAACTCAATCCTCTTTATGACTTTATTGAACGGGATTAATACGTGATAGAGATCGTAAGCTATCTTCTCACCCTCAGCGTCAGGATCCGTACCCAGTAATACCTCATCTACCTCATAAGCTACTTCTCTCAACGACTGAATAATGTCTGAGGAACTCAAGAGACTTTCTGATCCACAGAGAGGGCATGACGCGTTATTACTGAGTGACGCGAACTGATAACCACACTTCACACACCTTCTTATAGGAGCGAACACAGGAACGAATGATGGCTTACCACTAACTCCCCCACGACGTAAAACCCCGTACACATAATCAGTAGGCTCCACCCCATCAACTCCTTGATCAGTGATTAGCTCATATATATGGCCGCCGCTAGCCGTAATCAGTAGAGTGTAATTACCTAGGTTCACCTCATAAACTCTCAGCCTTCCGTATTCCTTAACGCTAGGTTTCCCGAACATCCTAGCTATAGTCCTAGCTTTATTAGGTGACTCAACAATCATGAGAGCTGTCTTAACATCTATTCTCTTCACTAAATCCTCAATTAACTCGCCCCTACCTATAGCTAAGATCTCCTCGCGTGTTCTGTCTACCTCATTAATTATCTGACTCAAGTTAATTTCTCTCAAGTCTTTGAATTCAAATTCCCCAGTAAGTAGCTTCAGTCTTCTCTCAAGAGCTTTCAAGAGTTTCTCGTTCCAGGTTATTATGATTGAGAGACCCTTACTCACACCACCTAGGTAGAGCCTGGAAGTCCTCCCACTAGCTTGAATGTATGTTAGAGCATCAGGTATTAGTACGTAGAGAGTCCCTTCTTCACTAACAACAATAGCTTCCGGGTGCTTAATCAGGTTTTCTACGATAGTCTGGTCTTTCAATAACTCATGAACTCTCTCATAAACCTCTAGGAAGAGTTTCTCACTCGCTGTCTGCGGGCTCCTCTCACCCTTCAACACTTCATCAATTATCTTGAGGAAGTAACTCCCAGATCTCCTTAAAACACTCCTCAACCTAACGAAAGCGTTCTCAAGAAAACGCTTATCGCTTAAGTCCGTTACTACGTCCCTCAACAGAGGTATGAGTCTCATCACATCAATAACACTCAACTTCTCAAGCCTTAGGTTAATCTTGTGTCTAGGTACGTCAACAAATATAGCATACCTTATTCTGGTTGGGAGATCAATACCCCTAACTAACACGCCGTAGTAGGTAGCTACACCAACCAAAACATCTATAGTACCCGAAATAAATTCTTCTAAAGTTCTTATCTTCCTGCTATGTATTGCTTCAGCCGCTATCCTGCGTGATCTGAGATTAGAAGCAAGCTCCTCAGCAAACTCTACACCTAAGTCTGCTGGAACGTAAATTATTCCGCCTCCTCCTAAAGTCTTCACAAGCTTTACTGTCTCTTCAATAGCATTCTTTAAGTCTTCGGTCTTTAGGTACGTGTCCTCAATATTCCTTATTAATTCAGGTCTAGCACCTATCTCAAACCCCATTAACTCCCTGAATAACCTGACCCTGAGTCCTCTAGGGTTTCCCGTAGCTGAAGCTATCACTAAGACTTTATTAGTGTTTCTACGCTTCATCACTTCAAACTTTAACTTCTTAATTTCCTCAACTAACTCGCTAGACTCACTCTTCAGTCCTAACTCTCTCTTAAGTCTAATTATTTTTAGTCCTTTCTCTATGTCGGAATTCGTGAAACCCATTAAGTTGAGTAAGTAGTTTATTGCTTTCGAACCTCTTAAAACAGCATCTACGTCATCCACAAAAACAAAAAAGAAATCATGCTTGCTTATTTTATCGTAATTCTTCATGAAATACCTAGAAGTAGTTATGAGTATATCAAATCCTTCAGGGTCTTCCAACCTCTTCATTCTTTCTTCTTTTTCCTTTTTGCTAAGTCTTGAGTGTATTGTTAAGATACTTGCAGCACCTCCAAGCCTATTAAGGAATTCTATTAGTTTTCTTTCTGCCTGCATAACTAGCGTAGTTGTAGGTACTATGAAGTATGACTTCATGCCCTTGAAAGAATAGTATAGTGCCGCAACCAACCCTAAAGTAGTCTTACCGATCCCTGTAGGAGCAATCATAGCGAAGGAGCTTCTCCTACAAATCCTTTTTATCCATAATCTCTGAATACTCCAGGGCTCACTACCAACACACTTTTTAAAAAACTTGTTCAGAGCTTCCTCTTCTTCTAACGCATTACTAAACTCCTTAAGATTCTTTAAATCGCCTGACCTACGTAACTCATTAATAACTTCTCTTAAATTAAGGGTCTTCCCATCAAATGAGGGGAAACAATTACTGCAGGGAACACCCCTACCTAATCTATTATCACTTATTATGCCTCCGCAGTTAGGGCACGTACCGCTATACAAGACTAACTCAGCTTCAGCTAACTCCTCATTAA
>JAVVFV010000006.1:0-62047 GCA_039889305.1 Candidatus Zestomicrobium tamdykulense | reverse complement strand
TAGCTAGCTCTAAGAAACTCTTATAAACTCTGACAGAACTATCGCTCGTGGTTGCTCAACGAGAAAATAAAACCTTTGTATTCATCACCTATCAATATGTCTGAGGCATTGCTAACTTAACGAGATCTGTGAACTCAGCAGCGTCAGGATCTCTTAAGCCTCTTTAATAAGCTAGCGTAAAATCGCTGTGTCTAGTGAAAAGAACTTACTTGCTTCTGAATATATTTCTTTATGGTTGGTAATTCGTTAATCAACGCACCTACATTACTTGATAAAAGTATACGTGATGGTTTTATTTGTTTTACGTGTTCAGGGTTCTAGTAGTTAAGGAAACATCAACATGCTGAAAAGTATTATTGTATAGAGTGGTAATGAGATATCTAAGCTATACTCAATCACGGTTCCTTCTCTAACGACCTCACCTTTAATCATGCCGAAATTCAGCAGGATTAATACTATGAGAGCTCCTAAAATCTTAGTTAGGAGTCTGAGAGGTAGTGAGACTGGATGTTCTCTGAGTAGGGAACCTACTATGCCTAGACCGGTAAAGAGCACGAAAGCTACTAGCCAAAAAACAGATACTTCAAGAACCTTAGTATCTGGAAAGATTCTAGAAAATATTGTTGGGAGCAAAACTACGTAAATGAAGTAGTAGAAGATCCCTGTGAGAACCCCGACCACGATAGTACTTATTACTTTCTTAATACTGGTTTTCTTACTCACTACTCAACACCTCTCATCCTTAACTCGAGACGATAAATCCCAGCAATCTTTAAACTCATTAAAACTTCCGGACGTTCGGGAAGCGTAATAATATTAAGTACTACGTACTTAGTGAGTGTGGTGTTCTTAGGTAAATCACCGAAATATAGTGTTTTGTTGAATATCTCAATCTTAACATCACTTAAGGGTATGGTGCCTTTATAAGTTATGCTAAATACTAACTTAATAGAAGTTTCATTAAGTTGCTCGTATGAAGTCTTAAGATTTATTAAGTCAGGCTTACTTACTAACTCGTAAATAAAGATCGCGGCCGGGATTAGTAAGCTGCTCAACACTAGGAAGGCTATTAAGCCTATACCTAGCTTAAGGAGAGTATTCACTTCTTAATCTCCTCAGACTCTTTAGTTTTTTTCTCCTTAACGTAAAGAGCCTTAAAAAGATCAATACCTTTCCCTAAAAGTATTGAACCCGCCCATATCATGGCTCCAAGAAAACCTAACTTAATAACTAGGTTTAGCAACTCATACACAGTATTAGTAATAGAAGACTGTAAATCTTCTCCAGCAGGTAGTAGAGGTCTGTAATTAAGGTATGCGTCGAAAGCCAGAAAAGCTCCGAAAACAACTATCAAAACACCTGCTAGAAGTATAGCTATCCCGGTCACGAAGGGTGTCTTATTTACCTCCATAAGTACATCACTTACTGAATTTTTGGTAAGAAAGTTAATAAGAAGAACTTTATAATTAAAGTCTTTACGTAAGTGAGGATTCTTAACTGAATAGTCTGAATAGTATTACGAGCTCGCTTAACACAATTAAGAATAAGAATATTAGGAGTATCGCTAGGACAGATAACTTAATTATTTCATTAATCTTTTCACTTCTTACATGCCTATTTAAGATTAGCACTACACCTCCGTAGAGGTGGAGTATAGTCAGGAGCGCGGTCACGAACCTTAAGAGGGGTAGTGTATGTAACTTGATTGAAACGTGGTATGTGAGTCCTATTAATCTAAAGATAGGAGAGACAATACCGTAACCACTTAGTAAGTAGAGCATGATGCAGAACGCTAGAGGAATAGAAGTATACTCAACTAATCTGAGGCAGAAGTAGGTTTCTCTAGCTCTACTCATCTTCTCAGCCTCGAATAAAGTTCTTGAAGTTCCCTAAAATCTGTTTTGTAGGGTCTTAAAGGAACTCCAACAGGAAACACATACAGTGGGCGTTCATCACGTTGAGCATTCACTACTCTAGCTACCTCATCATCGTGGAAAGCACCTACAGCAACAGTACCTAAGCCTAAAGCAGTACTCATTAAGTAAATATTCTGGCCTACATGACCTACCTCAATATGGACGTACCTAACTCCTCTCTCACCATACCTCCACGTAGTCCTCTCGTAAACAGCACATATAACTAAGCTTACCGGTGCTTCCCTAACCCAATCCTGTCTCAACGTAGCTCTCCATAAGTCATCTCTGAAATCTCCTTCCTTAATCAATTTTAGTGAGTGTCTCACGTAATCGTACTTGTAAACCCCCGCCTCAACGTAGCTTTCATTACCTAAAGAAACCCCTCTCTCACCAATAACTACGTACACTTCCAGAGGGTAAGTAGCACCAGCACTTGGAGAAGCTCTCCTAAGCCACCCATCCACATCCTCAACTACCCCCTGCGAAGCCCAGAGAATCATTGACAGTTGCTCAACAGTTATTGGGGAATCCTTCCATTCCCTAATACTCTTCCTAAGAAGAATAGCTTCTTCAACCGTAATGATAGTTATCTTCCTAGGGAGAGGAAGAAGCAACTCTCCACCCACGATCTCAACACCTCCTAAATCTTGTTGTGGAACATATAAAGAAAATATCACGTAAACAATAATCAAAACAGTAACTAAGCTTGATAAGACGAAACCCAACCTCATTTAAGGACCCAAAAGTAATCGTTCAAGAGAGTTTTTAAGTCATATCTCTCTGACAAAACTCATAAAAACAGCGAGATAAAGACTTAAAAACCCTCTTGAACAAAGATTATGGCGGTCCCGGTCATAGCGGTCGGGAAACACCCGGACTCGTCAGATCCCGGAAGTTAAGCCGGCCGCGTTGAGGGGGCAGTGAGGTCCGCGAGGCCTCGCAGCCCCCTCAAACTGGGATCCGCCTCCTCTACAAAAGAATAAAGAAGTTAATGTTTGTGTGTACCAGAACAGTCGTGTACTCTTATTTTATTGCAGATAGAACTGTAGTATTAAGTAAATCCGCACGTACACAAGAATATTTTTAAGGTGGGTTATTATAGTAGTTATTGGTGCCGCCGTAGCTTAGCGGGTAGAGCGCCGGACTCATACGGCCAATCCTGGGGATATCCGGAGGTCCGGGGTTCGAATCCCCGCGGCGGCACCTGAGTAGCCGGGTCGTCTAGTGGCCAAGGATGCGGGGCTCTGGTCCTCTGGGGAGTGCCCCCGTGACCGGGGTTCGAATCCCCGCCCGGCTACCACAACTATTATGTTGTTATTGCTTAGGTGGGTAGATTGTTAGGAGGCTTATTAGTATGGCTTCAGTGAGTGGTGGTATAAGTGGTGTGTAATCTATGTTTTTGCTACTTAATTCCTGGTCAAGACTTAAGATTTTCTTAAAGTCTTCTCTACTCTCAAACTTGTGGGGAAGCTTTATATTGACTCCTAAGGCGCTTAACAGGATAGAGTATGATGCGATTGCTGAGGCATTCCAGTCATTTTCTTTCTCATATTCTTTAATGAAAGCGTTTGAGGCTTCTAGAACATAGTTATACTTAGTTGTCGTGAAGCTTAAGTATCTGTAGTTACTGGATAGAATATTTAGGAATTCCTCAAGAGATAATGACTCCGCTATTATCTTGCTGGACGTTACACCTAACTCATAAAGCAACCTACTTACCTCACCACCAGAGTTTCTTAAAGCTTCATAGATTTTCAGAACTTCTTGAGGACCCGTATAACTTAAGAGTGACTTACGAGCACTTAAGAATGTCTGTAACACAAACTTATCTCTCATTTTCAGGGTATAGGAAGCAGCAACACATGCTGGAATCATGAATACGTGGAATTCAGGTAGCTGAACCCTCCTAAGATAGGATATGTTATCATGAATAGAGTCCCTTATAAGCGTTCCTAAACCAACATCAACAAAGCCTAAAGACCCTGAAGCAACACCAACCCCTAATTCAGTAGATCTTAGATAATTCTTTAAAGCTGAAGTCAGTAGAGCCACGTAAGACCTTAAGTCTTTAAATCTTAGGGAATACCTATGTGGTGCCCCAGGCTTAACATAAGAATAAATCGCTAGATCCACGGAATCCACCAACCCACGCAAAACCACAAACAAAACAAACCCCACACCATATATAGCTATATAGAGTAATAAATGAGCTTAGAGTAAGTGCTTCAGGTAAGGGTAACGTCTTAAAGCGAATTAAGTCCCTCACATAATATTTGGTGGGGTGTATTAAGGAAGTTACCTACCCTATAGTGACGTTCCTGCTATTTCGTGAGTTATTCTTACTCCTAGGTTTGGGTACCGAGTACGTGACTTACCTATCTACGATATTAACTCTACTACTATGTTATGGTGATAGAATCAGGTTCTTCTTGATTAGTAAGTCTATTAGTAGTGATTTACTGAAGGTGATTGACTTAAGTAACGATAACTTAAGAGTACTACAGAAGATTAGGTTGAAAACTACTCAGAAATTAAGAATTTACGTAAGCTTGTCTGGTTTAATCTTTCCGGTTTTCCTGGCGCTGGTGCTAGGTGCTTATGCGGTCTACCGACTACCTCAACACCTCACTACTTACTTCCTTACGTTCTTCTTCCTAACGATAGTTTACAATAGGTTTTCAGTTATGGTTTTCGAGAAAGGCATACTTGTCTCACTAGTTTCTAGTGTTGCTGCGACAGTTACGTTAGTGCTTGCTGTAGGCATGCACTATTCTATAGACTCAAACACTTTATTTATGCTCACATACTCTGCTAGCACTCTGGCTACATTAGTAGGTGTAGACCTACTTAACCTGAGATACGTGTCTTTCTTTAAAACAAAATCAATAATTGTTGGTGGTTACGGGGTTAAGGACGCTATATTTTTGATTCCAGCTCTCTCCTCAATAATGACGAAAACAGTTTATAGTTTCTTCACTCTATTCTCCTATACTTGAGGCCTGCTTCTTTAAGTAGAGAAGCGATCAAATCATTAACTAACACAAGCTTTTCCGGAATTAACGAATTAATAGATACCTTAACTACGAAGTATCGTGCTTCAGGCATTCTAGCCTCAACACCGTAGGGTTGCGGGAGGATCTTAATCAAGGTATCTGAAGAACCACAAACGTATGAGTGTTCCTCAATACTACAAAAATACTTCAACCTTCTAAGATTTTCCTTCACTAAACTTAAGACCTTAACTAATACTTCGTAGTTTTCAGGGAGAGTCTCTATCAGTAATGCTGTAGTGAAGGAGGGTGTGGGATTACTCAAGCACCTCAACCCCTAAATCACGTAATCTCGTGATAGCAGTCTTAATTACCTGCTCACTTGAGACCTCCATCAATATCTTAACTTTAGCGTAACCAGGCTTTATGTCTAGATCGAACCTATCATGCAGTATATCTAAGATATTACATCTTAAGTCAGCAAGTATCTTCAAGACTTTCTCTAAGCTTCCTGGAACATCTTTCAGGGAGAGAGTTATCCTAGCAATTCTGCCCTCACGCATTAAGCCCCTCATCAAGATTCTGTAAAGAGTCGTCAGATCTGCATTCCCACCACTAATAACAGCTACAACGTTCTCACCAGGAATCTCCTCACTCCTGGATAGTAGCGCAGCTACAGGGAGAGCTCCAGCACCCTCAGCAAGTAACTTAGTCCTCTCCAGTAGTAAGTAGATAGCTCTAGCAATCTGATCTTCCTCAACCTCCAGAACTAAATCAACGTAATCACGAATTATCTCGAATGTTAAGTCACCTAAACTCTTAGTTAAAACCCCGTCAGCAAGTGATGGTTGCGGCGACACGGTCGCAGGTCTTCCTATACTTAAAGATAACCTGGTCTTGGCTGCCGCTGAAGGCTCCACACCCACTACCTTAACCCTCCCGCCACTAAGCTTCTTAACAGCTAAAGCAATACCAGATATTAGACCACCACCACCGATTGGTACAATAACGGTGTCTACAGTGCTGACGTCCTCAAGTATTTCTAACCCTATAGTTCCTTGCCCGGCTATGATGTAGGGATCATTAAATGGGTGTATGAGGGTCATCCCCATCTCCTCACTAAGTTCTAGAGCTTTCTTGAAGGCATCATCATATATCTGACCGTGCAGTAAGACCTCACTACCGTAAGACTTAACAGCGTTTACTTTATATGTTGGTGCGGTCTCAGGCATGACTATCAAGGAAGGTATATTTAGTTCTCTAGCTGAGTACGCAACACCCTGCGCGTGATTACCTGAAGAAGCAGTAATAACTCCCCTAGACCTAACTTCTTTAGGTAACGTATATATCTTGAAGTAAGCACCCCTAACCTTGAAAGACCCTGTCTTCTGAAGATTCTCGAGTTTTAAGTACACGGATTTCCCTGTGAGAGAAGAAAAGAATACCGAATGAAATACTGGAGTCCTATGAATAACTGTCTTAAGAATTTCTGATGCCTTAAACATCAAATTGAATATATCATTAACTCTTTCACTCACGAAACTCACACCCTAAAACATTAAATTACCAGAATTAATTAAATAAGAAACACAATAAATACGAGAGGAGATCACGCGTTGCAGACCCAGAAAAGCGTGAAGAGCATTAAAGAAGCTAATGAGCTATTCAAAGAATTAAGCAGTACCATGGAGTGCGGGGAAAGAGTTAAGGTGATGATTAAGAACGTGGGTGAGATACAGAAGTACGTGGAAATTATCATTAAGTACGGACTCTCACTCATAGATATTGAGGAAGTGAATAACGATTATTACCTAGTAATAGAAAACAGGTTTGGTGTTAGGTGCGTTTAATATGTCTGAGAATGTAGAGATTGATAAGCTAGATATCAAAATACTTGCTAAATTACTTGAAGACTCTAGAACCCCGTTCAAGCAATTAGCACGTAACCTAAATGTTAGTGAATCAACAATATACATAAGAGTTAAGAAATTAAGAAACAGTAAAATCTTAAAGAGCTACACAATCGACGTAGACTTAAATAAGCTCGGCTTCATACAGCAGGTCTACGTAGAGATTAAAGCAACCCCACAATACCTGAAGAACATTATAGAAGAACTACGAGAAAAACCAAACATTCTGGAGATTTATGAGGTAAGTGGTGAGTACCCACTCCTAATCAAGGTAGTTGCTACCAATAATGAAGAACTTTCCTCCACTATAGACGAAATAGCAATGATTAAGGGAGTTACTGAAATGAGAGTCAAATATGTTTTTAAGACTCTAGAAAGTAAAAACGTGAGTAAAGTGTTCCCAAAGTTAGGTGTTTAAAACACTCGTACTGGTTAACCGAACTTAAGCTAAGTTCAAAGTTCTGCAGCCTCTACCATTAAGTAAGGAGTACGTAGTTGTTTTAGTTTCTAAGCAAGAATTATTTTCTCAGTTTTCTTAGTAAGTAGTCTACTATCTTGGGGGCTGGATTAATACCTGTACCTGCGTAGAAGCCTTGCCAGTTAGGCATTGCGTTAACCTCATAAACTACGTAACCATTCTCTGTCTCACCTACGTCAACTCCTGCGTAATCTAGTTTCAGAGTCTTAGTAGCTCTAATTGATATCTCTGCTAGCTCGGTATCTATTGGTGCTTTCTCAACTCTTGCGCCCTGAGCCACGTTGGTTTTCCACGTGTTCATAGGTTTGTATCTGTATATAGCGCCCAAAATCTCGTCACCTACTACCAAGACTCTTATGTCTCGATCTCCAGATCTGGTGTACTTCTGTATTAGGAGTGGCTGGCTATGACTGAGCCAAGTCTTACCTATTATGTAGGCTATGTCAGGATCTGTAACTAGTAGTGAGCCATAACCCATGCTACCTATCAAGGGCTTAATCACTGTCTTACCCCAAGCCCTAACAGTCTCGCTTAACACGTAAACGTCTTCCGTAATCTTGGTTTCAGGAACTCTGACACCGGAACTAGCCAGTAATTGAGTCGCTCTATACTTATCGCGTGCGTTCAGAAACCCCTCAGTATTATTAACTAGGAGCACACCACTCATCTCAAACTGTTTCAGTGTGTTTACTCTTTTTAGGAGGGTTTCCATACTCGCTACAGAACCAACCCCTCTTACTAAACCACCGTCTATCTCAATCAGGTGATCAGTACCGTAGCTAATTCTCAAAACACCATCTCTTAAGACCTCACTATTGAGTCTTGAGATCCTTAAATAGAGGACGGAAACCCCCCTCTTCAGTAACTCTGTAAGTAGTTCCCTAGCAGACTGAGGAGGAACTGGAGCCTCATGAATTACAGCAACTCTCAAACCTCACTACCTCAAGTCTATCTAACTTCAGCAACTTATTTAAGGTATACGGAAATAAACATTACTAGAGTGAAGTAAGTGATTGAGTGGGTATTAACGACTGTAGGAGTCACGTTAGTGTCGACCTATATCACCATAAATATAGAGAAAAGTAGAGGGGTAGTAGCTCCCGATATACATAAGCCTAACAAGCCAAGAATACCCAGAACCGCTGGACCCGCATTCATGATCACCTTATTCGTTGGGTTTATTCTCTCACTAATGAGTAACACGACCTTAGTCACTTACCACATCTTAGCAGCAATAATTGCTGGAGCGATAGGGTTATATGACGACTTCAGAAGTCTTAGAGCTCCATGGAAAGTTACTTTACTCATGCTCCCATCACTACCGGTTTTACTGAGTGCAGCTTACATACCAAGACCTTACGTACCGCTAGTTGGTCCTCTGAGAATACATGTATTGTATCCGTTACTTTTACCACTAGCTTACACAGTATCCATAAATACTTATAACATGATCGATACGCATAACGGCGTCGCAGTAACAGCAGCACTAACCTCATCAATTGCTTTACTAATATCTAGTGCTATAGGCAAACCTCAGCCGCCTGACGACGGATTCATATTTGCTTTGTTTGTTGTATTCTTCCTAATTAGTTACTTTCCCTTCAACATGTATCCTTCAAAAATATTCAACGGGAACAGCGGATCCTTCATATTAGGGTCTCTAGTAGCTTCTCAAGCTATACTATTAAGGAGGGAATACTTAGCACTCATGCTTTATATACCCCTAATAATCAATGGCTTCAGCATACTAACAAGTATTGGTGGATTCAAAAATAAAGAAAGTGTTCCAAGACCTGTAGTACTGACAGAAGACGTTAGAATATCTCCTAACAAGTCTGGAAGAGCCCCGGTTACGTTAGTTCAGTTGCTAGTTCTGAGATACCCTCTCACAGAGAAGGACCTGATAAAACTGTATAGTCTATTCATACTAATAAACACCGTATTCTCACTAATAACGTACTACATACTAACTAACGTGTAGTGCTGTGTGAAGACAAATCATTAAAGGAGGTAGCACCCTCTACCCGAGACTTTCGTGACCCAGAAATTCAGCTTAAGAGAAGTTCTTAATTCATTTAATGCTTTAATAATTCCTTCAACTCTTCTCCAGTTCTCAATAAAACCATAGATAGTAGGTCCCCAACTACTCTGCCCCAATGCCGTAACACCATTCCTACTCAGTGTTTCAACGATAAGGGCGGACGCTTCACTAGAATAAATACCGCCTTGGTACCTACTAAAGTACTGGCCTGCGAATAACTGTATTCTAGATAATGCTTTACTGAAGAGCTGAAAATCGTTTAGTTTAACTGAGGTAATTAAGTAGGTGAGGAGAGTGTAAAGTTCTGCTTGATTCTTATGAGGCTCTACATTACTTAAGGCGTCTTTTTCCTCCTCTTCACGGAAACCTTTAACATTATCAGGCACTACGATTAAAACTTTCCATCTAGGAGGTCTCAACCTAAGTAGTAACTCAGGATACTTAACAATACCATTATCTTGATAAACACCAGTATCAACTACGAAGCCTCCATGCAGGAATGTGTAGATGCCTATACCTGAAACATGTCCTACACCAAGCTCCCTAGCTAAGTGATCTACGAGAGTCTCCTCTTCGAGATAACCAAGAATTTTAAGTGATTTAAGTAGACCCATTACTAGTTTCGTTCTTGATCCAAGACCTACGTGGTGTTTTAGGAAGCCATTAATTTCTACGCTAATACCGTCTCTAACACCAAGCATTCTTAACGCTTCTGAAATAATCTCTTCAGACTCCGTAGTAGGAGTCTTGAGAGAGTATCCCTCTATCCTGGAAACCTTCATTACCAAGTAAGGTTCTTTTACAGCTACTCCAGTAGACCCGAATAAGTAGGGGAAGTCTCTATACCTATAGAAACCTAAGTGAAGTCTGTAAGGGATTCTTAACGTTACGCTACGTAGTCTATCCTGCATCCGTAATTCAGCCTCATTAAGTCAATTAAGATTTTACACCAATAAAGCTTTCTTTGCTTCACAGAACTTGCTGGAATCTCGTTTTTCAGGTTTGGCTTAGAATACCTCCCCACAATCCCCCTAAAATCAAAACCTATGAGCCCTACTTCAGCCGCACCATTCTCTAGAACTAAGTAAACAGCTCTGTCTCCGTCCGTGAATCCTCCAGAGAAACTCACGTTAGATGTTGTGTGTAGGACCTGAGAAGTACCCAGAACTTTTTTCTTCTTTAGTAAAGGAGTCCAAGACACTAGTTTATTTACGTTGTCTCCGTGAGCATGAACCACAATAAAACCGTTGAAAGAAACTAAATCACTTAAGTCAACACCGTCGAGATCCGTGACTACTACCTGAGGTTCCACACCCGCGTAGCGGCAACATCTTAATGCCCCGTCAGCAGCCACTACTACATCATATAGGCTCACAAACCTAGAAATTTTCTCGCAGCCGGGGCCAGCACCAACTACTAGGGTTCTTGAGCCCTGAATAAGTTTTCTTAAACTTCCTAATGTCTCGCTACGTGTTTTACTAAACCCTTGCAACACTAGATCTAGAACCTCAGCCGCAGCAAAATCCTCCTCATAACTAAACCCGAACTCACGCCTAATGATGTCGTGTAGTGAGGTCCATATTAGGTTGCTCAGTAGCTCGCACCTCCAAAACTCAAACAAACTACGTAATAAATTAGTTTGTTTTAGTTGCGTAAGTATCTTGGAGTTGGGGGTGGGGTGTGAAGTGATTAGTAAGTTTCTCAGGTTTGGGTACCACGAATCAATAGCTGTAACCCTAGATGAGGGATCAGTACCTCATGCAGCTCCTATGGGTGTAGAGTATAGCGGGTCATACTTAATACTTAAACCTTACAAGAGTAGTAAGACTTACGCAAACTTAATCTCTAGACCTCTATTATCTCTGAATTTTACGCATGATGCAAGATACTTTTTTAAAGCTATCTTTAAACGAGAAGAAATAGACTATGATTTTAGTGTTTTGGAAGCACCACCAGTAATCATTGGTGATTTTGATTTATACGTATGGGGACGAACCAAACTACTAGGCTTAGTTAATGATAGAGCTGTTTTCCTAGTTGCGGTAGAGAAGGTTCATGAAGGTCCTGGATCTAAATTAGCTCTTAGCAGAGCTAATAACGCATTACTTGAGGCACTAATCTACTACACTAAGATTGTTGCGTTAGGTAATGAAGGAAGTAAAGAACTGGCAGAATATCTTAATTTATTAAGAATAAACCTTAATTTAGTCAGGAAGCTGGGGAATCCTGAGCTAGTGGAAATGGCTGAGACTATTAAGGATAAGTTAAATGAATTGCTAGGTGATGTGTTAATATGAACCTAGCGAGAGCAATTATTTTAGGTTTGGTGATTGGGCTTCTTCAGGGCTTCATAGATACTTACGGGTACGCAGTAACTGGTTACACTACGGCAGAGATAGCTGGCATAGTATCTGCTGTGATATTCCTTGTTTTGTATAGGGTAATCTTCAGGAAAACACCATCAGTTTTCGAACACTTCCTAGGGATTGCTATAGCTTCAGGAATCTCTATCTCAACAACCTTAACAGCAGGTATGTACATTACTTACACAATGCTTAACACTTACGGGGATACAACAACCTTAGAACTTCCCTCATGGACTTACTACGTCGGTTCTCTAAGTATTGATACCTTACTATTTTATTTATACGCTACAGCAGTATCTGTCTCAGGATCCCTAATAGCGTATGTTTTTTATAAGCACTACATAGAGAAAGAAAAGCTACCCTACCCTATAGGCTCATCTATAGCCAGAGTTGTTCAGGTTGGTAAGGTTCTTAGGAAGGAGTATCTGGCGTTAGCTCTATCTATAGGTTTCTTAATGCAGTTTTCCTCGATGTATTTAGGAGGCTTAACACTCGACATAACGTCTATCATGCAGAAAATAACGCCTGGAGCTGCTTTAGCTTTAACCCTGGACGTGTTTGTTTTAACGCTAGCACTACTAATACCTCTCAATACTTCACTCGGGATAGGGATTGGTAATATACTAACCTACCTAGTAGTGACGCCCCTGCTTGCTTCATTAGGTCTCCTAATATCTCTGCCTTCTTTAGATAACCACGCACTAGCTACTGCAGCCGCTCCCTACATAGCTTCATTAATTAGCGGCTTCTTGATAGTGGCTTCCTCATACTACGTAGTTACTGGTAGAGGCTACTTCAAGACCTCACTGAAATACGTGTACTCTAGTAGGTATCTAACACGTTACCTGCTTTTTTCAGCTCTCCTTATAGGTAGCTTAATTATTCCAGTTGTTTACCTACATAAAGCCACAGTAACTATGCTTCTAGTCACTCCTATTATCGTTGTTCTTCATATATTCTTAACAATCTTTACTCTAAGAGTAGCTGGCGAGGCCGGAACTGTCTCACAAGCAACCTTACCTCTAGCTACCTTAACGTTATTTCTTTCTGGTGCTAGAGGAGCTACTCCGTACGTGTTTCTAGATCCCTATACTGGAGTGCCAATGCCTCAATTCGTAGCTGCTAACACCCTCAATTACGTTAAGGCTGGCAAGACTCTTGAGATCAGAGCTGAAGTCTCAACATTTTTACTTGCTTTACTAATACTCTTAGGCGCACCAATAACTCTCTTCTACGGGCACGTATTACTCAATACTTTTGGTCTTACATCACCTAAACTCAACCTGCTCAGGTGGGTACCGCTTGTTATGTGGATGAATAATCTTTATAACGGGTACTTAACTTCTTTCAATATGCATTCTATTCTTATTGGTTTGTTCTTAGCCTTCTTATTAATAATTGTGTTCAGATTTTTAGGTCTCGGCAATGTCTCGTTATTCGGTATATTAATTGGGGTTACCTTAACTCCGGATCTAGGTATGCTCTTCATAGTAGCCTCGGTCGTTAAGTACGTGGCTTTTAGGATTGGTGTTGATGTTTACGAGTCTTTAATCACGTACTCAAGCCTGGTTTTAGCAGGAGCTGGTTTAGGCGTGGCTACTTCAGTATTAATGAGTTTGATCGGGGTGTTATAATCATTAACACGTTAATCTTCTTACTTGTTTACCTACTCGTCGTATTAGCTACAAGTTACGCAGCTATCAAGTATGTCAAAGCAGAATCAGGCATGACTAGAGAGTTTAAGATAGCTATTAAAGCTAGACTTGCTAGAGTAGTCGGTATTTACAAGCTAAGCCTACTCATACTTAGGAGATCTTTCACATACTTAGTAATACTGGCTACAATTCTCTCCGTCATAACGTCTGGACTAAACACTAGGTACGAGAATAACCTAGTCGTTATTAAGGATCCATCAATTACCAACACCTCATACACTATGCTTGCTAGGTTTAGTGTGTCAGTCAATATTGAGGATTGTTCAACCCTACTAAGAGATTTAGGCTTGGAAGGCAGCTGCACATACTTCTATAGAGCAGTTCTAGATCAGCCCTACCAACTAGAAAAAAACAAGAAGCTAATATATGTCATGATAGGTGTTGAAAACACAATACTAAAAGACTTAGGCATCAGTAAGGAATTACCTGAGTTCTCTTTTATTTATAGCGAGGTACCAGAAGAGTCTATGATAGACTACATACTTATCAATAATGATAGAATAAAGACTACCTTAATTCACGTGAACAGCAGCTTACTGAGAAGCTATACAATATTCTACAAGACTCCATTAATACCTATTCAAGGATACGTCGGGACAGAACCCATCATCGTACCACTACAGCACGTCTTAATCTCAACACACGAAAACGTAATGAAGGTCTTGAACTATGAAGAACCGTTAGTTACTGACATAGTAATAACTAACTTAAGCAAGCTTCCCGACCCTACGAGGGTTTTCGAACTTCTTGAGACGCAATACCCTGTTACGGAGGTCGCTGTGGCTGGCAACGGTCAAGTGACCTATATCTCAGAAACTAGGATACCTACACCAGACTCGTTAATTTCAGCTATTCTCTCTTCAGTAACTGCCTCAATAATAATAATATCGGTTTTTTCTTCTACTATGCCTTACTTAACAGAACTAAGAAGCAAGATATCTTTCATGGGTTTTCAGCCGTGGGCAATAACAATAATAATAATTGGATATACCTTAACCTCAATAATGTTTCCGGGACTCATTACGCTCGTATACGTGTTTGTTTCGATGGGGGGAGCATCAACACTGAACTCTATGGTGACCTTGATTATCTCGTGGTTCGCTTCAACAACATACATCATCCTAAGAATTAAGCCAGAAAAACTAGTTACGGAAGCATACATGCCACCAACTCCTAGATACGTCCTAATGACCCCCGTAACCGACCTAAAGAAGCTAGTGGAACTCATTATTAAGTTAATCAAAACAAACGAGTTCTTTACGACAGAAGAAGTAGAGTGGAAAATCGAGGAGAATGAAGCATTAATTCACGCTAAAATGAATTACGTAGATTCCTGGGGTTCTGGAATAGACCTAACGATATTCATAAACATCACTAGTGGAGGAACATACGTAAACATAAGTAGTATGATATTCGGGGTTGAGGAAGTATCTGAGACCATGAGTAGGAGTATTAACGCTTTAGCCATATCTAGGATAGTAGGTGGTGTTAAGGCTTGGGAAGCAACATTCTCGTAATTTTTGTTAAGGCGGTCACTAAAGGCTCAGGACTCAAGATCTCAATAATAACCTCAATTAACTTATTCATAATATTGTTTTTCAGAAACAACACTTTAATACCCTACATAACTTTACTGATTACTATGGTGGCGTCAGCCGCGATGGTGATAATTGATTTCAGGCTTTACTCAATACTCCTCTACGTACTCTTTGCTTACGGTTCAAGACCTAACAATGTGAGGTTACTTATATTGCTTCATTCTTTGTTAGTAGCTAGCGTTCTCTCACTACCCTACCTAATAGTTGACGTAGTAAGTTTTTCACTAGCACTAACTCTAGCATTCCTTATAGTACTGGGTGTGTTAAGTCTAGTTTATAAGAGCATTAGAAATACTGCTTCTATCCCTCAAATATAACAGCCCTAAACTAATTTATAGTGAGGAATCATGAAGGATGTCGTTGTACTACTAAGGGATGTGTGGAAGACGTACGATGAAGGTAATAATAAGGTAGTTGTACTTAAGAAAATTAACGCTTCATTCAGGAGAGGCGAGATTATAGGTATACACGGACCCAGCGGTTCCGGCAAAACAACACTACTTAAGCTAATAGCTGGACTCATAAGACCTGATAGAGGAGAGGTAATCGTTGACGGATATAACCTTAATATGTTGGACGAGAACGGGTTAGCGATGATTAGGAATACCGTAGTTAGCTACATACCTCAAGACTATGGAGTGATCGAGGAGTTCACAGTTTTTGAGAACATTGAGTTACCCATGCTGATCGCGGGAGTAAGTAAGGAAGAAAGAAGTAGGAGGGTTAGGGAGGTCCTAGAATATATTGGACTACACAATAAGGTTAACGTAAAAACTAAACTCTTAAGTGGTGGTGAGAAACAGAGAGTAGCTATTGCTAGAGCACTAGTCATGACACCCTCCGTACTACTAGCAGACGAACCAACAGCCAACCTAGACTGGAATACTGCCTTAAAAGTCATAGAGTTATTTAAGAACATTAGAGAAGACTTCAGAACAACCATAATCATAGTCACGCACGACCCCCGACTCCTAGACTTAATGGACAGATCATTCACGTTAATGGAAGGCTACCTAAAAGACACAACATACAGACACAGAGAACTATGATGAAGGATTTGAGTTCCGTATAGTTACGTGCCAACCATCAAATCCTTTATTACTGTTTGAACTCACCCAATAATATAGTGAGCTTACGGAACTCGCACAAAGTAAGAAATTGCATACTAAAAAGTTTCTAAGTTCTGTAGGATTGAGGACCCTACACGTTAGCATTAGTTGATTTTTCAAGGTTTCTCTGACTATTCGTAGCAGCCCGCCTTAATTAGTATCAGCAACCACACTCTTAAACTTCCCACTAGTTTCAACCACCTAATAAAGAAATAAATAATTGACGAATAGTTATTTAGGAATCCAACCTAACATAGTGAGTTCCTTAATAACTCTCTTAAATACTTCCTCGTTAGTCATGTATAAATATATGTTGAGTCCTTCACTAAACTCTTCAAAAGCTTCCACCATAGATCTCACAGATCCTTCAGGTGATAAACCACTAACCGTTTGTCCAATACTCATAATAAAACTGATAGTCCGTCAAACTCTGTTAAATCTCCTAGAGTTACTGTCAAGGTTATTTTATTCTTGACTAGCCGTAGCATCCTGTAATGACTTACTGAAGTATCTCAAAACTCACTATAAGTTTTAGTGAGACTGTCTTTAATCAAGACTAGGTCTTAAGCAGTAGTTCCTCACTTACGCAAGGCAGTCTATTCTTTAGCTCCGTGTAGTGTGCGTTACACATTCTAAAGTTTTTCTTGTCTACGTCAGCTAAGCTATTACTAAAACACATAACGCAGAACTTGTTTTTGCAGTGTCTTAACCCGAAAACATGACCTAATTCATGCACTACCTCTTTCCTTACCCTAGCAAGGAATCCCTTCTGAGAAACATTGATTCTTAGTCTGCTCACGTATACGGTCGCTGCATTTAGTTCTGGTAACGCAATACCGAAAATGAAATTTAATGGATCTACGTAAGCGTCTACATTCATCACTCCAAGAACTACTGAGTCTTTCATCGTACGTAATGAGTTAACCCATTTAGTTATTGAGAATCCGTCATACTGGTGTCTAACTAAATTAAAGAAAGATTCTGGTATTTCCTTAAGAGTGCTTACATAAACTTTCCTAGGGCTGAAGAGCCGTAAAGTATTAATTACCTCATCAGCTTCTTCAGAACCTAGACCGTGAGTAAATACCTCAAAAATTACGTTGCAGTAATTACTTAAGCTTTCTTCACTGAACTGGCTATCTCGAGATTTTTGCTTACTGAACTGATAACTCATGAAATCCTCACTATCTCTATCTCCGGCTTATAGTCTTTAAGAGTTTCGGAGAGCTTGGTTGTCAGTCTAGTTATGTCGTTCGCTCTTATGGGTAGCTTAGCCGGCACTAAACTAACTACTATCTCGACCTTATGCGGGTCTATCATCTTAAGTAAGGTATTCTCAGCATCTACTCTGAATAACATGTCTCTAGCCACATCATTTACTTTACTAACTATCTTGTTGCAGTCAAAGTCTCCCGTACTAGTTAACCCGTGTATGACACTTAATCCTAATCTAACGACTACGTGTGGTTGTCTAGCCCTATAGACAGAGTTAGATAATACTGTGTTCGGTACGTATATCTTGTTACCGAAAACGTCCTCAAGTATGGTGCTGAAAGGCGAAATATCAAGTATTCTGCAAGTTATTGGTTTATCTATACCTGGCAAGTATATCTCAACCCAAGGATTTCTCCTCAACCTCATTAACTGAATGTTTATGTATGCTGAGAACTCCCTCACCTCGTTATAGAAGAGCAGCAAAGAAAGTATCGCTATCACGAAAACCACAACGTAAGGAACTAAAGAAGCAGTCACTATACCCACAATTCCTATAAGTATCATTACCACAATCACTATATCTACTATCCTAATAACGAGGATTCTCGTTCCCGGAGAGATAACCCCTCTCTTAGCTATGTTGGTAAGTAGCCAGGAGAAAATAAACCTAATAGCTACAGCAATCACTACCAATATAATTATCAATATAAAATCCTGGAGAGTAAATGGTAAGCCAGAGAAGAGATTCTCTAGCGCTCCATCCATCCTAAACCACCTCACCTAATTTATATACGCAGAGAAAACTTATTAAGTTGCCGTAGACGATAGTTCCTATTTATAGAATGTTGAGGAATCTGTCTTCGCTGTTTTGAGAGAGCTAGTTGCTTATGAGGGTAGATTAATGAGGTGTGAGAAAACACGGAGCCACTAGATATGAAGGTCACGAGTTCCTCCTGAGAACCCTCAATAAAAATCGAGTGGAGAGAACCACACATGTTCATCAAAAACTATGTAGCTCAGAACTCAGGATCTAAGAAAGGAGAGTCTTTGAATTAGCCTTTAAAGATTTCGGAGATAACATTTATGTCTGATGTCTTAGCTAGTATGTAGAGCAAGTAACCCTCCTTAATAACCTCATCTTTGCTTGGTACATACAACCTAGTTCCGTCAAACACAAACAAAACTTTCACGTCTTCAGGTAACTGCAACTCATCTATTCTTTTATTTACAGCTCTATCAGTTCCTGAAGTTGTTAAGCAGTAGATCTTGTATTCACCTACCTCACCTATGAGTCTGGGTTGAAGCAGAGTCTGTAAGTAGGTTTTTATGAAGTTACTTATGATTGTGGGAACTATAACAGGCACTCCTAACTCTAGTTTAGAGACGACCTCCCCTACCCTCGCGTTCTTAACTCTAGCTAGTCTGACTGCTGAGCCGTAATGCCTAGCTATAGTTAAAGCGAAAATATTGACTTCCTCATGATCTGTTAAGGCTAGTATGGCGTCGAAATCACTGAGAGGAGTTAAAGACGCGATCTGAGACTCGTATAGAGAGATGTCTCTAGCATCACCCTTAATCACTACTACGTCGAAAGCCTTACTAATCTCTTCTGCTTTCTCAGCGTCTATCTCAACAACAACTACTTCATTTCTTTTCAGTTCTTTCTCAGATTCGAAAGCCTTAAGCAACTCCTGAGTTACTGGGCCACCACCAATGATCAGAATCTTCATTACTACACCGAATATAATAGCTGAACACGCATTTTTAAATACTATTTAATTCAGTTACTTAACGCTTCCGTCGTGCAATAAGAGTTCTTAACACAAGTATTGGTGTGAACTCAAGTCTCCCCACATACATAGCTAGTATTAGCAAGATCTTAACTGCTAGCGGAGCCGTAGGAGTAATTACCTCAACACTCAAACCAACACAACTTAATGCTGAGACAGTCTCAAATAAGGAATCAATAAATGAGTATTCGCTATTGAGTAGAGTTATGAGTGACGATATGATGAATGCTGACATAGCGTATAGTATTATCAGTATGAAAGAAATTGATAGTTCATCATCACTCACAATCTGATTCTGTATCACAACTCTCTTAACAACAGAGGGTGGTAGTGTTACCTTCTCAGTATAGATATTCAATTTTTTGAGAAATAGTAGGAGTCTGAGGGTTTTTATTCCGCCTGCAGTAGAGAAAGTCATGCCGCCGAAAAACATACCAAGTATTAGTAGAGATTTAGTGAAGTTTTTTAGATTCTTTAGTGAGCCTATACTAAATCCCGTGGTACTCATTCCAGATACCTGGTTAAAGAAACCACTTAAGAAGTCTCTGTTCTCGAGAATGTAGTAAGCGGCTCCAGTAGCTACTGAAAAAACAATTAGTACGAAGATAAAGCACCTTAGCTCTTCTGATTTGAAGACTTCTCTGAAGTTGCCTGTAACTAGGTTATAAAGTACTACGAAGTTAAGAGCGCCTAAAATCATGAAGACTATAAAGGGCATTACTGAGTTTGGGGAGTACGCGTATATGATGTCGTAACCCTCATTATATGTAGACATACCACCAGTAGCTATGGTCGTCATTATGTGTGTTATTGCGTCGAAAGGAGTTAGTCCTGTCACTACGTACGACACGAAACCTAGTAGTGTGAGTATTGAATACACTAGAATTAATCTCTTCGCTGTCTCATACAGGTTCATACCTATTCTTATCGGTCTTTCTAGACCGTAGACAGCTCTAGCGGTTTCGTAGAAGTAAGGTATCACAATCATAGCAAACACAACTATCCCTAATTCACCAGTCCACTGCATGAGTGCTCTCCAAATCAAGATAGATTTTTTCAGTGTAGAGGAGGTTAAGACAGTGAATCCTGTTCCAGTAAATCCACTCATACTTTCAAAGAAAGCATCAACAAAAGCTGTCTTAGTCTCTATCATTAAGACTAAAGCGCTTAAAGTAGGTATGACCAACCAAGCCAGTGAAGCTACTAGAAAAGACTCGATTACTGTTAAGCTCTGAGCTTTCTTGAAAGAAACATACCCAGAAATCACTAAAGCTATACCGAGTAGTAAAAAAGAATAACTTAATTCATCACCTATTAACAAGTCAGTAAGTGGTATTATGAGCATTAAGAAACCCACTATGGCTAGCAAACCAGAGAGGGTGTATAAAACGTTCTTTAAACTCATTCGCTAGTCCCATATTAGTTCACAAAAAGCCTTAATAATTTATATTTCATCAACACAAGCATAAGATACCTCTATCCAGTCTTATATTCTTGCATAACCTAAGAAAATATTTGGTGATGTGGTAATTCCTTCATGTGAAGAAGCTGAAATTAAGATTGTTGGAAAGTCTGTATTCATAAAGCTTAAGTCAGGAGCTACTGCTTTCATACCTATTGATCAGGTCTGCCTAGCTCTAGAGAAGTTTAAGATTTGTCTGCCAAAAGATTCTAGAATTAAGTGTAGCTAAGTATGTGGACTTAACTCCATAATCTTCTGTTTTATTAGGAGTGCATCATTTTCTAAGCTGGGGGACTCACATATTATGATTCCCTCAACCCCGTAGTTCTTCAAAGCATTAATTACATCAACCCAGTTAAATCTTGAGTCTTTGAAGTCTAGGTGTTTCTTCTCCCCCCTATCACCATACTCGATGCCTGAGACATGTATATGCATTTCCTTCAAGGCTTCCCTACCTAACCTAGCTTCTATTGAGTCTAGAATACTCTCAAAATCTCTCAACTTATTTAGGGTTCCTCTACTCCTCGCGTATAAATGTGCGAAGTCAAGAGCTACGTGAGCCATCTCAACACCCTCGACAACAGCTAATACCTCATCAAGAGACCCGAACTCTGCTAACCCACCCATGGTTTCAGGCCTTACCCAGATTCTCACACCTTCGTTAATTAGTTTAGAAACAATGTTTTTGAGAGCAGTCCTCACAACACTCACAGCAGTCTCAGAACTTAGCTTCCCGTAATAACCTGGGTGAAAAACTAGGGACCAAGCACCAGCAAGATACCCTACCCTAGCTGAGTTAATTATTCTCTTGACGGATTCCCTAACAGTTTTCTCCTCCTTAGATAGGAGATTTATGTAGTAAGGTGCATGAACACTAAGAATAACGCCTGTTTCAGAAGCTACCTCCTTAAGAGACGGAGCTTCCTCAAGCTTAAGCCACACACCCCTCACGAACTCTATCTCCATAGCATCTAAACCAAGCTCCTTAACTACCCTAATACCCCTAAGCACCCCTGAACCTTTCGCACTCAAAGGAATACCTGCAGGACCTACAAACAAGCCCCCAAGACCCAAACTATCCACCATAATAAAATACAAGCCAGCAAAGAAAATCCTTATCATCAAATCTGCAAACCATAAATGTGGTAGCGGGGGGTGGATTTGAACCACCGACCTCGGGGTCTCACACGACCCTCAGCAGACCCATATATCATAAAATGACCACACCTTATAAAGTTTTAGCTTAGTCTGACTCATCACAAAGAACAAGACCTTTAATTTAGGTTTACTCACTCAAATAATGAATCCTTTCATCATCCTAAGGAAGTGTATTCTAGTAAGAAGAGGATGAGTAAACATACAATTATTAAAAACTCATTAAAGTCCAAAGAATAATAATTAAGGGCCCGTGGCCTAGCCAGGATAAGGCGCCGGCCTCCGGAGCCGGAGATCCCGGGTTCAAATCCCGGCGGGCCCGCTACCTAGGATTGTTCGCTTGTGTTAGCAGAAAATTTAATTGATTTATTGTGTTAGTTAGAGGGTCATTTTATTGTACTTCTTCCGTAAGGGTCTGTAAGTATTATAGTGAAGTTTATCTCGCCATTCATCGCTTTCTTTACTTTTTTAACAAATTCATAGCAGCTGTTGCTTTCCTCAAAACATTCTGATGGTGTGTTCTCCAGTATTCTTTCTAGGAGACCCTCAACCGTGGTTATGTAGCCTTGTGCTGCGGGACCTGGTAATATCTCAATACCTAACTCAGGTATTTCTACAGTTGCTGTAGATGACTTAATAACGAGAGCGTTTAGATCTTCCTGATTCTTTACTGGAAAGATAATCCTAACTTCACCTTCATGTTTTAGTGTACTAACGTCGGATTTCCTGTAGCCACAGTTACTGCATTTCCACACCTCTATTATCACCTCACCGAAGTGAGGTACTTCGTACGTGTAGGTGCTTATATCCAGGTTCTCGTTATTGCAGACAGGACATCTACTTACTATGCTGAAGATCTTGTGTGGCTCCACCCCTAACACACTAAGACTTAACTTAAATAGGTACTTATTAATTAGTAACGATATAGACCATTGAAGGTAATGAAGTGATGGATGTAAGCAACATACTAGAATACCTCAAGACTTTCCTCTTAGGACCGTTCTTAATTAGTTTCGTAAGTAATTCTATCCCGTTTATCTCACTCCCTTACCTACTCGTGATAATAGGTTTTGCTTTCAAGTTTACGAGCCTACACGACAGAATCCTGGTAGTGTTTTTCTCGGCTCTAGGAGCTAGTCTAGGCAAGATCCTTATATACTTCATAGGGAAAGGATTCTCCAAGTTTTTAGGTCAGAGTAGTAAGAAGAACCTAGAATTATTCAATAAGATAGCCAGCAAGTCTCTCCCACTAGCTATATTCGTCTTTGCGGCATTACCTTTACCTGATGACGTACTTTATTTACCTCTAGGACTCTCAGGGTTCTCCCTACTTACCTACTTCATCTCAGTTTTTCTAGGTAAATTGTTCCTGAAGAGTCTCGTAGTATTCTACGGTAGTCTACTAATCCTAGCTGGTGAGGAGTTAGGTTATCACACAATACCTGCCTTCATAGCACTCTCCATACTATTCTCATATTACGTGATAAAGATTGACTGGTCTAAAGTAATTAAGGCACACATGGAGGGAGGTCTCAAAAAATCAGTCGCGTGCCTCATGCTAGAATTAAGCCTCATAAGTAGGAAGCTCATAGTCTCTATTAAAGCAATATTTACTTTACTCAAAAAACTCAGTAAGATAGTTATTCAGGACTTCACGAATTTCTTCAGAAGGTGTCCGCGCCAGCTTTAGCTCACCACCACTAAAGACTAAGACCCCTGACACGTAGACTTCCTCAACATGTGAGTCACCCCAACTTATCTGAGCTACGGGGTTTCCCGGAACCAAGTTTTTGACAGACCACACAACTATGTCGGCTTCCTCCCCCTCAATTAACTCACCTTTACCGAAACCCATACTTCTGTATGCGGTAGTAGTTACTAAGCGGAAAGCCTCCTGAAGATCAGGGATTCCTTCCCCCTCATAGTGTAGGAGAGTATACGCTCTTAAGTCTTCCCGTATGTCGTATGTTGGAGCGACATCAATCCCTATAGTTACGTTTGATTGCTTCTTTAAGTAGTTCTTTATAGGTGCTCTCCCATCACCTAAGAGGACATTAGATCTTGGAGCATGCGAGATTATGAAATTACTAGATGATAATATGTTAACTGCTTCCTCAGCCCACACCGCGTGAGCTACTATCGCGTTTACTTCCGTCAAACCAACAAATTTGATGAAGTCTCTGAGAGTCATCGAATACTTGTTTTTTAGCCACGCAAGATCCTCGAAAACCTCTGCTAAGTGTGTGTGAATCCCTAACCCACGTTCCTTAGCTAGCTCAACCACTTCCTTAAAAGCTGCTGGGGAGAGCAACCTAGGAGTACAGGGTCCTAACCTCACTCTAACCCTAGGTTCACTAACTATTTTAAGTAGTCTTAGGTTCTCCTCTAGAGCTTCTTCATAATTCTCGTAGATCCCCCCATCCATTATGGGTGTGCTTAAATCTGCTTTGACACCACTTTCTAGGACTGCCTTATAAACCATGTCTTCATTAACATGCATGTCAGCGAAAGTCGTGACACCTGAAGATAGAAGTTCCCTTATAGCTAGTAGGGATGCGTAGTAACTAACTTCCGGATTTTCTCTCAGGAATCTCTCCCAACCCCACACGAAATTCCTGACCCATTCATCTAGGTTCAAACCTGAAACGACAGTGTTTCTTATCGGGTAGAGACCTAGGTGAATATGTGTGGTCGCCATACCGTGCGTGATGATCCTTACTTTATCAGACTTTTCTAAATCTCTTGAGACCACATATATTTCCTTGATTTTAGTGTTGAAACGCACGCATGCTTTAGGTAACCAAACATAGGGGTTTATTATTACGTAATCCCCACATACTTCATTCAAGTTTTTAGCCACCCATCTTGTAAACAGCCACTACTACGTACACGTTACTTCCTTCGTAGAGCTGACTCACAGCTATGTGTGCTGGCTTAAATATTGAGAGTGCTGGCTTCTCTAGTCGCGGAGCATACTGTGGGTATTGAAGCGCTCCGTAAAGAAATCTCACGGGATAATCAGTAACTCCGAATACTTCATGGACTGAATGAAGGAATAACTTATAGAGTGTTGCGTTAGTTAGTGCTGGATTGGTCCAGTTTGGCATGACGTAACTATATTGTCCTATAGTGGTAGTTGTGATTGGGGGGTTCCTACCAGCTATCCTGTAGATAGCTGAGATACCTTTAGCCATGTCTGCACCTATAAAAGTTCCTCCCTGGAAAGCTAGCGGGCCTACGTAGGTTGAGCTAAGTTGTTCTGAGAATAAGACTACATCATATAATACGACGTAAGTCTTATCTGGTGGTACTCGGAAGTACTTAGTGAATATTTCGAAAGCTTCTTCCTCAGTACCTGTTAAGGCTTTAGCTAGCAGTTCTATCTGCGTCACGTTAAGTGTAGCTCCATCAGCTACTGTGGCTCTCTCCCCCAGGACGCTGAGCCAGTACCCGTAATCCCACCAAGAAATAATTACGGAGTCCTTGGGCGTGTTGTTTTTAATCCACTCAAGAGTATCTAGCCAGGCAGGCACGTTCCTCCCGAAACCAAGACCTGAGTCTAGTATCATGGGTGTCTGAGTTCTGTAGGCCGGTACCCAAACAGTTACCCCCTGAAAAAGAGTGACGAACAAGTAAGTAATCATTAATGAGGTACTCAGCAGAGCTAGCATTAAGTCTTTCTTCCTAGAGAGGTATGGAATTAGTAAGGCGATGAAGCTTCCTTGAGAAATTGATATGACGCAGTTTAGGAGGGGGAAGAAGTAAGATACGTTAGTCGTAGCATATGTTGCTAATAGCACCATTATGCCTATGAAGAGATCTAGTACACTCTTCTTGATGAACGCTCTGTAAGCGAAATACAAAAGCATTAGGAACGAGATAATGAATGGACCTCCACTACTCCATATGAAGTTTGCCGAGTTAGCTGGTGTGTACTCCTGTACAGTACCTACTAAGACGTGTGTTAACTCTCCTAAACCCATCGCGGCCAGACCTTTGCCTTTCAGGTGTAGGAAGCCTGTAGTAAGTCCTACGAGTCCTCCCACACCTATCAAGACTATCAAGAGTAAGTAGATGAAGCGCCACTTAGTTAAGAGCGGGTACTTCAACTTAACTACTTTCTGCGTTGCTATGTGTTCTAGCAGTAAAGCAATACCTATTACTGCAAAACCTAACGGTATTAGTATGCCGACACTCAGGACTAGATATAAGGGTCCATAAAAAGGCAGTAGAGCTATAGTTAAGGCAAGAGGTAACGTCTCAAAACCCCAAAGTATTATGTCTTCTTTAGTGACTTTAGTTATTAGAGGCTGCAGAACTAGCTGCAGGAAAATAGCTGATAGAAGTAAATTAAAGCCTGCCCATCCAGCAGCAGTTAAAGCTATGAAGACACCGCACAACAATGCGTCCATATAACTTCTTCTCTTCCAGGTTCTCACGTGGAAGTACGTGGCAAGAAAAATAAACCCTAACCCAGCAGAATACTTCACCGTAAAACCAGCTAGTTGTCTACTATTAAAGATTATCGCGGCTACTAAAGAAGAAGTCGCGGCTGGGATGTCACCCCACAACTCCTTAGTAGTTAGGTAAATACCTATCAAGGATAATATAAAGAACACTACAGGGATATACACCATCCACTCATACAAACTTAACCCAGGACTGAAGAAGCGTGCTATATAGTAAGTAATCACGGAAAACATCGGCGTGAGGGGTAGTGACGACCTAGTAAAGTCTCTCCCCCAAGGATACCAGAAAATGTGTGTCTCTTCATTATGTCTGTTCAAGCTAAAGAAGTACGTAAGACCTTTCTCAAGAAGCTTCTCAGCAGTCCAATACTCTGAGTAAGGATCTAACTCATTCAACATTGGGCCATAACCTGATTCAAAAGAATTAAAGACTGGATAAAGCCTAAGATAAGAACCAACTACTGCTGAAGCCAGCAAGACTACTAAGGATATCAACATAGTGATATGTTTTCTTTTTAACCCATGAAAACTCAAACCCAACCTCATAATCACCACTAAAACTAATTAGCTTAGAGCATAAAAAAGATACGCTACTTACTCTCCCGCGCGAAAGAGCAAGACTAAGTAGCAAGGAGAAATCTCCTTTATTTTTGATATACCATACCATCTAGGATAACTCTCATAAATTTAGAGAGAAGTAAAAGCGTCTTAGGTTCTACCGTAAATTATGCGTTCCTCGTTGAAGAGCTTTATTGAAACATACATCAGGCTCACTATGACTAGTAGGAGCGCTATTAGATGTATTAACGCGTTATTCAGCGTGCCGAGAGCAACAAATTTTATGAATAATGATGCGTGCGTGTATGGTATTAAGTAAAGCACCCACTTATAAACCTCACTTAATTGCTCTATATCAACGTACAAAGATATGAAGAACACTATTGTGGCGATACTGATTATTATCATTGAAGAAGTTTGAGCAGTTCTGTAGCTTCCGGATCTAATCACCGCAGGAGTTACTAAAGCGAGAGAACTTAAGACTGAGAAGTATATTGCTATGAAGTGAGCTAACATAACGTTTCCCGGAATCAAGGAGAATAGATTAATCCCATAAATTAGTGAGGGTACGTAAGCAAATAGGAGGAGTCCTAAAGCATTAGTGAATCCTGCTAGCAAACCTATTAGAGACGTGGAGACTATCTTACCTACTATTAGGGCGTACCTGGGTACTGGCGTACTCAGCAAAGCTTCTAGAGTTTTCCTCTCTTTCTCACCTATTACAGAATCCGTTATGTAAGCTGTTGAGGGAGTAGTAACAAATATGAGGCTGAAAGAAAGAAATCTAGCTATATAAACCCTAAGTGCTTCCTCATAACTGACTGGTGCGCCGCCAACCCCAATAACTCTTACCTGAGTTTCAACAGGTCTTAAAACAGAATCTACAGAAACATTTAATCCTGCAACGCTGCTTAGCTCTCTCACCTTAAGAGAAGCTATCCTGAAGTTCAGATCATTAATTACGTTTGATATGATGCTTTCTACTTGATCTGCCTTGCTAGATCCTAGGGTCTTAACGAGTTCTAGTCTCGCTCTTTCAGTTAGTGAGGTTAAGTTCTTCACGAACCCCTCCCTAATAATGATTGTGGCATCCACGTTGGTAGCAGCACCGTAAAACACTTGAAAGCCATGTCTCTCTAGAGTCTCACTAATTTCTCTCGAGATATCTTCAGAAGTTATATTGACTCCTCCTATACTGTCTGAGGATTTATCATAGTTAATAAGTGCTACATGACCTGGTTGAAGACCCTGAGCATAAATCGAGGTCAAGCTCATTAAGGGGAGTATTAGGAGTGGTAAGAAAGCAATCGCTGCTAAGGTACGTATATCACGTAACATGTCCTTAAGTTCCTTCCAAATAACCACGTAAACAGAGCTCACGAGTCCTCACCAGCCAAGCTTATGAAGACTTCCTCGAGATTCTTGCTACCGTATGTGTGTATTAAGTCTTTCGGCAGGCCCTGAACTATTATGCGTCCTTTATTTATGAGAGCTACTTCATCACATAAGTCTTCAACCTCAATCATGTTGTGTGATGAGAGTATTATTGTGACTGAGTTACTCCTAGAATATTCTTTAAGGATTTTACGTATTGTGTATGCCGAGAAAACATCAAGACCTGAGGTAGGTTCATCTAAGATGACTAGCCTAGAACCTATCATTAAGGTCCTCGCTATAGCTACTCTCCTAACCATCCCTTTACTATACTCTGAAGCCTTCCTACTAAGATCTCGCTCGCTTAAGCCGGAAATCTTAGCACCCGCTTCCGCAACCTCTAACGCTCTAGTAGTTCTGCCGTAGTAGAGCATTGCGTAGTAGTAGAGATTCTCCCAGCCACTCAGACGTGAGTAAAGTCCAGCGTCCTCAGGTAGGTAAGAAATATACCTCCTAACCAAGACTCTGTTCTCGGGCAGATCATAACCAAATATTTTAACAGTGCCTTCATCCTGCTTAAGCAGAGTACCTAAGATTCTGAGTAACGTAGTTTTACCAGCACCGTTAGGACCTATTAACCCGAAGATAAGTCCTTCATTGATCTCTATATCTACCTTATCGAGAGCTCTAATCTTGCCGAAGTTTTTCACTACTCCTCGCACAGACAATACTTTTTTATCCATGCTGAACATCCTTATCAGACCTCGAAATACTTTGCTCTTTAGTAATCTTAATATTCTAGCTAAAATACATTCATGGGTACTGAGAGGGCCTCATTGATGGTGGGTAAGTACTTCAGGAATGTTCTTGTTGTTGGTGGGGGGAATGTTGGGGTCTTATTAACTTATGCTTTGATTAGCTCAAGCACTAAATTAAGCGTTTATGTTTTGATTAGGAATACTCAGTACTTGAACCTCCTCAAGGAAGGAGGAGTTAAAATATTTACGGCTGATGGCTCGTTAGTAAGGCTTGAAGGATCTTATTTTATCTCGTACGAGGAGTTAAGAAGGCTTGACTTATTTGATATGATATTAGTAGCTACTAAAGCGTACGACTCTCTAGAAGCTATCAAGGCAGTAAAAGAATACTTAAGAAGTGATGGTGTTTTAATAACATGTCAGAACGGTTTGAGGTCTTACGAGGAAGCACTCAATATTTTAGGTCCTAAGAGAACAGCTACCGCAGTACTGAATCACGGAGTATATAGGGTAGGACCTCAAGAATTCAGGTGGATTGGCGGATCTACTAGCTACCTAGGAAGTAAAGGCGTTACTAAAGAAGTACTATATTCTATAGCATCCTTATTTAAAGTTCTCGGTTTTCAAGTAGTTGATGACATAGAGCCTTATAGATGGCTTAAACTAGCTGTCAACGCAGCAATAAATCCTCTAACTACTTTGTATGAAGTAAAGAACAAATTCGTAGTAACTAATGAAAACCTATTCAAGATAGCTACGATGGTAGTGACGGAAACCCAGAAAGTAGCTGAGAAGTATGGGGTAAGGATGCCAGCAGATCCGTTAGAGGAAGTAGTAAGAGTAGCTGAAGCTACGGGAGAGAACTACTCCTCAATGCTTCAAGACTTGATGCAAGGAAAGAAAACAGAAATCGATTACATAAATGGTGAGATAGTCTTGAGAGGAAGAGAAGTTGGTGTGTCTACACCTGTTAATGAGGTTTTGTGGCTGATGATTAAGTATAAGGAATCCCTTAAAAGTGCTGCCTCGGGACATGTTTCGGTTGAGAAGATCGTTTAGTGGGTTAATCTTAATATTTTAGCTCTTCAAAGTTTCTAGTTATGGGATGTAGATGAGTTCCAAGATTTATCCTCACGATTTCATAAAAAAGAAGAAGCTTGGTGAAAAGATAGTGATGATTACTGCGTATACTTACTATGATGCACTCCTAGCTGATAAAGTAGGTATTGACGGCTTGCTCGTAGGAGATTCGCTCGGGATGGTCATAATGGGTTATTCCTCTACATTACCGGTTACTCTTGATGAGATAAAACATCATCTTAGGGCAGTGGCGAACGCAAGACCTAGAGCTCTAGTAGTGGCTGATATGCCTTTCCTATCTTACGAGGTAAGCAAGAATGAAGCTATTCGGAATGCTGGAGAATTAATTAAGTTAGGGGCGGATGCTGTTAAGGTAGAGGGGGGTTCGGAAGTCTCAGAAATTATAGAAGCTTTAACCAAGGTAGGCATACCCGTAATGGGTCATATAGGACTTAATCCTCAAAGATACCTAATATTGGGTGGTTACAAGCTTAGAGGTAAGAATGTTGAAGATGCTCTAAATATTATTGAGTCAGCTAAAGCTCTCCAAGACGCTGGGGTTTTCTCGATAGTTATCGAGTACACTACCTGGCAAGTAGCTGCTGAAGTAACTCGCACGACTAGAGTACCAACAATCTGTATAGGTTCTGGCGTGGAGTGTGACGGACAAATACTAGTTATTCACGACCTTCTAGGGATAAACCCCACACCACCACCTTTCGTCAGAAAATATACTGACTTATACAACGAAATACTAAGAGCTTTAAGTAAGTATGCAGAAGACGTGAGGAAAAGTGTTTTCCCCGGCCCTAACGAATTCTGGGGAATGAGTGATGAAGAACTAAAGAAATTTAAGGAGCGTTTAGAAACTTCAAAGAAAGACTAAATAAGACTTCGTGGAAGTATAGTTAAGGTTAGAGGGTTTCTCGAGCTTCAGTTCAGCATTGGATTAAGAGGTTAGATTTCGAAAGTTCTTCTAATCTATTCCTTAAGTGTTTTAGTACCTCAGTTAAGATCGCATTATTATTATACCTTCTTAATATTTCAGAAAGATCTTTCCTCGAAACATTACTTAATTTTTGAGTATATTCAATCATCTTAGGTACTGCTCTAACAACATTATCCACTATTGTTATGGAAGCAGCTCTGGCGGTTCTGGAAAGAGGGTTAAGATCTATTGCTATGACAGTCTTGCCAAGTTTTCTTAAAGCTTCAGTTCTGTCTCCGTCTTCGAGAGGTACTAATACTGTGTCTGCTACTAGTATTCCTTTAGGACTTACTTTCCTCCTCTCGCTTATAAGTTCAGGTATTTCGGCAGTAGCATCATCTACGCCAAGCACTTCACGCGCGCCATGCGCTTTAAGAATTTCAGCTATTTTCGTTATACGATCTTCACTTCTATAGAACAAATTAATTTCTAGTTTAGCGTTAACAGCCTCGGCCAACCTAACTATTTCTTCGGGAACTAAAGCAGCAACATTACCGTTAACTGAAATCACTGGGTTGCTAGATAGTAGTAAGGCCGCGACAGCAGCTTCTATAGCTTTTATTGCTGGCTCTATAGTTACCTCACCTATTAAGTAATCAAAACACTCTCCCCTCCCATGAGCTATTAACCCAGCCTTAGCAACATATCCTTCTTCAAAACCTTTAATTAGTTTCTCTCTAATTAGGAGTGATTTATATCTTGGGTGTGTGGGCGGTATGTTGATCTCCAACTATCTCACCCTACATAATATTTGGTTAGTGCCCTAAATACTGTATGGGAATTTCAGGTTAGGGTATACGCTCTATTTTTATTGAGGTACCTTCAGAGGTTGGCTTGAATATTCCTAAGACTTTACTAAAACTTCTTTTTAGCGTATCCATTAGTTCGTCATCAGGTTTATCTAAGACTATTACTAAAGTACCTTTTTTGATGAAGTACGTTATTACGTTTCCGGAACTCAAATGTTTATGAAGTAGTTCTTTAAGCTTCTCATCTGTTTCTTTATTCATGAATACTTCCTTACTGAACTCATTACTTAATTCAAGAAATCTGTCGAAAGTTGGTTCAGCGATAAATTTCTTGTAAGCTTTCTCACCGGCTTTCTTTATAATGTGCCAGTAATCTCTAAGCATTTGAGGCGTCGTGAATCTCTCCCTAATGATGCACGGGATTATACTTACGGAGTCCCTCACCGGGACTACATCTAGCTCACTCACTCCCGGAGCACCTGGTTTCAACCTAACTACTAATCCTCCACCACGTAATTCCGCAACCACATCACCTAATCCAGTCATCAAGGATGCTTCTGCTTCATGAGCTACAATACCCACCTTATTTAACGTCAGAGGCTTTCCTAGATTATGTAACGCTGACGCCGCTATTACTATAGAGAAAGCAGCACTAAATCCTAAACCCTCCCCAAAATATGAGGGAGAAGTTATCTCAGCGCTAACCCTGCCTACCCCGACTATCCTCTTTATCATATCCACGAGATCGTGGTGAAGAACGGTAGAGTTAACTAATACCTCATCCTTAAGACTATCTTTAATCTCTGCTTTAACAAATGGTTCTAGGGTTATCCCAGCTCCTAAAGAACCTGTTGTTAACGGACTATTAGTTATGTGGGGAACCCAAAAACCAGTTATATGTAGCGGTACCTTAACGCGCACTTCCAAGCTCCTCTTTAACCAGATCTAGTATTTTCCTAGCTATTACTTCCTTAAGAGTCCTACTAACTAATTCTTTACGTCCTCTCCTACTGATTAAGAGTACTTCGTTGTAATCAGCAGCGAAGCCTATATTACTTCTGCTAACGTCGTTAGCAACTATGATATCGAAACCTCTCTTTTCTAGTTTCTCTAAAGCTAACTCAGCTAACTTGTTTACCTCGCCCTCAGCTATCTCAGCCGCGAAACCTACTAAAAAACCTGAAAATTCTTTTCTCAAACCTAGAGATATCTTTGGCGTTGTTTCTAACTCAACAGTTAGGGGGCCTACATCAGATTTAATTTTTCCCTCAACATACTTCCTAAACCTGAAGTCAGCAGGCGCTGCAGCTAGTATGACTGCGTCATACCTCTTACTCCTAACCTCACTTAGCACAGCGTTAAACATTTCTTCAGTAGTTGTAACACTAATGCTTCTTATGTAGTGTGGTTTCCTTACTGTGAGAGGTCCGTGAACTAAAGTTACGTCTGCTCCACGGAAGTATGCTTCCCTAGCTATGGCTACACCCATCTTACCGGAGCTAGCGTTGGTTAAGAACCTCACACGATCTAAGTATTCTCTTGTAGGTCCTGCAGTTACCAAAATCCTAATATTTCTTAGATCCCTACCCCTCAGAGTTGATGCTTCTACTGCTGCGATAATATCATCGTTTTCCGGTAGTTTAGCTCTCCCATCAGAAATATCTGGCGGAACTACTACTACACCAAACTCCTCAAGTTTTTTCATCGCTTCGTTTACTGGTGGTGAGTACCACAGACCTGAATGCATGGCAGGCACTACTATGACTGGTTTCTTAAGACCCAACATATTCACTGCACTTAGTGAGACAGGATTATCGCACACACCATGCGCTAACTTACTTATGATGTCTGCTGTTGCTGGAGCTATAGCGAAAGAAGACACTTCCTTACTCAAAGAAACATGACCTACCTCCCCCTTAAATTCAGTCAAGACTTTACTCCCGATAGCCCACTCAACCAACGTAGGATTTAGTAATTCAGTAGCTGCTTTAGACATAATAGCGTGTATCTCTGCTCCTCTCCTGATTAATTCACGCATAACGTCGATAACCCTATAGATAGCTACTGAGCCCGTAAGCCCGAAACCTATCTTAATATTACTTAGGTGGTTTGAAACACTACCTCTAATCTCGTCTGCTGGGTGGGATTCCAGCTCTCTCAACATTATTCATCCAAACATAAAATTAAAATCGATATTATAATTATTTCAGGGTCTTCAAGGTGGTAACAATACACATAAGGAAAGCAAAACCGGAAGATCTCCCAACAGTCATAAACATAAACTTGATATCGCTTAAGGAGCACTATCCTGAAGATTTTTGGAGACATCACTTAGAGATGTGGGGTGAGGCTTTTCTAGTAGCTGATGTGGATTCCAGGGTAGTAGGATATATTATGTGTAGAGTTGAGAGAGGTTTAGGTCACATAAATAAATCATTACTTAAGAAGTTAGGTCACATAATAAGCATAGCTGTTCACCCAGATTATAGGAGGATAGGTATAGGATACTCTTTAATGGTTGAGGCGTTAAGAAAATTAAAGGAATTCTATAAGGTTAGTGAGGTTTATCTTGAGGTTAGAGTAAGTAATGAGCCAGCCATAAAGCTATATGAGAAGCTTGGTTTTAAGAAAGTTCAGAGGATAAGGTTTTATTACCTTGATGGAGAAGACGCCTGGTTAATGGCTAAGGAAGTATGAGTTCAAGCTAAAGATCTCAATACTTAGATCAAATCAAGCACTAGGTCTAGGAATAAGGTATCTTTGCTCAGTGAATAGATTCTGGTCTCGCCATAGCGTGTGTAGCACTCAACATTACTTAAGCAGACGAACACGGACGGCTTAATATAGTCTAGGAAATCTTTAAGTTCTAGTAGTCCTAACCTAGTCCTCAACTCAGGCATGAAATCACATATGTTATAAGCAGGAAAGTAAGAGAAGAGCAGAATTTTTCTTTCCTGGTTACTCAATAACTCACGCAGTCTTGAGATAGCATGCCAAGGGTCTATACCTCCCACACCAGCTATTAAGTAATCACCTAAATTAATTAGGTTAGCATCAAGTAAAACACCTAAATTTCTAGCAGTCTTAGTTACGTATATGTCGTCGTGCTTACTAGTCACTATAAAGAAGTTTTTGAGGATCGTACTAATGTGGTAGAGCGGTATCCTGGGAGCTCCTATGAAAACGTAGGTGCTTACGTCCTTACTTACGTAGGGATGAAGCTCTTTTAAGAGTTTAAGTTGTGCTCCGTTCAATATCCTGATTAACATAGGTACTCACCTGGTACAAAGCTAAGCCAGCAGCAACTATATCTGAAGTACTTCCAGGATTTAATTCATTCTCTCTGACGTAGTTGTCTATACGTTCCCAGATCTCCCTGCTGATACTAGTTCTTAGCGTAGATAAGTACTTAAGTAGTAGGGCACTATTGAAGTTTTTACTCTTGAGTACTAAAGTATCTAGATTAATTGATAGTGTTTTTGTGTGTACTAACGTGATGATGTCTAGTAATCTCTTTGAGGTAGGTCTCTTTTTAAGTAGGTTCTCATGAACTTCCAGAACTCTTTTAAAGCCTGTTATTATCTCATGACTAACTATATCTGAGTACATAGAATCTCTTAAAGCTTCCCATAAACTGAAGTTCTCTAGAACTGAAGTGTCTTCAACATTAACTGAAGGGATTCTCCCGAAATACTCACCTAGGTGTTTTACTGAGGCTTTCCTTAAAGCTGAATAGAAGTCCTTAAGAGTTTCTTTCTTGAGTCCCTCAATAACTACGTTGTGATATTTAGTAATTATCTCGTCCATGGTAGTTATTGAATCACCACATACTAGAGCCTTAACTATTATGTAGAGGAGGGGTGATGCAAGCATTAAGTAGCCGAAAGCAGTATTAGTCTTGAGTAGAGGGTGTGTGCTCGCATTAACAACGTACTGCAGCAGGTATGAGCCTAACCTGAGATTCTTATTGTTAATTACGTCTTTAGCAGTTTCTTCTAGTGGGGACTTCAGAACATTAGGTGTGTATGCGAAGTGAATTATGTTTAAGTCTTTCACGCCTTTGTACCCGCTAACAGTACTTAGTTTAGTTGGAGCTAATGCTTCTAGAAGTATTGATGTTGAGAATATGTCTACTATTATGTTTACCTTAGTCAAGACCTGCGTGTTTTGAATTATCTCTCTCAATCTACTCCCTAAACTTAGCTTATCTACTAAGTCTTAATACGACGTGTATCTTATCTATCTCGTTCTCCAGCAAATCACGCCATTTCTCACCTATAGCTACCACAGAAAAGAGGCCTACTGGTGCGGCTCCACTCATGCGTATTAACTTTACGAGAGCTAAAGATGTTCTCCCACTATTGAGTAGATCATCAACTATTAAGACTCTATCATATGCTTTGAGGGAGTCTGATGGCATGAATAGTGTGATTACTGCTGGAGGGTCTCTCGCTATGTAACTTACTTGGTTATAGTTCTTAATTCCTACCTCAGGTCTTTTCCTAACGATGACTAACTTAGACTCAAGTATGTCTGCTATCATTACTCCTAAAGGTATTCCATCAACCTCAACAGTAACTACAGCGTTCACATTGTAGCGATGAAACTCCTTGTAAGCGACGTATGAAAGTATCTTCAGGATAGGTACCTCATATATTATGGGGGATAAATTAACTATGTTGTCACCTACTTCTAGGAGCTTGCTCCTAAGTATTTCTTCGACTATGCGTTGATTCGTTAATAACTCGAATAACTCTAGTGATCTCTCTTTTGTAGGCCGTATACGCTTATTAATATATCTCCAAAGACCTGGTGCTGAAAGCCCAGTAAGTTCTTCTAGTTCCCTATATTTAAGTATTTTCTTGTATGCTCTCAGTAATTCAATAGCCATTAAACGTATGTCGCTAAGCAATTAACGCACCTCTTTCAATAATCATATTAATAAGAACCTTAATAAACTAAGGCCATCAATACGTAAATTAACTAGTATGTTGAAACAACACTTATTGGAGTATTCTCGATTCATAAAGGGTTCACGCGTGTTTATTTATGATTAAAAATACTTTGTTATTATGGTAGGAAAAATCAGTGACTAGGTTTAGCTCCCCCGACAGCTTTCTCAAGGAGGTTCGGGTCTCCTAAGTCATTAGCTAGTTCCTTGGTTATTGCTTTCAATATGTTACTGAAGCTCTCATTTAAGTTAATTACTTCATCATAAATTATTAGTTTGGGTTGTTCATTAGTCGCTATAATCACTAAGGAAACATTAATGCCTATTTCTTCTGTAATATAGTTCTTAATTTTAAGTAGTTTTCTCATATATACCTCACTCATTTGAGGAGGTATCTCAGCTACTAGAGTTAATGACTTCACTTAAACCACCACACTATATCTTACTTAATATCTTGTTTTTAAGGAGTTACCTATACACACGTAGGTCTTCCCGAAGATCATAGGTATTACTGTTTTCTTTAACAGCGTTAATATTGTTTTAGGGTTTAGGTTTATATGCAATGAGTAATTATTATTATTGGGGTGAGAAGATGGGTGAAGTTAATACGTTTAAGGATGTTAAGAAGAAGCCGAAAGTTATTTACGAAGACGAGGAAGTTATGGTAATGAAAGCACCTAGTGATGAGGAGCTTGAGGGAATAGTGCTCTCAATCATTGAGGATAAGGGTAGACCACTAACTTGGAAAGAATTAAGAAAGGAGTTAAGTGGTCTCGTAGGAGAAGACAGATTAAGGAAGACTCTACTAAAACTGATAGACAAAGATTTAGTAGTTGAGATGATAGACGGTACATTCGGACTTAAAGATATGGAAGCAACATACGTGCCTAGAAAAATAAAAAAGAGAGTAAGACCGTTATCACCAAAGAAATTCAAAGTGAAATGGGGACCCTTAATAGAGGCTAGAGGAAGTATTTCAGCAGCAATACAATACTTAAAAGAAGCGAGGAGCAAGAAGTTATCGAGTACTGCGATAAACTGATTCCGTACTAGAATCTTCTTACTAAGTTCTCGCTTTTCCTAAACTCGACTTCACTTAAAGAAGAACGGAAAATCCCTTAATCTAGTTTTTGTAACTAAATTTCTTCCTCAATAGTTAGAAAACCTACCTCCTCCATTTCCTCTATGAGTTCTTTAAGTTTCTTCTCAGATATCCGCTCCTTCAGCATCTTAATAAACTTAGCTCTATCTATGATCTCAAGTACGTAGGTAAGTATAGTAGGAATAGGAATATTTCCAGCAACACAATATCTGCTACTATATCAGATATTCCAGTTAATTTAGCTAAGTCTATGATTTTAGGGAAGCCAGGAGATGTTAACGGGAGGTTCCTGTTTAGATTCTACACGAGTAATGATATCATCACCAAATTTATGACGAAGTTCATTACGGCAGGTATTCAAGGACTTATCATGAGTTCTGGTATTTTCTTAATTACTAGTAATAACAGGACTGAACCTACAAGCCTTATTGATCTCCTCTCACGTGTGTCCAGTACCCAAACACTGCTGCTAGAATTAAGTATAGGTAATTCTCGTAACCTAGGAGGAGTAATCTCAAGATATAGATATTTCTCAATCCAGATTAACTCCTTCTTTGTCTTTATAGTTATTTCCTCTTAAACGAGACTAAAACTACTTTAAGTCTAGCTAAAGTAAAGACGTGATTGTCTGAGAGAAACTAACTCTTTATGTTGTGAGGATTCAAAACAAATAATTATATTCACCCTAAACACGTATGGCAAGAGTTTTCGGTTATAAAGGGTGAAGTCTTTAAAAATCTCAAGAATATAGTAAGTTATTTTATGGGAGTTGCTTGCCTGTAGATGTGGTGGTAGTTACTAACGGGTCTTCCTTAGGTGAAGAGCTGATTAAGCAAGTCTGGCTCACTGCGCAGAAACTGTTTCATGAGTATGGTTTGGAAGTTTATGTAATACCTTACATCTCAAGAGAATCGCGTGTGGCGCTGATAATAAATGATGTAGAGTTTGTGGTTTCAAGAAAACTCACGCCTGAAGAGATTGAGGATTTGATTCTTAGTGCTTGTGAAGGTGAGGGAACTACTAAAGACTTATCTTTGATAGCAGCTGTCTTCTATGATGAGAACGAGTTCGGGAACGCGCAAGTAATTTAAGCGTGTGAGCAACTACTAGATTAATACGGCTAACCTCATGCCTCCACATTATAATTAGTAGTCATGGGTTGCTGTGATTATGTCGCAAATACTGAGTTCTTTCCAAGACCCGTAACGCCCTATTAATCTAATACCTGCTTCCTCAAGTAACTTCGTGTAGAGATTCTCCTTAGGCTTAAGTAGCCTCCCGTATTTCTCTATATACGACCTAGCAAATACAACGTCTCTTACTCTAATACCTATATTATCTAACTCAGAGAAATTCTTGATTAGTATCTCGGTTTTATTTGTATCGCGTTTTAGAGGAGTTAGTACGTAAATCAACGCATACTCGTTTTTTAGGTAGTTGATGTTGTTTTTTAGTAATACTACGTGTGAGGCTATGTATCTTTTTCTGCCTAGAGCATAAACAATAACTTCATCATCACTTATTTTCTGGTTTACCTTACCAATTATTAGCGAGATGTTGTATGGTAAGCGTGCGTAACTCGCTGAAACATTCATAGGATCTACTCCTTTCAGCTTAGTCAGTAGTAAGTCTTGAGGTATTGAGCTAACTATGTTCTCATACTCTATAGTAGCTCCACCATCAAGTAATACGGTTTTTTCGTTAGGGTCTATACGCAAAATATTCGCGTAGAGGCGGGGAAACGCAATCTTACTCCTCAGGATCTTAATTATTTGACACCAGCTGAATACAGGCTTATAAACCTTACCACATGTTTTGGGAAATAGGTCGTACCAAGTATGTGGGGAGTCTTCACCCTCTGACGAGATTTTGTTTTTTAGAGATTCTTCTTCCCCAATCAAGACATATTTATAGTCGATTTCAGACGTATCAAACCCTAAACGTTCCAAACATTCTGTCTCTAGGAATAAAGGCAATTTATCGATGCAGGTGTTAGTAAAATCCCACCCATCAAGAGTGCTTGAAGAGCCTGTCCACGATAATAGTAGTGAATCACTTAAGTCTTGAGTTACGTAAATATTACTACTAAACGAATCACCAAGTATAAGTGTTTTAGTCTTCTTCCTTTTCCTCAACACTCTCCTCTTCCTCTTCTTTCTTAACTACTATACGTTTGGTTCCACCAGATACTGTATGAGATCTTAAATGATTAACTAAATCCGTGAGAGAAAAGAATAATGGCTTATCAACTACTTGTCTGAAGGAACCACTCACCTCAGGACACACTTCATTAATCCTAACACAAACAGGACATAGTAAGAGATTTGTTGAAGTATCTAAACAAGTCTCTATCACTACCCCATCAGTATTGAGAGACACTCGACGCCACTTAGGCTCCCAAAAAAGAGACATGTCCTCACCGCCATAATTACTCAGACCTAAAGATAATATAAAGTTAAAAATAGGTCATTTCACATGCTTCGTATCTTAAGTCTCTATAGATGAAGAAGTGCTAGAATACCTTAGTTGGAGTGGCAGCTTAGTAAGGATTCAGGATCTTTAAGCTTTAAGCATTATTAGCGAGGATAAGATCAGAAACGAACTTACAAGTCACTCATTTCTGTCTCGAAGGATGGAGGTTTCAGCTGTAATTTATATCCATGCTTGTTTAATTTCCACATAATAGCATCACGAATGAAATCACTTCTATTTCGGTATGATCTCCCAGATATTATGTCATCAATTAGGTCTACTACGTCGTTAGGTATCTTTACTGATATTACTTTACCGCCTGACATATACATCCTTATTTAAAGATAATACCTTCAATTTAAATACACTCTCTAATTATCGATTATGGAATAATTTAGGTAGTTTACCCGTGAGTTATTTAGTTATGTATTGCTAAATCCTTTAATTTGTTTATCGTTGTATTTTGTAGGTGAGTGGTTGGAGGATCCTGTAGTTGCTTTAGTTAGGTTTTTAGTGGTTAAGAGATTAGCAGGGAATTCCTCCACCTTAATGGTTACTAAAGAGTATTTTGTTGACGGTGTCTCACCCAGCTCTATAAGCTATAAGTACAAGATTTCTAAGTTCAGGGTTAGGGGGTATATACAGAGAGTCACAGAGAAAACTAGAAATTCCTACCTAGCCTCACTCATCATAAAACAAGTTTTTCCTCTAGTACTAGAAATCGAGCCAGCAGTAATTAAGGTTAACGAAAGATATGTATGCCTACTTTGTGATCAGTCATTCAATAATGAAGTTACTATAGAAAATCATCTCAGAAGAAAACACGAAGAATACATAAACAAAACAGTTAAAGAGATTCTGGAAAGCGCTAAGGAATTAACTACTTCAGGATCTCATAAAGGTTCGTAATAGCGTTCATTGTTGTATAGGTACTCAAACACCTGAGTTATGAAGACTCCTCAGAACCACGAGATGCTGGAAATCGTGAGGAGAAACTCCTGAAGGATAAATTAATAGACTAAAATCCTGAATCTACAAGAATATATAACTCTGGATAGTGTGGATTATGTGGTGCTAGAAGTAATGTGGTTCGCGTTCGTTAACTCGCCGTTAGGCACTAATTTAAGAATTCTTAAGAAGTTCTTAATAGCTAATACTTATAACGAGAAAGAACTTGAAATCTTAAATAATAAGGTTTCAGGATTCTTAAGAATAAAAGATACTAACGTGGGGGAAGATAATGTAGATTTAATTTACGAAATAATATTTATAGATCCTGACACAGCTGACTTAATCAAGCTAGGACTAAGGAATTTCCTAATAGCTGAATTACTCTAACCAGACACTACTAATAAGTAGTAGAAACACATGCACATAACTATGGAGAAAACTAGAATAATAATTTAATTAGGATCTTAGGTTTATTAATATATGGTGAGTTGCTCGTGAGTTACAGAAGGAAGAGGCGATCATTATTTGATCTATTTGATGAGTGGATTAGGGAAATGGAGGAGGAAATGCGTGAATTCATTGAAGAGAGTGAAAAGTTATTCAGAGTAAGTCCTGAAGAACTAGAAGAATTACGTAAGAAAGGTCTCGGACCCTACGTTTACGGGTACAGAATATACATAGGTCCTGACGGCAAAGTGAAGATAGACGAGTTCGGTAATGTTAGGAGAGAAGGCGTGAAACCGAGAATCACTGAGGAAGCAGAACCTTTAGCAGACATCATAGATGAAGGAGATAAAGTTAGGGTAATTGTTGAAATGCCTGGCGTCGAGAAAGATAAAATAAAACTTAAAGCATCAGGTAAAGAATTAATAATACAGGCTAGTAACGGGAGGAAATACCTCAAGAGACTCACACTACCTGACGAGATAGACGTACAGAGTGCTAAAGCAAGCTACAAGAACGGAATACTAGAAATAGAATTCAAGAAATTGAAGGGAGCTTCCGGAGAATACGAGATAAAGATAGATTAACACCTCATCACCACACTAACAACATATAACTATTCAGTTACTGGTTTAGAGATTCCGGAATATAGGATTTCAGCTACTATTTTGTTTGTGATATTAGACGCTGGTAAAACTTAAGAAAACCTAGTATGTTGAAGTTAGGGATATCTATTTTTGTGTCGTTATAGTATATTTCTATGCCACTATAAATACCTTCTTTCCTCTTAATGACTAGCCGTAGGTTATGGTTCTTAAGTATTTCTATTACTTCTTCATGCTTGACTAAATCGTAGAGTATTGCATCGTTAAGTAGAGCTAGTGTTTCGGGATATAGTGATTCGCATTTTCGTATATTGAGTACCGTATTTATGTAGTGCTTAATTAGTGAGGGCTGTGTTTCTAAGTAGCCCTCATTTCTTAGTGTTTTGAGTTCTTCACACTCAAAATTCTTAACTAACTCAATAAGTAGATTCTCGGGAATCGTGTTTGATGAAGAGTTGGTCAGGTTTCTTATTAGAGTTATCGGCATGAAGCTTGGTTTAAAATAGCTGAGATACTTAACCCAGTTAACGTTATGGCACTCAGTCTTACAAACTTCTCTCAATATTTGTGCTAATTTCTGGTGTCCTGATACGTTATCCTCTAGTACTAAGCTAATCACGAAGAAAAGCTTAGTTGCTTTCCCGGCATCACGTAACTCGCTAATTCCTTGCTTCATTAGCTCTACAAGCTCTTTCTCATTAAGCCTATGAATACTGCCGAGAATCTTAGTTAGCGATATTTTTCTTTTAAAGAGCACTACCCACCTAAATTCTTCTCCAAATCAATTCTTTAAAAACCTAAATGTTAAACTCATTAGGTGGAATCTCTGAAGAGCGTTAAGTGGTATGAGGGTAAGGCAATTCTAGAAGAGACCACCATACCCCCAATACCTCCTAAACACGTACTAGCTAAGGTCTTAAGCACGTTAATTTATTCTCCCTACAAAAATAGGAACGTCTTAAAGAATATGAAATCAGGTAGGACTTTAGGGAGTTTCGGCATAGTGAAAATCGTAGAACCTGGTGTAGAGACTAACGTAATGCCTGGTGAGGTGTACGGGGTAGAACCATACACAACCTACGGTATCTTAGGTCTTGACGTAGATGGTCTAGCATCTGAGTACACCGTCATACCTAAAGAAGCACTAGTGAGCCTTAAAGGAATAAAACCAGAAAAAGTATCCCCTCTGCACGTAGAGTTTGGGTATATTCACGAACTTACTAAGCTAGCAGAGAATTCTAGTAGAGGACTTATAATAGGGTGTGGATTCACCGCATACGTGTTAGGTCTTATAGTCAAGAACTACAGAAACACAGAAATACTGTGCTTGAATACTGAGTACCTTAAGAGTTTGAGAGATTTAGGGCTGCCGTTAAAGAAAGACTTAGAGAATTTGAAAGACAAGGTAGATTTGCTGGTCTTGACAGAAGATATAGAGATAGACTTAAGGAATTTACTGCGAGACAGTGCATGGATCTACATAACCCCAGGAACTTTCACGTTAAGCCTACACTATTACGGAATCCCACCAAAAATTAAGTTAGTTAGACCTAAAACCTTCAAACCTAAGTACTCGATAAAATTTTTGAACAAAATAAGCCCGCACATCATAGAATCTCAAATCAAGATCGTAAATGAGTTAAGCCAGGTAATCGAAGCTTTAAGCTTATTTGAGAGAGTCTTAGTGAACTTCAGAAAAGAAATTTAAGTACTTATCAAGAAATTAGTAGAAAAACTTCTTAATGTGTTTCTTCTTCATTAACTTAATTTAAGCTGTTAGCTCATATAGAAGCTTTCCGGTGTTATAGGTCCTGCAGGTTCCTTAATCTTTTCCTTAGCTAGATTTCCTAAGATTCTAATTCCTTCAGCTATCTTATCTGGTGATGGAAAACTAAAGTTAAGCCTCATTGAGTTCCAGCCACCACCGTTAGCAAAGAAAGAAGCTCCTGGTACGTAAGCTACACCCCTCGCTAACGCTTCAGGAAGTAACTTTCTAGTATCTATCTCGAGTGATGGGAGAAACACCATGATGAAGAGCCCGCCAACAGGTCTGGGCCACCAAGTCTTCTCGGGCATGTGGTCAGTTAACGCATCAAGCATAACGTCTCTCTTGATTCTGTAGATCTGTTTTGCTTTTTCTATAGTCTTGTCTACTACTCCACGCCTTATTGACTCAAGCGCTATGTATTGTGTTAGGGTAGATGTGTGTAGATCTGCTGTTTGCTTAGCTCTCTCAAGCATGTCTATAACGTAGTGATTTCCTAGAACCCAACCGATTCTGAGGCCTGGCGAGAGAATCTTGCTTAAAGTACCTAAGTAAATCACCCTGCCCTCATTATCTAGAGTCTTAAGAGGAGTAACGTCTACATCATCCTCGTAAACAAAGTAAGAGTATGGATCATCCTCAATAATAACTATATCGTATTTCGAGGCAAGTTCTAAAAGATACTTCTTCCTCTCAATACTGAGTGTGACGCCAGCAGGATTATGAGCAACAGGTATGGTGTAAATGAATTTCACGTTCCTACCCTCACCATACACCTTCTTGAGTTCTTTCTCCAGAATGTCTACCTTCATACCATTTTCGTCAACAGGTACTCCAATTATTTGTGGGTGGGAGATCGTGAATGCATTGAGTGCTGCTAAGTACGTAGGTAACTCAACCACAATAATGTCCTCTCTCTCTATGAAGACTCTACTTATCAGGTCTAGAGCTTGCTGAGAACCCGTAGTTATTATTATTGAATCATCACTCTCAACTTTTACATCTCTTCTCTGAAGAAAACTCATTAACTCTTTTCGGAATTCACTTACTCCTGCTGTAGGTGCGTATTGGAGTGACGCATCACCACGCTCACTAATTACTTCTTGAGCTATCTCAGCTAACTCCTCCTTAGGGAAGGTCTGCGGGTCGGGCATTCCTCCAGCTAAACTTATTACTTTCTTGCCTTCAGTAAGTTTCAGTAGTTCTCTGACGTCTGAAGCTTTGAATAGTTCTGATCTTTTAGCAAGTAGCTTTAAGTAGTCAACCGTGTTTAATCCCTATAAAATATGTAATACAGTGTTTTTAAATTTGTTATGTGTTTTTGTTCTTGGATTACCTCTTTATTATAGGTATAAACTTCAGACCATAATATATTAATCCGTTAGGATCGTCACTAGAGTATTTTCTTAAGACAGCCTCAACACGTGTACCTGTAGAGAGTTCGTTATGGTCTACGTCAGTTATTTCCCCAACTATTACGGGACCCTCATCAAGTCTTACGAGACCTACTACCCTAGGTAAGTATTGTTCGCTACCCTCAGTCCTGTAATACGATACTGTGTAGTTGATTAACTCACCAAGGCCTCTGGATTCTAGGTATTCTATGTTTTGTGAGCCGCAGTACAGACATCTGAGTCGTTTAAAAGCTGCAGCCTTACCGCAATCTCTACATTTAGTTACGTATATCTTGTAGTGATTGTCTTTTAAGCGCCAGAATATGGAGATAGAGTGCTTCATTTTTAGACCCACCTCCTTAATAAAATCAGCCACGCATTGTTATCAGGTCCTGACATAGAGTGAGCTAGAGATATTTCACCATCATACTTCACCCAGCTGGAACCACTCATCAACTCACGTAACTCGTGAACCTGGTAGAGAGGGGTAGCTCCTACAGGATGACCTCTTGCTTTAAGCCCTCCCCCAATATTTAAGTAAGGCATTTCATCCAAGCACTTGAGAGCCTCACCCCTCCCACAAATCTCGAGAGCCTCGATTATTAAGAGTCCGTAAATGTCGTACGTGTCGTACACGTTTATCGCGACAGTTTTATCTAACTTGGTCTCATTCTTGCTAGAGATTTTCTTGTATGCAGTAGCTGTAGCACTAAAGTACGTTATATCGTCACGTAAGTAAATAGGTAAGTTAACAGAAGACTCAATATCAACTACCTCAGCAGGTACTCCATTCATTTTCTTAGTGGTTGACTCATCAGTTACTAATAGTGCGGCAGCACCGTCACTTACTGGATGAGAATCAAGCATAGTTATTGGTTCAGAGATTCTTAAAGTCCTACCTAACGAGTCTAACGATATATTGAATTGAAGTTGTGCGTGAGGATTCTTCACAGCGTTTTCATGCATCTTGATAGACCACTTAACTATGTCTTCTCTGGAGACCCCATACCTCCTCATGTACTCCTGCATGATTAAAGCAGCGTATTCAGGAGGTGATATATTCTTAATACCTTCGATCTCGTACTCTAATATCTTAGCGTAAACCCTGTTTATTACCCATGACGGATACTCACTCATCTTCTCAAAACCTACCACGAGTACCTTATGAGCTTTTCCAGACTTAATTAAGGAGTAAGCGTAGTCTAGAGCAACTGCTCCGGAAACCTCACCACTACTCACGGTTAATGTCCTCGTGTTTCTGAACCCGAGATTCTGAGCTATATATGTTGAGGGATCAACCTGATTAAGTATAGAGTCCGTGAATGCTGATGAAACAATCAGGTATTCAATATCTGAAATATCGAGACCTGAATCAGTGAGAGCTTTGCTAACAGCCTCACTAACTAAGCTTAAGTAGTTTTTCTCGTAGTGTCTATCTACCTTAGTAACTCCACTACCTACTACGTAGGTTCTCACACATCATCACCCTAAATTCCTATATATGAGGTTCCTGAACTTAGCATACTCCGCGTAAGATATGTGTTTCTTGCGAGACATGAGTTCCTCCACAGTCGGTGCCTTACCAACCCTCTCCAACACACTATCCGTTACTAAGACGCTAATAGCGTCAGCACCAGCACCTGAACCGAACGGAGCGACTAAAATTCTTTGACCTGGCTTAGAACTCTCAAGCACCTTAGCTAGACCTAAGAGTGCAGACGCGTTGTACGTGTTACCGATCCACGGAGTCACTATCCCTGGTAACACCTTCTCTTTCGGGAACCCAAGCATCCTCCCCACCTGGAGCGGAAACTTACCGTTAGGTTGGTGAAATATCGCGTAATCGAAGTCGCTTGATTTAAGTCCTAGTTCCTTCATGAGCATGTTCACCGCAGTTACTATATGGTGGAAGTACGCGGGTTCTCCAGTAAAACCCTCACCATGCGCGGGATACCTGGAACCGTCTCTTCTCCAGAAGTCTGGAGTGTCGGTCACGTAAGTAACTAAACCCTCAAAAATCGCTGCCGACTCATTCGCAGGTCCTACCAAGTATGCTGCAGCACCTGACGAAGCAGTTAGTTCTAAAACATCTCCTGGATTAGCTTGAGCGGTGTCTGAACCTATAGCTAACCCGTACTTCACTGTCCCGCTCTCAACTAGTGAGACAGCTAACCTCATACCTTCACTCCCTGCTCTGCAAGCGAATTCCAGGTCTGTTGAGAGTTTCTTCGTAGAAATTCCTAAAGCTTCAGCTATTATGGTTGATGAAGGCTTAACTGCGTAAGGTTTTGATTCAGTACCGACGAAAACAGCTCCTACATCACGTGGATTCACGCCTGCTCTCATTAACGCTGATCTTGCAGCATACCAACCCATAGTAACAGTATCTTCATCTGCTCCGGCAACAGCTTTTTCTTCTATCCATAAGGAATCAGTAATCCTCTCATCAAACCCCCACTGACGTGCTATGTCCCTAGCCTTAATCCTGTAAATCGGTATGTATGCTCCCCAACCAATAATACCACTCCTAAATCCCGAATACGTCAAGGGACAGACCCATTATTGAGGAGAAAAAAACTTTTTATTGTTGAGATGTCTGAGAAAAGTACTTCTTATTTCTTAGCATGAAGCCAGCAAGCAACTTGGTGTTGCGGTTCTACCTCCACCATCGGTGGTTCCTTAGTTTTGCAGATGTCCATGGCGTAAGGACAGCGTGGGTGTAGCCTGCATCCCTTAGGTATTGCTGCCGCGCTAGGTATCTCACCCTTTATAGGTACCTCTCTAATTCTTAAGCGGTTTGATGGATCTGGTTCTGGAACAGCTGATATTAGAGCGATTGTGTATGGGTGCTTGGGATTGTTGATAACTATGTCTACGGGTCCTGTCTCAACAATCTTGCCTAGATACATGACGGCTATCCTACCACATATATAGTTAGCAACTGCTAAGTCGTGTGTTATGAACACGTACGAGAGGTTCCTTATCTTCTTCAAATCAAGCATTAACTGAAGTATTTCAGCTCTTATAGAAACATCGAGCATGCTTACAGGCTCGTCAGCTACTACTAACGAGGGATTAAGTATCATAGCTCTAGCAATAGCTACTCTCTGTCTCTGACCTCCGGAAATCATGTGAGGGTACCTATCCACGAATTCCTCGGGTGGGTTGAGCTTTACTTCACTCAAGGCTCTGAATATTATTTCTTGTCTCTCCTCCTTAGTACCTCCTATTGAGTGTACTATGAGAGGTTCCTCCAAAATACTGCCTATAGTCATTCTTGGGTTTAGGGAGCCGTAAGGGTCTTGAAATATTATCTGTATGTCAAGTCTTAATGCCTTATCTACCTCACTAGGTAACTTTCTGAAGAGATTCAGGTAATCCCCGTTAACGAGTATTTCTTTAGGTATTAAGTCTTTGATATTTCTTGATACCTTATATAAGGAATTACCATCAGTTGCTTCTATGAGTCTAGCTATTAACCTGCCTGTCGTTGTCTTGCCACACCCAGACTCACCAACTAAGCAGAAAATCTCGCCCTCAATAACTTCGAAGCTTATATCATCAACTGCTCTAACGTATCTAGGCGGCACACCTCTTAACACATCAAATATGCTTCTCCTGATAGGGAAGTACTTCTTAAGATTTATGACTTTAAGCTTTACCTCACTCAAAGTATTCACCTCCTTAACTTAGGCTCAACAACCTTCTCTAGAGCAAGACCTAATAACACGAACGTTAGTGAGACTATAGCTATTAAGAAGCCTGGTGGTAGTATCCACCACCACTGAACCATAGTGCCGTTCTGTCTAGCATCAGCTAATATATTACCCCATGTAGGGAAGCCGTGTTTTATCCCCAGCACTGAAAGTCCTGCCTCAATAAGTATCGCGCTAGGAGTAGAGTAAACTAATGACGCTGCTATGTATGGGACAACTTGAGGTAGTATGTGCTTACTAATTATTCTTAGATTACTAGCACCAACAGCTTTAGCAGCCTCCACGTAGAGCTCACTCTTAATACTTAAAGTCATTGATCTTATTATTATAGCGAGACCTCCCCAACTAAAAACTATTAACACAGCAAATATTGCTGCAAGCATCACTATAGGTTTATCTTCGCCTGCGTATGTCTTAGCTATTGACTGAGCTACGAGTATTAATATAGGTAGTAAGGGTATCGAACCCATCACGTCAACAGTCCTTTGAATAAATTCATCTATAAAGCCTCCATAATACCCGCTAATGAGACCGGCAGTAACTCCTATTGCGGTAGAAGCTAGAGCTACTAAAAGCCCGATCGAAAGAGCTATCGGGAACCCGAAGAAGAGACCCTCCGCTAAATCTCTACCCTTACTATCAGTACCCATTAATCCGTAGCAAGTTCCCTTAACCAGTAATGAAAATTCTCTTGATCTCTGTATAGATCTCAGGAGAGTTTCTGTCTGTACATTGAAAACTCTGAAGTCAAAAATAGTTATGATGACGTATCTCCCAGGTAATGGAGTAACCACTACTTCTTTTAAATTCTCAGAATAACTTAGGTTCCCGAAGACGTACTTCATAGGGTTTATGTATATCTCGTCTGTTTTTAAGAAACGCATTAATTCTCTATAAGCGCTCATAACAGCTGTAACTATGCCTTCCGGCCAATCTAGGTTTAGCTCTATCTGGGAAGTATTTGTTAAGTCAACATACTTGTCCATGATAGATGAGAGTCTGACCCCGTCAGGCTTAATAACATCTACACGTATTCTAGCGTTCATCACCCCTTGAGGTACCGTGATGTTAGCTTTAATCCTAATATTTTGTGGATATTCTTTAACTTCTAGGTTGTAGGTAATGTTGTAGGTTAGTACTACTCTACCCGCTGCTTCACTTACGGCGGGACTAAAACTTCTTAGATCATAATATGTTTGCGGTATGCAGGTGTAGCCTAAATGAGAGGCCCACGCAGGTGGAGCGTTTACTGGATTATCTACCCATTTAGATCCTCTGTCCCAGTAGTTAGTATAGTCTGGTGGCATAACTAGTGCGGCGTAAACAGAGATTGTTATTAAGATTATTAAGAGTGCTAGAGCTAACTTACCACTTAATTGTGACAGAATTTCCTTTCTAATCCAGGACCAAGAATCGAGTATCTTGCTTAGTAAGCTCATAATCTCACCCTCGGATCTAAAACCACATAAAGTACCTCCAAAACAAAACGAGCTATCACGTAAACTAGCGTGAACATGTATGTGAGAGCTAGTAGTGTTGGCGCGTCCCCAGAACTTACAGCAGCAAAGTATAGAGTCCCCATACCCGGCCAATCAAACACTGATTCAGTTATTATGTATCCGCCTAAAGTACCTGCTAGTCCTAGGAGGACGTTAGTCACTATAGGGGATGCAGTTGGTCTTATAATGTATCTCTTCAGTATCTGTCTCTCAGGAAGTCCTCTGGCTATTGCCGCAGTAACGAAGTCTTCTTTAACTATTTTTATTAACATTGCTCTGATGCCGTAAATCCAAGGACCTGTAAGAACTATGACTATAGTGAGTATAGGAAGCCAAACATAGTACAGTACACCAACTATTGCCGTGATATCACCTGATAATAACGCGTTGATGTAAACTATAACTTCTCTAAACCGTGTCGGAGCTATTTTAAGATCATAGCTAAATACGAGCAACATTACTAGAGCAACCCACCATAGAGGGAAAGCATTCATTAAAGCAGCGTAGGCTACTACTAATCTATCTATGAGGGAGCCAATCCTATAAACTATGAAAGGACCTACAGCTAAAGCTATTAATATTACTATGACCTCAGCGAATGTTATCATGAATATGGTTCTAGGAAGGCTTGACGTTATCACATCACTAACTGGTGGGTTAAGACCCAGCCCAGCAACGTTAGCTACTTCAGGGCTTTGAGCTCTCCCTAAATTAAGGGTTAAGGTGTTAAAGACCATTGGAATTATCCTGGCGTACCATGGCTTATCCATCCCCCAATACGATACTAGTTCTTGCCTATACTGAGCAACTAGCTTCTCTAACTCTTCAGCTGGAAGTTTCTGGGGTAGGTGCATCAGCATCTGCCTGTAGGCTCTAACCTCTTCTCCTATAATTGTGTTGATTATAGTATCTATGTAGCCAGTAACTCCAAGTATGAGTCCAGTCAGTAATACGGCTAGAAACAGAGATAACGCTAGGAATACGGCTCTGCGTGCCAGTATTGTGGCAACACCCAAGATATACACCCTTACAAAATTACTAACTCAAAATTTAAAAATTTTCGAAAAACATGCCAGACTAAGACTCTAAATAAAATTTACGGTTCTTAACAGTGTTTAATCTGAAGAAAAGATAGAGCAGAGATAACGTAGCTTGAGTTATTGCTTAAAAAATAAATTTTAATCTAAAAAACTAATAAGGCTCTTCTTATTTCTTCCTTATGAAAGGCAGTACGACACCTGCTATTAAGTTGATTATCGATATTACTAGAACAACAGTTACGTAAGTTGTTAGCGAACCTACCGCACTACTCAAATCTCCTACACTCTCACTCAAGTCATCTACCCGAGACTCAAGAGTGGAGATCCTGCCTAAGGCACCATCCATCTTAGATGATAGTGTGTTGTACTGTGTATTCATGTTGGTGAGTAAGGTAGAGCCAGTTATGTTGATTAAGTATGTCATGCTGTTACTCATATTATTCAATGCTGAAACTAGTGTTTCGCCCACAACTCCTAGAGCTGCTGAGAGTGATGCCCTCAGTTCCTCCATCTGCCGTTGAGTCTGCTCCGCTACATCAGATATAGCGCCTCTCAAGCTTTTCTCTAACTCTGCTAGAGACGGTACAGACTCGAAAGTCACTATAGTAGTATCTATTACTGCTACAGCCTCACTAATCCCTATTAGTATTAACTCGTAGTAGTAGTAAGGCCTGAATTCAGAAGTCACATCACTACCTATGAATATCTCAAAGACTCCTGGCTCTACCTCAGTAGCACTACCCGTAGCCATTATCTTGTTAGTGCCTTTCTCTCTTAATATGTATTTAACACTGAAAGGCCCTACACCTAGCACATTAAGTGAGATTGTCTGATTACTACCTATCTCTATCGATGCGGGAGCTATCACATCACTTATTCTTGGAGGTATTATACCGCCCAAGTTCCAGAAGTCTGGCGTGAATGGGTAGGTCGGGTCTCTGAAGGCTCTAATAGTGGCTTGCTGTCCAAGCCTGTCAAAGGTGTCTAGGTAGAAGGGTCCTTGCGAAATCCACGCGTGTTTGTGTTGCTCTATCCAGGCTGATAAAGCACTCAGTCTACTACTCCATTCATCTGAAGACATTAAGTTAGTTCCGTCAGGTAGTATGAAGTATTTACTCGGTAAGTATTTGGTCTCCTTCCACGAATCAGCCACACTCTTTATTGACGCAGCATGGTCAGGGAACGGAACAGGATTCAAAACAGGTAATCCAGTCGTTCTACTTAGTGGGGTTGAGAAGGTATAGTGCTTGGAGTCGAAGACTAGATAATTCTCAACAACCAGCAACTCAACAGGATTTATAGGAGTTAACGTAGCGTACGAGGCTATGTAAGCTGGTTCGAAATGCCAGTAGTCTACGTAGACCTCTAGGGTATTGCCTACTATCCTTAGTGCTTTAATAGTATCGAATAACGGCTTATTAGGACCTGATATTGGGGTCTCGTAGTTTGCCTTAGTCTCGTTGTAGACTATGTCTAGCCATAAAGCCCAGCTAGCTAGTATGTCAGCCCACGTTATTGTTATGCCGTGATGCCACTTAGTACCCACATACTTAGACATATCATACTTGACGAGGCTGGTTGCGTTAACCCTTCCTAGAGCATTAGCATAAACCCACTTACCTCGTGATGCGTCCCACCAGATAGCATCTGAAGGTATTGGTAACTTCCCGTCAGGACCTGCAGTAATGACTTCGTACTCTGACCTGATAGGTATTGGAAGACCGTTGTGTGGGTGAGGCCACAACATCGGGTCGTAGGTAGCTCTCTGAATATCAACGCTGTAGACGTCTGTGAAGCCGCCGTATATGTTCCATATAGTTCTAGCTGTGTAGACCCATAAGTGACCGAAAGTCAAGTCAGGCTTGCGTGGGACGTATACTCCCTTAGTATTGTATGGTGATCTCATTCCTGCGCCTAAGTCCGTGGTTATGCCTCCCATATCCTTTACAACTGGGTGTATGCTCATTGATGTAGCTAACCATATTCTTATCGCGTCTTCTATACATGCCTTAGTCACGTCCCTATACCACGCGTTTCTCTCTTCCTTACTAGTGAACTTACCTAGGTATATATTCTTCCCGTACTCATCTATGAAGTCGTTCCTATACCACCACCAACCTTCTGTCTGCCATCCAGGCATGTAACCAACCCACGGCGCACACATCTGGTTAATCGTTCCAGCATCGTATTTGTCTGGTGCTCCCTTACCCCAACCCTCGGTGTAGAGATGCCATTCGAATTCAGCAGGATCGGTATCATATACCTTACCTATAGCTACGTCAAAAGTAGTTATGGTTTCGTCGATCGTGAAGCCTAAGAACTGTAAGTCCTTAGAGAACTCCTTACCTATGTCAAGCCTCTCATCTTCTATTCTTATGATGAACTTAAGTACTACTGGATTACCAGCATAGTACCACTTACCACCAACTAAGTATGCTCCTGCTTTAGTCATTTCTTCACTCACTATCTTCCTCGCGTAGTAGACGTCATACTTAAAGTTGTAACTTAGTATTATGTCAACAATTAACGCGTAGTCCGGATCATACGCGGACAGGAAGGTATACATGGGTGAGGCGTAGCCTCTATAAAGTGTGTTTACTATGTAATCCCTATTAGCTATGTAATTCAGTGCGAACCTAATTCTCTTAATTCCCAAAGGATTAATTTTCTCCCCGTCAGCAGCTAGATCAACAAATGTTACGTTTTTCTCTGAATCATAGTAGTACTGAACTATGATGTTTTCAGGAACTCCAAGCATATTAGCTATCTCTTTAGGAGTCTTACTGGTCTGGTCTCCTGATAAATTAACTATTTTTATTGGTGCTGGGTTAAGAATAATGCTTAGTAAGCCTGCAGGCGCAGTAACGTACTTGATAATACCTTCTACGGGCTTGAAAGCGTCTAGCTGAGCTGGTCTGAGGCCAAATATATAAGCATGTAGTTCACCTGCTTGAAACGCTGCAGCTATTGCGTCGGGCATGGCAACTGGATACCTCTTAAAGGTTATAGATTCCGACCCAGGGCCTACTCGTTGTTGCGCGCCAACTACAGCTGAGAACGCTACTACCACACCTATTAAGATGAGCGAGAGTAGGGTTAGAGATGTGTATTTCCTCATATAGTCACCTCATTATAAATCTACTGAATGAACATTTATAAACTTTTACGTCTCGCTATCTGTGATGGTAGCCTGAGAATGAATACGAGAATACTGGTTTTAGTAGGTGTGTTATTTCTGGTAGTTTCTCTATTCTTGAGTACTATGTTAATGATACCTGAAGTAAGAGATTTTAGGCAGTGTCGTGGGTATTCCTTGAGAGCTTTTGAGGGTTTACTAATATATTGGGGTAACTACACACTCCCGGCAAGTTTAAGTAATATTTCCTTAAGTATTAGGAGCGATAATGAAGTAGTACTTAACGTGACTTACGGCGTCAATGATAGAGAGCCTAGGTATGCGGTGGTGATGTCTACGTTCACCTACTTCATAGGTAATTTTACCTACTTCTACGTTCACGTAATTCCCTACGGGGATACAGGCTTATCGGTTTGCTTGAGCGCGTTACTGATTACTCAAAGATCCTACCTACTACTACCTACGTTGGTTTCATGGATTTGCGGGATGGTCATAATATTTCACACGACACTCACACATATTGAGCGAGTCTTCAGAAAAAGTCTTAAGGGTGAGAAACGTACTGGGTAATTAGGGTTTTTAACTCTTCGCATGTAGCCAGCAAGAAACGTAGTGATTCTCGCCTAATCTTATCATTGGGGGTTCTTCACGCCTACACACATCCATCACGTACGGGCATCTAGGGTTAAACCTACAACCTAGTGGAGGCCTCCTAAGATCTGGGGGAACTCCCGGAATCCACGTTATTTTTTCTTTAGATCTTAAACGCGGTATGCTCTTCAGTAGTCCCTGCGTATAGGGGTGTTGAGGATTGCTGAATATTTCTTCTGAAGGTCCTGCCTCAACTATTTTGCCTGCGTACATAATCGCTATCCTGTCCGAGATCTCAGCTATTAGGCTGAGATCGTGACTTATGAAAATCATTGAGGTTTTTTCTTCTAGCTTGATTTTCTTTAGTAGGTTCATTATCTGTGCCTGAATAACAACATCTAAAGCTGTGGTGGGTTCATCAGCTATGACTAACTTAGGCTTGAGTAGTAGAGCCATCGCTATAACGACTCTCTGCTTCATGCCACCACTCAACTCGTGTGGGTACCTCTTCATTATTTCAGGGTTTAAACCTACCTGCCTAAGTGCATCAGCAACTACCTTAGTAGCTGCTTCCGTACTCATGCCCCTATGTACTGTGAGAACTTCTGTTAATTGTTTCTCAACAGTATATACTGGGTTTAGGATATTCATAGCACTCTGGAATATCATGCTGACCTTATTCCACCTAACCTTCCTCAAATCACTCTCACTAAGTTTGGTTATCTCTATACCATCAATAACTACCCTGCCATCCTCAATCCTGCCTGGCGGGGGAACTAACCTGAGCAAAGCGTAACCTAAGGTAGACTTACCACACCCAGACTCACCAGCTAAACCTAGAACCTCACTCTCATTAACGCTTAAAGATACGTCATCAACAGCTCTCACTATACCTGCTAGAGTACGGTAATAAACCTTCAGATTATTAACTTCCAGCACAGTTCTCGAGGAACTCACCATTACACACCTAGAAAAACTCACAGCAACCAATTTAAATTTTAGTGTGAGACTGTATGCTAAGTAAAAGCTTTTAAGCTTTTTGGCTTTTTAGGTATTAGTGGTGTAGTCACCCTAACCCTATACTCCCGCCTCAATGACTGTATAACCATCAGAGGCGGGGCACTATTCATAGCGCCCCGTAGAAACACCCACAAGGCGGTCCCTGTGGTGCCCGCCGATGGAGCCCCCAATGAACCCACGAACAGTGAGTGTGTCTTGAGGGGGAAGCCGGTGACCACTTAATAGGCTCAGAAACTATATTTCATAGATGATGAGGTGGGCAGCCTAAGACTCTGTCGGGGATGAAGACCGCAGTTCACTCTGATTAATTCTTGTAAAGTAAAGCCTGAATGTAATCTACCTGATACTTACTTAAGTCCCAGTATAGTAGTTGCTTATTAGTTTGATTTAGTGTGGATTTCAGTTAAGAGAATTAAGCTATAGAGTGGATGGGATCTCCCTAACACATTTAAGTTCTTTAAGCCTCTCAAATATTTTGTTTACTGCGGTATTAACTTCGTCCTCGTCCTTAGCTCCAGTAATCACCATCTTACCACTACTGAATATAAGGAGAACTACTTTCGGGTCATCCATTCTGTGGATTAAGCCCGGGAACTGCTCCGGCTCATACATCACGTTAGGCAGCATCAAAGCTGCTTTCTCTAGGTCTACCTCAACACCTAGACTAGCTGAAGCAACTATGTTTTGTATCTGTATCCTGGGTTTCCCAACTATTATTATGCCGTGCCTAACGAAAGCCCTAATTATTTTCTTGAACCCGTCAATCAGCTGATTCTTGCTTTTAGCTCCAGTAATCACCATTTTGCCTGAGTTAAATATTAAGGCGGTTAACCTAGGCTTGCCGAGCCTGTAGATAAGTCCAGGAAACTCTTCAGGATCGTACTCTACGTTCGATACCGTCCTAGCTACCGCACCTAAATCAAGGTTCTGATCGAGTGTTGCAGTAGCCACAATATTCTCGATTCTGATAATAGTTCTAATCTCCACTTTAAGCACCCAATAATTAAAGACATATTTAAGCTTTATAAATAGTGATTCTAGCCGCGTTCTCCTGTTTCATGACGTTTGCTGGAAAATTAGTAGAGGTATTCAGCAAGATCCTTTAATGGGGGTAGCTCGAAAACCCCTACCTCCTCATCAACTATTACTGGTTTCAAGTCAGGTATCGATGCGTTTTCTCTTAACACAGGAGATATGTAGGTTTCCTTACTTAAGGTTATTTTTGATCCTGTTTGGTAAGCTCCGGTAGCTGGCAATACTATGAAGGTCTTACTTAAGTTACTTATCTCACCAACTATGAAGCAGGAGAACTTACCTAACCTACCAACACTGTCCCTTAAAACAATGCTTGGGTGTTCATGTCCTAAGATAAGGTACTTCCACTCAGTACCCACGTCCTCAGGGATCTGTTTATGACCGTGAATTATTAGGTATTCCCCCAAAACCACGTACTCCTCAAACAAGAACCCGAACTTCTTCTTTAGTAGTGGGAGGTAGTTGTCGTGATTCCCCCTAATCACGATGACTTCCTCAACCTTAGGAATGATGTATGAGAAAAACCTCGTTAATTCTCTCTTCTCACTTACTCCTATCTTATCGAAGCTGTGCTTAAGATCTCCGGCCACAACTAACTTACTCACTAGATAATCACTGAGGAGCTTCTCAAGCAAGTCTAGAGCCTTCCTTAACTGAAAACGAGGTATGAAGATACCTCTCGAAGCAAGCTCGTCTTCGTAGCCTATGTGGGTATCTGCTATAACTAACGTTCTGTACTTTCTTATGTATAGAGCAGGAGACACACCAGCGATCTCAACCCCAGGCAGCAACTCCATCTCCACAACCCTTCCTCTACCTTGCTTCCTACACCACAGCGTAAGTGATTACTATCTAACCTGACGAATCACTCCTCACATAAAATAAAAGATTACAAAACATTTAAGTCAGATAAGTAAGTATTACTTGATGATGAAGCTTACAAGGGTTGAGTAAATGATATGAGAACCCGCGCCTGAATCACGGGTTTCTTCTCCAACGACTTAACTCTATTAATGTTCCGGAAGGGAATCTCAAGGGATTACTTAGTAATTCTTTTATGAAGTTCGCTACCTCACCCACACTCATAGCTCTCGAGATTGCTGATGGAGGTAGCTTCTTAGAAGGCACACTAACCCAGTCAAGAGCAACACCGAAAACCCTAATATTACTGGGTAGGTAGTGAGGAGCTTCCTTAATTATCGTGTGGAGAGCTGCTGAGGAAGCTACTACAGGTAGTGAGGGATTCAATCCTTCATAAATCTTCGAACCCCTTATGGGTGTTAAATCTGTTAGAATGATTATCACAGAGGGTTCGCTAATCATGAAGGAAGACAATACCTTAATCAGTGTTAGCGGCACTACTAAATTAGTGTAGACTACATTCTTGATTAATTCCTCCCTCAACTCTTTTAGAGGAACTTGATTAAATACCGGCTCAATAAGTATGGAAGCATCTAAAACACTCGTCAAGACACTCAACTTCCTAGATAAGCTCTCAACACCTTCCTCAATGAAGTCATGCCTTATCAAATGTATATTAGCACTACTAACATCAAATCCTGCACTCCTCAAGAACTCTGCAAGCTCTATGCATCTCTTATTACACTGAAGAAAGAGTTCATAATCCCTGATTAGTGAGAACACAACATACCTAACTAACTTCCCTGAAGCACCAATAACAAGTAATTTCCGCAACTCGAAAACCTCATAAGAACTTAATTAGTAGTAACCCGTAGATAGGTGAAGTGAGGGGATCTGTTCTAAGACTTAGAGGGAATACCTCAACACCTTGAGTAAGTGATAATCCTCTCACAGGTTTTAAGGAGTATTCCTCGACCTCAGTAGATATTATTAAGACTCTCTTAACCCTGGATACGTGCTTAGATATAGCTTCAGGACGAACTAAGTAAGTATTAGGTGAGTACCTGTAAGCTAGTTCCTCAGCAACCCCCCACATAGAGGGGCTGGCTGTAGTTATGAAGGGGTCTGCTATGAACTTCCTTAACTCCTTTAATACCTTATCGTATGTTTGAAGTAAGTCTTCCAAAACAGCTATATCCAGGAGACTCAACTCCTTAATTATTCTGGCTCTACGTATGGAGTCACTAGAAGCTAACTCCCCCGCAGTCAGCGACGTGATTATGTGTGTATGCAGTAACCACTCATCTGTATCGATATTAATTACTGTGCTGCTGCTTAACCTATACTCAAGATCCTCACTAAGTCTGCTCTGAGTGATGACTAATACTCTATGATTAGTCCATAAAAGCTGATCAATGAGTAATCTGAGATTATGTAGTCCTTCGTTAGATGAGTAGATAATGATGCTGGATTCCCTGCTTTCGTCGTAGGGAGCTATATAGTACATTAGGTCCTGAGGATCCACGTACCTAACATCCCTATCAGTTAGTGAGGAAAAAACTATTGAGGCATACCTAGCAGGTGACTCATAAAAATCTGAGGTAGTTGTTATGACCTTACCAGAACTCCTGATGAAGTCAGCTATCGTGAGGGACCTACTCCTTAATTCCTGAATCCTATCCCTACCTAACTTCTTCGCTAGAGTCTCTACTAGATTAGAGCGTCTCTCAAGCTCTTCTCGCACCAGCACCCCACCGCTTCTCCAGGCTTAGGTATCTTAGGTATGAGACTCGCGAGTATCTTCTTAGCTTTCTCAACATTCTCCGCCATAACTCTAGCCACTTCCTCAGCAGTTACTGGTTTCTCAGCCCACACATCGTAATCAGTAATTAGTGCTATGGACGCGTAATGCATCTCAGCCTCCCTAGCTAGATTCACCTCAGGCACTAACGTCATGCCGATAATGTCAGCCTTAAAAACTTCTTTCCACACTCTCGACTCAGCCCTCGTTGAGAATCTGGGCCCCTCAATACAGACGTAAGTACCTCTAGGATGTATCCTTATGTTTAGAGAACTACCTACCTCAATTATTAACTTCCTTAAGGTAGGGCAGAAGGGGTCAGCCATACTAACATGCCCTACTAAGGAGCCGTCAAAGAAGCTGTAAGTTCTCTTCTTAGTCATGTCTATGAATTGATCAGGAACCACGAGATCTCCAGGCATGTAGTCCTCACGTAAAGACCCCACAGCAGAAACAGCTACAACCCACTTAACGCCTAACGACTTAAGAGCCCATATATTAGCTCGATAATTAATTTTGTGAGGAGGTATTTTATGGCCCCTACCATGCCTAGGAATGAACGCAACCAACCTACCATCATAAGAACCAACCAAAACGTTATCGGAGGGAGGCCCGTAAGGAGTATAAATCTTAAACTCCTTAGTCTCCTTAAACATTCCGGGGTCGTATAAGCCGCTCCCACCAATAATACCTACATCAACCGTAACAGGAGGCTTAACAAGCACTTAAACCACCAACAAATATTACTAAGCTTAAGCTTAAAACTATAGCTAATACCAAAACCTGATCTCTTATCGAGAAACACAAACAACTAACAAAACATAGCTTCTATATTTCCTCCACATCCCGTTACCGAAATACTAAATCAATTAAGTGAATCTTAATGATACTTACTAACTCAGACCTTGAGTAAATCCTTGAGTTGTTGAGGTTTGTAGTTTTTTGATTGTGTCTTGAAGAGCTGCGAAGACTAGTAACCATGCAGGAATCTTTAGTATTGTGAATGGAGTGCCTAATATGATTAATAAGATTGCAATTACGTATAACACGCCCCCGTATAGGCTGTTAAGCTTATAACACAAAATACACACCCCGATATCACCCACAAATATGAGTATTAAGCTAGCAAGACATACGTACCCCGCAATAATCAGAACCACTACGTCTATAGAGGTGAGCTGAGCTAGTATTATGCCCATCATTATTGAGCCTATTATAAAGAGTACTAAACCAAACAAATACCCTATCTTGATAAGTAGCAGAGATCCTGAAAATTCAGTGTTAACTTGAGCTAAATCACTTAATCCAGGAATAAACATAGCGTAAAGCCCTATAAGCAGTATAATAGCCACAAACACCGTTAATACAACCCCAACACCAACTAGTGGGAGAATCTGCTCAAACCAGTCAGGGTAGGGGAAAGGAGGAGCCCTAATCTGAATCCTAATTTGTGAGATTACATAAGCAACTACAAATAATATTGCTGTGTGCTGCATCTTTTGAAGTGCGTTAATAATATTGACTTTAGGCTGAGTTGTCGTGTGAGACATATCATCACCAATTATTTAGGAATTCATCAATAAATAAATACGTTTTATAGCTTGGTATGACTAGAACTTACCTACCAGGATTAGAGTCTTAGAAATAGTAGTAATTTCTGGTGCGGGGGGTGGGATTTGAACCCACGCAGGCCTACGCCATCAGGGCCTCAGCCTGACCCCTTTGACCTGGCTCGGGCACCCCCGCCAATAATTATATGAATGTTAGTCGTTAATAAGAATTTTGTGTGTTAGGTCTCTATTAGCTCCAGCACTAGTGAGGAGTTGTTGTTAGGGAATGCGAATGATTATTGTGCCAAGTATTGTTAGGCATAGTAGGTTGAGTAGAGTTAGTACTGCTGTTACTGCTGAAACTAATTCGGGTTTCCATCCATGTTTTTGAGA
>JAVVFV010000028.1:0-8893 GCA_039889305.1 Candidatus Zestomicrobium tamdykulense | reverse complement strand
ACCTTCTAAAGCTTTAATTGAGTTAGGAAATGCTGTAGGACTTGCTAAGTCTCTGAGTAAGTATGGTGTATCACTAAGTATAGGCAGTATTGACAAGAGTAAGGTTCTGAAGCATGTTTCTAGGGCAGTAATTAAGGCTAGAGAGGGGGTCAAGTATCTTCTTAATGGTGCTGAAATCATTCAAGGATATGGCAAACTTAAGGATCCACATAAGATCAAGGTGGAAGGCGAGGTAAGTAGAGAATTAGAAGCTACTAATATAATAATTGCTACTGGAACAGAACCTAAGAGTGTTCCTACATTCAGTTTTGATGGGGAGAGAGTTATTCATAATAGGCATTTCTTCGAGCTTGATTCACTACCTAACACTATATTGATAGTGGGTGCTGGCGCTATAGGGTGTGAGATTTCTGAGGCGCTAGCTCAGTTAGGCATAGAAGTATACCTAGTAGAGATAATGGATAAGATCTTGCCTGAAGTAGATCGAGACTTGAGTGACTTGATTCATAAGTATTTGCTGAAATCAGGTGTTAAGATATATACGTCTTCTCAAGCACAGTTCGGGGGTTACGTAAACAACGAGGTACTGGTCAGGATAGTGGGTAAAGGGGGAACTACAGAAGTTAAGGTTGAGAAGGTTCTTATTGCTGCTGGGAGAAGCTATAATACCTCAAACATAGGTTTGGAGGAAGTTGGTGTGGAGTTAGATAATAAAGGCGCTGTAGTAGTTAATGATTTCATGAGAACTACGGTTCCTAACATATATGCGGCAGGAGACGTGACAGGACCTCCCCTCCTCGCACATAAAGCGTTCAGGGAAGGCCTGATTGCGGCAGAGTCTATTGCAGGAGTAAAGGAACCTCTCCCAAGAGGTCCTGTACCTATGGCGATATACACACACCCAGAGATAGGATTTGTTGGTTTAAGTGAAGCGCAAGCTTCCAGAGCCGGCATAGATTATAAAGTCTTCAAATTCCCTTACGTGGCTTTAGGTAGAGACTCGACTTCCGTCAAATCCACACCTGAAGGTTTTGCTAAACTAATCGTAGAGAAAAACACAAACAAGATCTTAGGTGTTGCTGTGGTAGGTAATGGTGCTGCTGATATAATACATTTATTCACGCTAGCGATTAGTCATCGTTTAAGTATTAATGAATTAAGAAAAACTATAATCTCCCACCCAACTTACTCAGAAGTCTTTAGCGAGATAATATCGGAAGCTTTAGGAAAACCCATACACGCACCTAAACATGTATGATGAGAGGTAACTCATTCAGAGTCTCAGCTTTATTCTTCCTCACAACAACAAGGTTCTCCAACCTAATACCGAATTTGTTATGTATGTAGACGCCTGGCTCAATAGTTACTACCATACCCTCAAGTAAGGTATCTTCTATTCCTTGAGCTAGTCTTGGCCTCTCATGCACTTCAAGCCCGACTCCGTGACCTAGTGAGTGAATGAAGTAATTTTCTAGTCCGTACTTTCTGAGAACCTCTCTAGCGACAGAATCCGGCTCACTTGACTTAATACCCTCCATAATTACGTCGGTAGCGGTGTTTAGTGCATTACTGACCGCTTCTAAAGCCTTCTTAGCTTCCTCATTAGCTCCTAGAACTAAAGTCCTAGTAGTGTCTGAGCAGTAGCTCATAAACCTAGCACCGAAATCAAAAACAACAACATCTTCACCTACTTTCTTGTCAGTTGGGTAAGCGTGAGGATACGCTGAATTAGGTCCTGAAGCAACTATAGTTTCGAAAGCTATCCCGTCAGCACCACCCAACCTCATGTAGCTGTCTAGTCTAGCGGCAAGCTCCTTCTCACTTAAGTTTCTTACTCCTTCATTAAGTAATTTTGTGAAGCTATTTTCAGATATCTTTAAAGCCCGCACAATCAACTCTATTTCTTCAGGTTCCTTAATAGATCTCTGCGTAGTTATCTGTAAACTTACGTCTTCCACTATCGTGTGATTCCTTAACTTCTCATTAACTTCTCTAGCTAGTGGTGTGGAGTGACCTAAGTCAAGTCCTACCCTACTATACCTAGAATCACTCAAGTATCTAGTTATCCATTCAGAAAGCCTTCCCTTAATTAGTTTAGGGAAGCCGGGCAGTTCATACGTTGTGTACGGGATTACCTCAACATCACCCCTTACAACATCTGTCAATCTCCAGAAGTCTAGTGCTGGAGTAAAAATCTTGTAGGTTCCTCCTTTCTCATACAGTAGGAAGCTTCCCCCAGCTCTCGGCACACCAACATAGTAGAACACATTCCACTCGTAAGTTATTAACACCGCATCTAAATTGAGCTCCTCAGCTATTTTAGCGAGTTTACTTAGTCTCATGAGTAGACCCTACCTAAAGTTACGGGAAACTTATTAAACTATTATGTAGTGAAGAAATATTATGTTCTGTACGCATAAAAATTATTGTTTCTATATTAACAAATTTTTAAAGACTCAGTACTCTATAATCTCGGTGTTTGATTTGGTTAGAAGAACGAGAGTCATCATAGTTGGTGCTGGAGGAAGAGACTTCCACAACTTTAACGTAGTATTTAGAGACAACCCCGATTATGAGGTAGTAGCCTTCACAGCAGCTCAAATACCTGGCGTGGAAAGGAGGAGGTATCCTGCTGAGCTAGCAGGATCCCTGTATCCTGATGGAATACCTATAGTCCCGGAGAGTAAGTTAGGTGAGGTAATTAAGGAGTTTCACGTAGATGAGGTTGTCTTATCTTACAGTGACTTGAGATACGAGGATGTAGGGAGGATAGCATCTATAGCGTTGTCTAGCGGGGCTAGCTTCAGGCTACTCTCTCCTAGAGAAACCATGCTAGCTTCTCATAAGCCTGTGATAGCGGTTACTGCCGTAAGAACTGGAGCTGGCAAGTCAACAGTTTCTAGGGCTGTAGCTAGGGAGTTACTAAGCAGGGATATTAAGCCTGTCCCTGTTAGGCATCCTATGGCTTATGGCGACTTAAGAGAAATGGTTGTGCAGGTGTTCAGAAGCTATGAAGACTTAGTAAGATGGAGAGTAAGTGTAGAGGAAAGAGAAGAATACGAACAATACATAAGGATGAGACTTCCAGTACTAGCCGGAGTAGACTACGGCAAAGTACTCACAGTAGCTGAGAGTATGGGTGACGTTATATTATGGGATGGAGGAAACAACGACTTTCCTTTCTACAAATTTAACTATATGATAACAGTAGCTGACGCTATGAGACCGGGTCAAGAAGTGGGGTCTTACCCAGGCGAAGTGAATACTAGAATGGCTAACGCTGTGATAATTAATAAAGTCAGTCAAGCTTCTAGTGATTCTGTGAGTAAAATAGTCAATAATGTTAGGAGCGTTAACCCACGTGCTAAGATATGCTTAGCTGACATGGAGGTTGTACTTCCAGAACCTAACTTAGTAAGGGGCAAGAGAGTCTTAGTAATAGAAGACTCACCCACAGTTACTCACGGTGGAGTACCTTATGGTGCGGGATACGTAGCTGCTAAGAAATACGGCGCTTCAGAAATGATTGATCCAAGACCCTACGCTGTAGGGATTCTTAAGAAACTATATGAAGAGTACCCGCACATGAAGGAAGTTCTGCCATCTACTGGTTACACACCTGAACAATTAAGAGATTTAGAAGAAACTATAAATAGAACACCGGCAGACGTAGTAGTGTTAGGAACCCCGGCAGACATCACTATGTTGCTAAAGATAAATAAGCCCGTAGTGAAGGCTACTTGGGAGCTCAAAATACTAGAAGGTCCATCAATGAAGGAATTAATAGATGAGTTTTTAGAGTCTCTCTAAGGAAGTGAAAATATTAGATTTCAGTAACTTAACTCACTAAATTCTAAACCGGACTTAGTTTTTGCTCAATTAATTCAACTAATTTAAGCGCCCTTAAAGCATCTTGAAGCGTTGGGGCTTCTGGGGACTTATGACCTTCTATTGATCTTATGAAATCTCTCAACTCTGCTTTAAGAGGTTCCTCACCCTCAATTTTCTGTACATAACTACTGTTAACCCCCCTAACAAGCAGAGTAGAATCTGTGAAAGAAACCTCATAGTAAGTATCCTCGGTAACTACTTCAGCGCAACGAATCTTAACTGGGAGAGCACCATCAGTTATTAAGTGGGCCACAACATCATCTAGTAATAGCGTAGCATGAACTTCTTGTGGTAAACCGTCTTCTCTCTTAAACCCTAAGACATTCACTAATCTTGATTCTTCAGGGTTAATTAGATTAAGTGCTAAATCTATGTCATGAATCATTAAATCTAAAACTACTGAATACTTCCTTCTGTGTGTTGGTCTAGCAGATAATCTCTTAAGAATCAGGTACTTCGTCTTACCTTTAAGTATTTTCTTGAGAGCTTTGACTCCTGGATCGTACCTAACTATGAAGCCTGGTTGCGCTATGAGTGAGGAAGACTCAGCTATCCTAATTAACTCAGCTATTTCCTCAGATCTCGTTGAGACAGGCTTCTCTATCAAGGCATGCAACCCTAAACTCAAGGCGTCTCTAGCAACATTAAATAACTCGTTAATAGGAACTGATATTACTACAGCCTCCGCACCAAGCTCCGTAATCTCCCTAACATTCCTCACATAAGCCTTGATTCCGTATATGTTAGCGACTTCCAGAGCTCTATCTACATTTACATCAGCTACACCAACTACTTCAATTAAGCCTTCTTCTTCTAACTCTTTAAGAGCTCTCACTATATTCCTTCCCCAAACACCAACACCAACAACACCTACCTTAACGCTACTCAATACCCACACCACTGTAAAACTACTTCAATACTCTATTTAGTAGGTTCAAGTAATTATTATAAACAGCTGTTAACACTTCCTCAGAACTTACTTTCTTCGTTGCAGCAATCTCATCTATTAGAACAGGTATTAAGTCTGGTTCTAGTCTAAGCCCCCTATACTCGTAAGGTCCGTCAGATTCTGTTAGCATAATATCCAGAGGAGCCTGCTTAACTACTTCCCTCATTTTAGGCTGCTTCAGCAGGGATACATTCACTCCTATGAAGTACCCTAACTCCCTAATATCTTTAAGGTATTCTAGAGGACCTGTATACCAGTGGAAAACAGCAACCTCAACAGGACTCCTAGACAGTACTTCGAGTACTTCTCTCCAAGCTCCTGCAGCGTGAATAAGTAACGCTTTCTTACTACTCGATGCTTGTGAGACGAAATCCTTGAAAATCTTTAGCTGTAAGTCGAAAGTTTCGGGGGTAAATCTCTTATCTAGCCCTACCTCTCCAACGAAACTCGTATTACTCACTAACTCCATTACTTTAACTAACTCATCAAGCACTACTTTACCTGCGTTCCATGGATGTATCCCTACAGCCGCTCTTACGTTGGGACACTTCTTCTCAAGTGATAAATTAATTAGTGATGAACGTAAGTCCTCAGATACCGCAATTAACTCTATATCATCTTTACTACACAAACTAAGTATTCTATCCTCCGAATAATCATTAAGATGGATATGTGAATCAACATATTTCTTTCTCATATACGCCATCCTCACCCACCTTAATACATCTGTACTCTAAACCAAAATCACTTAGTAGTTTTCGTGCTGCCGGGGTTATAGACTGCGCTATTATTACTCCCTTAACGTTACTCACGCCTAGGCTCGTATAGTATTCTACGTACCTCCTTAGCTGGAAAACTGCTTCTATATCAGCTACGTCTCTCTTGACCTCAACCAATATTAATGTGTTGTCTTTTCTGCGGAGGACTAAGTCTATGCGTCCATGAGGTGTTGATACTTCCCTAGAGATAAGTTCGGCGTTACTATCAATTATTCTTGGGTTGTTTGTTAAGAACTCAATTATGTCTTTCTCAGTTCCTGACATAACGAACTTACCTACTCCCAACTTAACCACGAGCACCTCGCACTCGCCTCTCAATCTAATTACGAGTTCCTCGCGTGGTCTTAGCCTCACCGCTCTAATGATTAGAGTGTCTTCCTTAAGTTCCGTAGTTACGTAGGAGCTTGGTTGCCAGTTAATAGGTTCTCTGCCTACTGACTCATGTATTAGTACTGTTCCGTCCTCCTTAATTATTACGAGTCTCCACGAACTACTAGCTTTAGAAGAAGCTCTCCCAACATAATCAACTTCACATTCCCCAATTATTAGTATTGCTGCGCGTCTAAGCCATTTTCTCATTAGCTGTTGGAGTTCCTCAAGCTTTATGTTTCCTCTGTAGAATACCTTCTCTTCCACTCACAACACCAACGATTAAGTCTGTAACTTCCTGGAGACTTAACTCAGGTAATGTGGCTGAAGCTGCTTCAGCATGTCCTCCAAACCTCCCCTTACCTAACTTAGCAATATCCCTACACAGTTTGAGTGCTTTATCGTCCAGGGTCCTCACAGTAACTACCACCTTGTTTTCCTCGCTTCTCACTAGGACTATGTCAGATTTATACATTCTAGCTAGTTCTGTAGTTCCAACACCTAGTAAGCCAGCGAAGATTCTGGACTCAGGTACTGTGAGCGTAGAAATCTTCACTACGTTCCTATAAGATATCGCGTTCTCACTCATTATCTTAAGTAATCGACTTAAGATGAATTTAGCTGTCTTATATCTCTTACTAACTATGCTGTCGGATTCTACATCTCTATTTTTCATGAGTAAAGTGAGTAAGTAGTTCATGAAGTCATAGTCTCCCGGATCTCTAGCAATAGATAATTTTATGATGTCGGCTAACTTAGTTACCTCAGTTGATGAGGCTTCACCACCCTCACACACGTCTGCTACGTCAACTAATAACTTCTCGTATGGGTTGGGGGAAATTTTAAGTGAAGTGATCATTAATCTAGGACATGACTGTGTTTTCTCACACACCACTTTCGCGTTCTTAAGCAAGTTACTAGTGATTTGATTAACAAACTCTAACGAACTTATGTGATGATCTACGATAGTGATTTTCCTTAAGTTGCTTCCAACCCTAATTATCTCCTTAACTAACTCACTACTGAGTGCCAGGTCTAGAAGAACTACCTCGTCAACACCTTCGCGATACCCCCTCATGAAGTCTATGTTAGCTCTCCATGGCTGAGTAAAAATAACTGATACGTTTGAAGGCCACATATCTTTCATGAAGTGTTTTATGTATAGGTAAGCAGAGATTATCCCGTCGCAATCCCCATGAGTTATTACTATGCTGCTAGCCAACCTCCATCACTACTAAGAATTCATGATAAACCTTAAAAGAAAATTTCTGTAGCAGTTTTTATTGTTTATCAAATTAATTTCTTTACTTAGGGTGTGTTACTTTAAGGAATATTTATTTCGTGTCTCGGAATATTAGCTGGGTGTGGTATTTGGATAAGGAATTGGTTCAAATTAAGGATCCTATCCACGGTTATCTAAGGCTAGTAAAGCATGAGATATGCTTGGTTTCGTCCTCACCTGTGCAGAGGTTAAGAAGACTTAAGCAGTTAGGTACCTCACACTTAGTTTATCCGGGAGCCGTTCATAACAGGTTCTTACACTCTTTGGGTTCTATGCACGTGGCTGGGGTGTTTGCAGAGTATACTTACTCAAGACTTGGATTAAGTCAATCTGAAGTTAGTAGACTCAAGCAGATAGCGAGACTCATAGGCTTACTGCACGACCTAGGTCACGGACCCTTCTCACACACGTTCGAAGACTATGTTCTTGTGAATTATGAGGTAAATCACGAAGTTTTGGGAAGCAAGATAATTAAGGAACACCCAGAAATAACTAAGTGCTTCGATAACTATATAGAGAAGGAGATAGGCATCTCTGCAGAGGTTATGGCTAAGCTCATAGAGGCTGTCTCGTTAGAGACTTGGCCACTCACCTCAAGCATTGGTGGCGGGGTTAGTGAGAAGTCACTATACTACATAATTAAGGGTGCTTACAGTGCAGACATAGTAGATTACTTGCTCAGAGACTCATACTTTACGGGAGCTAATTATGGTTTCGGTCTTGACTGGGAGAGGCTAGCCTACCACTCGAAACCTATTAAAGACAAGATAGTGCTTGAGTATAAAGCTAAAGACGTGTTAGACCACTTGCTTATAGCCAGGATATTCATGTTTAAGACAGTATATTACCACAAGACTGTACGAGCGTTTGATAAGATAGCTGGTGAGATGCTACTTAAAGCAGACAAAATACTAAATTATGGTGAGAGATTCGACAACATTACTAAGTATGTTGAGTTAGACGATGAATACATATTATCACATCCGGAAATTAGACAACTAGAAGAGAGCAAATACTTACTTGATAGGAGAGTACCTTACAAAAACATCTATCAGGCGATTTTGCCGGTAGACCAATCATTGAAGGGGTTCCTATCAATAAGTAAGGAAGCTATTAAGAAAAACCTTGAAGATAGATTAAGGAATCTCCATCCAGAAATTGCAAATAAAGAGAACGTGATTTTTGTGGATACACCGAAACTCCCTACAAATCCTATGTTTGAGGAGACTGTAATCTATATAGAGAATGAGGAAGGAAAAGTGGAAGCAAAACCTGTGAGAGAGACCATAGCTGGTTCCATGCCAGCTGAATTAGCGTTTCTCCGAATTTACGTGAGAGACAAATACATGCAATACTCAAACGAGGTTAGAGAGATTGCTAGGAGCTTACTCTCAGGAAAGGAAATACGTAGTTTTTACTAACTATTAAAGCATGACCTTAGAAGCAACTACCCCGTAATTTTTAATTACCCCAGACTATAACGTATCTTTTCAGGGGTAATGAATGGATACAGTTAAGGTATTAGGTCTTAACGCATCCCCAAGAAAGCACGGGAATACGTACAAGCTCCTTGAAGTAGCTCTTGAGACCGCCTCTATATATGGAGCTGAAACAAAGCTTATT
>JAVVFV010000027.1:0-10009 GCA_039889305.1 Candidatus Zestomicrobium tamdykulense | reverse complement strand
GCAAATGGGTAGGAGAATCAGAAAAAGCAATAAGAGAAATATTCAGAAGAGCAAGACAAGTAGCACCAGCAATAATATTCTTCGACGAAATAGACTCAATAGCTCCTCTCAGAGGTGTCTCAGGAGACTCATACGTTAGTGAGAGGGTAGTGAGTCAGTTACTGACTGAGATGGACTCAATCGAGAAAATAAAGAACGTCATAGTCATAGCAGCTACTAACAGACCTGACTTAGTTGATCCAGCATTACTGAGACCTGGGAGGCTAGACAAACTAATATATGTCCCGCAACCAGACATCAAAGCCAGACTAGAAATACTTAATGTCCTAACTAGGAGAACACCCCTATCACCTGACGTTAGCTTAGAAGAAATAGCTAGAAGAACTGAAGGATATTCAGGCGCTGACTTAACCGCCTTAGTAAGGGAAGCCGCGCTAAACGCCTTACGCAGAAACCACGGCGCAGCTCAAGTAACTAAGGAAGACTTCGAGTACGCGCTACGTAAAGTACCTCCATCCCTAACACAAGAAATCATTAAGTTCTATGAAGTATGGTCTAGCAGAACTAAGCAAAGACTACCACACGTGCTCACACACCCTTACCAGATATGATACGATGAGATTACTTAATCATGACTTACGTAAAGCTTAAAACTCCACTAACCTTAATTGATTAGGTAATCTTAAACGGTGATAACTAATTGAGTAGTAAAACAACCATCAATATAGCTTCTAAACTACTTGAGGTGGCGGTTAAGAACGGCTGCATGATTAAGGAGGACCAACTCTACACGGAATTACGTAGTGAGTTCGGAATATCTTACTCGGAATTCATCAGGTTACTTATGTTGCTAGAGATGCGTGGTTTAATTAGAGTTGTTCTAGCTAAGGGTAACATAAAGAACATACTCTTGAGTGAGGTTGGTAGGACGCAGCTAGGAGTTCAGGATAAGTGTGTTGACTGAATCTTAGGTTATGGTGGGGGGACGCCGTAGAGCGACACAACATTATCTATTAAGTACTTCATTAAGGCTTCCTCGTAATCTTTCTTCCTACTTAGTAGTTTCTTTACCTCCTCACTTACGTCCCACGGATACATGACGACTCCAGGTCTTCTAGGATCATCTATGAAATCACTTTCTACTAAAGCTCTAGTAACTCCTGATTCCAGCACGTTCGTGAGAAGGTCTTCACGCCCTAAGACAGTCATCACGTACCTGAACTCATCTATAGTCTTGGCTAGGTACGTGCTTGCGTGGTGAAACACTACTTTATTCCTAGGTGCATTAGTAAGTCTTACTAAGTAGTCTACAGAAGCTACGGTAGCTAACCCTCCCTGCTCTGTATGTAGGTGGATGATTGTGTTTGTGTCTCTACATATCTCCAGAGCCTTCACTAGAATGATCTCATTAACTACCACAGACTCCGGCAAGGTCTTGTAGTGCGGGCGCCCAAACTCTCCTAACCCGTCTATTTTTCCCTCAATCTTCAATCTCTTAAGATGTTCTAAAGCTCCCTCCATAATCCCTAAAACTTTATCTGTTCTATGTGAACCAGCAATCCTGACCAACTCATCTACGTATGCTGGGTGGATCCCTGCTAAACAAGCTACTCTAATACCTTCCTCCCTAGCTCTACCACACTCAATCACGTGAGACTCAAAAGCCTTAATAATACCTTCTAAGCCTGCACTAAAGCCGTAATGGTTGGGGGGAAGAGAAACTAAAGCTATAAACCACCCGCCAGCCTCCTTAAATCTCTTAGCTACTACCTTAGCACCCAAACCAAGAGGCGACACGTGCGCGTGCGCGTCAGAAACCAACAACACTTAAATCACACTCAAAACTAATAATTAGGAACCAAAAATAATTACGCAATAACATCAACGACATGATACTTACTGAGAAACTAGGACTTCTTCTTTCATAAACGATTAATAAGGAACTTTAGGGAAACAATACATATATATTCTCTAGAATAATGATTTATTATGAGGTGTATTTAAAATGAGCTCTGTAATTAGAGAGTTTAATAGTATTGCGGAATTTATAAAGAGTATTGATGAGGACTTAAACGACTACAGAAAGAAGCTTGCTGAACTACTCAGAAGACTAGAAGAATTAAGGGTTAAGGTAGAACATGAGAGAAAAATCAAGTCAGTATTCACTAAACTAGGATTAACTACTATCGAAACCTCAGAACCTAAGAACGTGATAGACTTAAAGAATATCAAAATAATAATGAATCCATCAACAGATCAAGAACTAAACAACTTAGAGAGTGTGGTTGAGTCACTAAACAACAAAATAACTGTGCTGACATCCATAAAGAAAGACTTAGAAGTTTTAGGAAGTCTCGACATAGAAGTAAAACTAACTACCATATACTTAGAAGGTCTCCCGAAAACTGTCATAATTAAGTACGTGTAAAGTTAGTAAAAATAAGTTTTAGATTAGAATAAACTCAACCCATAAATACAGTCTTTTATTCATGAACTCAAAACAGTGTTTCCTCCCTACGTAGTCTCTGATATATTATTGCTCTAAGCTTGAGAGTTCCGTAAACAGCTAACGCAGCTATTATTATGACGGCTGCTACAGGTAAGTACCTGAAGAAAAGCGTGAGTGGTTGAGGACTCATATATACCAACATATCTGTGTCTCTATCTAGGATTATAGCTCTAGTCTCGTTGAAGTATCCAGCCATCACTACCTCAATCTTTATGTCACCATAGAATAACTTAGTCTCAACAAACCCTTCCTCGTAAGTGTTTAAAGTAGTTATGAGGTTGCCTGTCTCTAAACTATAGAACCTAACTTCAGCATTCTTTACAGGAATCTCACCTTCCTGAACCCTAACTCTCAAGTTATAGTACTTCCTAGTTACTGGGATATTAAGTGATGTGTCGTTAGTTAGCTTAATCAAGACTGTCTGAGACGGATTATAGACTACTTCATACTCGCTCGTAGGTCTTACCTGCAATACATACACACCGTAAGGCAATACTATGTTAGTGTTTCGAGTAACGTTACTCGCTACCCTAGTGTTGTTCGCGTATACGTCGAAGCTCCCCCTAAGAATATTGATTGTTGCGTCCCTAATACTCAAGCTTAACGTGTAAGTATTTCTGAAGATCCTCACAACCCTAGTAGTAGGTGATGCTAGTGTTAAGTTTATTGTTGTTGGTCTGTATATGGCTTCATAACCTTCCAGAGGTCTAACATATGCTGTGTAGTTACCGTAAGGCAGCACGAAGTAAGCTCTAGCAATCACAGGATCTAACGTCTGAACCTCACCCCCTACCTCAACTTCTACTGGAGCAATCAACCTAGTCGTTAAAGCATCCTCAACCCTCACTTCAAGCAAGTATATCTTCCTGAAGAGAGTCACATCAACTGACTGATTTCCTGAGATCATCAACTCAGTCTCAAAAGACTCGTAAACGTTCTCAAAACCCTGAGCAGGAACTACCTTCAACGAGCGCGTACCGTAAAGTACCCGCACCTTAACATACCTGCTAGTATTCCACGGTATTACTACCTTATTATCTACTATTACTGAGTAAGGAGCAATTAAATCTCCAGATACTGAGTCCGACACACTCAAGTATAGCGTGAATTCCTTATAGGTTAATGGAACCTCCAAATACGCATCTCTGAACGTCTTAACCTCGATACGTGCTTTCGCAGGACTTACGTAAGGTCTTGAATGAGTCACTATTACCTCGTAAGTTATGTTAGGCAATATATTATCGAAGATTACTACGCCTTCCTCAGAAGGAATCCTCGTTAGTGAGCCTCCAGGATACTTAAACGTTACTGAAGCTTCCGTGACTGACTCGTTACCGGGCGGAACAACCTTAACAACTGCTCTACCAGCCTTAAAACTCCCTAATAATATAGGCTCACCACCAACCGCTAAATTCAGGTTTTTAATGATGGTTAGCTTATCACCACTACAAGTAACTCCAACACTAAAATCACTCAATATATCTGAGTCTACGTAAGGTTCCTCAGCAAAATTAAGAATTAAGTCCCTCCTCAATAAGGGCGTCAAGTAGGGCGTGAGTCTAAGTACTTGAAGACCTTCTGAAGTCCCCAGAAATATTGCTTGGTTCTCACTACTAGGGAGAAATATCTTAACCTTACTTACTCTCCCCCCAGCAACGTAGGTAGTAAATAACCTATATGCTCTACTAGCTCCACTCTCAATCAATGAATACACCTTAACTCTACTATCACTCAAGACAAGAACTGCTAGACTACCGTCATGCAGAGTCAAAGCACTACTCAACTCAATCCCAGTACCAACATACTCCATAGTCAGGGAAGTCCTCACGAATGTGTTACTTACTCTAGCAAGCTTCAAGTAGTTATCTTCAGGATCATAGTACGTGATTAAGTACTCAGCATCATTGATTCCTTTAAGAAACGACAACCCGGACACAGTAGGTATTATCTTGAATCCTATGAATCCTGAGCTAGTGAAGTTTTCAGGCGCCCTACTCACGTCTAGAACCTCGAGGTTAGCAAGAAGGAATTCAGGTATTCTGTAGTAGTAAGACGCGGGAGTAGTTATTGGGGGTGCGTCAAGAACGAACGTAGTCACGTAGACTCTATCCACGTATGGCGGGAGAACCGAAGTATTATACGTGTAGTTGTAGCTCCCCCCATATATGTCCCGAACAGTTACTTGAGCTACTAAACCTCTAGGGACAGGTACCTCAACAACTCCTCTCTCATCAGCGTTGAACCCATACTTGTAAGTAAGTCTCTGCTCAGAATCGTAAGCAATTACCTCAGTCAGAGCATTTGAGGCAGGCAGTAAAGAATTATTACTCCAGTAAGTCACGTTAAAAACCAAAGTAACCAAATTTCCTCTCTTAATCCAGGCTATGACTAAGCTTGAAGCATCATAGTAGTAGCTAGTCCTGCTAAATATCGTTAATGGCGCTATATCCTGCGGTAAGACCCCCTCATACGCCACCGTAGCGTTACCTACTCTACCACCTATTTTTAAGACCCTGTTAGCCCCCTCACTAAACACGTAAACATAACATGAAGTGCAAGTTCCTGTGGTTAGGGGACCCTCACTAACTAGCGCTGCTACCTTATACCCACCCGCCTGTGTTCGAAGTACTACCGTCTTCCTTACGTAAAAATCAGCACCTAACACAGCTTCAAGCATCTTGTAGATTCTACCACCACTAATACTGAAGAGCAACACCTCACCTCTGTTGGTACCTATAGAGACTCTCGTGGTTGGCCATCCGTCAGTAGAGAATGAAGTCACCCTACCTACTAAAGGATACAGCTGCAGTATTTCAGCTTCAGAATATGGGTTACTGACATCAAGTAGAGCAACGTAGTCTCTAGAAGGACCTGAAGCAACAACCATAACTACAGACTTATTAATCATCAAGACTCTAGTCACGCTTAAGTTCCCCGCTATCCTGACTGGTATGCTGTATACGTAAGGGGTGTTCAGCACTAAATCCCGTATTTGTGTCTGGGCCTGCGTGAGGGGTGGAGCCTGAATTATTAACACAGCTAACGATGCTGTAAGAAGCATTAAGTAAGTAAGTAAGGACATGTGCTTCCTTCGGATTAACCCGGATGAATCCATAATGTCTCCCTAAGATATGTTGTCGTAGAAAATATAAAATACTTTGAGTAATAGTTCATTATAGGTGAGGAGAGATTTGTCATCAAAGAAAAATTATTTATTTAAATTCGTGAGTAAATTAAGGAAAGGTAAGGAGGAAGTAGTAGAACCTAAGCATGCTGTAGCACCGGGCATTAGTTTCGTTGAAGCTACTAGAGTACTCTCACACGAGTTACTTAGTGTTAGGAAGGGTTACAGGATAATTGAGACCTACTCTGTCATAGAGCCTTTCGCGTCGATAAACATCGTGGAGGATGAAACTTCAGGTAAGTTATTTTATGAAGTTTACGAGATATCCCTAACTAACGAGGAGAGAGAAATATACAGGCAGATCTACGAACACATGATGTGGGAGATGAAACCTATAGCTACTTTATCTAGTGATGCTATAGAGGAGATCCGGAGTACTGCCAGGAGAGTAATGAATTTATTCCAGATAAAATTCCCTAGAACCCCCTCACTATCCTGGAGCAAAATAAACTACTACATCGAGAGAGACTTCCTTGGTTACGGGGTTCTAGATCCTATATTCAGGGATAGGTACATAGAAGATATTTCGTGTAACGGTCCCTGGAAGCCCATATACGTGTGGCACAGGAAGTATGAGTCACTATCTACTAACGTAGTCTTCAGGACTGAGGAAGAACTTGATGAGTATGTTTTGAAGCTAGCTCACATGGCCGGCAAACACATATCTGTTGCTTACCCGGTCCTGGACGCCATACTGCCGGGAGGTCATAGGGTAGCGGCGACGTTCAGCAAGGAAGTATCTACTTCAGGATCATCATTCACTATAAGAAAGTTTAGTGAGTCCCCCATAACTATAGCTGACATGATAAACTTCGGAACGATTTCTTCCGAGTTAGCAGCCTACTTCTGGCTAGCTATGGACTACAAGATGACTACCTTAATATTGGGGGTGACTGGAGCCGGGAAAACATCAACCCTCAACGCACTAGCAACTCTTCTCAGACCTACGTATAAGGTAGTAACTATAGAGGATACTCCGGAGCTTAGACTACCTCTCGAGAACTGGGTTCAGTTAGTATCGAGACCCTCATACTTGGGTGGAGCTGGCGAAGTTTCTCTCTATCAGCTCGTTAGGGTTTCCCTCAGGTACAGGCCTGACGTGATAGTGGTTGGTGAGGTCAGGGGTGATGAGGCTTACGTACTGTTCCAGAGCATAGCTACGGGACACTCAGGAATAACTACCCTCCACGCCGAAAGCATAGATGCTGCTGTGAAGAGGCTTACGTCACCACCCATGAATATACCTCCATCCTACATACCATTAATCAACGTAGCTCTCTTAATTAGGAGAGTGACTCTAGTGGACGAGAAGGGTAGGTTAAGGCCCGCGAGAAAAGTAACTAATGTTTGGGAAGTTAGAGACTTCAGTGAGTACGAGGAAATAGCTAAGTGGGATCCTGCTAAGAACAGGTTTACTATTAGGTTAGACAACAGCTTAGTATTGAGTAAAGTCTCAGACCTTACCGGAAAGACCAAAGAAGAATTATTTGAGGAGTTAACTAGAAGAAAGATGCTCCTAGAATGGCTCGTAGTAACTAGAAAAACCACATACAAGGACGTCGCTACGTGGATACAGAAGTACTACCTAGATCCAGTAAAAACACTTAGGGAGGGGCCCTTATATGGTTCAGCACATCAGTAAGAGAAAAAAGGTTAAGGAAGAGAAGAAAGCACCAATAGATAAGGAATTAAGAGCTATTGCGAGACCCTGGTACAGGAAACCAACGTTCGACGAGCTCTTCACAGTAGCTTCACTAACTCTTTTTGAGTCTTGGGGAGCTAAACTAGCTAGAAGTTTAGAACTAGATAAGTCTATACTTAAGGCAGGCATGAACGTACACCCAGTAATATACGCTTCAAAAACTATTATGATTACCTTCATAACTTCAGTAACGGTCTTACTCGCTACCGCTATGGCGTTCATTTTCGTGCCAATGCCCTTCATAGCTAGAACAGTTTTAGGTCTCGTAGCTGTAGCAATACCTATACTCATACTCGCTATGAGGATTCTCCAGCCATCACTCAAAGCATCTGACAGGAAATCAAGTGTTGAGAATGAGTTATCTTTCTTCATGGCTTACGCCTCCACGATGGTTAAGGGTGGTGTTAGTTTAGAAAAAATTATTGAGAGAGTCTCCACACTTAAAGTGTTTAAAGCTATGAAGGAAGAATGCTTGAGAGTCATGACTTACGTTAAGCTCTTCGGGTATGACCCGGTCTCAGCTCTCGAGAGAGTCGCGTTACTACACCCAAGCATCAAATTCAGAGACTTAATGCTTGGCTACACCACCACGTTAAGGAGTGGTGGCGACGTAACACACTACATGGAGATAAGAACACAGGAATTATTCAATGCTAGAATGAATGAAGTCAAGTCAATGACTGAGAGGCTTGCTTCCTTCCTAGAGCTCTACATAGTTTTAGGAGTAATAATGTCTATAACTGTCTTCGTATTATTTTCCGTCTCAGGAACTCTCTCAGCAGTTTCTGCTGGAAGAGCTACAGAAACCTTAAGTGTTGACGTGACTATGCCCTCATTATACAGCTTCGTTGTCTTGCCCTTACTAGGTTTTGTGGTGTTAATGATGATTCAAGCTTCTCAGCCTAAGACTCCGGTAAAGATTATGGAGCCCTACATAACCCTCATCGTCCTACTACCAATATCTGTAGCCTTATTCTTTATTTCATTATTCATTACTGGCGGGTCCGGGATTTTGAGAGGTGTTTTAGGAATTCATGAGGTTCAGTCAACGATTATTTCCTTAACTATAGCTATGCTTATCCTAACGATACCTCCCTGGCTACTCTACAGGAGTATTTTGAGAGGTCATAAAGGATTAATTAAGTCTACTGCAGACTACTTAAGAGAGATGAGTGAGATTAGGAAGACTGGCTTATCACCCGAGAAATGCATAATCCAGTTATCAACTAAAGATTTCAGGAACTTAACCCCCATAGTTAGTAAGGCTGGAGCCGCTCTCACCCTAGGACTCAGCCTAGAAGAAGCTTTGAGGAAGGTGTTGAGAGGTATTAGGGAGTGGTTCGTGATAGCTATATTCAGGTTCTTAACGGATTCCATAGTTGTTGGTGGTGGAGCTCCAGACATAATAGACACTCTAGCTAGATTCACACAAACCTTAAGTGAGTTGGAGGAAGAGCTTAGGAGAAGACTTAAAGTATACGTAGTACTCCCCTACTTCGGAGCAGTAATGCTTGCATCCTCACCAATAATAATAGTTAATATGCTCATAACAGCTGCAGGAGCTCCTGCAGGAGCCATGGCCCCACTAATAGGAGTTTTAGGTGTTGGATCAATGATTAACTCATTCATAATGGGACTAATAGCAGGCAAATCAAGCGAGATGTCTGTAGCAGCAGGATTCAAACACGCAGCACTAATGACTCTAGTAACATCAATAACACTACTCTTCACACTAACATACATCAGCAGCACCACACCAACCTAAACATGCGTCAGAGGTGAGTAATTAGTTGCGTCAACACAAAGCAATCTCAGACTTCATGGCAACACTAATATTAATAGCAGTTACTATAGCAATAATAGCAGGATTCCTAACATGGTTATTCACAACATACTACACCCTCAAAAAACCAGAAATACTGAAAATACTACAAGAAACAAGAATATACTACAACAAAGAAAAAAATAAGTGGGTACTAAAACTACACGCAATAAACATCGGCGAAACAGCGGGAGAAATATATAAGATAGAAATAATCGGGTGGGAAGAAATAGAAACAAAAATAACAATAAACCCAGGAGAAGAAATAAACAAAGAAATAGAACTAAACAAAAACTACACATCAGGAACCTGGTACCTAGTAAAACTATACATGAAATCAGGAACCATATACATAACACAACAACAAATACCAGCATAAAAACAAATCAAGATAATGAGCACAAACATTTATATAGGTGTATGCGGAGTTAATATTTGGTGGATGTACTTGAGAACAAATAAAGCTATTTCACCCATACTAGCGACAGTAATCCTAATAGCAGTAACACTAGTAATAGCTATAGGAGTCGTAGGCTGGATAATGGGAATATGGGGAACATTAGGAACAGTAGAAACACTACAAATATTATATCACGACAGCAAACTGAAGGCTAATGGAGCAATAACGTTACACGTAAGGAATACAGGAACAGCCTCAGCAGTAATATATAAGATAGAAATAGTTGGCGTAGGAACAGCAACCATCGAATCCATTGTACCGCCAGGAGTCACTACAACAATAACTGCCACCATTACAGGTACCACTACTCTTACTCCTGGTCTTCGATATCA
>JAVVFV010000048.1:0-813 GCA_039889305.1 Candidatus Zestomicrobium tamdykulense | reverse complement strand
ACCATTGTGGGAGATTATGTCTCTGAAGAGCAAATAGGAGTGCTGGAGAAACCTGTATCAGTGACTGAATACGACGTCCTGGGTGACTATACTCTAGAAGAAGAAGTAGTAGTAACGGAGAAACCTGTACCGCCACCGAAGATTGGTTTTGAGACTTACGTGATTGTAGGAGATTACTACGTCGCGGATGAAGTAGTAGCGACGGAGAAACCTGCTCCTCCACCACCGGTAAAGAAAGTAGAATTCCCCTTATGGCTACTTCTACTAGCATTTTTGTCTCTACTGTTATTGCTGGCAAGGAAGAGAGAGAAAAAGTAAAGCTTATTAACCCTTTTTTTAGTTAAACATATGGTGTTACTTAATGGGAATGCGAACTTTTACTTTCAAAGCTGACGAAAAACTGATCAACAGGTTTACTCTTATGTGTTTGCAGGAAGGCTACTACAGTTTTAGTGAGTGTCTGAGGAACTTAATAATTACGTACATGGAACGTAAGAACATAGAACCACGATCCATAAGGGTTAAGAGGGTGGTGCTGACGTGAAATGCATATTCTACCAAGCTAACTGTAACCCGCGAATCAGCGACACGCGACTGCAAGAACTATACAACAACGACATTTACAGATTCATACTAGACGTGTGCAGCGTATGCATAAAGAACCGATACGCACGTACAAAACAAATACTAGCAAAGAAGAAGTACGTAGTGGTGAACACACTATGAACGAAAACCTACTCCTAATACTGTTAATAATAATAATAATAACACCAATCGGCTTCCTAACATTCTACTTCTTCAAAAAAGCGTTAG
>JAVVFV010000047.1:0-971 GCA_039889305.1 Candidatus Zestomicrobium tamdykulense | reverse complement strand
TGAAGCCTACCAGAAACGGTATAGTTGCACCAATAAGCGCGACAATGAGTGCAGGCAGTATTACCGGAATTATGCTTCTCGGATTCACTTAAGTCACCCCTTACCGAAGAGTCCCTGAGGTCTAAACCACAACACTATTATGAAGACTACGTAAGGTATTGCTAGACTTACTGTCGGTGAAACCAACGTCATTGTTAGAGATTGTATTATACCCACGATTAAGCTAGACGCTATGAGACCTGAAACCCCGCCTAAACCACCTAAAGCTATTATGACCCAAGTTAGGAGACCGAATGAAGACCCTATATAGGGGTCAGCCTGACCGAAAGTCATCCAGAGAGATGCAGCAAGACCTGTGAGAGCTATCCCGAGACTAAAAACCAGCAAGAATATCTTACTAACGTTGATGCCCATTAAAGAAGCTACCTCCCTATCGTAGGCAGTAGCCCTAATAGCTAAACCAACCCAAGTCTTAGTGAGGAGATAATGAACTCCTAACACGATGAGTAAACTCAGAAAAGCAGAGATGAGTTTGGCTACATGAATACTCACCACACCTAAGTTTAAGTAGAAATTCAGGTAAGTGATTTGAACAGCTCTAGGTTCTGCCCGAAACATCATTAAAGCGATATTCTGCAGTACGTAACCTATCCCTACAGTCACTGCTATCTGTATTAGTGGCTCCTTACCTAAGACAGGCCTTATGATTGTTGTGTAGATAGCAGTACCTAATACGAAAAATAAGGGAACCGTAGCTAAGGACATCAACGAAGGATCTGTTCTCAGGCTGTTAGCTAGTATCCATACTAGGTAGGAACCTAACATGATGAAGTCTCCGTGAGCGAAGTTTATTATTCCCATAACACCGAAAACTAGTGAAAGCCCTAAAGCTATGAGGGAATATAGGAAACCTAAGAAAACCCCATCTAGAATACTCTGAAATATTAAGCCAGGACTAGGCAGCATTAAAC
>JAVVFV010000026.1:0-13872 GCA_039889305.1 Candidatus Zestomicrobium tamdykulense | reverse complement strand
GCTCTCAAGACGGTGCTTTACTCTGCACTAATAACCGGGTTAGGGATCTTAATCTATACTACCTTCAGATACGAGATAGTCTCCGTATTTGCTCCTTCAGACCCAGAAGTAATTCAGAGTGCTGCAGACTTCCTCCTATACATGGGTCCATCAATAATATTCTTCGTGATGTTAAGAGCTGCTTTCTCCGTAGCAAGCGGGTCCGGACACACGAAAACAGTCATGTACTTAAGTCTCTTCAGGTTATGGGTTTTGAGGAACGTATTAGCTTATTTGTTCGGTCCAGGACCTTTTGGGATGAGTGTGAGAGGGCTCTGGATCGGTATGTCGATAAGCAACATAATAACCGGGTTGCTAGCACTTTCATGGATAATGAATGGTAGCTGGTTAAAACCCGTCATAAAAAACTAGCTTGAGATACTCACTTCTGTGAAAATTAAAGAATTAATGATTAACTAAGGAAAGCAGCAACTCCTATGCCGAGAGACATTAGTGCAGCACCCAGGACTAGTGTACTGCTGTGGATCTCCCTAGCAACGTTCCTGGTAGTGATCATTGATAGTATCGGGGTTAACGCAGTTGCAAGAACTGTTGATGCAGTACCTATAGTAGCTAACGATAAGAGAAAGAAATACATACCACCAAACCACCCGACAATTCCTGTTAATCCTGAGCACACAACTAATTTTCTCAGATCGTTGCGTATGTTGTAATCTATCCTAATACGTATGCTTAGCAGTCCTGCAGGTATGAAAAACACTACTATGATTCCTAGTCTAATCACTACGAGTGAAATAGGGTCAGCGTAATGGAGTGATACGGTGCTTAACACTGTCCCTACCCCCCAACATAGTGAGGCTGCCGCTGCATAGCCGAAACCCCTCAACGAAATTTCTGAACCTCCTGAATTCTTAGGTGCTGAGATTATGAGTCCTAGGAATGCTAAGAACGCTCCAACCACGACGCCAAGCTTCAAGACTTCTCCTACAAGAATAGATAAGGCCTGTGCTACGAATATGTAAGTGTAAGCAACAACTACTGCTCTCCCACCACCTATGATCTGAATAGCTTTAGTGTAGGCGGCGTCACCTATACCAGGCCCTATTAAGGCGGAAGCCGTGAATAAGAGAATAGTAAGTGGCGATATCTCAGCGTTAAAGCCTACGAAAACACAGAGTAAGAGTGCAGGAAGTAGAGCCAGCAAAGCTCTGAGCCCAGTGAAGAGAATAGGTTGTAGTGAGCCTCTGTATCTACTTATGAAGGCCGGATTAAGAGACCAGAGTGCGGCAGTGATTAGTGCGTACCCGAAGCCCAGCAGCCATGACACCAATAATGAGAGCTAGGAACAATTTTTAAGCTATTTCTCGTCCCCAGAAAAGTAGACTTTCTCCTGGTTAGCTCAAGACACGATAGTGGACACGTGTTTATATGGTTTTACGTTATCTTTAATAGGTGGTTTAATGTATTTCGAGAATGAAGTGGTTAAAGATCTTTTAAAACTTTATAGAAGGGTCTGGGCTTTATCGCACGCGATGTCTCTTATGGGCTGGGATTTAGAGACCTACATGCCTGCTGAGGGTGTTGAGGAGAGGAGTATTGCTCATGCAGAGCTAAGTCTCATGGTTCAGGAGTTACTGCTCCGAAAAGAGTTTCTTGAAGTTCTTGAGAAAGCTTCAAAGCAGGAGTCATTAAACGATTATGAGGAAGGTGTTGTGAGGATTCTTGAGAGGGAGGTCAGGATCGCTAAGGCTTTACCTCCCAGACTCGTTGAGGAGCTAGCTAAAGTAACTCAGGAAGCTAGGGTTGCTTGGAAAGTAGCTAGGGAAAAGAATGATTTCGAGGTGTTCAGGCATTACTTAGAGAAGATAGTTGATTTAACTAGGGAGAAAGCAAATTACCTGGGTTTTAAGGAGCATCCCTACGATGCTTTGCTAGATCTCTATGAGGAGGGGATGACTACTAGGGACGTAGATACTATGTTCACTTACTTAGAGCCTAGAATAAGGAAAGTGTTAGATAAAGTGCTGAGTGAGGGCAGGTACTCAGTAGACCACCCCTTAGAAAAAGAAAAGTACTTGAGAGAAGAAGCAGAGAAGTTTAATCTAGCAATACTTGAGGCTTTTGGCTTCCCACTTGGTAAGAGAGCAAGACTTGATGTGTCAGCTCACCCGTTCACCATGAATATTGGTGTGAGGGATGTTAGGATAACTACTAGGTATGAGGGCTACGACTTTAAGAGGACGTTATTCAGTGTGATCCACGAGTTTGGGCACGCGCTTTACGAGTTACAGATTGATGAAGGACTCAGGTATACTCCAGTAGGTAGTGGTGTCTCACTAGGTATTCACGAGTCCCAGAGTAGGTTCTGGGAGAATGTAATAGGTAGGTCTAGAGCATTCGTTAATGCGTTCATAGACCTAATTAGGTTAGTAGGTCCTGCTAGAAACAGAGATCCTGAAGACATATACGTGTACTTCAATACTGTGAAGCCTTCGCTCATTCGTGTAGACGCTGATGAAGTGACTTATAATCTCCACATAATCCTTAGATTCAAGCTAGAGAAGTTAATGATTACCGGTGAAGTAAAGGTCGCTGAATTACCTGAATTATGGAATCATGAAATAGAAAACCTTCTGGGCATTAAACCTAAGAACTATTCCGAAGGAGTTCTTCAAGACATACACTGGAGTATGGGTGCTATAGGTTACTTCCCGACCTATACGTTAGGAACGTTACTTTCTTCTCAAATAGCTCACCATATGGACAGAGATTTGAAGGGGCTTTACACCTACGTAATCAATAAGGACTTCCAGAGAATCAAAGACTACTTGAGAGAAAAGATACATAAGTGGGGCTCCGTATACCCACCCAAGAAACTACTACTTAAGTCCTTCAGCGAGACTTACAACCCAGAATATTTCGTGAGGTACCTAGAAGAAAAATTTTCGAGTTAGATTCTTGATTCATGAATAACATTGACTAGTACAAACCCACAAAAACAAGACTATAAGAAGCTAATCATTTTAACTACCTCCGAATAATATATTTAGGGATGTGAGTTGGTGAGGACATCATTACTTAACGTTCTTGCTAAGATCGAGGGAGAAGTCAGGTACGATGAGTTGAGTGAGTTGGTAGGTCTTAGCAAGTACACTTTGAGGAGGTATTTGAGAGAGTTGCTTGAGGAGGGATTAGTGATTGAAGTTTCTAAAGGCACTTACGCCTTAACTGATAAGGGTAGGAGAATTAAGGAGTCCCTTAAGAGTATCTTGACTGAGGTTAGTGATGATAAAGCTTACGTAGTGACAGACCCCGGTACTGGAGTCCCAGTACCACTCAGGATCAAGAGCTTGAAGCATTTATACGTGGTTATGAAGCACGGTCTCGCACCTGAGGAAGTATTAAGGGAACATTTAAAGAGAGGATATGTTTCTGAGTGGGTTAAGAACGTTTTAGGAGATGAGGAACTAGCTAAGAAGCTAGTCACTGAAGATTTAAGTGGGGTTGTTAAGGTACTCGAGGAACTGATTAGCTTGATTGAGTAACGGTTTCCTAGTTACAATACTATTCAAGACTTGAGCTAAGTTAGAGAGAAGGTCCTATGGGTAAGGGTGTGATCGAGTATAGTTTAATTACTGACTACGACGTATACCTGTTTAGGGAAGGTAAGCATTTAAAGATTTATGAGAAGTTAGGTGCTCACCCCCTAGTTGTTGATGGGGTTTTAGGCGCTTACTTCGCTGTATGGGCTCCTAACGCTGCTGAAGTGCATGTAGTCGGTGACTTTAATGATTGGAAGCCTGGAAGCCATGTGTTGATTCAACGAAGAGACGGCTCCGGTATTTGGGAGGGTTTTGTGGAGGGGGTTAGGGTTGGTGATAGGTATAAGTATTACGTGGTTTCCAGGTTCGGGAACTATAAGGTTTTTAAGGGTGACCCATACGCGTTCTTGTGGGAAACACCTCCAAAGACCGCATCTATTGTGTGGGACTTAAGTTATGAGTGGAGAGATAGTGAGTGGTTACGTGATAGAACATCAAAGAATTCTTATGATGCGCCAATAACTATATATGAGGTTCACTTAGGTTCGTGGATGAGGGTTCATGAGGAAGGCAATAGGTTCTTAACTTACCGTGAGCTAGCTGATAAGTTATGTGATTACGTACTTTATATGGGTTTCACACATGTTGAGTTTCTGCCCGTGATGGAGCACCCGTTCTACGGTTCTTGGGGTTACCAGGTAGTAGGTTATTACGCTCCTACCAGCAGGTACGGAAAACCTCAAGACCTTATGTACTTAATCGAGAAACTCCATAAGTGCGGTATTAGCGTGATAATTGATTGGGTACCTTCACACTTCGCTACGGATGAGCATGGTTTGGCTTTCTTTGACGGCACACACCTCTACGAGTACGAGGACTGGAGAAAAAGAATTCACCCAGATTGGGGTAGTTACGTATTTGATTACAGTAAGGGTGAGGTTAGGTCTTTCTTAATAAGTAACGCAGTCTTCTGGATTGAGAAGTACCATGTTGATGGGTTAAGAGTTGATGCAGTCGCTTCAATGCTTTACCTAGATTATTCCAGAAAACCTGGTGAGTGGATACCTAACATGTATGGTGGTAGGGAGAATCTGGAAGCTATAGAGTTTATTAAGGAGTTTAATGAAGCTATCCACAAATACTACCCCGGAGTCTTAACGATAGCTGAGGAATCTAGTGCTTGGCCTAAGGTATCAAGACCTGTTAGTGATGGTGGGTTAGGATTCGATATGAAGTGGAATATGGGGTGGATGCACGACACACTATACTATATGTCTAAAGACCCTATATACCGTAAGTACCACCACGATATACTGACATTCAATGTTTGGTACGTGTTTTACGAGAATTTCATTAACTCTTTATCTCATGATGAGGTAGTTCACGGTAAGAAGTCTCTAATAAATAAGATGCCGGGTGATGACTGGCAGAAGTTCGCGAATCTGAGACTCCTTTACGGTTACATGTATGCTCACCCGGGCAAAAAGCTACTTTTCATGGGTAACGAGATTGCTCAATGGGATGAATGGAATCATGAAAGAAGTGTCGATTGGCATATTCTTAAGTATCCTGAACACACAGGTATGCAAGCTTGGGTAAGGGATCTCAACATTACGTACAGGAGAGAGCCAGCCCTGCACGAGCTTGATTTCAGGCCTGAAGGTTTTGAGTGGGTTGATTTCAAGGATAGAGATCAGAGCATCATATCTTTTCTTAGGAAGGACTCTAAGGGCGATGTGATTTTAGTAGTTCTTAACTTTACTCCAGTAGTAAGGCGTGGGTACAGGGTGGGTGTGCCTAAAGAAGGTTTTTGGGAAGAGATACTGAATAGTGATTTAGTGGTTTATGGAGGTTCAGGAGTCAGTAATGCGTCTGGTGTGAGATCCGAGAACTTTCCATATCATGGGAAGCCATACTCAGCAGTTTTGACGCTTCCTCCCTTAGCAGTTCTTTTTCTTAAATATCGTGGTTGAGGTGTGTGGGTTTGAGTAAGTATGTAGTGATTCACGCGCATTTCTACCAACCCTCAAGAGAAGACCCGTGGTTGTTTGAAGTACCTAATGAAGAAAGTGCTTACCCATATCACGACTGGAATGAAAGAATTACTGAGGAGTGTTACAGACCTAATGCCTCAATTCCCATAGTAGATCGGGAGAGTTACGTAGTTGACGTAATCAATAATTACTCGTGGATTAGCTTCAACGTAGGCCCGACACTGCTTAGGTGGCTTGAGGAGAAAGCTCACGACGTTTATGAGGCCATTATAGAGGCTGACCGCGTTAGTAGAAGCAGATTCTCAGGTCATGGGTCCGCAATAGCTCAAGTCTATAATCACTTGATAATGCCTCTCGCGAACAGGGAAGATAAGTATGTAGTAACCTACTGGGGTATTGAGGTGTTTAAGGAAGCTTTTGGTAGATTACCTGAGGGTATGTGGCTTCCTGAAACAGCTGTTGATGATGAGTCTCTTGACGTACTAGCTGAATTAGGTATTAAATTCACTGTGTTAGCACCGCATCAAGCGCGTGCGGTGAGGGGTCCTGAAGGTGTGTGGGTGGATGTGAGCGGTGGTAGGATAGATACTAGGCGACCTTACATCTACAAGACTTCTTCAGGCAGGAGTATTGTCTTGTTCTTCTATGATGCAAGACTCTCACACAGTGTTGCGTTTGGTGATTTACTGAGTAATGGTGACGTGTTCGCCAAAAATATTCTTAAAGCTTTCAGCAGTACTGACGAGACTGAATTAGTGACTGTAGCTACTGACGGAGAGACGTACGGACATCACAAAAAATACGGCCACTTAGCTCTTGCTTACGCTTTAAGAACTATTGATGAGATGGGTCTTGCTAAAATCACTAACTTCGGTAAGTTCCTAGAACTTAACCCACCTAAGTGGGAAGTTAAGATAGCTGAGAAGACTTCCTGGAGTTGTGCTCACGGAGTTGAGAGGTGGAGGAGTAACTGCGGGTGTAGGATAGATATTAACAGAGCTTGGAATCAGGAGTGGAGGAAACCTCTCAGAGATGCTATGGATTGGCTGATTAGTGAGGTTAAGAAAGTCTTTATTGATGAAGCTAGCGAGATTTTCACTAATCCTATGACGGCCTTACTCAATTACGTGTCGGTTGTTGGTAAGTCTGAGGAAGTGATTAACGAGTATCTGGGCAGGTTTACTAAGGCGCCCCTAACGAAGGAGGTGAGGTCTAAAGCATTAGAGCTCATGGAAATGATGAGGCACGCATATCTCATGTTCTCTAGTGATGGCTGGTTCTTCGACGACATATCAAACATCGAGTCTATTCAGGTCATGAAGCATGCTGCTAGAGCTATCCAGCTCACCAGAAAACTAAGCAATGTGGATTTGGAAACCGATTTCCTAAGATTCCTTAAAAACGCTAAAAGTAACGTGCCAGATTTAAGAAATGGTGCGAACATATATGATTTATATGTGAGGAGCTCAATCACGGATTTCCATGACGTATGCGTGATGTATTCCATGCTGAGCTTAAGCCCTAATCATTCAGGAGATACTAGGAGAATCTTCAGCTACGTGATTGAAGATTTAGGTAGTGAGTCTTATGTTTCAGGAAGTTTTAGGTCTTCTTTAGGTAAAGCTCGGGTCACATACTTAGCAACCCTAGAGAGTTTTGAGTGCGTTTATTACTCATACTCGATAAACAAACACATCTTGGCTGGGGCTTCAGCACCTGCTGAGAAGCTCGATTTAAGAACGTTACGTGATGTCCTAAGAAGATATATTGATGCTGGTGAGTTTAGCGAGCTCGAGAAATTCTTGAAAGAACACTTCAACAGGTTCAGGAGTTTCAGTGATTTACGTAGGGATCTTCAGCTCGCGATCGTAAACGATTACTTCAGCAACCTGCTTGATAGGGTTCATGAGAGAGTTAAAGAAATATTTAGTACTAACTACTCAATAGTTAGGAGTGCTATATTATCTAAGACTCCTTTCCTTGACTACTTTAAGGAGTTTGTGAAGCTTTACGTAACTTACGAATTACGTGAGTTACTTAGTAGACAATCTCTAAACTCATCTAACTTAAGAGATATTCTCACAGTAATTAAGGAATTCGGTGTGGAGCTACCTGATTTAATAAGTGTGTTAGATACTAGAGTCTCTAATCAATTATACCTACTCACTAAGGACTTGAGTAACCTAGATGTTTTAGATGAAGTGATGAGATGTGTTTTAGTCTTGAAAGACTTCGTAGGTCCAGCAACTCTTAAAGATTTCTGGAAAACTAGAGCCGCGGTATGTTTGTTAAGGAAGAAGTATAGAGGTAGCTTCAAAGAAGGGATTGAAAAAAAGGATGTTGAAGCTAGTAAGGCCCTGCCGATACTTGATGAGCTAAGCAGAATTCTAAACATTAAGTGCTAAAGTGTCCCGGTCCTACGCATGCTTACCTAAGCAGAAGTCTTTGCTTGGTTTAGCTCTAATGTAAACTCATTACCTCAACCCTCTCCGGAGTAGCTCACGTACAACACATCAATAAAGAAGCTAGCATGAAGATCAAAAATGACAAGAGTAGTTTTCTTTAAAGAGCTTATCCCAGTTAGATGTTTATTAGTCCTGCGTATGAGAGTAGGAGGAGTGATGAGAAAGATACAGAACTGATCAGAACGTTATCGTCTATCGGGTTAAATTCATAGTGTTCTATGTATGAGGATACTGCTGCTACGGGAATACCCCAAAAACCTATGAAGTAGTATGCTATAGGCACGCATACCAAGAACATCGCGAAATTACCCCACCACGACTTCGTTCTCTTCCTGTATATTATGTTCCTGACTACACCCGTAACCGCGTCCCCGAAAGACATGAAAAGAACTGGTATCAAGCCATATATGGGCGTGTTGAAAATAAGCCATGAAGCAAGCAGTATTGTTCCCCAAGCTATGCAGAAGTTGACCTCGTATGCGTTATCTGGTACCTGAAACCATGTCAAGAGTTTCTTTCTCTTGTGGGGTATCCAGGTTATGAGTGCTAGAACTAATGCTAGGGCAAAGGGTATGGTAGGTGACGTGAAAGCAGAAGGCACTATCAAAGCTACTACTCCTCCTGCAAACACGTGTATTAGCTTCCTGTTAAAGTATACGGCTACGTTATGTGGGAACCCCTTCCTAGTCATTAAATCGTATATATATTTAGTGCCGTAAACTACTCCTAAGACATAGATGAAGAGTATCAACGCGTATATAGCTTCTATGATAATGTTTGTCGGCATTAAGATTCCTGAATGCAGTCCTGTATTCATTTACCCAAGCACCTCAACATATCTAAGTTTTTCTTTAAAACTTTTTATGTTTTACATCATAGGAAAATTCTTGAGAAGTGGTGTAGGGATTCCATTGCTAGGTTATGCCGCCATAATAGTTGCTTCAGTCTTGTGGAGTCTTAGTCCAGCCTTAATAAGTAAGTATAGAGGTGTGGTGAAGCCCATCACATTCACAGGACTCAAAGCATTGATTGCTTCGTTGACAGTATTTTCGGTTTTACTTCACCAGAGTATTAATTTAGAGGTTCTAGGATCAGGTATCTTATTCTTGATTATTTCTTCAGCACTCATAGGACCTGGAGTAGGTGATATTTGCTTTGTCAAGTCCATCAAGATTTTAGGTGGGTTTATCGCTGTGGTGTTAAGCTACACATACATATTCGTTGCTCAAGCAATCGCTGTCATATTCCTGAACGAGTTTATGAAGATTTCTCTTGTTTTGGGAGCTGTGTTAGCGTTTAGTGGGGTGGTTCTGGTTGCGGGCAGTGACTCAACTTATTTGAGAGTAGATCGTGTGGGTGTTGCCTACGCGGTACTAGCTTCAATTAGTTGGGGTGTTTCAACAGCCTTAATTAAGGTAGCACTAAGGTTTGTTAACGAGATAGTCTTAACTCTGCTAAGACTGATTACAATATTCGTTGTTTTTCTTCCTTTGGGATTAGTTGTTGAGGGCTTACCTACTAAAGGCAGTCTTAAACAGCTACTTGCTGTGGTTTCAGCTGTAGCTATTCTTGACTGGAGTTTAGGTATGTATTTCTTCATCTATTCTATAAGTTCGATAGGTGTTTCAGCTACTGTAGTAGCTACAGCGCTTACTCCTACCCTAACGACAGTAACTACAAGGTCCATAGCTGGTGAGAAACCCTCGGTGAAGCACTTCTTAGGTGTCTTAATGACTTCAGTAGGTATTTTTATTACTGTTTTCTGAAGGTTTTCACCAAAGTGAGACTGTCTTAATTCCTTCTTTAAGTAGTTTACGTAGTTGCTTCTTGAAGTAGAAGTAGCTGAAAGCCAGGAATACTACTGGGTATAGTATAGAGATTATAATCATTATTTCTTCAGGCATTATTAGGGTTGCGAGACCTAGTGAGTGTCTGAGGAGTTCTGCTGGATAGCTGAATGGTGTCAATAAAGCTATCAATTTCATTATGTGTGGTAAGTTAGCTAAGGGGGTTATGCCTCCCGTAGCTATTGGGAGTATCCACGATACAAACTCCACAATAGCGCCGGAAGTTCCTGAAGCTATGAGTGTTGAGCCCAGGATCATCGCGTAAGCAAAGAGAACAATCATCAAAGACACTAGACCCAGCAAAAATAGTGCTGGGTTTGTTACTTGAAGGATTGGTGGTGCGATGATTGCTGAGAGCATTACATAGGTTATGCTTAATGAGAGCGCTAACCAACTAATAGATATTGGTATTATACCCACATACATGACTAATATGCTTGAACCACTAACTATAACGTTCTCTAAAACACCTCCGAAGAGGGAGTATCTGAGTTCCCAACCCCAATCCCAGGTACTCACGGAGTATGCTTGGAAGATAGCTATACCGACAAACATGTAGGTCGAAATCAGGCTTGCCGGTGTTTCTGGGTCTCTGAAGAGAGTCATAGGGAGCATGAAGACTGCCAACCAGATCGCCATAGAGATTAAGCCTAGGAGGAATCCCTTACTTCTTAGGAGTTCAGCCTTAACGTAACTCACGAAGACTATCCTTACTGAATTCATGAATAAGCGTACCCTACTAGAAAAACTCATGTTTTAACCCCCTCTCTCAACTTCTTCATCTCTAGAGACTTAACACTACTATAAGAGATAGGTCCGTAAATTATCGCTAAAGCAGTACCTGTACCAAGTAACGTAAGAATCATCAGTACCTCAGGAGTTCCTCCACCCACTAAAGCATAAATCATTAAGTCAATTACATGCGATGAAGGCAGAAGATAAGATATTAAGCGTACCGTGAAAGGCATGAAGACTCTAGGGTAGAATATACCTAGCAAGATCATCATAAGGGGCCTAACTATATTTAGTAGTCTCCAGGATTCTCCCATAATCATTGATGTACCGCAAGCGATGAGGATGGCGAACGTCGATAGAAGTAAGCCTGCCAGACCAGCTAGACCCATTATGAGGAGTGAAGTAAGGAATCCCTCAAAACCCTCAAAGTACGTGAAGAAAGGAACTAAGCTAGTGAAACCTAATATAATTGTTAAGACTAAACGCGGAATAGGTATTGTGAGGAATCTCAAGAACCACGGAGTATTGCTTGAGAGAATGTAGGGTAGTGTCCCTATGTTATCATCATATATGGGACTCCACAAAACATAATCCATAATACCTAGTATAGCTAAGAAATTAAATGATGCTGCTATAAAGAAAAGAAAGGGATTCGAGCCTACCCTAGCTTCGAAGTTCTCTAAAGACCCTACCGACGAACCAACAAATATTATGAAGAAGGTCATTACGTAGGGGTAAGCTACGTAAGTAAATAAAACTTGTTTTCTCCTCATCAATTCCCCATAAACCAGCAACATCTCTGACTTAATTAATGAGAATATGTTCATGAAGCCCTACCCTCAGCAAAATATATGAAGACTTCTTCAAGAGTTGGTTCAACTACTTTAAAGGAGCTCATTGATAACCCTTCAGTAGTTAGTAGCTTTACTATCGTATCAAGCAAATCTTCCGCAGCCCTCACGTTAAACTTAATTTCTATGTAGTTTACGTCAAGTTCTTCCGTTGCAATGTTACCTACCGCTATGTTGGTTAGCTTACTTAAGAACGTGTTCAGGTCTCCCGCACTCTTTCTAACCTGTAGTACTACTGTCTTTATATCACTTACTTTCTTCTTTAGTTCTTCTGGGGTGCCTGAAGCTACTATGAGTCCCTTATTTATTAATAAGATTCTGTCACAGACTAGCTCAGCCTCAAACATGTTATGTGTAGTGTATATTACTGCTTTTCCTTCTCTGAAGGCTAAAGACTTAACCAGGTCTCTTACTTTCCTAGCACTCATTGGGTCGAGTCCTAATGTTGGTTCATCAAGCAGGAGTATTGGCGGGTCTTTCAAGAGTGCTCTAGCTAGTGAGAGCCTTGCTTTCATTCCTGTGGAGTACTCCTCGTAGAGCTTGTCTTCAGCTTCTAATTCCTTCAGTCCTACTATCTCAATCATCTCGTCAACCCTCCTTCTAAGTTCAGACCCACTCAACCCGTAGAGAGAACCGAAATAAATTAGGTTCTCCCTACCTGTTAGTTTACCGTAGAAGCCTTTCTCAACACTCAGCATAACCCCTATTAATTTCCTGACCTTATTAGCTTCCTTAACTACATCAAACCCTCCTATCCTGACTTTTCCTGAGTCTGGTAAGAGCAGCGTTGAGAGTATCTTGATCGTGGTGGTCTTACCAGCACCGTTAGGTCCTAAAAACCCTACGACCTCACCGTAATTAACTGTGAAGCTAATTCCTTTCAGAGCTTCAATAACTAGCTTCTCACTCTTCAGTAATCCTTTTCTCTTCTTAGTAAAGTACTTCTTAACTAGCCCAGCAACTTCAACAGCTTCCTTACCCATCACTACCTCCTCCTAAATAGAGATTGATTAAGAATAAATAATTTCCTACTTAACAGAGAACAACCACTGATCTAAGCAGTCGCACGTAGTTTCAGTACCTTACCGAGTGCTGCAGCACTTATGTCGGGTGATACGATGCTGTTAGGTATCTTCTTAGAAAGCTTAATTAAATTCTCTACTTCCTGATACATGTTACTTAAGTCTCCTAAGGTTATTTCCTTGGTTCTTAAATCTATTAGTGCTGGCGTGATTGTTATGAAGATTGCTTCGTGCGCGAGTGCCTTAAGCCTCTTAAAAACTCGAAGAGCTGCTTCAGCATCACTCAAGTCTTCAAGACATACTATGTTGACTACTACGCAGGGGGCTGAGCAAGTATTCACTACTACTGGGAGTAGTAGCCATGAAGCAACTCTTAGTGCTGAGTAAGTCATTAAGGGTCTTTCAGGCCACTCGATTCTGGAGAGAACCTCTAGTAACTCACCTATCTTGCTAATTGATGTTACCTTGTTACTAAGTAAGAAACTCCTCTCACTCACTACAAGTAACCTAACGTGAAGACCGTTAGAGAGGAGTCCTGAAGCAAGCTTACAGACTTCCTGAAACAAATTCTCAAGTGCTCTACTTTCCGGATAGAAGAACTTATCACTGAGTATGAGCGATATTATGACGTCTCTGTGCATTTCCTTCTCGAATTCCTTCACGGCTAGTCTCGAGAGTCTTGCAGTAGCTTTCCAGTCTATCTTCTTAAACTCATCTCCCGGCATATACTCTCTAACCTCAAATATGTTTGTACCAGGTCCTCTAGTCTTGGAAGGACCTGTGCCTAAGTGTCTGAAGCCCGGCACCGAGTATGGTATGGGTCCGATACTAAATTTAGGTAGCACACACACCTCAGTAAAGATCTCAAGAGTCATTAAACCCTCAGCAAGCCCTCCTAGAACTGTAAAGTAGAGGATGAGTGTGTTTATTCTGTGTGTTCCTACTCTAGCACTCAAACTTATTTCAGTTTCTAGTACTTGATCCCTATACCTCACCACGTAATTATTAATCCGCATACCAACATCACATGCTAGGTCAACCTTAGTTATCTTGAGTAGTTTGAGGTATGGTGTTCTGATAGCTAGGCTTAGGACAGGTGTCTCATCTTCAAGAATTCTTAAGTCTGTTGGATACTCAGCTAAGACCTTACTCAGTTTTCTGAGTGAGTGCAGTACTCCCGCAACATAGCCAGCTATCAGGAAGCCTGCAGTACTAACTAGTAAGTAGTAGTGTAGTTGTAGGATTGCTAGCGCTGAGGAAAGGAGTACCAAAGTAAGTACTAGTAAGTATAACTCGCTATAGCTAACGTAGGTGATTGTGGTCTTCACTTCTCTTATGGTCTCGGCACCTCCACGGTCTTCAAGACTTCTTCTATCACGTCTCTCGATGAGAAACCCTCAGCTAGTACTTCAGGCT